>NZ_JAUSBX010000056.1 GCF_030651835.1 Methylicorpusculum sp. | reverse complement strand
CCAAGTCTTTTTTGATACGCCGACGTAAGACGATGGCGCGCCGGTTCCGGCTCCAGCCGCTGAGACGCAAGGTCGATTCGGCACCTTGCCAACCTTGGCCTGCGTCTATCCAGTCGTAGCCGCGCATGAGCCGGTCGACGAGGGTCCGCGTACCTTTGGTCAGGCGCAGTTTGAACAAATACGGTACGTCTCTCTGTTCTGCCCCACTCATATTGGCTTCGGTGCCCCAGTCGCGGTCGCCTCGGATCAACGCCGGCCAGTGTTCACGGGGCAGGCGTTCCAGTAATGCCCATAACCCGGGGGCACTGTGCTTGGACGCGACTTGTTTGCCGCTCCGGACTTCCACGTCCAGAATCAAGCGCAGATTGGCGATCATATAAGTGTGGTAGGTGTGCGACGGGCGTCCCGGTTTATGCGGGTTGTAACCGACTTCCGCGCCTTCCTGCTGGCCGTAAATGGTCTTCACCGTGGCATCCGCATCCAGAATCCAAGGCTCACTCAACACCGGCGCATAGACTCGCTGAAGGCTTCCTTGTAACCAGGGAATGACTTCCTCTTCCGGCGCTTTGCTGAAGCTGCGCCGCACCGAGTCTTCGCTGACCACTTTGCTCATGCCCAATAAACCGGGATTGACGCCATCACCGCGCAAGGCGTTGATGTGGGCATAGCGCTGATGGCCCGACAGCACCGACAAGAGCACCGTACCTAAAACATCGGTTTTAGTCGGGGCATTCGGACTCGTCCAGTGCAACGGACAGTTCGACACCCACTCGTCAAACAAGCCACTGACGTGCAGGTAGTCGATAAAAAACGGCAACTGTCCCAACGGCGTTACGGCCGCTTGCGGATTCCATTCGACATGAATCCGCCCGCCAAATGTGTCGACCGTTACTGGTTCGGCTAAGGTTATCAATGCTTTTGATTGGCCATCACCCAATGGGTGAGTCATGATCTCTTGCATAAGCGCCTCATTCTCAATTGACATCAATTACTTGAGATAGTTTAGCAAGTTTTAACTGCTCTTTTTAGGTTAAACAAGTCAGCTCCAGCAAGGATGCCGAACAGTTATTAGGTCGGGTGCTGCGCATGCCGTTTGCCCGGCGTCGGGTGATTGAAGATCTGAATCGGGCTTATGCTCATTTAGCTACCAAGGGGTTTGCCAATGCTGCTAAGGAGTTAACCGACAAGCTGATTGCAATGGGCTTTGAGGAAATGGAAGTTGCCGCCTTTTTACGTCAGCAATCACCAACCGATGATGAAGGGCAAACTGATTTGTTTGGGCAAACTGGTGGTGCAGTGCCAAAGCTTGAACTGGTTTATTTGGTTATTGAATTACCCATCATGCCCGAACTGGAGCATCTGGATGATGACGATAAACGCAAATTGGCAATTACTGAGGATAAAGATAATCAAAAAATTATCGTTCGCGTTAATGGCGAAGCATCAGATGCACTACAGCAAACGCTGATTAAAGCTGCCGGTAAAAAACCTGCTCAAGAAGCCATCGCCCGCGATTTACGCATCCACAATCAGAGTATCCAGGCGCAAAAATCGCCCTCGGAGCGCGGCGAAAGCTTTGGCCGGTTGCCGTTGCTGTGTGCGTACATTCAAGACGAATTGGAACTGGTCGAACCGGAAACCATTTTGGAAAACGGCCATTTGAATTTGCTCGAGTACCCTGCCAAGTTGAATAACTTCCGGATTCAGGAAACCAGTAACAGTTTTTCAATTGACATGGACGGTAAGGAAATCAGTTTTTCCCTTGCTAAACAAAACGAGGTAATTAACTTCAATGAAGATTTACTCGATGTCACCAAACAGGATTTAATCAGTTGGCTGGACCGGGAATGTAAGCAAGCCGATGTCATGCAGCGAGACCTGATTAAATTTAGCGCTTTACTGATTAAAGATTTGCTGCAAACAGCCAACATCAATTTAACGACTTTGGTACGCAATAAATTTCCCTTGTTACGAGCGGTGAGGGATTTAATTGGCTTATATCGGAGACGCGCGCAAAAAGAAGGCTATCAGCAAACCTTGTTCGGCAACGAGGCGCAAGTCTTGTTAAGCGATGAGTTTGTCTACCGCTTTTCGCCGCAACACTATCCAGCCAGACCACCTTACTATGCTGGCCGATACAAGTTTCAGAAGCATTTTTTCCCGCTCATTGAGGATCTGAAAGCCCAAGGCGAAGAGTTCGAATGCGCCAAGGCAATTGACAGTTTGCCGGAAGTGAAATATTGGATTCGTAACTTAGTCCGCCGTGAACATGCCTCTTTCTGGCTACCGCTGGCCCATAACCGGTTTTATCCGGATTTTGTCTGCGAACTCAAAGATGGGAGGATGCTGGTCGTCGAGTACAAAGGCGAAGCTTATGTCAGCAACGACGATTCGGCTGAAAAACGCGCTGTAGGCAATCTGTGGGCAAAAAACAGTAATAATCGTTGCTTATTTATAATGGCCGTTGAGCAAGATAACGATGGACGAGATGTAAGACAACAGATACAAAGTTTGCTGGGTTAGGCTAAATAAGTGATGGTAAATATTGGATAGAAAGTTGATTTAAGAATAAATCTAATCTTATTAAACCACACCTACCGGAAAAATCCGGCAGCCCGTTATCTTTCTCGCCGTCATTCCGGCATGGATTGCCGGGATCTAGTTCACAAGGATGTGAACGTCCGAATTGCTGCTCGTTGCTTAGCGTCTCAAATACTGCCTTTCCGCAGCAATTCGGCAAATTTCTCCGGCGGTACCGGCTTGCTAAAGAAATAGCCTTGAATTTCATCGCATTGTTTTTCACGTAGAAAATCAAGTTGATCCTGTGTTTCTACGCCTTCTGCGATAGTTTTGAAGCCAAGTCCTTTTGCCATGCCGATAATTGCGGTCACTATAGCGGCGTCTTCGGTATCGCGGCCTAGGTCTCTGACGAAGCTTTGATCTATCTTAAGCTTGTCGATCTGGAACCGTTTGAGATAGCTCAGCGAAGAATAGCCGGTGCCGAAATCATCAATAGCCAGTTTAACGCCCAGTGCATGTAATTGATTGAGTGTACTGATGGTTTGTTCTGTGTTTTCCATAGCGATGCCTTCTGTCATCTCCAATTCCAGCAAGGCAGGGTCCAGTTTATATTCCCGCAAGTATTGGGCAATCATCCGGTAGAGTCGGTCTTGCCGGAACTGCGCAACGGACAGGTTGACCGCAACAGGGACGATATTTAGTCCTTCATTTTGCCAGGTTACATTTTGTTGGATGGCGGTATGCAATACCCAGTCACCAATGTCGACAATCAGGCCGCTCTCCTCGGCAATAGGAATGAAACGGCCTGGCGGCACCATGCCTTTCTGAGGATGCTGCCAGCGGATCAGTGCTTCAACGCCAATAATCTTTGATGTTTTTGCATCAATTTGCGGCTGGTAATACAGGATGAGTTCATTTCGCTCCAGTGCCTGACGTAACTCATTTTCTACCTGCAGCATTTCATGAGCTTGCTGATGTAATTGGCGGGTGAAAAATTGGAAATTGTTGCGGCCATTTTGTTTGGCACGGAAAAGTGCGGCATCAGCGGATTGTGCAAGCTGTTCCAGTTCGTTGCCGTCTTGAGGATATTGCGCAATGCCGATACTGGCGGTTAGCGTCATGCGCTGACCTTCCAGAGTAAAAGGCTGGGCTATCAGTTCCAGAATTTTTTGGGCAACATGGGCAGCCCCTTCCGCATCAGTGTTGGGTAATAAAAAAATGAACTCATCACCGCCCTGACGGCACACCGTATCATCCGGGTGTAAATGTTCAATCAAGCGATTGGCCAGCTCTTTAAGCAGCTGGTCGCCAATGCTGGGACCCATTGAGTCGTTAACTATTTTGAAGCGATCAACATCCAGATACATTAACGCAAACGAACTGTTGGCTCTCTGTGCGGCAGCCAGGGCCAGTTGGGTTCGATCACGCAGCAAATCCCGGTTGGGAAGATGTGTCAATGGATCAAAATTGCTTAAAAATTGGATACGTTCTTCGGCCGCTTTGTGTTCGCTGAGATCGTTCAAAATACCGATATGGTGTGAAATACGGCCATTCTGGTCGCGAATAACACTGATGGAAAGCCATTGAGGATAAAGACTGCCATTTTTGCGGCGGTTGATCACTTCTCCTTGCCAATGACCCTGATTCAGAATTTGCTGCCACATGTCCTTATAAAAGGATTTGTCTTGCTTTCCTGAAGAAACCAGTCTTGGATTTTTACCTAGCGCTTCCTGAAACGAGTAACCGCTGATTTCTGAGTAGGCCGGATTGATAGCGACAATCTTGTTTTGAGCATCGGTAATGATGATGCCTTCACGGCTGAAATCAAATACCTGGGCATTCAGCCGTAACTGTTGTTCTGCCTGTAAGCGCTCGGTGATATCCTGAACTGTGCCATTGATCGCTATGGGCATGCCGTTCGTGTCACATTTAAGTTCGCCATGCATTTCGAGTATCCGTTCGTTGCCCTCCGGCAGCAGCATTTTGAATAGGTGGGAGCCTGCCGTCCCATTTTTCACCAAGTCGTTGAGCCATGCTTGCAGGACCAGGCGATCCTGGGGATCAATCCGTTGTGTAAACGCGTCAAGGGTTTGTTCAAAGTTGTCATGGGTTGTCTGAAAAATGTGGTAGGTTTCGTCAGACCAGGTGACTTTATGAGAAGGCAGATCAATGCGCCAACTGCCTATTTGTGCAATGCGCTGAGATTCGGATAGCAGTTTTTCATTTTCAAGCAACGACATTTCCAGGCGTTTGAGTTCGCTAATATCGGTAGAAATGCCGCAAAGTCCATAGATAGTGCCATTTTCTCGCATTAAGGGGATTTTGACTGCCCAATAGCTAGCGACTTTACCTGTTGATGTGACGATATTCGCTTCTTCTCTTTGGACCGCTTTGCCATCGACCAAAACACAGCGGTCATTTTTTAGTATTTGTGCGGCGCTTTGTGCATCAAATAATTTTTCATCGGTTGCGCCAATCACTTCGTCCATCGTCTTATTCCAAAGGGTCAGGCAGTTACGATTAACATATTGGTAACGTCCTGCTTCATCTTTGATATAAATATAAGCACTGACATTTTCCAGAACTGCCGACATTTTAGCTTCATTTTCTGCCAGTGCCTGTTCGGCCGCTTTTCGTTCTGTTATGTCCAGGCATGAGCCAATATAGCCCTGAAAAATACCCTGGTCGTCAAAGTAGGGGGCACCGTTATCTATAATCCATCGGTATTCACCGTCTCGGTGTTTCAAGCGGTATTCCATGCAAAACGGTTCTAGACGTTCGAAATGACTTAAAAACAGGTCCATGCAGTGTTTAATATCATCGGGATGTACGCCCTCCATCCAGCCATTACCCAACTCTTGTTCCATTGTCCGTCCGGTAAAATCGAGCCAGATTTTGTTGAACCAGGTGCACTTTTTATTGGTACCGGATACCCATATCAGTGCCTGAGAAGACTCTGTGACAAAACGAAAATGGGATTCGCTTTTAAACAGAGCTTTTTCGGTGAGTTGCCGCTGATTTTCGCGATCGAAATTGTCGAGAGCGAAACTGATGTCGCAAGCCATTTCCTTAAGAAGATTGATGGCATCCTTATCAAAGGCGCCTGTCTGGGCGTGATAGACAGAAAAAACGGCAAAAGGTTTGTCATTACGCTGAATGGGAAATGCCGCAGCGGAATGCCAGCCGAATGTTTTGGCGCTTTCATGCCAATGACGGGTAATAGCGTCGTTGAAGTAGTCATTGACAATGACAGGGTGATTCTCTCGTAAGGCTGTTCCTATGATGCCGCATCCCAACAGGAGGTCACCACGCGAAGAAATAGTCAGTTTGTCAAGGTAGTCTAAGTCCTCTCCATGACAGGCAACTGGATCGATGTGCTGATCTGCTTCATTGAGTTGTCCTATCCAGGCCATTTTCATACCGCCGAAATCGACCGCGCACCGGCATACGAGAGGAAACAGTTCGCTTTCGTCGATCATCCGGACAATGGCTTGATTGGTCTCGCTTAGCGCTTGGTAAAGATGCGTCAAGCGCAGAATGCGCTGTTCGGCGTTTTTACGTTCGGTCAGGTCGCGTAGAATGGCGAAATAAAATTGACTATCCAATTGGCTCGCACACACTTCCGCTGCAAATTCGCTTCCATCCTTACGCACATGCATCCATTCTTGAAGATGTGTGACTCCGGTCATCATGTGGCTGACTTCTGAATCCAGCCTGGGATGTTCATGTGTCGCTAATATGTCGGGTAAGTGTTGTTGTAAGAGTTCAGACCGGCTATAACCCAGCATTTTGAGGGCCGCAGGATTAGCATCGATTAGACGATGATCCCGGGATATCAGCAGAATCCCATCCCCGGCTTGTTTGAACAAGAGTTGGAAGCGGGATTGTGCACTTTCACGTCCTGAGGATAACAGCCAGGTCAGAAGGCTTAATGTCAGCGTGACAGCTGTTCCCGCAATGGCTATCAATAGGACATGATCGCCCGGCGAGATACGTTCTATAAAAGCGGGGGTTGTGCTGAGTTGCAGGGCCCATTGGCGGCCGCCGAATTCTATCTCACGACTGGTTTGTAAGCTGCCTGATAGAGTCCGTTCATGATGAGATATATTGTCAGAGTGATAGAGGGGGGTAGGGTCGTAATCGGGAGAACGATCATGAATATCAAAATCTATATCGGGATCAATCGCTCCGCGCAGTCCGGCCATAAAATCGTTCATTCTAAACGGAACATCAACCCAGCCGGCATTAGCCGCTCTAAGTTCTGCCTGGGTGTCGAGTTTTACGCCTTGCTTATAGATAGGCAAGTACATGACAAAAGCAAATACCCCCTGTTTGCCGGCATCCTGCACCAGCGTGATTCGGGAGGTGATGGCAATATCGCCGGTGTCCCGTGACCGCTCCATGGCTGTTCGTGCATGAGGTAAAGTAAATGTATCGAAGCCATGTGCTTTTAAGTTCTCATCAGTCAATGGTTCGATATGCGAGATCGGTGCATAAATGTCGCGTTGACCCTCCGGTTTAATCGAATAGTTTGGGAGATTTTGTTTCCGTATTTCAGCGGTATGTCGGTCTTTATCGGCGTGAGGCACCAGGGTGACCAGGCCTATGCCTTGAACACCGGGAAGCTTTGTTTGTACATTCAGTGCCTGAATGTACGCTCTGAATTCTTCAGTCGAAATGTAATCCGAGCCTTCGAAGAAGCCTTTAACGCCCCGCATGACCACTGAAAAGTTGTTGATCCGGTTACGGATAATCTGGGTTGCCATATCAGCCGAGGACTCAAATGCACTGCGCAGATGTTCAATGCGCTGTTGCTCTGCATGTCGCCATAATGTGGCTGTAATGCCTAAGCCGCTCATTAAAACCAGACTGAAAAAAATCCAGGGGGCTAAACGGCGGTTGACTTCGCCAATAAAATATTTTCCGGAGCGATGAGTCATGCCTAAAACCGGTATTTAGTAAGTGGAATATCTTAATCAGTATAGCAAAGTGACTAACGGTTGACCTTACTCCAAAGTCTAAAGCATCGCATATCCATAGATTTTATAAGTTTATCTGAGGTTATTCGCCAATTGGTGATGAGGTAGCGGCTTAGCAGGGGGCGTATTCTTTTCTTGACTTACAAATAAGAATCATTATCATTAATATCGTGATGTGTTTGTAATTCCCCATCATAAGCAGCGGGTTTACAGATGCTTGTGTTTTTTATAAGCAATAACTGTCCGCATTTATATTTGATTAGTTGCGATTGAGGTAGGCATGTCAGATATCCATGAAATATCAATTGTTAAGCAGGAGTTGGAGCAAATACATGCAAAAACCTGTTTGTTAATGACACAGTTTATTGGTGGGCATCAATGTCCAAAAATAGCGCACATGATCGTTAGCCATCTCCAATGGCTGGTTTCTCATGCCCGAAATTCAGGCAGCCCAAACTCATTGGAAATGTATTTACAACTGCTGGAACATTGGCAACAAGCAACTCAGTTGTTATTGGCGCGCAGGGCAGACAGACGTGACAAGCAAGACCCCGTAATTATCCATTAAATGAATCAATTCATGGACAGCCGAACATTTTGCGAGAAGATTTCCTGTTCTATGAAGAACTATTGTGCTTCTGTGAGGTGGGGTAAGGTAATCATCTTGGGAGAGCATTGTGTGTTCGCTTATGCCGCGTTGCATACTGCGCAGGTATCGGCCCAGGTGCAATCGACATTGGACCCTGTTCTTAAACTGGAAGGCATGGTTATAGAGGCGACTCGGCCTGTTGAACCTTTGGATAGGCCGGGAACGGTATCCTCTATTGATGCTGAAACGATTGAAAAAAGGCTGGTTCGCAACATCAAGGATTTAATCCGTTATGAGCCTGGAATTAATGTCGGCAATGATCCTCAGCGGTTTGGGGCTTCCGGGTTCAATATCCGTGGTTTGGGCGGTAACCGGGTATTGATGCAAATCGACGGCGTGCGTCTTCCCGATGCATTTTCAATCGGCTCGTTTGCCTCTGCAACCCGCAATATGGTTGATATGGATGCGCTAAAATCGGTGGATATTGTGCGAGGTTCCGGATCCGCGCAATACGGCGGCGATGCCTTGGGCGGAACAGTCAGTTTTGTTACAAAAGATCCGCGCGATTATCTCGATCTATTTGGCAACGATTATTATGCCGACACCAAACTTGGTTATAACAGTACTGATAAAAGTTTCCTTAAAACCGCAACATTGGCTGGCGCGGCCTTAGGTTTCGAAAGCATGTTGCTGTTTACTCATTCCGAAAGCAGTGAAACCGACACGCAAGGCGATAACAAAGAGTTAAATCCAAGACGTACCGCCCCCAGTCCCCAGGATAATGAAATTTATAACGTTTTGAGCAAATTGCTCTACCGATTTGACGAAAATAATGTGCTGCGATTAACGGGCGAATGGATGCACAGTCAATCGGAGATTGATGCCCTGCATGCCAGAGATAAGGATTTTACCAATCGGTTTGTGCATAGCTTGATAACCAACGATAGTCAAACTCGCTGGCGGGTTTCTTTGGACCATACGCTGGATCGACTCGATTTTGCATTATTTGATTCTTTGTTCTGGCGGGCTTACCGGCAAAAGTCTGCAACCACTCAAATTACCGATCAAGATCGGACCGGTAACCGGGTCCTGGAAGGCCGCCATTTGATCAATCGTATATTCAGTTTCGATAACGATGATGCCGGCGGCGAATTACGTTTCGGTAAACAGTTTTCGACCGGCCTTTTAAATCATGCCCTGGAATACGGAGGGCAATACAGCCATAACGATATCATTCAAAAACGCGATGGCAGCATAACCTATACCAGCGGGACCAGACGATTTAAACCCGGTCAAGTATCCAAGACAGTTTCGGTGGAAACGTTTCCGTTGCGTGATTTTCCGGTCAGTACGGTAACTAAAGCCGGGTTATACGTGCAGGATACCCTTTCATTATTAGACCGGCGAATTGAGCTTATTCCGGGCGGACGACTGGAATTTTACAAACTTTCTCCGGAGTCGGATGCTTTATTTGAAAAATCGTCCGGGGATATTGTTCCGTCGAAAATAAATGAGCATCAATTTTTACCCAAATTCGGCGCATTGTTTCATTTGACCGACTTGTTAACGATTCACGGTCAATATGCCGAAGGTTTTAGGGGGCCCAATTTTTCCGATGCCAATTCCGGTTTCGTCAATACGGTCGCCGGTTATCAAAGTTTGCCCAATCCCAATTTAAAACCTGAAACCAGCGCCGGTGCTGAAGTTGGTTTGCGGGGGAAAGGTGCGGCCGGATTCTTTGATCTGACCTTTTTCCGTAACGATTATAAAGACTTTTTATTTTCAGACACGCTGTGCGCGCCGACACTGGCTAATCCTTGCTCTGAATACGGTGGGTTCCTGACTTTTCAGCAGGTCAACAACGATGACAAACTGAGAATTCAGGGCGTGGAGTTTAAAAGCGAACTTCAGCTGGACAGTTTTTACACCCCATTATCCGGTGCCAGTTTGATTCTGAGCGGTTCATACGCAGAAGGCAAAAATCTGAATACCGGCACCGCCAACGATACTGCGTTACGCAGCATCAGTCCAATGAAAGGCGTTATCGGGCTGCGTTATAACGAACCTTCAGGATACTGGGGAGCGGAACTGATGGTGACCTTGGTCAGCGCAAAAAAGCCAAATACCGCGCCGGAAGATACACAGTTTTTGACTTCCGGTTATGGCGTTGTCGATTTTAATGCGCATTACCGGATCAACGACCATGTCGCGATCAATGCCGGATTATTCAATATTCTGGATAAAACCTATATCGACTGGGAAGACGTCAATACCCGGTCTGGCGACCCGCATTCGAATTTGGGTACTTTTGCCAATGCCGATCTTTGGGAACGTTACTCTCGTCCGGGGCGCAATGCCGGGATCACAATCAAAGCTGCTTTTTGAGGAAAAACATGAATACGGCTTGCAAAGATATCAAACTTAAATTGTCGTCACTTTTCGATGAGCTTTTTACTCATGAGGGTTATGCCGATCTTCGTGTGGAGATGCGTATTCTCAAGCGCGGACAAAAGGAAGTGATCCTGCATTGCGGCAAACAATACCGCTATGTAACCGATTTTCGCCCGGATTGCCATGCAACAAAGCCGAAGCCGGCTATCGATTATCCGGACGTAGCCCACACCGAGGAAGCTAAATAGCCAGTAACAGATTTCACAACGCCTTGCCGCAGCCGATTCTTCCTTCCTCTCTCTAGGCGGCGGATTGACAGTTAGGGACTGAAATGAGGCGTTTATCAAGAGAAAATCAACCGGCCCTGCGTTTTCGCGGCGAGGAGTAGGGTCTTAACATTAAAAAGGAAACACTTTATGAACGTTGTAACAAAACTGACTTTGAGCACGGCTCTGTCTGTTGTATCGGGTCTCGCTACGGCAGATATTACAAACGGCCCAAATCCTTATGCGGCAGGCTATGGCTTTGATACTCCGCAACAAGCCACCTGGGGTGGGTGGACAAGAGGCGATGCCGGAACTCTGCATGCCGAGTGGGATACCTTTGACGATGCTTCTTATGCCGGACTGCGCACCGCGGCGGCGGATGTTGGGAGTGCTAACACCAGTAATGCTTATATCAGTTGGAGTCCGGGTACTTTTGCGGCAGGTACCGGAAATTTGTACAGTTTTTCTGTGCCGCAGTCTTATCAAGTTGAAGTGGCTGGCTCAGTAGTTGCCGAGTTAATCCGAGCTGTTTTGCAAGTTGAAACCTGGGGTACTCAATTGGATTATTCCGCCATCAAGATGAACGGTTTGACTCCCACTTACAGTGCCACTCAATTCTCTGACCCGAATTATGAGAGTACTTTCGGTAAAGTCGATCTGGTTCAACATCTGATCTATTGGGATTTGAACCAACCTTCCGCAAACGGCAAATATTTATTTAATTTCGGCAGCGGTCCTCATTCAAGTTTGGGTCAAGTTGCTGTAGATATTGGTGCTATTGCCTCTTCAGTACCGGCACCAGTGCCCCTTCCTGCTGCCGTTTGGTTTATGGGTTCTGCGATGCTGGGTCTGTTGGGCTTTAACAAACAGAATAAGTTTGCGGCCTGATTAAAATAAGGCTGATGCGGGGCGGATTAACTAATCCGCCTCAAACCTTAGAGACGGGATTAAGAAATCCCGTCTTGATCGGAAATCTATCTTAATGCAGGGTTGCAATAACCATTGGACATCCGTTCATTTGCGGATGCCTGGTAACCAGCACTTTAAAGCCGAAGGTATATTCAATCAAAGATGGCCGTAAGATTTTCTCGGGTAAATCAAGGTCGATGATATTTCCGTCTTTAAGCATCGCGATTTGGTCGGCATACATAGCCGCTAAATTGAGGTCATGCAAAATAGCGATCACTGCGATACTTTGTGTTTTAGCCAGTTGACGAGCAATCCTGAGAATACTGTGTTGATGGCCAAGATCAAGGGCCGATGTCGGCTCATCCAGAAATAAGTAGCGCGTTTGATCACTACCGGATTCCCAAATTTGCGCCAGCACCCGGGCAAACTGCACGCGTTGTTTTTCTCCTCCGGAGAGTTGGGTGTATTTCCGGTTGCGAAGTGCTTCAATATCGCAGGCCAAAAGCGCCTCACCCACTACCCATTCATCGCGGCAAATGTCCCGTTTATCCGAGTGCGGACTACGGCCCATCATCACCACTTCAGCAACGGTCAAAGGGAAAGCAAGGCTGGAGCTTTGCGGCAAAATACCTCTGATTTTAGCTAATTCGGCGCGTCGCCAGTCGGGTAAGGCCTTGCTGTTCATGGAAATATGGCCTTGATAGGCAGGCAGGTCGCCGCACAAGGCTTTCATCAGCGTCGATTTACCTGCGCCATTGGGGCCTGCAATCGCCAGAAATTTTCCGGGCGATACCGTTAAGGAGATATTTTTGATGATGGCGGCACGGCCCAAAGTCACACTGATGTTGTTTGCTTGTAGCATGTTAATTGCCCATGAGTTTGAGCCTGAGTAATAGCCACAGGAAGAAGGGGCTGCCCAATAAGCCGGTGATAATTCCGATGGGTATTTCGGCGGGAGCCGCAACACTGCGAGCCAGAAGATCGGCGCTAAGCAGCAGAATTGCCCCCAGCAAGGCTGAGCCGGGAACCAAAATACGATGATCCGGCCCCAGCCATAACCTCAGCACATGAGGCGTGACCAGTCCTATGAAGCCAATGATGCCTGATAGCGCTACCGATACACCGACACCCAAAGCGACTAAAATGATGACTACGGTTTTGATGGTTTCAACGGGAAAGCCCAAGTGGCCGGCTTCAGCTTCGCCCAACAACAAAGCATTGAGTGCGCGAGATAACATTGGCAGCATGATCAGCGGTAATAGAAAAAAAGGCAGGCCGCTGAGCAACACCGGCCAGGTCACTCCGCCAAGACTGCCCATGCTCCAAAAAGTCAGGGAGCGTAATTGCTCGTCATTGGCAACATAGACCAGTAAGCCGGTTACCGAACCTGACAAGGCATTGATGGCAATACCCGCCAGCAGCAAGGTGGAGATGTTGACGGTGCCGTTGACTGTGGCTAGCCGGTAAACCAGTATGGTGACGGCAAAGCCACCTGTAAACGCTGCTAAAGGTAACAATGTTGAGCCTAACCAGCCTGTCAGTGCAGGTAAAAATAACGGACCTAATACAATGACCGAAACAGCTGCAAGGGCAGCGCCACTGGAAATACCAATCAAACCGGGATCTGCGAGAGGGTTGCGAAATAATCCCTGCGTGGCGGCGCCGGAAACCGCCAAGGTACCGCCGACCAGCAAACCCAGAATCAGCCTGGGCGAACGAATCGCAGATAATACGGCGTGTTGTTCCGGGGTGAAATTCCAGGGTAATTCAATTCCGGCGGTATGGCCCAGGATGGCAAGGATTTGTAAGGGTTCAATGCTTACTGCCCCGCTTCCCAGTGACAACAGACAAGTTATAATCAATAGTCCGGTCAGTAAACCTAATGCACAGTGCCTATCTTTAGGCTGATTGACTGTTTGAGGGTTCGCTGGGTTGACTGATTCGATGCGACCTACGCTCATAAAGTTGATTTAGAATCTGAATAACTCTGGATTTGGCGGTTTAAATCCAAGGCAGCTTGACCGGTTCTAGGACCGAAACCGAGTAAAAATAGGGTATCCATGACAATGACCCGGCCTTTATGCCCGGCCGGCGTCAGTTTAATGCCTGGTCTATTTAAGAGTTTTTCCAGGCCGCCTACAGAATTGAGAGTTAAATCGGTACACAAAATGATGTCGGGTGCCGCTGATATCAACGCTTCAGTGCTGACAGGTTTATAGCCGGTAAAGCTGTTCATCGCATTGCTGCCTCCGGCCAACTGAATCATTGCATCGGCAGGCGTATCGATGCCCGCCGCCAGCAGGTTGCCTTGTGAAACAGTCAATAAAAACAGGATGCGTGGACGCCGGTCTGTTTGTCCGCGAGCATTTGCCAGTGCGTCGAAGTCCGCATTGAGTCTGGAAATCACTTGTTCGCTTTGATTCTGCTTGTCTACGAGTGTCGCGATCTGTCGGATTTTTTTGATGAGGCCTTCTTTTGTATAGTCTTCCTCAATCGTTTTAACGGGAACCCCTGCTGCACTGATTTGCTTTAACACGGCTGGCGGACCTGCCGCAGGAGAGATTAAAAGCAAGTCCGGTGCCAGGGATAAAATGCCTTCAGCTGAGAGATTGCGTTGATAACCTACGCTGGGTAAATTTTTTGCTGCTTCAGGAAATGAGCTGGTGGTATCTGTACCCACTAATTGATGACCAGCGCCCAAGGCATAAATAATTTCGGTGATCCCTCCACCTGCAGAGATGATTCTGTGGAAGCTGATGCGCTTGCTGTCTCCAGTTGGCTGGGATAACTCCTCAGCTTGCGCTGATAAGTGTTGAACCAAAAAGAGAGCTGCCAATACCGACAACACGCTGCGCCTGGATAACAGGAATAATCGTCGAAATCCATTCATGTTTTTCAATTTGGCTGACTTGAAGAACGGTTTGGTGCTGTTTTATGGCCTTTATCATTGATAGGGCGAATCTGATCCATCGCTTCGCCGTCGATAGTGAAGGCACGCGCAAAACCCTGAACAAAATTTCCTTTATGAGGCGTCAGACGGTACAAATGAAAATCCTGTAACTGTTTTAGAAATTTGATGAACTCACCAAATTTGGCTTCAAATAGCGACATGATATCTTCGAAGGCTTGACTGTCTCGAGCCACTTCCAGTGCAGTGCATTGATAGGTCACTCGTTGCCGGGCAAACAAATTGCCGGCTTTGTCTTCATCTTCAATAAACAGGACCCCGGCCAGTCCGCTATGTGCCATATTGCGTGTATGTGCGGCCAGTTCGCTGACATAGACATAAAAACTGCCTTCGTGTTTTACATAAGCGGCATAGCTGGCTTCAGGGAATCCTGCCGGGCTGACGGTAGCCATCAATAAGCTGTTAAACTGCTCCGGCAGTTGTTGGTAAGCGTCGCGAACTTCGTTCATATCAATCGTTTTGTCATTCATCTGGTTTTCCTGGTTACTCAGTAGGGGCTGAATATTTATCTCTGATTATTCAGCAGTGGCCGGCAAGTGTGGGTAATCTTGCTGTCATTAATAAGCCTGTATTCATGAGATGCTTATCCTAAGCGGTTTCCCCGGCTAGTCTCCTCGGCAATCAACTCATTCCATAGATTCATGTTGTCTGTTTCCTGACCTGCATTTAGTAATATCAAAGCGATGATCTGATGATTGGCATCGACGATTTCAAGCGTCTTCGACACCTGTTTTCCATCGGTGCTTTGTGTATTCACTCTAAAGCCGGACACTGCCTCTGTGTTCAGGTGCAGGCTAAAATGCTCGTCCAAAATATTAAACCAAGGGCCGGTGATCCGGATGTTTTGGATGGGACCCTGATAAACCTGAATGCATCCGTAATTTCTAACGCAGATGGTGATATATAAATCCTGAGCGGCTACTTTGTTTAATACAGGGTGAAATAGATCGGGTCTCAGAAAGGTCAGGGTTGACGAGCTTGTTTCAACTAAGGGGGACACAATACCCATTTTGATCAAGCCGGAATAAAAATCCTCAGTATCTCTATGGAGATGCGTTGTTGTCTGAGTAACACGCCGGGAGTTGAATGTGGCAATGTTAAACCGGTTAAAGCGAGGCGGTGACTCAATTGCCTGATGTTGGGATTGGTCAGCTGATGTCAGTTGCTTGATCAGTGCATGATACATTTTTAGATCACTGTCCTCCGTCATATAGAGTTTATGAATCGCCGATCCGTCTGCAGCAAAAAATTGCAGACTGAAGCGAGGTCCGTTGGGGGACGCCTCTTTAACGCCA
Organism: Methylicorpusculum sp.; assembly: GCF_030651835.1. Classification (GTDB taxonomy): domain Bacteria; phylum Pseudomonadota; class Gammaproteobacteria; order Methylococcales; family Methylomonadaceae; genus Methylicorpusculum. Next base: position 55,364 of record NZ_JAUSBX010000056.1, on the reverse strand, counting down.
AAAGCAACATGAATCACTTGGGTCAATAATTGCAAATTAACGGTGTTACTCTCTACACGGCACCCGTCGTCGGAATGGTCGGTAACAGTATAAAGTCCGGTTGTTTCATGCACGGCAAAGTCATTTCGTGTCAGAGCCATGACGGGGCCTGTTGCCGATAATGCCTCAAATATCAGCGGCCAATCCAGGTTAAGCCGCGTCACTGTGCTGCCGCATTCCGTTGCGAGTAGCTCCGCTTCGCTCACATTAAGTGTTGCCGCGGCTTCCCTGATTCGCAGGCGTGGGATGGCAAGACAAAGTTCAGACCATTCTTGTTTGAGAGCCTGAGGTGAGTATGGATCAGTGTAGATAGGATTTAAATTCATGAGCGTGATCTCTGATTATTGAAAATGCAGTTGTGTAAACACATAATCCGGACACACTGTTTTGAATCGGGGTCCAGAGGGTATAAATCTGCGGCGCAGAGGTGATGATTTGCCAGTAACTGTTGAACTTTTTCAGGCCTAATAGCGATTTGTATCCGTTTTTCATCAGGAATGGACAGTATGTTTTTCTTGGTTTCTTGTATCCATTTTAATGATAGGTAGTGCCTCCAACGTCTATTAAGCCTTTGGCCGATGCTATCGACAAATAAAGCAAGTCTGCCCTTTTTGGGACGGGATGATGGTTTTCTTAGTGTTTGAACCGGGTGTGTAACATTAGAAAATAATTGGAAATCTGCTTTAAACATGATTTGTACCTTGCCAAGCTAAAAATCTTTCGTCAGCCTTGAGTCAGGAAACGATTTGAATTTATATTAATGCGAATCATTCTTGTTTGCAAGAAAAAAGAATAATGAAGCGAGCCTGCTTCTGCTTGACTGAAACGCTGCAAGCGTTCTGATTTTCGAAAAAGTTATCAAAATTTTTACAGACACATCCTTGCCAGTTACGGATAATGGCTTATGAACACTATTAATCCTACGCTCTCTTCCTCGTCCTCAGTTAACGCTGCAGGATGTTCTTTTAACCAATTACCACTGCCGGAAGCGATGCTGGCGACGCTGCAGCAGCTTGAATATCTGACCATGACCCCGATTCAGGCGGCCAGTCTGCCGATTACGCTGGCCGGTCACGATTTGATTGCCCAAGCCAAGACGGGCAGCGGCAAGACAGCAGCATTTGCACTGACGCTGTTGAACAATCTGAATCCGCGCCGTTTTGCGGTGCAAGCTATGGTTCTTTGCCCGACGCGAGAACTGGCCGATCAGGTCACTCAGGAAATTCGGCGCTTGGCCCGGTCTGCGGACAACATCAAAATTCTGTCATTGTGCGGTGGCACTACGATGCGGCCGCAAATGACGAGTCTGGAACATGGCGCGCACATCGTGGTTGGTACTCCGGGCCGGATCATGGATCATCTGCAGCGGGCCAGTCTGAATCTGGAAGCGCTTAATACGCTGGTGCTGGATGAGGCCGATCGTATGCTTGATATGGGGTTTTACGACGATATCGCCTACGTAGCCAAGCGTTGTCCGGCAGGGCGTCAAACCTTGTTATTTTCGGCGACTTATCCCGAGGGAATTGACCGATTGGCAAAACAATTTCAGCGTAATCCTCAGGAAGTGAAGCTACTGGAACAGCATGAGGACAGTAAAATTCGCCAGCGTTTTTACGAGATCAAAAACGAAGAACGGTTGCAAGCCGTTGGCATTTTGCTCAGACATTATCGCCCGGTCAGCACACTGGCTTTTTGTAACACCAAACAACAATGCCGCGACTTGCTGGACGTCCTGCATAAACAGGGCTTTCATGCGCTGACTTTAAACGGCGATCTAGAACAGCGTGAGCGCGATCAGGTGCTGATCCAGTTTGCCAATCGCAGTTGTTCGGTGCTGGTGGCGACCGATGTTGCTGCGCGCGGCCTGGACATTAATCAACTTGAAGCAGTCATCAATGTCGATGTGACACCTGATCCTGAAATTCATATCCATCGTATTGGCCGCACCGGTCGTGCCGAGGAGAATGGCTGGGCATTGAGTCTGTGCAGTCCTTCAGAATGGCACCGGGTCAACGCGATCGCAAAAATGACCCACAGCGAACCGGAGTGGCACAGTCTTGCTTCACTGGAAAGCGGAGACGATAGTCCGCTGTTGCCGCCCATGGTAACGCTGCTGATTTTGGGCGGACGCAAAGAAAAAATCCGGCCCGGTGATGTGCTGGGTGCGCTTACCGGCGAAGCCGGATTTACCCGCGAGCAAGTCGGTAAAATCACGATAACCGATCAAACCACATTTGTCGCCGTTGCCCGCGATATCGCGCGCGAAGCGGTTCGCAAGTTGTCGACAGGTAAGATCAAAGGCAAAAAAGTAAAAGTCCGGATATTGAAGGACTAAGTTAACGCTATCGCAATGAATCGATAGGCAGGACTTTAGGCGCAGGCCATGCCCGCGACCTAAGCGGGTTCAATCGCGGGCATGGCCCGCTCCTGCAAAATGCGTATCAATTAACGGCAAACGTAAAGCCGGTAAAATAATCCCTTGTTTTAATCCGGCAGGAGATATTTATGACTCAGCGTCTGAGAGCATCCAATAAAGAAATAGTGGGCTGGGCGATGTTCGATTTCGCTAACCAGGCCTATACCCTATTGATCGTAACGGTTGTATTTGGTGATCTGTTCACCCGGGTTATCGTGGGTGATGCGCCTGACTATCGCCTCGGTAATTTTCTTTGGAGCCTATCGCTGGCTTTAGGTTATTTAGGGGTGGTCATTCTCTCGCCTATTGCCGGTGCCGTGATGGATTACACGGGCAGCAAAAAACGCTTTTTATTTGCCAGTTATCTGTTGACCGTCATCAGTACCGGGGCGCTCTATTTTGTGGCTCCGGGTTATGCCTGGCTGGGTGTGTTGCTGTTAATCGTTTCCAATTTCGCGTATTCGATAGGCGAGGCCTTTATTGCCGCATTTTTGCCCGAGCTCGGGCCTCCCGAAGACCTGGGAAAGATTTCCGGATTTGGTTGGGCGCTAGGGTATATAGGCGGTATGGTTTCGGCTGTTTTCGTGTTATTGGTTCTGGGTGAGGTGAGCGCCGAAAATTTCGAGAGCATTCGCTGGGTTGGACCCTGGGCTGCTTTTTTCTTTCTTGTTGCGGCCATTCCTACTTTTTTGTGGGTCAGGGAACGCGGCGTGTCCAAACCTTTGCCGCCTGGAACCGGCTACTTGCGACTAGGTATCAGCCGAGTGCGATCTACGATTGAGCATATCAAGGATCGCCGCGATCTGGCGGTTCTTTTGGTGTCAATTTTTTTCTCGATGTGCGGCATCTACATCATCATCACCTATGCCTTTATCTATGGTGCGCAGATTATCGGCTGGGACGAGCAGGTCAGAACCTGGATGTTTATAATCGTACAGATTACCGCAGCACTTGGCGCGGTTGCCTTCGGCTTTGTTCAGGATCGCCTCGGAGCCATGTTTACCTACCGATTGACATTGGTATTATGGATGCTGGCCATCGCGCTGATTTATTTGACCCCGGCGATAAGTGATGCCCTGCGAATACACTTTGGCGTGGATTGGCAGGCGCAGTATGTCTTTTTGCTGGTAGGCGGTCTGGCGGGTTTGTGCCTGGGTTCCTGTCAGTCATCCACTCGAACACTGGTGGGCCTGTTTTCGCCGTTGTCTCGTTCAGCCGAGTATTTCGGTTTTTGGGGCTTGTCGATGAAGCTGGCCGGGATGACGGGTTTATTGGGTCTTGGGCTGCTGCAGATGCTAGTCGGTCTGAAAAGCGCAATTTTATTCTGTATTGTCTTGTTCGGCGCAGCGTTCTTGTTCAGCCGTCATGTCAATGAAGCAAGAGGCCGTGCCTTGGCCGAGCACGCGGATGCCGAGTAACCGCAGCCTAATCGTCAGCACTTCCCATAACATCTTTATGACCGTCAGGATCAAACGCTCTCCTGCCAGCGTTTGTAGAGTAATGCTGACAACACAGCGGTTTGTAATAATGCACAAACCAGAGCGCCACCTGCCGAATCCGCCCATAGCGGAAAAAACAACGCGGCCAGCCAATTTTGCCCGACCAGAGTAAACAGTCCCGGAAGGATGCCATACAACAACACACCCCACAGCAGGGTTAAGCTTAAAGCGCGTTGCGGATTTTTGCCGTAGCTGAAAAACAGGTACAAAGCCACATCGCGCAGTAACAGCAATAAAACCGGCAGCGGATAAAAATGAAAGCTGTTGCCCACATTGCGCATAGGATGTTCAGACACGCTGAGCAGCAGCGAGAAAGGTGTAGCTAACAGTAAGCTGACACACCAGATCGGCAATTCTTCCGCGCTTCGCCGCCAATTGTGTTGCTGCAGGTAAGTCAACAACCGTTTGATACGAATGGCTTCGTTACGTTCGACCACAACACCGATATAGCTGAGCGTGATGCAAACCATAAATGCCATCAGTGAAAACGGATATGAGGTGCCGGGCAGGAAACCGCCCAGATAGATGATCAAAAATCCCGCAAATGCCAGCCAGGACCAGGGCATTGTTCGTATTCCCAATTCCTGGGACATCAACCGGAAGTTACCCATGCTGCACCAGAATAATGCCAATAACAGACTGATCAGTTCAAAATCCTGCTGAATGATGCGCGAGTCATACCAGTTTACCGCTGCCGTTTGCTGAAAATAGCCCAAACTGGCGAAGCGATTCCATGGCGCGATGATGAACACGCCTAATAGCACGATTAACAGCGTTGAACCGGTCTTGGTGTGTCCCTGACGAGCACTGATTTGACCCAATAAAAGACTGATTCCTTGCACCAGCACAGCGCCAGCGGTTGCATAAAAACACGACCAAAACAGAGGGCGTCCTTGATCGCTGGCAATTAGATAAACCAGCAGGCAAAGCAATCCGGCATACCAGACCATGATCGTGCTGCCCAGCCATTTGCCCCAGGCCATCTGCCATGGGCTTAATGCCGATAAACGCTGAGTATCCCAGGTGCGGTCGCGGTATTCCTCTACCACGCTATCCATCGTTTGCCGGGCACCCCATAGCAGCGTGATGATCAGAAACAATGTCATGGCAATTTGTGCGGTGCCGCTTGCCAATTGGTGGTTATCAACAAAATAGCTGAATGTGAAAACGGCGCAAAGAAGCAAAGGAATGCCGATCAGCCTTGCTTGCGAACATTCCAGATAAAGTTGCCGCTGAAACTCAGGATTGATATTCATGGGCGAAGTTTGATGGTTTCCAGATAAGCGTCCTGCAGATTTCCGGGGGCGGGAGCGAACTCGCATACCGGTAAATCCAGTGCCAGTAACTGTTTTAAAACATGGTGCTGCTGCTTGGCATCACCGTCAATTGTCAGCCAGGCTTGTTGATTGCTTTCTATTTTTAACACACTGATGCCGGTCAATCGATTGAGTATTTCCTTGAGATTGTTAACCGCTGTTGCCAGTACCAATTTATAGGGAGTACTGAAGAAACTGCGAGATTTTATTGCTACCTGTTCGACAATCCGTCCCTGACGCAGCACCAGCATGTCACTGCAATAGGCTTCAAGTTCTGCGAGGATGTGCGAGGAAACCAGTAGCGTCATGCCCTGTTGTTGTAAATCCAGAAAGAGTTCGGCCAGCTCATGGCGCGCTTCCGGATCCAGTCCGGATGCGGGTTCATCGAGCAGGACAACCTGAGGTTGATGGATGATGGCTTGGGCTATGGCGACGCGTTGACGCAGTCCGCGTGACAATTCGCCGGGACGCATCTCCAGTCGCTCCAGAATATGAAGACGCCGGCATACATCGGCAATCGCCGCATCGCAATTCTGTTCGTCTATTCCTTGGGCGCGGGCTACATAATGCAGGCATTGCCGGACAGTCAGTCGTTGATACAGTCCGAAAAAGTCGGATAAATAACCGATGATGCGATGGCAATCGCGCGGCTGTTCCAGGACATCAATACCCGCGATTCTAATGGCTCCGCTGACCGGCTGATCCAGCGCTGCCATGCAGCGTAACAGCGTGGTTTTTCCCGCGCCGTTTGGCCCGGTCAATGCGGTTATGCTGCCTCGTTGTATATGAAAAGAAACATCATCCAATGCCCGCAGGCCCGGGTATTCAAAAATCAGATCTTCGACATCAATCATCGTTAGCGGTGTTTAGTTTGCAGATGCCGAAGTTGTTTGGCTTAGCCAGCTAATGAGTTCGTTTTTGGCTTGCCGCGTCAGCGTGACAAAACTCTTTATTGCGCCTTGGGCATCCGCGGATTCATTGGCTTCTTCCAAGCGAAAAAAACGGGTGCCGATAGCTTTTTTGTCTTTGTCGAATAATTCAGCCGAGAAGCTGAACAGACTTTTTGCTGAATGGGCGCTGTCAAACTGCTGTTCAAAGTCGATCACCTGTAAGCGTAATTGGGTGTCCGGAGGCAGCGGCAGGGATGCAAAGTATCGCCGTAATAACTGTGTGGGTGGCGCTACCCAGCGATCCAGCGAATAGGCTTTTACCAGCGTAGGTGTTTTGTAGAGTTGACGATAGCGGAGGCGGTTATCGTTCAGCCACTCAGGTGCGGAGATGATCATGCGCCTGTCTGCATTGAGGTCGTCATGGGACGTTATTTCAGTTAGCGGCCCCAGGTCATGTTGCGCAGTGCTTAAAGGTTTATTAAACGCGTTGCAACCCATCATTAAGGTGCTTAGCAGGATTAGTGTTGTGCGAATGATCAATGATAACTGTGTCATGGTGTCTCCTGATACCCTGGTTCGCCAGGTCCCGGCTCTTCGCGCGGCGGACCTAATATGAATGCCTGAGGATTGTCTTGCACCAGCGATGCCACGCGTCTGACTTGCTGAAGGGTTGCTTGAAGTTCAGTGATAATTTCATTGAACTTGGGCAGGGTGGTGTCAACTAAAATTTCAGTGGCTTTATCGCCCCCTTTTATCAGTCCGTCGGCCCTTTTGCTGAGTGTTTTGATGCCGGTTGCCGCCTCACTGACATCATGAGTCATCCGGTCAATATTTTTGAACGTGTTTTGAGCGTTATTTTTAACATCCGGCATATCCGTCAATAAGTCACTGAGTTGGTCTTCGAGACCGATCAGTTTGCTGCTGGCAATATTCAGATTTTTTAGAATGGCTACGCCTTCCGCTTCATTTTCTTCACTTAAGAAATGATCGAGTCGTGCCATTAATTTTTCGGCTTTTGCCAGGATATCCTGTCCTGAGTCCATGAGCCGGTCGGTTAATGAAGGCAGTAGAGGAATAAAGTCGCGTGGACTCAAGCCTCCCGGGGGCAACAGGGCTTTATTGTTGCCTGCGTCTTGCAAATCAATTTGAGTTAGTCCGGTGACGCCTTTCAATCTCAGTGTGGCATAGAGCCCACGGGTGAAATTTAGGCCTTTCTCAACCTCTATTGGAATAAGTATGGTTAAGGGATCTTCGGTATCAAAGTAGACGCGCCTTACCTTGCCGACAGCAATACCCCGGTAAAATACGGTTGATTCCGGATTCAGGCCTGTAACGGAGCCGCGCGTAGAGATTACATAAAGCTCTCGTTCTTTTTCAAAATTGCCGAGCCAGTAAATAATTACAGCGGTGCCGGTCAGCAAGATCAATAAAAAAAGACCGGTTATAAACGCGTGTGTATTTCTACCCAAGTTTTACCTCATTGATGCAAAAATATTTTTTCGGCATTTTTGTTATGAAAAAACTGCCGGACAAAGGAATGGTCGCAGTTTAGCACAGCGCTTACCGGCCCATAGGCGATAAGTTGCTGGTCCGCCAGAACGGCTACTTTTGTACACAAGTCGTTCAATACATTCAAATCGTGAGTGACCATGACGACGGTAAAATTCAGTTCATTGTGCAGCGCATCCAGCAAATCGACAAAGCCCTGGCTGGCAATGGGATCAAGTCCCGAGGTGGGTTCATCCAGGAGCAGTAATTTGGGTTCAAGGATCAGCGCTCTGGCCAGCGCAACACGCTTGATCATCCCGCCTGAAAGTTCGGCAGGCTTCAGCCAGGCATCTTGCGGTTCAAGGCCGACCATGCTCAGCTTTAAATTGACCAGATGTTCGATCAGTGAAGGATTGTTAAGTTTAAGTTCCCGCAATGGAAAAGCGATGTTCTCGAACACGTCAAGTGAACTGAATAAGGCGCCTTTTTGAAATAACACACCGCATTGGTTTTTAAGTTGTCCTGAGGCATGCGGCTGCCGGTAGTTGATGTCATGGCCCAGTATGGACAATCGCCCTTGGCTGGGAGCTTGAAGGCCTATCATTTCTCGCAGCAACGTCGTTTTTCCGCAACCGGATGCGCCAACCAGTCCTAAAATCTGGCCTCTTTCCAGCGTGAAACTGATGTCGCGATGGATGATTTTTTTGCCGAATTGTGTCCATACATTTTCAATAACGATGGCGGGTGTCACTTTCATGGCATCCCTACTTTCATAAAGAGAATAGCAAATACAGCATCCGTCATGATAACGATGGTAATCGCCGCGACGACGGAGTTCGTTGTTTCGTTGCCTAAGCTCTCGGTATTGGGTTTTATCATAAAGCCAAAGTGGCAGGCAACCAACGCAATCAGTACGCCAAACACGGAGGCTTTTAACAGTCCGATGAAAATATTTACCAGAGGTACCGAATTAGGCAGTCTCACAAAAAATTGCTGCATGCTGATATCCAGTTGATGATTGGCCGATAACATGCCGCCGAGTAAAGCGGCAACGTCGGTCCATATCGTCAGCAAAGGCAGCGTAACCAACAAAGCGATCACTTTGGGAAAAATCAGTCGCAGTGAGTGCGAAATGCCCATTGCGGAAAGCGCATCCAGCTCTTCAGTCACGCGCATGATACCGATTTGTGCCGTCATGGCTGATCCCGAACGACCGGCAACGAGAATAGCCGCCAGCAGTGGGCCTAGTTCCCGCAAGATGCTCAAGCCCAGAATGTCGATAATATAGATTTCCGCTCCGAAGGCTTGCAATTGTAAGGCGGATAAATAACTTAAGACGACACCGATTAAAAAACCAACCAATGCGGTAATGCCTAATGCACGAACCCCGGCATCAAAAATAGTCATAGAAATTTCGGCCCAGGGTATCTCTCCGGGTTTTCTGAGCAAATACAAAAAATCCAGAACAAGCTGGCCGACCAAAATGACACCGTCGTGGATCTGCCTGAGTACGCCTCTTATTTGCTCGCTCACACTGAGTAATTGGTGGGTCAGGTCTTTTTTCGTTTTGACTCGCTGAATAGGCGGACATTCTTGCCAGCGTTTAAATAGATTCTGATGATCCGGTTTGAGTTGAGTCTGTTCGGGTATCGTTTTGCCCCAGGCTTGCCAAATGACAAAAGCACCCGCGCTGTCCAGTGTGTCTATGTCCGACAGGTGCCAGTGTGGAGTGGGTAACGCCCGGCAAGCAGCTAACTCTTTGGCAAGGAATGGATGATCTTTCAGGCTAAGTAATGTCCAGGCACCGCGCAAACGTATGATACGGACATTTTTTTGATGTGTGATTTCTATACTTGGCCTGGATACGTTCTCAGCCATTGAGCTTAACCTTATCTTAAAATGTTTATTCTAACGCTAAGTCATGCCGATAGAAGATTATTTGCAACTTTCGAACATCAGATCAAGCCAAGCTGGAGGTGAAGATCTTTGGATTTAACCCCGAGATCTTTCAATAGTGAAGCGTAGTCAATGTTAGAAAAGCGGCTGTTCTTAAATAAAAATTGACAAGCCGGATATTAAGCCTACAATGATCACCAGCTAGAAAATGTACTTTACCTTTGTTTACCGCTCGATGTCTCGTCTGTAGTCTTTCGTCCTGTTCTCCATCAGTAATTTCCAAATTTACCAGCGCTACCGCCTTTTTAGGCTTTATATTTATTTTTCTTAGGACTTATTATGTCTACAATGACTACCGGCACCGTCAAATGGTTTAACTCTGATAAAGGCTTTGGCTTTATCGAACAGAAACAAGGTCCTGACGTTTTCGTACATTTTAAAAATATCTTGGATACCAGCGGTTACAGATCGTTGAATGAAGGTCAAGCTGTAAAATTCAAGCTTGGCATGGGCGTAAAAGGCCCACAAGCTGAAGAAGTCAGCGTTATCTAAGTTATAAAAAACTTCTGGGGTTTGGAAAGTCGACTAATCATTTAAGTTAGTCATCTTCTGCTCAGTAAATAAACCGGCACTGTTTTAACAGACTGCCGGTTTTTTTATGTCCGTGAGTTTTTTGAATAGGCAAAATGACGCTGAAAATATCAAACTGGGAATCGCTGAAGTGAACCCCCGCTTCAAGGCATAATGTTTCGGGAAGTTATTTAGCGCCCAAAACCCTAGATGAATTCGGGAAACTGATGCCGATTATGCACCAGTGTTTTAATTCATTAAGCTTAACCTTAACGCTAAAAAAGCTTATCCTAACGCTGCTTTATTACACCGTTTGTGGGATTACATTTCCTGATTATAAATATCAATCAGCTCAGTCATAAATCGTCATCTCGTTAGGGATTGCCGAGATCCGGATGCCATGGATGGCGAGCGCCGAACACATCCTTGTGCTCTGGATTCCGGCAATCCCTGCCGGAAAGACGTTGTTGCTGAAGCATCTTTATAATCAGGTTACATTTTACAGACTGCCTCATCAGGGGCTATGAAACTTCATTTGAAAGGCAAGCTCATGGCAACACAAAATCAAGATTCATCAAATAACAGCCTATATAACCGATGGCTAAACTGGCTTGATCGTAATGTTTATGATTTGGGCAGACAGATGCGAATGAGCTATGTACCGCCTTTGATGGTTTATTTAGCCGCCGGTATTTCCGGATTAACAGGGATAGTCGGGACTTTTTTTGTAAAAGACTATCTGGGTTTGTCGGCCGAGTTTTTGGCGACCCTCAGTTTCTGGGTGATGTTGCCATGGACGCTGAAAATGCCCATGGGACATCTGGTCGATAGATATTGGCGCCATAAGGGGGCTTTTATTTATGTTGGCGCAGGCCTGATTGCCGCAAGTCTGGTCATCATGGCGAGTCTGCTGGGTGATAGAGCCTATATGACAAATATCATGCCCGCTGAAACCTGGTATGTATTGGCGACATTGTTGGCGCCAATCGGCTATGTCATTCAGGATACCGTGGCGGATGCCATGACGGTTGAAGCCGTACCGCGAGTCGATGACCAAGGTCAGCCCATTTCCGGTTTGCAAATGATGCTGGGTCACACGACCATGCAGACTTTGGGGCGTGTTGCCATTATAGGCGGCAGTTTATTGGTCGCTGGCGCTAATGTAATCGCATTTAGCGGCGTTGAATCATTAAGTGAAACTGAGAAAACAGCCGTTTATCTGTCGGTTTACCATTGGGCTTTATTGATTCCGGTTGTGTCGGTACTGGGCGTTGTTCTGGCAACCTATCTCCGGTCTCAGCAGGAATGGCGATTGGCTGCTCAGGGGTTTGAGCGAGATCAAATCGAGCGTATGTTAGGCCGCGATGACCAAGAGCCCACCTTGATGAACCCCTGGATATTGGGCGGTAGCTTGACATTTGTTCTGTTTGCCATGGTGATGGGGCTCAGTAATATTCCCTACAAAGAAGAGATCGTCTTCGCGGGTTCGTTGGCTATCGTATTATTTCTGATCAAATATCTGACCGTGGAGCTGGACGAGAACGCTCGAAAAACCCTTTATGGCACTGCTCTGGTGATCTTTGTTTTCCGTGCCGTTCCAACGACCGGGGCAGGAGAAACCTGGTGGATGATCGATGAATTGGCATTTGATCAACAGTTTCTGGCGCAATTGTCGTTATTGACCAGTTCGCTGACGCTGCTGGGGATGTTTTTATTCAGGCGATTTATGGCCGAACGTCCCATTACGCATATCATTGCCGTATTGACCGTAGCGGGTACGATTCTTTACCTGCCTAATATCGGTTTGTATTATGGGATACACGAATGGACCGCTGCGCATACGGGCGGCGTTGTCGATGCAAGGTTCATTGCCTTGTTTGATACGGCGCTGGAGTCACCGTTGGGACAGGTGTCGATGATTCCAATGCTGGCATGGATCGCCAGTTCAGCGCCCGAAAAAACAAAAGCAACTTATTTTGCTGTCATGGCGGCGTTTGTTAATCTTGCGCTATCGCTGTCTCAACTCATCACCAAGCTGCTCAATAAAATCTTTGTCATTACCCGTGAAATTAAAGATATAACGTCCGGCGCAATAGAAGTTCCTGCCGATTACAGTCAGTTAGGCGAGTTACTATTTACGGTCATGTTCTTAGGGTTGGCCATGCCTTTATTAGCCATTTATATCACCAGGCGCTATTTTCTAAATGATAAATACGGGTCGGCGAAAGACGGAAATTGATCAATTAATATTGCCCGGATTGACATAAGCTCGGCTACTGAATTAGAGTTCTGCAATCGTGCATTATCGATAAACCATAACGAATCTGCTCACCCCCTTCCATTTTATTGGGTTTAGGCGCTTGATTTCAAAGGACGCATGAATACGTCCCTGTAGCTCTCTGCAACATCCCTGTTGCAGAAGCCTTTTCAATCAATCACCTACACCCTCTATTCCAAACGGGTGAGTGGTTACACCATAACAATAAATAAGAGAGAGGAGTAAGCAGCATGGCATCGCCCTTAATTCAATTAGCATTGGATTCATTGGATTTCGATCAAACCATCAATCTGGCTGAGCAAGCCGCGCCTTATGTTGATATTTTTGAGATCGGAACACCGTGTATTAAATTTAACGGTATAGAAATAGTCAAAGCGCTAAAAGCAAAATTCCCAAACAAGCTGCTTCTCGTTGACCTCAAAACGATGGATGCCGGTGAGTATGAAGCAACGCCTTTCTATGCGGCGGGAGCCGATATTTGTACAGTGCTGGGTGTCTCGGGCATGGCTACAATCGGTGGCGTGATAAAAGCAGCAAAAGCCCATCATGCAGAAGTGCAGGTCGATTTGATCAACGTGCCCAACAAAGTCGAATGTGCGCGTCAAGCCGCTGAATTAGGTGCACAAATTATTGGTGTTCATACTGGATTGGATGCACAGGCTGCGGGGCAAACACCTTTTGCCGATCTACAGGATATTGCCCGCTTGGGATTGAATGTCAGAATTTCAGTCGCGGGCGGTATCAATCAGACCACGGCAAAACAGGTTGCTGATGCCGGTGCGGATATCATCGTCGTGGGCGCAGCTATTTATGGCGCCGCATCCCCGGCATCTGCGGCACGCTTGATCCGTTTACATGCAGACGGCAAAGCGACGCATCGGCATTTTGTGCTGGATAAAATTGCCAGTGTTTTGGCGACTACACAAGACGCTTATAACGAGCAACTGACCGATATGCTCGATAACGCCAGACGCATTTTTATTTCAGGTGCGGGCCGCTCCGGATTGGTTTGCCGCTTCTTCGCCATGCGCTTGGTTCATAGCGGCTATGATGTCAGCGTAGTCGGAGAAGTGGTTACACCCAGTATTCGTCCGGGCGACTTGTTGATCGTTATTTCAGGTTCGGGCGAAACCGAACAGTTGATTGCATTTACCAAGAAAGCCAAAGAAGTGGGCGCCGATATTGCGTTGATTTCAGCCAAGGATGATTCAACCATTGGCGATTTGGCAACAGCGGTTTTCCAAATAGGCCGCGCCGATCAATACAAAAAAGTGGTCGGAATGCCGATGGGTACCGTTTTCGAGCTGTCTACACTGTGGTTCCTGGAGGCGTTAATTTCGCATATCATCCATGAGAAAGGCATTCCTGAAGAAATCATGAGATCAAGACACGCTAATCTTGAATAAGTCTTCCTGATTAGCAAGGAATAAGCACAAAATAACTACCACAAGCAGCACTGTTTGTGGGGTTCGGTGACTCGGCTGACAGGACGCCGTGAATACGTCCGTGTAGGCTTGACGGCGTCAATCCCTGACGCCGACACCTGTCAATCGAGCCTCCGAACCCCCTTCCAGTCTTTGAAGAAGTTGTTTCATGCTCGTCCCCAAACTGTTTCAGCTAAATCAATAAGCCCGTCATGCCCGTCTGGAAACGGGCATCCAGTGCCAAGGATAGTAAGCTTCGTGCTATCCTTGAGGTCTGGATTTCGGCAATCCCTGCCGAAATGACGGGATCTAACGGCTCCGGCAATCCATTCCGGAATGACGGCGTTGCTGATTTTTCCTCAAATCGGATATTCGCTTTCTTGCGGATATACCAATAACAGCGCCGCTGCAAAGTTGAAAAATACAATATTCACCCATAAAAAAGTCCTCAACAGGCTTTTTCCTGCCCAAAATGACGCCGAAAAGATCAAACAGAGAATTGTTGCATCGAGTGCAGCAATTCCCAATTTGACACCAAAGAAGGGGTAAGGTGAGATTGGCGAGGATGTCGATAGCAGGACCGCTATCGTCAAGCCCCCATGGATGGGTTCACGGCGTGCCTCGCCAGACTTAACTTGCCCCTAATTAACGCTAAAAAGCTCAAACTGGGAATTACTGCATCGAGTGAGTTGTCTTGCAACTGGAATTGAATGCAAGGAGAATGAACTGATTGCGTTCTTTGCTGTCCTTTGGAAGAAATAATAAAAAAGCTTTGGGCAATAACCTTAACTTAACGAAAAAAGAGATTGAACAATGATAAAAAGATATACCGGCTTATTTGCAACTGTATTAATCGGTCTTTCATTAAGCTTGGGCGGCATCCAGGATGCTGAGGCAAAACGCTTCGGAGGCGGCAGCTCATTTGGTGGAAAATCGGCTTTCAGCATGCCTTATAAACGTTCTGCAGCGCAGCCTGCAAAATCCCCTTCGCAACAGCAAGCCACTAACCAAAATCAAACAGCTAAACAACAATTGGCCAAACGCGGCGGATTAATGGGGATGCTGGGCGGTCTGGCTTTGGGTGGTTTACTGGGCGCAATGCTGTTTGGCGGTGCATTTGAAGGCATTAATTTTGTCGATATCCTGTTGTTTGCAGGTATCGCCTTTGTACTTTACAAGCTCTTTGCAGCCAAAGCGGGTTCGGCCAGAAAGCCTGCTTACAGTTACGAAAGATCCGGCTATGATGAGTCCGGTTCGGACAATGCAGCAATTAATGCTCAGCCTCAGACAACCAGCGGCTCTTCTGCATTTAATACCGATCTTTTATTCAAAAAAGACAAGCCTGCAGAAACAGCTAATCCGGTTATGAATTTTCAGCAGGATGCGGATTTTAACAGCCCGATTGTTCCCGCCGGATTTAATGAGGCGGATTTTCTTTCAGGCGCTAAAAATGCCTATAAAAGTTTGCAATTCGCTTGGGATCAAAGAGACTTGGCTGAAATTCGCAGCCTAACGACCGACAAAGTATTTGGCGAGATTCAAGATCAATTGAAAGCCAGCAGCGATGAAAATCATACGGAAATATTAAAATTGAATGCCGAGTTGCTTGAAGTCAGAGAAATCGGACAAGATTTGGAAGCTGTCGTGCTGTTCGATGCGATCATGCGTGAAGACAATGACAGTCAAGCTAATCAAGTCAGGGAGATCTGGCATTTCACCAAAACAAAGAACAGCATTCAGCCAAAATGGTATTTGGATGGTATTCAGCAGTTGGAAGACTGATTTAAAAACGAGCTAAATTGTAGTTATTCTCCTGGTTTATCGAGTGGCAGATAACTCATCTGTCACTTCGAAAACCGGCTCTATCCAGATAAAGTCATTCATGTTTGACCCACATCCTGGCATTCGAAACGATGTACACCACGCTAAAAATTCACAAAAACGCCAAAATTCTTCTGGTAGAAGACCACAAGCCTCTCGCACAGGCTGTTGGCGCTTATCTTGAGAGTGCCGGATTTATCATGGATTATGCCCATGATGGTCTGTGTGCTTTGCATTTGGCGACCACTCAGCGCTACGACGCCATTATCCTTGATATCTCTTTACCCGGAATTGACGGTTTGACCATATGCCTGCGTCTGCGCCAGGATGCGCATTTGTCAACGCCTATTCTTATGCTAACCGCCAGGGATCAATTGCAAGACAAACTGGCCGGTTTTCAGCACGGCGCAGATGATTATCTAATCAAACCCTTCGATATGCCCGAACTGGAAGCCCGCATTGTGGCTTTGATTCGGCGTGAACGGGGGGAGATGGATGAGGCCGTCTATAAGATCCATGATTTGAGTTTTGATACACGCACCATGCAGGTCATGCGAAACGGGCAGATGATTCATTTGTCACCGACCTGCTTGCGTATTTTACGGATATTAATGCGCGAGTCACCCAATCTTGTCACCCGTGAGCAATTGGAACAAGAGCTTTGGGGTGAGTTGACGCCGGACAGCGATACTTTACGCAGTCATTTATACAAGCTACGTAAAGCGATCGACAAGCCTTTCGATCTGCCTTTATTGGAAACTCAGCAAGGCTTGGGTTTCAGATTGATTGTGCCTGAATCGATTTGAGCCGAAAAGCGTAGGAAAGAGCACGAAATGACTTGAGTACCTGTGGGGCGAATTCATTTCGCCCACACACTACCTAAAGATCATCAAGCAACCGCATCACCTCAGAAAATGAAAGATAAGGATATCGCTACAAATAACTTCCCCCCTTTGAAAAAGGGGGATCGCGAGGGATTTATTAAAAACTCTCACCCTGCCTCTCGTTTTCAAAGAGGGGGATAATCGAACCGTTCGACATAATCAGAATTCCGGAAAGTTATTTATGACGGAATCCTAAGCAGCATCTGCGGAACAGCATGAAGCGCATCCTACGCTATTGATGCGCTTCGTGCCTCAGCACATCCTACGCATTTAACCGCCCTGGCTATTCTATTGCTCTTTGGGCGCTACAATTTCGCAGCCTTGCCCATGAAAAATCAGTGATTTAATAAAAGGCGTAATGGCAATAGTTAAGGACGTGCTGTTCGTGAACGCCTTAACATCAGCGGCCACGGCCTGATCAAAATGCTTGATCCATTCTTCGGTAATTTTAAGTTGGGCTTCCATTTCACTGAGTGCAAAGGGATCAAAATCGAACTCGGTTTTATCGACAGCCTGCTTCATGGCTTTTAAGGCCATCGACTCAATCTGTTTTGCAAAACCATTGAAAACTTCCGCGCCCTCTGCCTTTTTGATCCTGTCAATATCGCCCATTGCTGCATAGGTAAGAAAAACCCCTTGAACACCTTGCCTATCATTCTTGCAAACGCCTCCATCCATCATATTGATTAGCCGCAATTCTTTTCCTTCAACAAGCACGCTGAGAGGAGGCATCTCCTCGGATTGAGGAATGCTTTGCGCTTTTTCCTCCGGCACCGGGGCGGCAATCTTTGCCTCTTCAGTCGGTAGCGGTTTAACCGCTTCAGTTGTACAGGCCGATATGAGTAAAAGCATGGTTAATAGCGTAAAAAGTTTGAGTAATGTCATGAGCGTATTTTTTTAAGAAAGGTGGTTATAAACAGATTATCAGTATTCCATGTATTTTCTTAAAGCCCAAGTAAACCCGATTAAGCATTTTATAAGTTTAATTTTGTAAGATTTTGCCTACACACATGCTTGACAATTTGTACATAGATTTGAAATCAAAGTTTTAAGTCAAAATGGGAAAAAAATTAATACAGTTGATATTGAGTTTTACTCATTATCTTCCTGGGCAGGCTCAAAAGTGTGCGTTGATTCAATTAATGGACTCTAAACTTATCAAATGAAACCTACTTCTGATTTTTTGCATACCTCATCACATCAAACTCAACCGATTTTATTAAACTCTTTCACCAGCGGATCAAAAAAAGATAGAAATCCGTTAACCAAGATCCGAATAATTAAAGATTCAAAATAGGGCAAAACCATCGAAAGGTGGTGACGCAAAGTTTCCAGTCTAACGGAGTTACTCCTATGATAGTGGGATTGCTAAAATGGCGAAAAGACAATGATTTAGCCATTTTAATTCACATTCATGGAACTCCTTCGGGCATTAAATAAAGGAGAAGAGTCATGTACTCATCTAAAAGCCGAAGCAGTGACAAAAACCAAACCAAACACACAAACGTAATAAAACCAACGCTAACAGCAGTCCTCATGTTGGGTGTCTATGGCGCCTCAGGACTTGCGGTCGTCAATGCCGCACCTGCACAGCTCTGGAAATCCGGGCAAATTTTAGTCAAACCTAAAGCCGGTTTATCAGAAGTTGAGTTTGATAGCATTCTGAAAAAAAACAAAGGTCAATCAAAAGGCGCTATCGGCCGTTTGGGGGTGCATATTATTAATGTGCCGGCTCAAGCCGAAGCAGCGGTGGTTAAAGCATTGTCCAGAAATCCCCATGTTGAATTTGCCGAACTGGATATGGCGGTTGAGGCCAGCGCAATTCCTAATGATCCAAGGTACAGTGGCAGTTGGCATCTACCAAAAATTCAAGCCCCCACCGCATGGGATAAAACTAAGGCAGACGGTATTATCATTGCTGTCCTGGATACAGGAATTGATGGCGCGCATCCTGATTTTTCAGGAAAATTATTGCCAGGTTGGAATGCTGTTGATGGAAGTAATGACACGTCCGATATTAATGGTCATGGTACGGCTGTTGCCGGGACCGCCGCAGCGGCAAGCAACAATGCGCTAGGTGTGGCTTCAGTAGCTTGGAATGCGCAGATTTTACCGGTTCGTATTTCCAACAGTACCGACAGTTATGCCTATTGGAGCGATATAGCCAAAGGCTTAAATTGGGCTGCCAATCAAGGAGCAGATGTTGCCAATATCAGCTACATGGTCACTAATAGCTCAACGGTAACTACAGCGGCTCAATATATGCGCAGTAAGGGCGGATTGGTTGTGGTTGCAGCTGGAAATGATGGTGCGGACCCTGGGTTTGCCAATAATACACAAATGATCACCGTTTCGGCAACGACAAGTACGGATGAAAAAGCATCTTGGTCTAATTTCGGCGCATTAATCGATGTTGCCGCCCCAGGTGCTTCAATTCAAACCACTACGCGGGGTGGCGGGTATGCAAATTGGAATGGCACTTCTTTTGCCGCTCCTGTAACTGCAGGCGTTGTGGCATTAATCATGGGAGCTAACCCATCACTGACTGTAGATGAAGTTGAAAATGTATTAAAAGCGTCATCTGACAAAATTGCGGGTGATATACATCCTTACTATGGGCACGGCCGGGTTAATGCGGCGACAGCTGTTTCGATGGCTACCAGTATCGTCAAGTTGGAAACAGATACACAAGCACCCAGTGTTACTATTTTCTCCCCTACTGGAGGAAGTACTGTGAGTGGTTTGGTTCAAGCTGAAGTTAATGCGACTGATAACGTCGGTGTATCGGAAGTTTCTTTATACGCTAACGGGCTATTGGTGGGTACTGATGGCACTTCGCCTTATCAATTTTCCTGGGATTCAAAGCAAGTGGCTGATGGCAATGTAACGCTAACCGCAGTGGCTGTTGATGCTATCGGCAATCAAGGTAGTTCAGCTAAAGTAGTGGTTGCTGTTAAAAACAATGTGGTTGTTGACCAGCAAGCTCCTACAGTAACCATCTCTAATCCTGCGAACGGTAGCAAGATAGCTAAGTCAGTGGCCATTAGTGTTTCAGCAAAAGATGATGTCAGTGTTGCGAACGTTAAGCTTTACATTGATGGTAAGTTAGTCAGCTCAGTCAATGGCAGTTCGCTGTCCTATAGCTGGAATACTAATAAGGTTAAGGCTGGCGCACATACCATAGAAGCACTCGCAACGGACACATCCAATAAAACCGCCAAGCAAACCATTACAGTTTATAAATAATAAAAATTTCAAGCAAAAAAAACGCCGGCATTAGCCGGCGTTTTTTTTGTCTAACATATTTAGATTATGCTTTTTTTCTTTTGCGCAGGTGAGTCAGGCCAAATCCCAATAAGCCAGTGCCCAATAAAGCTATCATGCCTGGTTCTGGAACTGAACCGCCGCCACCGCCACCGCCGTTCTGACCTCTGCGATAATAAACGCTGATATGGGATATATCTCTTGGACCAGTCCCAGGAAAATTAAATGGAGGTTCTTCAAAAGGTGATGTATAGACACCTCCAATTGGTTTTAAGGTATCAATTAGATACCCTACCAAATTTGTATCTCCACCGTCTTTAAAAATCAGCATTACATCGCTTAATATTGCATCAAAAGCTTTTGTAAAAGTACCGCTTTGTGAGCCGCCAGTAAAATTGAATAATGATGACCCATCAGTTCCAGATGTAGAATTAATGATTTCATACTTGCCATCGAACAACCAATCGGTTATTCCAAAAAAGCCAGCAGTATTGACCAAAGCCAAGCTGTCATTTTTATTTCCGTTGTAAGGAGATAAAACAGTACAGCCTTTATTTGGTGTTACATTGTCTGATATGTCGAAACCCGTGCCTGTGCAAGGTTCAAAAGCAGCACTAGCAGAGTTGGAAAATACCAGTCCTAATATGAGGGTAGATGCAAAAAGTACCCCCGTTAATTTTTTTGTAATCATGACTTGAACTCCATGGAGAGAATGAAAAATGTTTTTCCGAAAGTAAATCTAAATTCCTAGTATCAGACTTTATTAATAATGAGCACTGAATGTGCCATTTATGATAATTTGTTTTAATTCAAAGAGATATTTGTGTATTTTCAATGTAATTAATTTTTCAAGAAGTGTGTTGTAAAAATAATTGACATGATTCAATGGCGAATTTATCGATTTTTGTGTGGCAAAAGTAACAGACTGATTGAAAAGCCTTTATTTATCCGACATTTGCGATTCATCAATGGGGATCTTGTGAAATGGTTCGCATTTTTAAAAAAATTGACATCAAAATACACACAATTTTAAATTTTAGTCTATGGGTACTGTGCGTAATTCACCGGAAGAACGTTAAGATAAATAATTCTATTATTTAAACAATGAGTTAAAGTCTTTTGTTCAGAAATGGCAATAAATAAAAACAACAGCAGTGTGTAAAAATTTTCGACACTGATATTGGCTTCGCGTTGCAAGTGAATGGGAAGCGCCGTCTGTAATATAGAAATCCGCCATTGCGCCTATTGACTGAGCTCTCGCCAAGAGATGGCGTCGATTTAACCACGATCGATGGGTTTCACTTTGTTCTGCACGTCCCGCAAACCTTGGAGTCCGATATTGGGTTGCTTTGATGTATGCAGCTCATCTAGACCCTTCCTTTTTACGTGAGACCTGATTATGAGATTGTTTGTCGATGAGCATATTTATTATCCGCTTGGCAAGAATGTTAAAGCCGTTGCGCATTCATCCAGTTAAAACTATTCAGTTGACCCTTGGCGCCATTGAAATTACCATGACCAAAAAGAAACTGGGGCATGCGTATGGGTCAGGAAATTTCGGTTTCACATTATGACTTGGGCGACTTCGACCTTTTTTATCAAAAGCTGCATGAAGAAACGGTGCTGCTCGGCCAGTTAATCGAACAACAGGGGTTTTCGACCCGGCATCCGGTCGCCGGTTTTGAAATTGAGGCCTGGCTGGTTGATGAAGACATGCGGCCTGCGCCGATCAATGATCATTTCCTGGCCGGATTGAATGATCCTCTGGCCTGCGCCGAATTGGCAAAATTCAATATAGAGCTCAACAGCATGCCGACGCCATTGGCAGGTAATGTCTGCAGCCGTCTTAAAAATCAGTTGCAATCGACCTGGAATAAAGCGGTCCGGCATGTTGAAAGTTTGAGCAGCCGAATCATCATGATCGGCACTTTGCCCACACTGGCGCAAGCCGACCTCCATTTGGGTAACATGTCCGATCTTAACCGTTACCATGCGCTTAATGAGCAAATCCAGTTGACTCGCGGACAACCGGTGCATCTGGATATTGCCGGAATTCAGCATCTTAAGCTGGATCATCATGATGTCATGCTGGAAGCGGCGACGACTTCTTTTCAGATTCACACGCAAGTGCCTTTGGCCATTGCGCATCATTTTTACAATGCCTCGATGATTGTCTCTGCTCCCATGGTGGCAGTTTGTGCAAATGCTCCGTTTTTGTTTGGTAAAAACCTCTGGCATGAATCCAGAATTCCAGTTTTTGAACAAGCCATACAAGCCGGAGGTTATGCCGCTGCCGCACAAGGTCCTGTGAGGCGGGTTGGCTTCGGTACCGGCTTTGCAAGAAAATCCATTCTGGAATGTTTTCAGGAAAATCTGGACCATTATCCGGTGCTGTTGCCTGAAGATTTAGGTGGCGCAACGGAGAGTTTTCAGCATTTAAAACTGCACAACGGGACCATCTGGCGATGGAATCGGCCGCTGATCGGTTTCGACGAAGACGGAACGCCGCATGTGCGTATCGAGCACCGCACGCCCGCAGCAGGCCCCACCGTTGTCGACGCGATTGCCAATGCGGCATTTTTTTTCGGATTAGCCAAAAGTTTATGCGATGAGCTGGTTGAGAAGGGGTTGCCCATGAGCTTTAGTCAGGCCAAGGATAATTTTTATCAGGCCGCACGTTTTGGTCTGGATAGCAAGATAGTCTGGTTTGACGGCAACGAACATCCCATCAGGCAATTGTTAAAAACGGAATTGCTGCCCAGGGCGATACTCGGGTTAAAGTCTTTTGGAATTTCCCGGTGCGATATCGAAGATTTTTTGGCTATTATTCAGCAGCGCATCGCTAATCGTCAGACCGGCTCGCAGTGGCAGCGTGATTTCATCAAAAATAATCCGGACGAATTCACTGCCATGACCCGGCGCTATCTTGAAAACCAAAACAAGGGTAATCCCGTAAGCGAATGGATGTTAACTTGAATAATGTGGAATTGAAGCAATATGACTTTCTGCCTGAAGGCATTTTGGACGCTACACCGCAATCATTAATCAACTACTTGCCGCAACCGGCGCTGATTCATTTAACCGGAAAACAGGCTGCGCCTTTATTTGTTTCAGTGATGCTGCATGGCAATGAGCCAACCGGCTTGCTGGCCGTGCAGGCCTTATTAAAAAAATACGAGAACCGCAGTTTGCCGCGTTCGATGTCGATTTTTTTCGGTAATGCTCAGGCCGCAGCCGCAGGACTAAGAAGGCTTAACGGACAACCGGATTACAATCGAATCTGGCCCGGAACGGAATTGCCCGATTCCCCGGAAACCCGAATGGCGCAGGACATAGTCGATGTGATGCGGGCCAGAAAGGTATTCGCCAGTATTGATATTCACAACAATACCGGGCTAAATCCCCATTACGCCTGTATCAATAAATTGGATCACCGCTTCTTGCAGTTGGCGTCTCTTTTCGGGCGTCTGGTTGTTTATTTTACCCGGCCAAAAGGCGTGCAATCGGCTGCGTTTGCCGAGTTGTGTCCGTCAGTCACGCTGGAATGTGGCAAACCGGGGCAGTTGCATGGCGTCGAGCATGCGTTCGAATTTTTGAACAGTTGTCTTAATTTATCCGGGCTACCCGAGCACCCTGTTCATGAACAGGATATCGATGTTTATCATACGGTAGCTCAGGTCAAGGTGGCCGATTCCGTTAAATTCAGCTTCCAGGAACCTGAATCAGATCTGCTGCTGGACAAGGATATTGAGCGAATGAATTTTAATGAAATTTCAGCCGGTACTGTTTTGGGTAAAGTCAGCGACTCAGTATCAATGCCGCTGATTGCTTTGGACGATCGGGGGCACGATATCAGCACTCGATTTTTCGAAATTCAGGGCGGTGAATTGTCGCTTATTCGTAAAACAATGCCGTCGATGCTGACATTGGATGAGCGCGTGATCAGGCAGGATTGTTTGTGCTATCTGATGGAAAGACTGCAACACTTTTCATGATAGAGGATGCGCATGGTTAACATGGCCCAATAAATCCAACCCGTACAGTGTCGTTATTTGAAAAGGCTACTATAGTTGGTGTCGCCCCGGCACGGAATGCCGGGGTCCAGAAGCCATGGATGGCGTTGGACTTTCGCATACTTGTGACCTGGATTCGCTAACGCGGTCTAACGGCTTCGGCAACCCAACACAAGGGCGTGGTTCTTGTTGAGGTTAACGACAGGAACCCCAAATCAGTTGAGACGTTGGTAACTGTGCGGCTGTTATGCTGTCCGCAACTCTTCATGCAAGATCTTCCGCAAAACCTCAGCTGTAAGGGGGGCGGATTCTGGGGACAGGCTGGTGCGGAGGGTTTCGTTAATCAGAGTTTGATAGCCTTTGCCGGTTTGCGTAGCGCGCTCGCGGAAGGCAGCGAGAATATCATCATCCAGAAAAATAGTGATGCGGGTTTTGCTTGGTGATTCAACTACTGCGCCGCGTGTGCCATTGGAAAAATCGTACTCGTCTTTCATGGTTTAGACCTCGTAAGTGCGCCGCTCGTGAGGTTCAGCGGAACGCGCAGAAATAACCCGGATTTCATCCTCACCCCGGTAATGATAGGTCACTACCAGCAGACGGCCGAGGCCGTCCATGCCCAGTGTCACAAAGCGTTCTTCGTCATGGTCGCGGTCTTCAACGGTTATGGCCCGGTCATCGTAAAAAATACCTTCAATATCAGCCAAATTAATCTGATGTTTTTGGATATTTATTAGGTTTTTGATAGGGTCGTTGGTAATGATCATCAGTTTTATTGTACATATAATGTATGTATTTTCAATCATTTTTGTGTCACCGCGACCATTGGGCTTGAAGCCCGCGAAGATTAAGCTGCTCTTTCCGAGATGAGTGGTTCTGTTATTAAACTATAAGTACAGGGAATTCCGATGAATAAACCGGCCATTCTAACTGTTGTTCAGCATCCTGATCTTAAACAGATCATCCATACCCACCTGCAAAATCAGCTTGCACAGGTTATTGAAGCCGCCTGTTACCGCGATGTTTTACAGCATTACGACATACTCAAATTTCAGCTATTGATTTTGGAATCCCCTTGGGCCGATGGCGCGGACACGCTCAAGCTTGCTGAGCATGCTCGCAGTCGTGACCGGCGATTCCCCATCATCCTTGTAACTTCTTCCGGCTCAAAAAAGCTGGCAATTTCCGCATTAAGATTAGGTCTTAAGGATTATTTCGAATTTCCCTTCCCAACCTGCGAACTGGTTCAGGCGGTAACACGTTGCCTGGAGATTCGCCGGAGGTTGTCTTGCAGTGCGGAAGCGGCTTGTCTTTCGGGCATGCAGCCGTTGATCGGTTCCAGCCGGGCTATGGCGAATCTTAAAGCGTATTTACCAAAAGCCGCGGGCGTAGACAGCCATGTGCTGATCACCGGCGATACCGGAACCGGAAAGGAATTGACCGCGCAATTCATACACCGTCAAAGCAAGCGGGCAAATCAACCCTTCGTTGCCATCAATTGTGCCGCAATGCCGGACAGCTTGCTGGAAAGTGAACTGTTCGGTTATGAAAAAGGCGCGTTTACCGGTGCGCAATCAGATCACATGGGAAAATTGAAAATGGCGCACGGAGGGACTGTTTTTTTTGACGAGATTGGCGACATGAGTTGCCTGGCTCAGGCCAAAATTTTGCGCTTACTGGAAACCAGGGAAATATATCCGTTGGGAGGAAAAAAGAGCGTGCCGCTTGATATCAGGATTATTGCCGCGACTAACCGGAATCTGGAAAAAATGGTGTTGACTAAAGAATTCCGGGATGATCTTTACTTCCGTCTAAATGTGGCACGGGTTCGTTTGCCGTCGCTTAGAGAGCGCAAGGAGGACATTCCTGATCTGCTTAATTATTATCTTAAATACTTCAATAAGCAGTTCGGCCAAAATCTTCTCGGCTTCAGCGTTGAGGCTCTGGCGGCATTTCTTCATTATCAATGGCCGGGTAATGTGCGCGAGTTGAAAAATGTACTGGAATCCATTTTCATCAACTGCCCGGTTGAGCGGATTACGCTCAGCGACCTGCCTGAGCCTATCGGTGAAGCCATGGTGCTGGAGGACTTTACTGAAAAAAACGAGCGAGAACGGGTGCTCGAAACGTTAAGCGCTGTCAAATGGAACAAGAGCAGGGCTGCCGAGCAGTTAAACTGGTCCAGAATGACGCTGTACCGGAAAATGGAGAAATACCAGATCAGCGATAATTAACCTGGCTAAAGTCAGAACCGGCTTGTAACAGCCAAGGCTTAATTTGGTACAAAGTGTAACAGGGCTTGTTACGCTTTCCAGTGGGCCCACATTTCAGTAACGCGTATTTTGTAGGAGCGGGCTATGCCCGCGATTGAACCATCTCAGGTCGCGAGCATGGCCCGCTCCTACGATGCCGTCAATCGATTCATTGCAGATTTTTCACCCCCAGTGTGTAACAGCGTGTTGTTACAGGTCCGGCTGTTCCTTTTCTTAGCTTGTTATTTATCCCTATTTTTCAGTAGCTTAAGACTGCCTGCGCCGGGTCTTAAATGGCACTGCTTTTGCTGTGTATTGATACACTTAATGCTGATTCGCTAACGGTAATTTCGTTAATAAATAATCAAAAAGGAGTATCAAGATGGAACTGAAGCAAGTTGAATCGTCAACTATTGCGGCAAAGCCCGCATGCGTTCATCGAGATTTTGAGAAGCAGTAAATGATTTCTCATGCGCTGACCATTGTGCTGAATGAGTTGAACCGGCATTTGACCGATAACTATGGCGCCGATGCGATGAATGCTGGCCGCCTGGGTAATTTGGCCGAGGGATTTGGAAGCGGAGGCATCAATCCTCGCGATGTTCTGTATTTATCACTGGTCAATATCAAGGAAGAAAAAACGCTAAAGAATCTGCCGCATTACACACGCAACGACATTACGTTGCGGGCTTTATACGAAAACCCGCCCACCTTTCTTAATTTCCAGATTTTAGTCGTTGCCTCGCACAGCAATTACACCAATGCATTATTGATGCTGTCGCGGGCGATCCGCTTTTTTCAGGCTCAAAACGTGTTTACGCAGGATACTGTTGAGCCCGCTTCCATCACGGCCAATGCGCCCGGCAATGCGCTTGATCAACTGGAATCGTTCAAGCTTATTTTCGATTTGTATTCGCCGACGATGGAGGAAGTCAATCATCTTTGGGGAACCTTAGGCGGCAAGCAATATCCCTTTGTGATGTATATGCTGCGGATGCTGGATTTAAGATTTCGTGCAGTACAAAGCGAAAGCGGTCTTATTACTGAAATTGATCACGATTTTCGTCATAAAACCGGGACGGGCGATTCTCTATGAGCGAGCACATCACGCTTTCTTACCGGCGTCTTTTTGAAGTCAGAATCTTGCATCATTACTGGCTGGATCAAGGTGCGACCGCGTTTGATCTGATCTCGGTGCCTCGCAAAAAAGAGCAGCGGCTGCAGGATTACGATGTGCGCTCATTGCTTGAGATTATGCCGTCTCCGGCAACCGTAAAACTGTTAAAAGCCCATCGTGCTGTTTTTTGCAAAACGGCGTTAGGATTTATTACCGCAGTGCCCGAACAAGCGGTCATTTCCGGCAATACGATGTTCGAATTTATTGTCACGGTCCGAGATCAGGCCTTTTGCAATTACACGGCATTGACCTTGAAAGCGCAGCGGCTTATCGAAATTCAATCAGGCGATGAGCAAAAAGTCCGTCGCTATAAAGAAAATGTTCCTGTGTTATCGAATCTGACCGGCGTTTCGCGAGGAACAGGAAACAGCCGGGTTCTCTTTTTATCCAGAGAAATTCCTGCGGCATCGGCTAATGATTTAGCGGAGTACCTGATATTGTCCGGAAATACGCTGAAGCAATTGTCTGGCGATCAGCCCGGCGCAACAGCGCATACATTGACGACTCAAGCCAAAAAAAATCCGGTGTACGTTCATCAAGGCGACATACCGGCGCTGACACTGCCCGGTGATTCAGTTCAAACTCGGCGAGGCATCGGTTTGCAGGACGGAATTCCAGGCAACGTTTATGCGTTGATACACATTCACGCACAGCGGCCTGGCGACACCGCATTTAGCCTGATCGATAATCAGGGCCACGCCAAAACGAATCCGCCGGTTTTTGAAATTCGTTTTAAAAACCGCTCGACCATCCGGCAATACATCAACAAAAACTCGCGTTCGCTGGAGTTTGAAGAATCAGAACCTTTACCGTTAACTTTTTTCGGTAATTCCGGAAGCAAACGAAAAACGTCCGAAACTTTGGTAAAACCAGTTACCAGCAATTCAAAAGTCATCAAGCTGGTTTCGGAGATATTTGTCTAATCCTCAACACTAATCGGTAACTACTATGGCACAAGCGTATAAGACACCCGGCGTTTACATCGAGGAAATACCGAAATTCCCGCCTTCCATTGCTGCCGTAGAGACAGCTATTCCTGCTTTTATCGGCTATACCGAAAAGGCGGTAAGGGATGGCGAAACCTTAATCAACAAACCGATACGCATAGAATCCATTGCGGAATATGAACTGTATTACGGTGGCTCGCCATCCCAGAATGTCACTTTATTTTTAGACACCAACAATCAGTTCGTGCGGTCGGAAGCGTTTGCAAAACTGTATCTGTATGACAGTCTGAGGCTGTTCTACGCCAATGGAGGAGGCAAGTGCTACATCGTCTCGGTAGGACCGTTTCCGGTAAGCGTCTCTTCGGCAACGCTGGAGTCAGCGCTATTGCTGCTTGAACAAGAAGATGAACCGACATTGATATTGGCCCCGGATGTGGTTTCGGATACGAATGGCCCGTTTGAATTTCAGAAACAGGCGTTGGTTCAATGCAACAAACTTCAGGACCGGTTTGTGATTTGTGATTTGACCCAAAGCGTCACCAATACCGCGTTCAATGCATCAGTTACCACGTTCAGAAACAGCATCGGCATCAATTATCTCAAATACGGTGCGGCTTATGGACCCTGGATCAGAGCCAACCTGCCGCGAACGCTGTTACGCAGAAATATCACTTTATTGCGTGAGGGCGTCAATACGGCGATTCAACTGGCCAACCTGACCAACGATGTAGATACCCAGGCAATCATCGCGGATTTACTGATCGTGGAGGGTTTCGTCACTGAAGCCAAAGCGGTCAAAGACGCGTTGAGCGGAGACCCTGCCATAACGCTTGAAGATCACAGCAAGGAACTGACAGATAATTACAATGCCGCTACGCTGGTTGCCGACATTAAAGCGGCGATTAAAGTCGTAACCGACTACATGGTCGATATCATCAACGCGATCGATGAGCGGTATGATTTAGCGCCAACGGCTTCCGAACGGTTTAAGTTACGCACCGAAATCGAAAAATATATCGAGAGCGGCCAGATTAAATCAGCCTTTAGAGCGCTTGCTGATCACCATATTCACTTGGCCGCTTTAGCAGATCCGAATGCTATGCCGCTATTGACGGCCGGAGCCGATCTTGATGAAGTCGCCGGGTTTTTGGGATTTACTGATAGCGCGACTTTGTTAGGTGCCGCTTCTGCGAATGTTTCGGGCAGCTACAACGGATTGACCACCGTCAAACAACGCGCCGATGTCGCAATCAGTGTTGTGCTGTCCGGTGTCAGCGAAGCCATCGCATTTTTCCACTTTTTAGAAGCGACCCAGCTCAGTTATGAAAAAACCTTGAATGAAACCTTGCTGGCAGGATTCGGACTTTATAAAAATCTGGTATCCAAAGCGGCTGAGGCGCTTAATTTATTACCCCCTTCCGGAGCGATTGCGGGAGTTTATGCTGCCGTCGACAGGGATAGGGGGGTCTGGAAAGCGCCTGCCAATGTCAGTTTGAATGCTGTAACTGCTCCGGCAGTGACTGTCTCTCATGAGCAGCAAGGCGAGTTTAATGTCGATGTCAACGGCGGCAAATCGGTCAACATCATCCGGTCATTTACCGGAAAAGGAACGCTGGTTTGGGGAGCTAGAACGCTGGCCGGTAATGACAATGAATGGCGCTATGTCAGTGTGCGGCGTTTTTTCAATTTTGTTGAAGAATCGGTCAAAAAGGCGACCGAGCCTTTCGTCTTCGAGCCCAACGACGCCAATACCTGGGTGCGCGTTCAAGCGATGATCGAAAACTTTCTGACCGTTCTTTGGCGGCAGGGCGCCTTGCAGGGGATCAAGCCGGAACATGCATTTTATGTGGCCGTGGGTTTAGGTAAAACCATGACGCCGCTGGACATTTTGGAAGGCAGGATGATTATCGAAATCGGCATGGCGGCGGTGCGTCCGGCCGAATTCATCATCCTCAGGTTCTCGCACAAAATGCCTGAATCCTGATTTCAGCGGCTGACATTCATTACATAATACGAGGGAAAAATCATGGCGCAAGAATATCCACTACCGCGATTTCACTTTCAAGTGGACTGGGGCGGTGCAAAATTGAGTTTTACCGAAGTGACCGGTCTGGTGATGGAGCGCGAGAAAATCGAATACCGGCACAGCGACAGCAAGGATTTCAGCAAAATCAGCATGCCCGGTTTAATCAAATTGAGCAATTTGACGATGAAGCGCGGCAAGTTCGAAGGCGACTTCGATTACAACAACTGGATGGATGAAATTGCCAATGACCGTATCAATGGTCGTCGCGATGTTGTGATTCGGTTAATGAATGAAAAACATGAACCGGTTGCGGCCTGGGCGGCCACCCGTTGTTTTCCGGTAAAAGTGACCGCGCCCGATCTAAAATCCGATGCCAACGAAATTGCCATCGAAAGCATAGAAGTGGCGCATGAAGGGCTGAAGTTGATGAAAGTGTAACCCGCATGGTCGCTTACTATCCGCCGTTGGGCTTTTATTACAAAGTGGAATTCGGCATCAGTCAGATGAGCAATGATGTGCGTTTTCAGACCGTTTCAGGGCTGGCGGTTGAATACGATTACGAAAGCTTCAAGGAAGGCGGGGAAAACCGTTTTGAACACAAATTGCCGGTGCGGACCAAATATGCCGATCTGGTTCTCAAACGCGGCATGTTGACCGATTCCAGCGTTATCAAGTGGTTTCTCGATGCTTTTCGTGACCGTATTTTCGAACCCGCTTCAGTGAATGTGATTTTGATGAATGAAAAAGGCGAACCGTTAAGAACCTGGAAAGTCGCTCATGCGATACCCAAAAAATGGCAAGTCAGCGATTTCAATGCCAATGAAAGTGCTGTCGTTATCGAGACGATGGAACTGACTTACCGGTATTTTACGGTGCAATCGTAAGCGGACTTAACGCGGTGCAAAAAGGAAAAAAATGCCCATAGAGATCAAAGAGCTGCATATCAAAGTGACGGTTAATCCTCCGCAGGACGTTAAAGCTCAGAAAGGGCGGACACCGGTATCTGCCGGGCAAGCGTCAAACAGCGCAATAGACAAAGAGGCTGTCGTCGCCGAATGTGTGGAGCAGGTATTGCAGATACTCAATAACAAAAGGGAGCGCTAATGGCCGATAACGGAAAGCTTGAAAAAATGCTGATCCTGGCGTTTTCCGATTCTGAGAAAGCGGAAGGCGGAGGGATACTGGAAGCCGATGAGACTTTCGAGGCGTTGATCAATCCGGAAAGTTACACGTTGGATACCAAACTCAAGTTTTCGGATTCAGGCCAGGGGCATGGCACGAGCGGGCAACAATTAAAATTCGAATATACCGAGCCTGAAGAAATCACCTTCGAATTTCTTTTCGACAATACCGGTATCATCGACGGCAAACCGCGCGACTCTATCGCTGATGATCTCAAACATTTCAAAGAGGTGCTGACCGGTTATAAAGGCGATGCGCATGAGCCCCGGCATTTCAAGTTGGTTTGGGGTGAAAATTCGATTTTCAAAGGCAGAGTGGTCGAGGTCGGCATCACTTATAAGCTGTTCAGGCCGGATGGAACGCCGATTCGGGCGCTGGTTAAAGTCAAATTCAAAAGCAGTATCGAAGAGCAAAAACGCGCGGCAAAAGAAAATAAAAGTTCACCCGATTTAACCCATAGCCGCAAAGTGAAGGCGGGCGATACCTTGCCGTTGATGTGCTACAAAATTTATGGTGATCCTCGCTACTATCTGGAGGTGGCGAAAAAAAACCGCTTGAACGATTTTCGTCAGTTGCAGCCGGGTACCGAAATTTTTTTTCCGCCGATCGCCAAGACGGTTAAGTCATGACCAATGAATCGGTTATTCCGACGCCTGCGACACCGGATGTCTGCACGGTGGCTCTGTTGATAGACGGCGAGGAAATTTCAGGGCAGTTTCAGATTTTAAAGGTAGCCGTTTCGCGGGAGATCAACCGAATCCCTTCGGCAACCTTACAACTGAAGGATGGAGAGGCTGCTAAAGCGACGTTTGCGGCCAGCAATACGGCTTATTTTATTCCTGGTAAGTCCATTGAAATACAGCTGGGTTATCGTTCGCAGAACACCACCGTATTTAAAGGCACCATCGTCAAGCACAGTATCAAAATCAGAAAAAACGAAAGCCTGCTGATTTTGGAATGCCGCCATCAAGTCGTCAAAATGACTGGCGGAATCAACAGCCGTTATTACACCGATAAAAAAGACAGCGACATCATGGAAGCGTTGATCGGGTTACATGGATTGGCCAATGATGTTGAATCGACAGAACCCGATTTAAAAGAAGTCGTGCAATATGAGGCCAGTGATTGGGACTTTCTGATGTGCCGAGCCGAAGCCAATGGGTATGTCGTTGTTGTCGCAGACGACATTATCCGGATAGGCAAACCGTTAACCGGTGAAGAACCGGTAGTGCAGGTGGGTTATGGATCAACGTTGCTGGAACTGGATGCCGAAATCGATGCCCGCCTGCAAAGCAAAAGCCTCAAAGCCACCGCCTGGAATGCCGCTGAGCAGGAGGTCATAGAGGCCGAGGCTGCCGAGCCTTCTGCAATGAACAGCGGCAACCTGGCTCATGCCGATCTGGCTGAAGTTATGCAGGATGATAACGAAATTCGCCATGGCGGGGGGCTGACGTTGCCGGAACTTAAAGCCTGGGCCGATGCGAGGTTACTGAAAGAGCGGCTTGCCAAAATCAGGGGACGGGCAAGGTTTCAGGGCTTTGCCGAGGTGCAGCCCGGGAATGTGATTGACTTGACCGGCATAGGTGAACGCTTTGAAGGCAAGGTTTATGTATCGGGCGTGCGTCAGATCGTGGCGGGTGGTAATTGGGAAACCGATGTGCAGTTTGGGATAAGCCCCGAACTTTTTGCCGAAACGTATCATTTGAGACCGCTACCGGCGGCCGGTTTGCTGCCTGCGGTCAGCGGCTTGCAAATGGGGGTAGTGACTGTGCTGGAAAACGATCCTGACGGCGAAGACCGGATCAAAATCCGTTTGCCTTTGGTCAGCGCTTCTGATGAAGGGGTCTGGGCGAGGCTGGCGACACTGGATGCCGGTAATCAGCGAGGCACTTTTTTCCGGCCTGAAATCGGCGATGAGGTATTGGTCGGCTTTCTAGGTGACGATCCGCGTTTTCCGGTGGTGCTGGGCATGTGTCACAGCAGCGCCAAACCGGCGCCGGAATCTGCGAAAGATGACAATCACCGGAAAGGTTATATCAGCCGCGAGAAAATGGCATTTACCTTTGATGACGAAAAAAAAGTCATCCTGTTGGAAACCCCTGGCGGGAACCGCATCACGCTTTCTGAAGATGAACAGGCAATTTTGGTCGAAGACCAAAACGGTAACAAAATCACGTTGAACCCTGATGGCATCACTTTGGAGTCCGCCAAGGACATTATTTTAAAAGCGACGGGTGACGTCAAAATCGAAGGAATGAATGCCGAAATCAAAGCCCAAACAGGATTCAACGCTGAGGGCTCGGCAACAGCGGAGATATCGGGTGCCAGTACGACGATCAACGGCAGTGCCAGTACCACCATTAAAGGTGGCGTCGTGCAAATCAATTAGAGGTTAAACCATGCTTCCAGCCGCAAGAGTGACCGACATGATCATTAGCGCAGCAACGCAGGGCGCACCTTTGCCCATTTTGCCGCCAGGCGCACCGACTGTTTTGATCGCCGGATTGCCTGCTGCCAGATTGGGCGACACCTGCGGCGCGGATGCGATCATCAAAGGTTCGGCAACGGTGACGATAGGCGGTATGCCGGCAGCCCGTATTACCGACACAACGGCGGGCGGCGGTGCCGTTTTGCCGCCCGGCGCCGTAACTGTGCTGATAGGGGGCTGACAATGAGTTTTCTCGGGCGTGGCTGGTCATTTCCTCCTTCGTTTAGCTTCGCATCCTGCACGGTTGATATGACCGAAGCGGAAGCCGACATTGCCGCCAGTCTCGAAATTTTGCTGAGTACGGCTCAAGGCGAGCGCGTCATGCTGCCTCAATACGGCTGCAATTTGCAGGAATTACTGTTTGAAACGCTGGATACACGTATGAAAACGCTGATGGCTGATAAAGTCGAGTCGGCCATTTTGTATCATGAACCGCGTATCGAGCTGGAAAAAGTGAGTTTGGATGACAGTCTGGCTTTGGAGGGAGTCGTATTGATATCGGTAGCCTATCGTGTGAAAACGACCAATTCGCGGTTCAATTTTGTTTATCCGTTTTACAAGCAGGAGGGTACCGATATCAACCTGACTGCAACGGTTAATCTTTTACCTGACAGTGACTGAGCCATGGCGACCGACGATTGCAAACAAAACCGCGATCCATTGAAGCTCATCCATGAAGGGACCAGCCAGGATGCGCGTCTGCTTAAGGCCTTATCGCCGGACTATGCACCGGTCAACGAACATAGGCCGGAACACGGCATGGTCTTTGCCAAAGACTATGCGGCATTTTTAAATTATTACGGCTCCAATACCACGGTATCGGGTGACTGGCAGCGCTTTTTCAGCAAGGACGTTTCGCTACAATTGGCGGTTGCGTCAGTACAGGCTGTCGATAGTTACCGCGCCTATGTCAAAGAGCGGTTCGATTATCTGAATGATCGCGACCATAAAAATGAAACCGATAAGTTAAAAAATAATTTAGGCCTGTTATTTTCCTGTGCCGGATCACTGGCAAGTCAACTGGATAGGTTGAAAGAGGGATTGCCTGCGGATAATGCGTTGAAAGCCACACTGGTAAACCGGATACAAACGCAACTGGCTCCCGCATTTAAGCGGCTGATCAGTTATTCCAAAGCGGATTTGGCGCAAGCGTTACCCCATCCTTTGGTGGCGGATATCCCGGCTGATCTTTCAGTATTGGGCGTAAACGCGGTTAAATTCAGCGAGGTTCTTGCCGCAGGCTTGTCCAAAGACTGGATAAGTGGGGCAAACGATTGGGCCGCTTATCTTGGTTTGATCAACGGGGATCCCGGCATTTTCGGTCTTCCGCCGGGTGATGCGTTCGAGCGTATTAATCACCTTGCTACGCATAATCTGTTTACATCGGCTTTCGATCAGTTTCTTAAAGCCTATGCACGCACGGTAGTTGATGCGCAAGCCGCATTAGAAACCAGTTTTACCGGGCTAAACAGTCATGATCCGCATTACACGCTGTTTCTGGCGTTCCTGCGTTTATTCGAACATGCGCGCGCGCAAATCAACACGATAACCGGAAGACACCTGGATTTTTATTACAGGGATATTCTGCAACTTAAAGAAAAGCCCGCTGAGCCGGCGCAGGTTCATCTTTTGGTTGAATTGACCCGGCAGACGCAAGCCCATTTACTGGAACTAGGCAGCTTATTTAAAGCCGGAAAAGACGATTGGGGTAAAGACGCTTTTTTTGCCGCTGCCAGTAATTTTGTTGCCAATCGGACCCAGGTGAGTGGGTTAAAGACGGTTTACCGGCATGACGATGAAAAACTGGGTTTTACCCTGCCCGAGAACTCTCATCAAAACCGGTTTTTTGCTTCACCGGAAGCCGCTTCAGCCGATGGCTTAGGCGCAAAACTGCCGGAGCAAGACCTCACTTGGCATCCGTTTTTTAACAAAGAGTATAAAAACGGAAAGTTGCAAACCATCAACATGCCCAAAGCGGAACTGGGTTTTATGGTGGCCTCTCATTATCTTTGGCTGGCAGAAGGGACTCGGACCCTTGTTCTTGAACTTATGCTGGCAGGAAGCCATAGCGGTTCAGGGTCTGAGTTAAAAAACGACATCACCTGTTGGCTCAGCGCTGAGAAAGGCTGGTTAGAAAAAACCGCCACATCCTTTGTCCGTAATGGCAATAAGCTGACATTAACCGTGATCTTGGGCGGCGCCGATGCCGCTGTTACCGCTTATTCCGATAAAGTTCACGGCTACGGTTTTGCGACCGCGCTACCTGTCTTGCTGGTTAAATTGCGCCATCGCGACGGCGTATCATATATATACCCTGAGCTGGAAGCATTTATCATCACCTCGATAAAGCTGACCGTCAGTGTTAAGGGGCTGCGATCACTTGCGGTATCCAACGATTTCGGTTCGGTGGATTTATCCAAGCCGTTTCAGCCTTACGGGGCTCAGCCCGTTAAAGGCACTCGTTTTACTATCGGCTCCCAAGAAGTTTTTCAAAAGCAATTGGTGTCCGCTTCATTGACATTCGATTGGCAGAATAAACCCCGGTATTACAGGACGCCATCCATTTTTCCATTATTGATCAGTATGCCGTTGGCGGCTAATGCCATTAATCAGCAACCCGGCGGTAGCCAGATGGCCGCAGTCGTTGAGGACGAAAGTGCCGCTATTGCTGCAGCAGACAATGATAAACCCACCATAGCGGTAGCTTATCTAAAAGATGGCGAGTGGAGTGATCCGTCTGGCTCTTTTGACTTTGATACCGGCACATTCAATTTGACCGGTGCAGCGCAGCAAGCCACCGGCAATTTTTCAGGGATGCAGGGAAACCATCCTTACCCTATCAAAGCGGTCAACGGTTATCTGCGTTTGATTTTTCAAGGTGATATGGGTTTCAATCAATATTTGCTGGATCTGACCCATTTTCTGGCTGATATTGATCCTAAACCGCCCTTCCATCCGGGGGCGCCGATTATCGGGCCTTTTGCCGAGCGCATAACAATGGACTATACCGCCGAACAGACGTTGTCGCTGTCTGGCTCGGTAGCGGCGAGTAACGATCAGCAAGCCTTGTTTTTCCATGTCGGGCCGTTCGGACATGCGCTGCAGAATCCCAAGCTGCCTGCCGTAAAACCGGTTTATTTGCTTCCTCAGTTTGTCGTTACACGGGAAGAAAGCCCTGTGCCCAGTTCGGCGGAATTTTATATAGGCCTGACCGGACTCCAGCCTCCGCAAAATCTGGCTTTGTTGTTTCAAGTGGCCGATGGCACGGCCGATCCGTTGACGGTAAAGCCTGATCAGCACATTCAATGGAGTTATCTGCGCAGTAACGAGTGGAAAGCCTTCGAATCTGGCGAGGTACAAGACGATACAGACGGTTTACTCAAATCCGGCATCATTGTCTTTATCGTGCCTGGGGATGCCGATGCCAGTAATACCTTGTTACCCGGCACAATGCACTGGCTGCGCGCTGCGGTCTCCTCAGACAGCGAGGCGGTTTGCCGTTTACAGAAAGTAGCAGCACAGGCACTAAAAGCGAGGTTTGTTGATAAGGATAACGATCCTGCATTTTCCGCAAAAGTCTTGGCCGCAGGCACAATAACAAAACTGGATCGCCCGCATGCGGCGGTTAAAAAAATCGATCAGCCGTTTGAAAGTTTTGGCGGCCGCGGGGCCGAGGCAGCAGAGGCTTTTTATACCCGGATCAGTGAGCGGCTGCGCCATAAAGACCGGGCGGTTGCTTTATGGGATTATGAGCATCTGGTGCTGGATGCGTTTCCTGAGCTTTATCGGGCCAAATGTCTCAATCATACACACTACGAGCCCGGTGATAGTGGCGATGGCACTTACCGGGAGCTCGCGCCCGGTCATGTCACGGTCGTAACCCTTCCGAATCAGCAGTTTCACACCTTCAAAGATCCGCTCAAGCCTTTTACCAGCTTGGGCTTACTGACCGACGTCGAAAAATTTCTGCGTCAGCGGCTGCCGTGTTTTGTGAAGCTGCATGTCAGAAATCCCCAATTCGAAGCGGTGCGCTGCGCGTTTAAAGTGCGGTTTTATGAGGGTTTTGATGAAATGTTTTATAAAAAAACCTTACATGAGGCGATTGTCCGGTTTTTATCGCCCTGGGCATTCTTCAGTGATGCCAGGCCTTCGTTTGGCGGAAAAGTCCATAAATCGGTGTTGATTAATTTCGTCGAAGAACAGGCCTACGTTGATTACGTCACCGACTTTTTGATGTTTCATGACATCGGTGATGTCAAAAGCAATGTAAATACTGATGTTGCGGAAGGATACACCGCCGTTTCCATTTTAGTTTCGGCTGCCGAACACAGCATCGATGCGCTTAACCCTGCCGGTTTACAGACTACCGGCGAAACCTGTCCCTGCGAATCATGAACGAGCAATCCGTCACAATAGCCAAGCAACCGGCGCAAAAAACGGCAGAGGATTTTTTTGAATTGCGCCGTGAGGGTATCGGTTATATAGCCGAAATGGGCAGTCGTTTCTGGACGGATTACAACACGCACGATCCAGGAATCACGCTGCTTGAAGCGCTGTGCTATGCGCTAACCGATCTGGCTTATCGCAGTAACTGGGACATCAAGGATTTATTGATGCCTCCGCCGGCTGAAGCCGATCCGGAAAAGCCTTTTGCGGGCCAGGCTTTTTTCACTGCCCGGGACATTTTAACGGTCAACCCGGTTACACCGGATGATTTCAGACGCTCGTTGATCGATTTGGACACGGTACGCAATGCCTGGATTTTCTGTAAACAATGCGCCTGCGATGTCAATTATTACGCTGTTTGCGAGAATGAAACCGTGACACTGGCTTACCAAAAGCCGCAAAACAGCGTGCATGAGCCGAAAAAAGTCGACGTACTGGGTCTTTATGATGTCTTGCTGGAATTGGAAGCCGATCCCGAATTGGGCGATCTGAACGATAGGAAAATTGAGCGTACCGTCAATTTATTCGACGCGGAAGGTAAAGCCTACCCTTTGACAATGGAGCTGCGCTTTCCCGATTTGCAGTTAATGGACCGCAAATACCGGCTGCTGTTTTTGGAGCAGCAGGGCGAATTTACGCTCTCTGTGCGCTTCGGTGCGACCCAGGATTACGATGTACTGACGGATCCGTTGCTGGATGATGCCGGGCGCGACGGCTATCTGCAAAAACATTGGCGGGATGTAATTTATGTCGATTTTGTTCTGGAATTCCCGTCAGGCGGAGGCATTGTCACAATAAACAATGCCGCGTTGAGGTTGTTTGGCGAGAGTAGCGCCAGAGGGCTGACGACGGCCGCAGCGCTTGAGAAACAGCTGGCCGATGCTTCCCTTTCGGGATTTGTCAGCCTTTACCGGCGAAAACTGGCCGCAGTCGAAGCCTCGGTAGATCAGGCCAAAGACTTATTACTCCGGGTTCGTAATCTGGATGAAGATTATTGTCATATACAAGGCGTCGAGATTGAAGACGTTGCGGTCTGCGCCGATGTGGAAGTCGCGCCTGATGCCGATATTGATCGTGTCCAGGCCTTGATCTGGTTTGAGATCGAACATTACTTCAATCCACCCGTTTATTTTTACAGTCTGCAGGACATGCAGAACGCAGGTATTGCCGTTGAAGACATTTTCAACGGCCCGGCTCTGGCCAATGGCTTCATCAAAGCTGACGATCTTGCCAAAGCCCAGCTGCAAACCGAGTTAAGAACATCCGATATCATCAATCGACTGATGGACATTGATGGGGTGCTGTCCGTCACCCAGTTGCTGCTGACCGGCTACGATACGCAAGGACACGTCATCAAGGGCAAAGCCGATCCTGATTTCAGTCATCCGGCGCCATTATTTGATCCGGACAAAATCAGCGCATCGTGGATACTGTTCATTGATAACCGCAAACAACCCCGTTTTTACAGCAAACAATCGCGCTTTCTGTTTTATAAAAACGGCCTCCCTTTTAAAGCAAGACAGGATGAAGCTCTGGATACCTTGACCCAGTTGCGTGGTGAGGCTGAACGACCAAAAATCAAAAATGCAGGCAATGATTTGCCTACCCCCGTCGGTGAGTTTCGAAATCCTGAAGCGTATTACCCTGTCCAATACAGTCTGCCGTTGACCTATGGCGTGGGCACTGAAGGCTTGTCGCCTCAGGCTTCACCGCAACGCAAAGCGCAAGCTTTACAACTGAAAGCTTACCTGATGGTATTTGAACAGCTATTGGGCAATCAGCTGGCCCAACTGGCTAACACGGCAGAATTGTTCTCTATGCAATCGGGAATGGACAGAACCTATTTTGTCAGGCTGTTCAACGAAGAGCTTATTAGTGGCTACGACGATTTACTCAACGGGTTGGACAAAAAATCGCTGGAGGACTTGATCGAAACCACGGCTGAGTTTTTAGCGCGGCGAAACCGTTTTCTGGATCATCTTTTGGCCCGCTTTGGTGAACAATTTTCCGAATATACCTTATTGCTGACGGATGTGGCCGGACAGCAGAAAGCCCTTGAACTGTTGCTGGAAACCAAGCTGGCTTTTCTAAAAGCACTGCCGGTGATCAGCCGGGAGCGCTACCGGTCTTTTCATTACCGTGAAAAGACCTGTTTTGCCGGACAGTATCCGGTGCTCAAAAAACGCGTCAGTTTACTGTTGGGCTATCCGGACTGGCAGTTTGAGTTTGTTGCATCTGCGCCTGCGGGCGGAAAAGTCGATGTGGCATTTACCTTGAGCGAATACCTGGGGCCAACGCTAATCAGCGGGTCGTTATCAATGGATGACACGGGTAAGCCGGAACAGCAGGCTTATCGGGCGCTTATGCACATCTTGATAGATCCGGAAACTTACAAAATCAAGCCGGACAATGCGGACTACCGGCTGGAACTGGTCAATTCGGAGGGTGATGTTTTCGCAGCGCATACCCGGCTATTTGAATCTGAGGAAAGTGCGGCTTTAGCCAAACAAGACTTATTGGCTTGGAGCGCTAACGAACGGGCCTTGCTGATTGAGCATATCTTGTTAAGGCCGAAATTTCCCGGCGATGCGCTTTATCCGGTTTGTCAGGATACCGGCTGTAATACGTGCGGCGATGAAGACCCTTATTCGTTTCGCTTGACCTGGGTCATGCCGGGCTGGGTCGCCCCTTACAACGAAAATCTGGAACTGCGCGAGTTTGCCGATCGCA
Organism: Methylicorpusculum sp.; assembly: GCF_030651835.1. Taxonomy (GTDB): domain Bacteria; phylum Pseudomonadota; class Gammaproteobacteria; order Methylococcales; family Methylomonadaceae; genus Methylicorpusculum. The sequence continues at coordinate 14,321 of NZ_JAUSBX010000056.1, read as the reverse complement.
CGATACGCAAAGAAACACCGGCTCATTTGCTGGCCAAAATCTGTTGGGTCGGCAATAACGGCTTTATTGAAAATCCTTGCGATCAGGTTATGACCGATCTTGCCGCTTTGTTGATGGCACAAGGGCTCACCGGCGATGGCGAAAGACCTGATGAGGAAGTTGCCTGTGCCTGCGCGTCTGCAATTTACCAGGCGTTCAGCCAGGCTTTTAAAATCTGGTACGACGATAAAACCCTGGTTTATTTTCATGACGAGGCATTGCAAGCGCGGCTTGGCGAAGTATTTAACACCGTTGATGCAGGGTCGCTAAGCTGCAGTTTGCAGCTGACACCGCAACTATGGAGTGGCATTACCGAGGTGATGATCGAATATTTCATACAGGTTGTGCACTACGGCTGGCAGTTTGAGCGTTTTGAGGAAGCATGGTGCCGTTGGCTGAATGCCAATGCTGCATTTGATTGGACCTCAGAGCGTTTGCAGGAGCGCGTTTCGGCGCTTTTGCAGGCCGGTTTGATTAACGGTTCCGAAACCTCTGTATGCCGTTGCGCCGCCAAGATTTTAGCCGAATACGGGACGCTGTTTTATCAATGGCTGGATAACGTGATCATTGACGGTTTGGCGCTGGAGGAATTGCCGCCATTTAACCCCGGTCCTGTCAGTCTATGTCCTGATCTTGATTTTAAAGCCGGAACCGGAGAAGCGCTGGAGGCGATGCTGAAAGAGCGTTATGCCGCGTATACGGAAGTTTCTTACCGGTTGCGTATTGTTTTAAATTTATTGGCCGCATTAAAAAATACCTACCCCGAAGCGACGCTGCACGATTGCGATGACGGCAGCGACCAGAATCCGGTGCTGTTGGACAAAACGGCATTAGGTGCACTCAGCTCCGCACAACGGCCTTTTGAAACTCTCTGATTAGGTTTAAACGCCATGCAAGCTAAACAAGATCATTACCCCATTTTCGAAGCGAATCAGGTGTTGAGTAACCGGCATCTGAATGATGTTTTCAACTATTTGGATGAGCAAAACCGCCTGACGCGGGCTAATCTCATCGGTATCGGTATTGTTTGCGGCCTTGATGTTGCCTATCAGGCCGCGCCGGCTGCTGTAATAAAACTATCCAAAGGTCTGGGCATCAGTTCGGAAGGGTATTTACTGGCTGAGCCCGACGATCTCGAGTTGGTTGCGTACCGGACCTATAGCTTACCGGAGGGGGTGAGCTATGCCCCTTTCGACGGCGCTGCGATGTGGGAACTGTTTCCGGCGGGTGAACCCAATACTACGCCCATCAGTCAACCGGCCAATTTCTTGAACAATAAAGTGGTTCTGTTGTTCCTGGAATTAAAAAAAGCCGGTTTACGCAACTGCAGTCCTAATAATTGTGATGATAAAGGGTCGGCTGTGACCTTGACGCTCAGGCGTTTACTAATCAGTAAGGAGAATGCGGACAAGGCGCTGGAGACGGGCAGTCCGGGGAATGAAGGCCTCTACGCGGATTTGGAAACCAGTTTAGCCGCCCGCCTCAATCTGCCTGATTTACATTTACCTGCCTTCGATGTGCCGAATACGGATCCGTTGTCTGCAGAAGACGTACTGTCTGCATTTTTTGCAGTCTTCAGCGATGAACTTGCCATTCAAACGCAAGATGCATTATCGGCTGCTTATCAGGCCTTCAAACCGATTGTTGATAAACACAACAGCGGCGACCCGTTTGGTGGTTTCGATACCAAATTCGGTTTTTTAAATACGGTGCCGCAAACGGCAACCCAGCTTCGGTTTCTTCAATATTACTACGATTTTTTTGATGATTTGCTGGCGGCTTATAACGAATTTCGCTGGCAAGCCATCGACTTATTCTGTTTGTGCAGTCCGCCGGAAGGTTTGTTTCCACGTCATTTAATGCTCGGGCTGGTTTTTCCCGAAACGGTTACGCAACCCGGTTTGTACAGGCACCGGTTTTTACCGTCTCCTGCGGCGAGTCACTGCGCGGAGCAAGTCAATTCATTGGAAGGGCTGTTTAATCGGTTGGTCAGGATGATAGAGCAATTCACCGATGAACCGCCTTTGGCCGCCGTCAAAAAGAGCGAAATCGATCTGCAAATCCGGATTACGCCCAGCCGATTGGGTGATGTGGCTTTATCGGCTAAAGCCATCCCTTATTACTACCGTCAAGACGGAAATCCGGCGTTGTTTGAGTTATGGAGTCCATTATTGACTCGCCGGAAGCGGGCCGACCAGAATCTGAGTTACCGTTCGGACGAATATGCGAGCCAGCCATTTGTGACTGAACCGCTGCGCTACGATTGGGAACCCTATAATTTTCTGCGTATTGAAGGCCATTTGGGAAAGCCCTATCAACAGGTATTGCAATCACTGTTGAGTCAAAAAAATTCCTATCGTTTGCCTGTTGAAATCATCGCGTTGAGAGCAGGTGAACCGGACGAGCAAGATCCTGTTGATTTTGCTGAGGAGTCCTGCAATTTCGATGACTTGTTGATTCTGTACCAAGCTTATAAACTGGAAATTGCCTGTGCGGCCAAAAAAGCAAAATCGGTGTTGGGCGGCAAGAAAATAAAGATCAATGAAGCGGTCCGGGTGGCTGGAAACACTGCCGTTACTGCAGCAAATGCCGATGAGACCCTCGGAACTCTGGGCGAGCTTTATAAGAACAGAATCGAAAAACCGGACATGGACCGGGTTGCCGGTTTACGTCAACCGGCTTTATTGAATGCGGCGATTTATTCCATGACTTTACTGGATGAATTCGAAGCCGTTTTACCCGATGATCCTGCCGCTCTGAATATCGAGGCGGCGGTCAGGCACATTGAGCGCGTTAAAACCTGGACGGCTGAAATTGCAGGACAAAAAGAGTCAGGTGACGCCCAAGGTGAACTAGATTGGGCGCAATTGGAATCGGCCTTGCTGAACTTGAGCAGCGAATGCAAGCTGGAAGCGCTGGAACTGATTAAAAATGAAATCAAGCGCCGTATTAACGAAGTTCGCAAAAAAAGAGGGTTGAGTCATTTTCTCAAGCAACATCCCGGTATCAGGCATAAAGCAGGGGTGACGCCGGGTGGGACCTTTATTTTGGTGTATTACGAGACCCGGGCTGTAAAAAAGAGCTTAGGTTCTGCGCCCCGTAAACAGTCTAAATTCGGAAAATTGATGGAAGCGGCTTTGCTGGAATTGCAGGAAGGCGCCGTTATTGCCGATTTTTATCTGCCTTATCTGTGTTGCTCGGACTGTGCGCCGGTCCAATTTGTTCTGCCTAAAACGCCGCTGGTTATCAGTGTCGACATCGGTTGCACGAACAGCGACAAACTCGCGGAGGTCAGGGTTTCGCCCAAAGGGGGGCTGGCGCCTTACCGCATTAAGGTGGATCAGCAAGACTACATTCTATTTGAGGGGGCACCTTTGTTGCTAGCAACCGGGGAACACAGTCTCAGAATAAAGGATGCAGAAGGTATGGAATCGGCTGCCCTGGCGCTTCTCATCGCCGATCCTTTAAGGCTGGGTGAACCGGATTTTGATTGCGTGGAAGGTGATAACTATGTTGCCACAGTCGCCCTTCAGGGCGGCACGCGGCCTTATTCGGTTAACGGCAAATTGCTGGAGGCTGATGTCTTTACTTCAGGGCCTGTTGCCAGCGGAACGCCTCTGACTATTCAAGCCGTCGATAGCCTGGGGTGCTCAGAGACGGCTGTCATTACTCATCGTTGCGAGCCCTCGTGCAATCTGCCTTGTGATGGCGTGTCACGCCGTTGTGCTTATCGCTTATGGGTGCAGCCGCCGCAACGCGAAATGCCTTACGAGTTTTTCTCGCTTGGAAGCGACATAATCCGGTTCCGGTTTAACGATAAGGATTTTGAAATACCGTCGGAAAAAGTCTTTTCCGACGTCACGGCTGTCAGCTTAAATCAGGATTTTGATAAAACGATCAGCGAGGCGATAGACAGGCTGAATCAATTTATCAATGAGATTTTGGTGCAGGCTTTCGGCGTTTTGGACAAACCCCGCTTAATGCTGGGTTATAAACCTTCAGCGGATTACCCTTTCAGCGTATTCCATATCGAATATTTCGTCTGCGAAACGTTCAGTCTGGAATTTGATTTCGCTTATGCCAAACCCGCCCCTTCCTTTGAGATTAACGTTCGCTACACCTATGAAAAACAGGATGAGGGTTCCGAATTTAACGGCCTGATATACCTTGATCGCAGGCAGGAAAAAGAAAGCAGAGTGCCCGCGTTTGATTGCCGTGAACGCAATCAATGCAAGGGCAGCGCCTTCAGAGATTTGTGCAAAAGCGCTGAATTAAAGCCTGTTATTCAGATAGAACGGGCAGCAGATGGCCGCTTTATTTTAATTGGCGAAATTGACGGAGACCCCCGCGCTGATATCGCCGCCTGGGTTTGGGATTTTATCAATGCAATTCCAACGGAGCCTTTATACACGGGCGTAAAAACCGAAGTATCATTCGAGAAAATCGCAGATCCTGTCAAGCTGACCGTCATTACTGCGGACGGTTGTTTTTTCAGTGTTGAACGTTCGCTGGCAAGATGAACCACAGCATACGGCAATACCGGCTTGAAGCAGAGATGTCTGGCACCGAAGCCGAAAGTTTGACTTTGCAGCGGCTGTTGTCGCAGTTGACTGCCAGTAAAATTATCCCTGTTTTGGAACAGACTTTTGACCGCTGTTCGGTACCGGATGCGCATTTATATCTTGATAGCCTGGTTATCGATGCGGGTACTATCGACTATGATCGCCTGGCTCAGGAATTACCTGAGAAAATTGCCGAGAGTCTTGCCAAATCGTTACTGGACTGGGTGTCTGTGCATGCAAGACTGGAAACTGATGATGCCAGTATCGCTAACTACAAAAGCAAACGGCAATCGGTGGAACAGGCCCTGTTGTTTTTTTTAGTTTCCGGACGCCTCCCTTGGTCTTTTAAGTTATTGCCGGAGCAGAGTCTTGAGCAGCGAGTGCTGGAAGTCTGGCAGGACGAAGATGCAACCGGGCATCCAGGAAGCTATTTCATCCGGGAATTGATGGCTGAACTTAAAAATGAAAATGTCAGAACCCGCTTGCTAAACCAGTTTTCCCTGGCCTTTTGCGAAGTCTTGCTGGCCCTTTTATCGGACAGAGCTAAAGCTGTTTTTGATGAAGTCATTGACAGTCTGGTGTTGCTTGAAAGTCCGATTGACCAAAAAAACGCGTTTGTCAGGCAGTTGTTAGAGGGTCTTTTGGTCATGATCGCTTCGGATCAGAGGCTTTCGGTTGCAGCGTTGATCAATAAAAGCCGGATTCTGCTCACTGATCAGGCTCACAAACCGGAAGATTGGCTGCCGTGGCAGCAATGGCTGGAAGAATGCTGGCCGGGAAAAAGTGAAGACATCCAACGTAAGCTTGAGCCGTCGGCTGAGGTGACATTAAACCAGCATGCCAATGATGCAGACATCGCTGAAGGTCTTTATATAGACAATGCCGGTCTGGTTTTACTTCATCCCTTTTTACCGCAATTGTTTGAAGCTTTGGGAATTGTCAGAGGTGAAAAGATAATTCGGCCAGATTTTGCGCTGAGTCTTTTACATTACCTGGCTACAGGTCAGGACAAGGCTCCGGAATACGAACTGGTGCTACCCAAACTACTTTGTCAACTGCCTTTGTCTGCGCCGATTGCGTCGCTAGTCGTATTACCTGACTACGCAAGACAGGAGGCTGATGCGTTGCTGCGGGCGGTGATAAAACATTGGGGGGCACTGCGCAATACGTCCATCGACAGTTTAAGAGGGACGTTTTTATTGAGGCCGGGCAAATTGACGGCACAAGCAGACGGGGATTGGCGGCTGCAGGTCGAACATCAAACCTGCGATATCTTGCTGGATAGCCTGCCCTGGGGGCTGGCAACCGTTAAATTGCCGTGGATGCGGCCTTTGCTTTGGGTTGAGTGGATGCAATGAGTAACGCAAGCACCAAAAAAGCAGCAAGTACTTCCAAGGCGGCGACACCGTCTGTCAATCAGCCGTTTTTTGCCAAATCCGGCTCAGGTGGCTTTTTTTCTCCGGCTAATGAAGCGTCGATACCGTCAGTACAAATGAAGATGACGGTCAATAAACCCGGTGACAAGTTCGAGCAGGAAGCCGATAAGATGGCGGACAAGGTGATGCGCATGCCCGCACCTGAGGAAAAAATTCAGAAAGCAGGCCTGCCCGAGGAGAAGGTACAAAAACAGGAAGACCCAAAAATTCAAAAAGCGGAAACCAAAGAAGAAAAAGTACAAAAGCAGGAAGAGAAAAAAATACAAAAAGCTGCAATGCCGGAGCGGCAGGTTCAGAAAAAACAGGATGACAAGCTGCAACGCAAAGGTGGCGACGGTACGCCTTCGGTAGGGGGCAGCGTACAATCAGCGATTCACAGTAAAACCAACGGCGGTCAGGCACTGTCCAGCGATGTACGGGGTTACATGGAACCGCGGTTCGGAGCCGATTTCAGCAATATCCGCATCCATCAGGATGCCGAGGCAGCAGGGCTGAGTCAGCAATTGAACGCCCGTGCCTTCACCTACCAAAACCACGTCTTTTTTGCCGACGGGCAATACCAACCGGAAAGCAGTGGCGGCAAGCAGCTTCTGGCGCACGAATTGACGCACACCATTCAGCAAGGCCAGGCCATTCAGCGCAGCCCTCAACAGAGTGCAACCACCAGTCCGCCTGCTATACAACGCCTGCTCGGTATCGATATTCCCTCATGGCAGGATGTGATCGATTGGCTGGCCGAAAAAGCTTACAACATTCCCGGTTACCGCATGTTCACGATTGTGATCGGCGTCAACCCGATTAACGGTGCAAATGCGGATCGCAGCGCGGCCAATATTCTTCGCGCGGTCGTCGAATTTTTGCCGGGCGGCAAGATTATCACTGACGCGCTGACAAAGTACGGCGTTTTCGAGAAAGCCGGGACTTGGGTGGAAGATCGGCTCAAACGCTTTGAAACGCTGGCCGAGAGCATCGGGTCTGCCGTTTCCCGGTTTGTCGACAACCTGGATTTTCTGGATATAGTTTTGCACCCGGTCCGAACGTGGGAGCAGGCGGTAGACCTGTTCACCACGCCGGTCAATAACATTATCGACTTTATCGGGGGTATTTTTCAGGATATCCTGCAATTTATTCGCGATGCCGTGTTGATGCCGCTGGCCGCTCTGGCTCAAGGTAAGCCGGGTTTCGATCTGTTGTGCGCCATCTTGGGTAAAAATCCGATCAGCAATGAGCCGGTACCCAGAAACGCCGATACCTTGATCGGCGGATTCATGAAGCTGATCGGTCAGGAAGATGTTTGGGAAAATATCAAAAAAGGCAACGCGGTACAAAAAGCCTGGAAATGGTTTGAGACTGCGCTGCAAGAGCTGTTTGCGATGGTGGTGCAATTTCCGCAAGACTTCATCGCCATGTTGAAATCGCTGGAAGTCATGGATTTCATCGTTCTGCCCAATTTATTTATCAAGGTATTTAAAGTATTCGGCAGTTTTGTCGTGCAGTTTTCTTCCTGGGCGTTCGGCACCATTCTCAGTTTGCTGGAGATCATCTTTTCGGTCGTGGCTCCCGGTGTCATGCCTTATGTGGCTAAAGCCAAGGCCAGTTTCCAAAAAATTATCAAGGATCCTATCGGCTTTGTCGGTAATCTGGTTAAAGCAGGCAAAATGGGCTTTCAGCTCTTTATGTCACGTATCGGTGAACACCTGAAAACCGCATTGATTAAATGGATTACCGGGCCCTTGGGCGATGCCGGTGTCTATATACCCAAATCGTTCGATTTGATGGAGATCGTTAAATTGGTCCTGTCGGTCTTGGGTTTAACCTGGCAGAACATTCGCGGCAAATTGGTCAAAATAATTCCCGACCCTGTTCTGGCGGGTTTGGAAAAAACGGCCGGTATTTTGGTTACGCTGGTTAAAGAAGGTCCTGCAGTCGCCTGGGATCAGATTAAAGCCGAATTAACCGAATTAAAAGGCCAGTTGATTGCGCAAGTCACCCAGATGATCACTACCGAAATCGTCAAAGCGGCGATTACCAAACTGGTCATGATGCTCAATCCGGCCGGAGCTTTCGTGCAGGCGGTGTTGGCGATCTGGAATACGGTGAGTTTCTTCGTTCAAAAGATCAAACAAATCGGTCAGGCTGCGGCAGCGTTTATTGACTCGATCTCCGCCATCGCTGCCGGACAAATCGCCGGTGCCGCTCAAAAAGTGGAAACCACGATGGCGCGCACCTTAACCGTCGTCATTGCCTTCCTTGCCAAGTTTGCCGGTCTCGGTAACATACCGGAAAAAATCGTCGGTATCGTCAAAAAGATACGGGCACCAATTGATAAGGGGCTGGATAAGATTGTTGGCTGGTTAGGCGGTATCTTAAAAAAACTGGTTTCATCTGCAAAAGGGCTGGCCGGATCACTTTTTCAATGGTGGAAGAAAAAAATAGCCATCAATACGGGCGCAGAGCCGCACAGCCTATATTTTAAAGGTGAAGAGGATCAAGCGGAACCCATGGTAGCCAGCAGTCCGAGGCGGCTGGAGAATTTTGTGGCCGAGTCTCGCGCAAATACAGACGTGACCGGGGATCCCAAGAAAAAGGCGGCCCTGGATAAAATCGATTCGGAAATACCGGTACTGCGGAAAATACGCGCTGATTTGCGTCCATTGAAGGATGCTCCGGATGACAAGCGTAAGCCTCACCTGGACAAACTCGATATCAGTTTTGGCAAAATCGGCACTGAACTTGGAGTGATACTTGCCGATTCAAAGAGCGGTACTGAAGTCACGCCAATCCCTATCCCTTGGCCAAAGCCGGCTTATACCGGTTATCCCCCGCTGTTTTTGTTTAACCAGGGAGAGCCCGATAAACCGAAGTGGAAGTTATCGGCCAAAATGAAAGCGGGGAAGCTGGTGGCTACTTACAATCCCGGCGGGGGCCATAACCTGAAGGCGGGTCCGCCCGTTCCTCCTGCAGAGCTAAAGAGTATCGGTATAAAATCGTCTTATCAAATCACCCCCGGTAAGGTGATAGGTCCCTTGTCTGAAGTGAGCACGCCGGGCGGAGGATCTCTGAACAGTTTGCTGGAACGCTTTGGTTGGAGCGCTTCTGAAGAATACATGGATGCCGACCATGTGGTCGAGATTCAATTTGGCGGAAAAGATGTTCCGCAGAACTTATGGCCTTTGGACGCAAGCGTTAACAGAGGCGCAGGATCCAAGCTTTCCAAGCAGCAGGTTAATTTGGATGGGCAAAACGTGACGATTGACTGGCTTAAAAAAGTCAAAAAGAAACCTGGTGAGGAAACTAAAAAGTATTTTTTCAAAGTGTCCTGACTTTGAAACCCCAATTTGATTTTAAAGATGAGCCTGATGAGCATGGCCATGGTCAGTGGGCGCTTAGCAGTAATTCTCAATAAAAGGGCATGGGGAAGCTTTTTGAGGATGTCAGCAGCAGGGATGCTGTTGTCAAAAGCCCCCATGGAAGGGTTTACGGAGTTCCTTAAAAGGCTTTTCCCTACCCAAAATAACGCTGAAAATATCAAACTGGGAATTGCTGATACAGGCGGCGAGAATCTGATTCAGTTAATCAAAAATGATAAAAAATACGTTACAGTCTGTTTTATATGAATAGCAATGAACCCAATCTGCAATCCGCAATGGATTGGCTAACCCGGATGGTGGACGGTTGCCTAAAAGTTTATTTCGGGCACAGCGAAAAATTTGAGGTGCCTGCGCTGAGTTTTTATGACAACGAGGGCTGGCTGGCGGATTTGTTAGAGAGACAAAAACCCAATTACCAGGAATTTACCTTATTGATGCTGGCCCTGGCGGCCCATTTACAACCTAATCTGCTGAATAAGTTGATTGCCGGCTATCTTCCCGAAGGCGGCGACTTTCCGGAATTCGGCGGCGTTAAAGGCGCTAATCACCGTGGACTTCTTCCTACCGGCGAAACGGCTCAATTTATTCTGGCCGGTGACGATCTCGGTAAACGGCTTGAAGTGCAACGTATTCTGGGTAGCGATCACTGGTTTGCGCAACAAAAGATGCTGTGGCTGGAGCCCGTTCCCGAGGGCGAACCGGTAATGAGTGGGCGATTGGTGCTGGATGCCGAGGTTGTCGAATGTTTGACGGTGGGTGCGGTCAGCAAGCCGCGCTTCAGCATGGATTTCCCTGCTGAATATATAGAAACGCAAATGGACTGGAATGATTTGGTGCTGCACCCGAATACCTCAAGACAGATTCGAGAAATCGAGCAGTGGATTAAACATAACGACACGCTGTTATTCGAATGGGGAATGAAGAAAAAAATCAAGCCCGGCTATCGGGCGTTGTTTTACGGTCCGCCCGGTACCGGTAAAACTTTGACGGCAACGCTGCTAGGCAAGCAAACCGGCAAGGATGTCTTCCGTATTGATTTGTCCCGTGTCGTGTCGAAATACATTGGTGAAACTGAAAAAAATCTGTCCAGGCTGTTCGATAAAGCGGAAAACAAAAACTGGATATTGTTTTTCGACGAGGCGGACGCGCTGTTCGGTAAGCGCACCGAAATTCGTGACGCTCATGATAAATACGCCAATCAGGAAGTTGCCTATCTATTACAGCGGATTGAGAGTTATAACGGGTTGGTGATTTTGGCGTCCAATCAACGGGGTAATATTGATGAAGCTTTCGTCAGGCGCTTTCAGGCCATTGTTCATTTTCCTATACCGGGGCCCGAAGAGCGGGCTGAAATCTGGCGAAAGACTTTTCCCGCACAAATCAGGATTCATAAGGATCTGGATTGGGATAAGGTGGCGAGCCGCTATGAACTGTCCGGCGCGAACATTTTAAACATCACCCATTACTGCGCGCTGCAATGTCTGGCTGGTGACGTGCTAATGATCGATTTAAACCGGCTGGAAACGGCGATTCAGCGAGAATTGATCAAGGAAGGCAAGGTTTTTTAGGCCTGTTTTATGCCGAGGCATTGCCGGTATTCAGGCATTGATCCCGGCAATTCCCAATGATGATAAAAAAGGGGCACCGTATGCTTTGGGGGGACGCTGTCGTCAAGCCACCATGGCTGGTTAACGGCGTTCTTCGCAAGGCTTACGCGGCCCCTCAAGGCTACATAAAAGTAATTGCTGCATTGATCCACGCTATTTTCGGTAGGATCGTTTCTCAGCTTTTGCTTTTTTCGGCTGATTATCCAAACCTGTGTATTTGGTTTTAAAGCGCAGCGTTTTTTCTGTTCGCGTTGAATCCAGACTGCCTTTAGGTTGAAATAGCGGCACCAGATGCTGCTTGCCATTACCGATTAAATCGGCTCTTCCCATGGCTTTGAGCGCATCTCTGAGCATCGGCCAGTTTTTGGGGTCATGGTAGCGCAGAAACGCTTTGTGCAGTCTGCGTTGTTTGATCGACTTGGGGATCGAAATATCGGGCGCATTTCTGCTGACTTTGTGCAGCGTGTCTTTACCGGAGTGATACATGGCTGTTGCAATGGCCATGGGCGAGGGCAGAAATGCCTGGACCTGATCCGCTCTAAAGCCGTTGCGCTTCAGCCAGACAGCAAGATTCAACATGTCCTCATCGGTGGTGCCGGGGTGGGCGGCGATAAAATAAGGGATCAAATATTGTTCTTTTCCCGCTTCCTTGGAATATTGATCGAACATTTGCTTAAAGCGGTCATAAGAGCCCATGCCCGGTTTCATCATTTTTGACAGCGGGCCTTGCTCTGTGTGTTCAGGGGCGATTTTAAGATAGCCCCCGACATGATGCGTTACCAGTTCCTTGACATATTCCGGCGATTCGACCGCCAGATCATAACGCAGGCCTGACGCGATAAAAATTTTCTTGATGCCGGGCAGTGTCCGCGCCCGGCGATACAATTTGATCAAGGGTGCATGATCGGTATTCAGGTTGGGGCAGATGCCGGGATACACGCAGGAGGGTTTGCGGCAGGCGACTTCTATTGCTTTGTCTTTACAAGCCAGTCGGTACATATTGGCGGTGGGGCCGCCCAAATCGGAAATGTGGCCGGTAAAGTTGGGTGAGGTGTCACGAATGGCTTCAATTTCACGAATGATAGAATCTTCAGAACGGCTCTGGATGATGCGGCCTTCATGTTCGGTAATCGAACAAAAGGTGCAGCCGCCGAAACAGCCGCGCATGATGTTGACCGAATGCTGGATCATTTCAAAAGCGGGTACATTGGCATTGCCGTAAAGCTTATGCGGCAAGCGGGAATAAGGCAGATCAAAGACGCCGTCCATTTCCTTGGTCGTTAGCGGAATGGGGGGCGGATTAACCCATAACTCGCGGTCGCCGTGTTTTTGAATCAACGCGCGGGCATTGCCCGGATTGGTTTCACCGTGCATGACACGGGAGGCGTGAGCATAAAGAATCGGATCGTCCTTGAGCGCTTCGTAGGCGGGAAGGCGGATCACCGTCTGAGCGCGGTTTTCTCGGGTGATGCGCGGTTCAAAGCGAATCACGGAACTGTCTTTATCCGGTTTGTCGGCACAAGCCGGTTCTTCCTGATACGGGTTTTGTGCGGGAGACAGCGGGCCGGGCTTGTCAACCTGTGTCGAATCCTTGGTCACCCAGCCTTCGGGCAGTAGTTTGACAAAATGGGCGGTGCCGCGAATAAACGTCAGATCGGCTATGGCTTCGCCGTTAGCGAGTCTATGGGCAATCTCGACGATTTGTCTTTCCGCGTTACCGTAAACCAGCAAATCGGCTTTGGAATCCAGCAATACCGACTTGCGTACTTTATCCGACCAGTAATCATAATGTGCGATACGTCTAAGACTGGCTTCAATTCCGCCGATGATGACGGGCACATTTTTATAAGCTTCCCGGCAGCGGTGCGAATAGACATTAACGGCCCGGTCAGGACGTTTTCCCGCTTCGCCGTTTGGCGTGTAGGCATCGTTGGAGCGAATTTTCTTATCCGAGGTGTAACGGTTGACCATGGAGTCCATGTTGCCGCCCGTTACGCCGAAAAACAGGTTGGGTGCTCCTAAACGCCTGAAGTCTTCAACACGGGTCCAGTCCGGCTGAGAAATAATGCCCACACGAAATCCCTGCGCTTCCAATAAGCGTCCGATCAGCGCCATGCCGAAACTGGGGTGATCGATGTAGGCGTCACCGGTGACCAGAATCACATCGCAGGAATCCCAGCCCAGTTGATCCATTTCTTCGCGTGTCATCGGGAATTCGGGTGCTATACCGTAACGGTGAGCCCAGTATTTGCGATAACCGAACAAATAAGGTGAAGTGGGTGATAAAGCGAGAGACGTCATGATTTTACTACTCGTGAAAAAAGGCTGGTGTTATTGCGTTTAAGATCGTGAACAAAAAAAGGAAATTCCAATTCAAAACGTTGTTGCAGAAGGTCCGCTCGATCTCTTAAGTTTTTTATAGAAATCTTGGCAATGCCGGGATTAAATGCAAAGCCGATGATGTTGCCGCGGCCGCGTACCGGTAAATACAGAACCCGCCAATCAAAAATTTTGCCTAATTGCCAGCTTACCTGCTGGAACAAAGGTTTATCGGTACCCCATAAGTTAATGGCTAAAATGCCGTCTTCCTTGAGTAAGGCCTTGCAATCGTCAAAGAAAGCCTCGCCACTGACCGAATCCGCCATGCCTTTGTGATCGAACGCATCGATCATCAGCAGGCCATACTGACCTCGGTGCGTTAGACTGCGTTGACGGATAAAGTGCCCGCCATCACCAATAATGATTTTTAAGCGAGGATCCAGCGGCAGATCGAAATGGCTTCGGGCAATTTTGACCACACTGCGGCGGTACTCAATCACTTTGATTTTACAATCGTCAAATTGATGCAGCATATATTTTGCCAGAGAACCGCCGCCCAGACCTATCATAAGTACCTCGCCGGGGGCGTCTTTAAACAACATCCAACCCATCATCGCTCTGGCATACATTGAATGCAGAAAATCAGGATTGTTAATGAGCATGCTGCTTTGTCTGGCCGAGGTGCCGAAATGAAGTGAACGGACTCCCATTGTTTCGACAATTTCAATGATGCCCTCATCGTCATGGCTTTGAAAGACGAGCAGGCCTTCGTATTTGTACATAAAGTTAATGACGGTAAAAACCCAGCTATTTTGTCTGAAATTAGCCGGTATGTCTTGAAGAAAATTAAATAGTGCCTGAAAGAAAATCAAAATATGCCATATAATACAATATGTTATAATTAATACGAAGCACCAAGATCTATCGTGCTGGCACCGATTTTACCACTTATCCGCCTAAAATAGGCTTGTCAGTGGCTAAAACCAC
>NZ_JAUSBX010000047.1 GCF_030651835.1 Methylicorpusculum sp. | reverse complement strand
ATCCCGAACTCGGCAGTGAAACCGCTTAGCGCCAATGATAGTGTGGCAGTTTGCCATGCGAAAGTAGGGAATCGCCAGGCTCTTATAGCAAACCCCATCCAGGTTTATCCCTCGGTGGGGTTTTTTTTTGACTTTGCTTTTGTGTGTTCAATCAAACTTTTAAATTCTGTACCATCAATCTTTTAGGTGAATTCCCAGGGATGGAATTAATCGGTAATAATTGTGAAAATTTTATGTGAATTAAAAAGTAAAGTATTTGATTTTATATCACCATTAGCCGGACTATTGTTAACATTGGCATTTGAGCCTTTTGGGTATTGGTTTTTTTCTTTTATCTCCCTCGCTTTTATCTTCGCATCCTGGCAGACATTGTCACCAAAACGGTCTGCTTTAAGAGGCTTGTTATTCGGACTTGGTTATTTTGGCTCGGGTGTTTCATGGGTATTTGTTAGTGTTCATGAATTTGGTCATGCTTCTTTTGTTATCAGTTTAATAGTCACTCTTTTTTTTGTATTAGTTTGGGCCTCATTTGTAGGTCTGACTGGATATGCCGCCGGTAAAGCCTTCAGTTTGTTGAAACGTCCGGTTTTTTTTATAAATTCAAGCCTATGGATTTTGATTGAATATCTTCGAGGAACTTGGTTTTTAAATGGATTTCCCTGGTTACAAGTAGCCTACTCACAAACTGATTCAATTCTCGCAGGATATGCGCCTGTTTTAGGTGTCTATGGGTTAGGATTTATAGTTGCGATAATTTCAGAATGCCTTATTTCACCTTTAGCTTTGCTGAAACGAGGATCCAAATTAAATTTGCTTATTGCTTTGTGCATAGGCGGAGTGATGCTGAATTACTATAGATGGACTTATCCTGTGGGTGATGAACTTCAGGTTTCATTAGTCCAGGGTAATATTCCGCAAGATAAAAAATGGGATCTCAGCAACAGGGATGTTACTCTCAAAAAATATCGTGAATTGACTCAACAGAATTGGCAGTCAGAAATTGTCATATGGCCAGAAACTGCAATACCTGCTTATTATTCTGAGGTAAAAGATGGTTTTTTGACCTTGTTACAAAATGAAGCATTACAAAATAAAACAGACATCATTATTAGTTTGCCTGTTAAAGAAGAAAATGGTGATAAATTCAATGCGGTAATGGTCTTGGGCAAAGATTGGGGAACTTACCGTAAAAACCATTTGCTACCTTTTGGAGAGTACTTGCCTTTACAACCGCTTTCTGGATATATTTTTGATCGGCTTAACCTTTCGGGACTAGGGCGGTTGACTTCAGGAGGGGATCAACAACAAATGTTGAAAGCCGCCGGATATTCTTTTATGACTTCAATTTGTTATGAAGATACATTTGGAAATGAACAACGGAAAGGTTTGCCGAATGCTGCTTTTCTGGTAAATGTGACTAATGATGCCTGGTTCGGTAACTCAATTGAGCCCCATCAACACCTACAAATTGCACGTATGCGAGCAATCGAGACAGGCCGTTATTTACTCAGAGCTACCAATACGGGAGTAAGCGCGATCGTTGATCCCAATGGAAAAATAAAAGCCACCGCTCCACAATTTGAGACCGCTGTTATTACGGCAAAAATTTTACCAATGGCCGGCATGACTCCTTATGCCCGACTGGGCGATGATCCAATAATGATATGGATTCTTCTCAGTTTAATGATTAGTTTTTGGCTTAATAAAAACAGTAAATCTAATTTGGTGTAATTGGATTTTTAATAAGTCCTTTTTAAGGATGCAAAAGATAGCTTTGTTACATTTAAAAGCCTAATATCTATAGACTTTTATTAAGAATTTACAGTCATTAACAACCGGTTTATTAGTTTACGCAGTAATTTTCAAGCATGTTTTTTTCGATCGTAATTCCTACACTAAATGAAGTTGATGGGATTTTACCCGTGTTGATGCATCTTCAAGGCCTGCGTGATCAGGCGGAGATCATTGTCGTGGATGGTGGCAGTGAAGATGATACAGTTCCTCGAGCGAGCTACTGGGTGGATAAAGTGTTAATCAGCGGCAGAGGAAGGGCTGTTCAAATGAATGCCGGAGCACTAACTGCCACGGGTGATGTATTGATATTTTTACATGCGGATACATTTTTGCCAGATGACGCACTGTCCAGCATTCGGCATAGCATAACCGAAGAATATTTTTGGGGACGATTTGATATTGACTTAATTGGCGACCATTTTATGTTAAGAATAATTTCATTTCTGATGAATTGGCGTTCACGTCTTAGCGGGATTGCTACAGGTGATCAGGTTATTTTTGTTGCAAGAGAATCTTTTTTTCAAGTAGGTCTGTTTCCAGAGATAGCACTAATGGAAGATATAGCACTGAGTAAAGCGTTAAATAAAATAGGTAAACCTGCTAATCTCGCGGGTAAAGTTTCTAGCTCAGCTCGGCGATGGGAACAGTTTGGTTTGTTAAAAGTAATCCTACTGATGTGGAACTTGCGTTTGCGTTATTCTTTTGGTGAGGATCCCGTTGTTTTAGCTGAAATGTATAGGACTGGACGATTTTGGAAACATTGATACGCCTGACCGCTGCTTTAAGCATTTTTGGAATCATGATCTTTTGGGAATACTTAAAACCGCGCCGCAAACTTCCTGTTGAGAGACTTGTTCGCTGGCGAATTAACCTGGGTCTCGCGGCAATCAATATGTTGATGATGCGTCTGACTGTTGGAAGCGCTGCTTATTTAGCTGCCGTTGATGCAGAACAAAGCCATTGGGGATTGTTGAATCAGTTCAATTTGTCGGATAGTTTTACTATCATAATGAGTCTGTTGTTTCTGGATTTTGCAATTTATGGGCAACACGTGCTCTCCCATAAATGGTCTTTGCTTTGGCGTATTCACCAGGTTCATCACAGTGATTTAGCGTTTGATGCCACTACTGCTATCCGCTTTCATCCTTTAGAAATATTGATTTCGATGCTTTATAAAGTAGCCTGCATTTATTTGATAGGTGCTGACGCATTCGCCGTTATTCTTTTTGAAATTATCTTAAACGGCGCTGCGACATTTAACCACAGCAATATTGCAATTCCGGAATCAGTGGATAAAAGGCTTCGTTTTTTGATTGTTACACCGGATATGCATCGTATCCATCATTCGACGATCAGAACTGAAACTGATAGTAATTATGGGTTTTCTATTACTTGCTGGGACAGGCTTTGTGGTACCTATAAGGCTCATCCGAAATACTCGCAAGATCAAATGTTCATCGGGCTGGATTACTATAGAGACAAAAAGGTATTGAGTTTTTTAGATCTCTGCATGATGCCTTTTCGCGCACTTCCAAAATAATTTGCCCAGCAGTTTATTGGCAATGCCAAGTCTCGCAATAGCGATAAGTCACGGATGATAGCCTCATAACTTATAGGTCATAATCCAGAGCGGCTAATTTTTGATTAAGCAATTTAAGCAGATCTTTTCCTGATATTACATGCGCAAGATTGATGTCCAGTGTTTGATTGGAGCCAACGACTTGCCAGCGTTGAAGCAGTTTTTTTAGGTATGCTTTTTCGGTAACCGAAAATCGAAACTTGTCGGTCATTTCGCGCAATTTCAGATCTTGCTCGTTTGTTAACACGCTTTGCAATACACGTAATTCAGTTATCAGTGCTTCAAGTGCCGGTAAATTCTGCTCAATTAAATGTGTGACGTTATCCGCTTTTAATAAATCGGCTCGCTGTGATGGATTGTCAGAAACCACTTTGAAACATTGAATTAATTCACCAGAAGAAAACCGTCCGGCGGACTCATAAAATGCAGATGCTTCCATATCGCATAAATGTCCATGATCGTAATCCAGTTGAGGGTGAGACGTTGTCAGGATGGTTTCAGAACGACAAGGTAATGTGTAAGTTAACGGCGGGTAAAAGCTTCTTTTGGTATCCGCATCGATAATTTTATGTCCTATAAAGGGTGTGTTTACCGGATGATCCCTGTGTCCGGCAATTCCTGCATTGATTAATATCGGGTTATGACTCCCCCATAATCCCTGTGAAAAGCCTATTCCAGCAGACATGGCTATTTTGCCGACACCAGTAACGATTAAATAAATTCCGTCATGGCTATACAAAGCAAATGGTTGTGTCTCGGTGTGTTTTTTCAATTGATAACGGGCAATCAAAGGCTTTGCCTCGCAGGCCAGTGCAGCGAAAAAAAACACACGACTTTCTGAATTCATACTTGAAGTAAAAGAAGGTTTTAATAAATCGGACTCAAAACTGCTTAAAGCTGAGCGCATTTAATGTGTTAATCAAAATCTTCAAAGCGTTATCTGTTACATTTAGTCTTACTTTTCCTTTAAAATTAGATAATTGTTGCATCAAATTAAAATGTAACTTAAATTAAAAAGAAAACTCTGAGGCTTTAGAATCATGATATCGACACCACCCAACATTGATAGACGCCAACAATCACGTCATCTTGTGGACGAATTAAAAAAAGAAAGGCAAGAAGTGTGGAGCATGTATTGCCGCGTCGCTGAGCTTAAGCCGTTTTCGCCTCAGCAAAAAGTCCAACTTAAACTCACCGAATTTTCTCAGTTATTGGTCGATTACATTTCATTAGGCCACT
The DNA here is from genome assembly GCF_030651835.1 of Methylicorpusculum sp. GTDB lineage: Bacteria > Pseudomonadota > Gammaproteobacteria > Methylococcales > Methylomonadaceae > Methylicorpusculum. The sequence goes on along the minus strand of NZ_JAUSBX010000047.1, from coordinate 53,380 downwards.
TCGGTATTTATGATCGTCTGGTAACCGGGGACGAGCGCCGTGCGGGTGTTTTAAATGTGGCCGAGCAGATTTATCCGGAACTATCCAAAACCACGGATGTGGCTATTGCATTTAATGATAAATATGAAGATGCATTGCAAGCGCTCAATTTAGAAACTCTAGAGCACGATTTATCTCATTTGGGTGAACATCTTGCAATCAGGATCGATCTGGAAGACAAATTGTGCAATATGCTGTTGAATTAGGACCCCCCCCATACGCCAAGATAAAAAGGGGCAATGACCAAGCTTGCCCCATTTCTCAATTATTACTTCTCAGGTGCAAACGTAGTTCCTGTTCCGTTTTCACCCCTGATAAATCGCTCTTTTAGTCTTTGGAATGCTCCCCATAAAGTCGTATCCATGACGACTTCATTGCCAATAGAGACAATCACTCGAGCTAATTCAGGTATCCGCGTTTTGATAGAAATAAGATAGAGCGGTTGAACATATAGTATAGAGTTTTTCATGGGCAGAATAATCATCCTGCCCATTTCAACGCGTGATCCACGCTGATCCCACAATGTCAGTTGAGCAGAAATTTCAGGGCTTTGCTCAATCAACGCTTCTACCTGTGCCGGGCCGTTGACCTGAACTTCCTTATGGAATTTATAAACAGTGATCCCCTTTTTAAAGGCGTCGCCGCATTTTTCTTTATCCATGACGCTGGCTACACTCACCATGCTCAGGTTAGCGTTATTAATCGGTGTCATGGCATTGATCATGACAAATTCTTCCTTACCGCCGCAATGCCCAAAATCAATTGTTAAATAATAGGGTTTCACAGGCTTGTCTCGAACCTGCGCAAACTGCCAGGTTTCAGCTTGCTGATAGAATAACGCAGGATCTGTCTGATGGTATTTCGCATAGACTTTCATTTGCAGGTAATACAAATCCCTTGGATAACGCAATTGTTTTTTCAGCTCCTCCGGAATTTCGTCAATATCCCTAAAAACACCGGGATAGGCTTTATCATAGGCCTGAATGATAGGGTCGGTAGGATCTGTTATATAGTATTTAACCGCGCCGCTATAAGCATCGACAGTAACCTTGATCGAGTTACGAATGTAGTTGAATTGTTCAGAGCCATCCAAAAAATCGTCATCTGCCGATTTTGAAACCGGATACCAATTAGATAAAGTATAAGCATCTTGAACCCAGAAAAAACGGTCCTTGGTGATCACTAAATAGGGGTCTTTATCCAGATGCAGAAACGGAGTTAATAAATTGATCCGTTCAATAATGTTTCTTCTAATCAGTAATTTACTTTTAGACGTTATATTGGTTGAAAAAAATATTTTTTCGTCTTTAAAATAAAATGCAAATAAGAGTTTTCTGAAATAAGACGGGATGGGGATTCCGCCACTTCCTCTGTACACTTTATCTAAAGCATCATCCGTTGAGGTCGTTGTGCTGGAAAGCCCCACGACATTCAGATTATTGGGTGTAATCGCATATTTGTACTGCTCTTGACCATAATAGATATCAGGTTTATTCACTTCCAGACCTACATCAGAGTGCATATTAAGGTCACGCAAGAACCAGATAATCGGATTGGCCGCGTCTTGTGCAGCTGGTGTGGCTACCGCACCGTAGCCATGAGTAAATCGTAAATGGGTGTTTTCCCAGTTTTGAGCTTCCTTAGGCAGTTTCGATATATTCATCTCCCTTGCGGCCAAGTTAACTTGACGCTTAAATCCATTTATAAAATAACGCCCTTCATCCACTTCAAGAAAATGGTAATAAGGGCGGATACTCTGCATCTGGTTGTATACATCATCCAAAAACTCGCGGTCCCAGACCGGAATGTTCTCAAACCTTTTTTGTGTGCTCCAATCTTCAATGTCCTTGGTCGGATCCAGACTTATTGTAAAGTCGACCGTTTCAATGTTCTTAATATCGTAGGCATCCAGCGTAGCGTCAATATTGTGCTGAATGAACGGACGTTGAGTCTTGACGGGATTGGGTTTGACTATAAACTTGTCAATCAATTCGGGAATGAAATCTATTTTTTGAATACCTAAAACGCCTAAAAATAAGCTGAAGGCAACGATAAACGGCATTTTGATGCGAGGCTTTTCCGAGAAAAAGTAAAAAAGCAAAGCAATTGCAGTAGCCAAAAAAGTAAATACAGACAGCCAAATAAGTGGCAATTTGTATCTTAATTCAACAAAGCCAGGCCCTGAGAAGATCGGCTCATGAACATTGACATACAAAAGTGAAAATCTATGCAGTAAAAATCCCCACAGCACAAACAATACGACGAATCCAAACAAAACGGCCAAATGAATCTTGGCCGCTATCGGAAAATTTTTAACTTGATTGGGTACAAAAATACTCTGCATCCAATATTGGAACGCCACCATGATAAAGATGATGCAGGCCGTAGTAAGCAATTCCGCTTGGATAAGCTGATAAATAGGATAGGAAAGCAGATAAAACCCAACATCTCTTCCGTAAACCGGCTCAGTAACGCCGGCTGATCCACCAAAGAAGAAAAGTAATGACGCTTCCCACTGTTCATAAAAAGGAATGGCGATCACCACAGCCAAGACCAAAGCCACTGGGGTCGACAATCTGATTGAATAGCTGATAAATAAATCAGCAAAGCGGTCAAACGCACGTCGTTTCAGCGGATCTGAAAAGACAGCCTCGTCCGGATTAAATCCGAAATATCGCGAAGACAACCAGAAATGTAAAAAGAAAATAGAAAAGAAAAAGAGCGTGACAATACCCGAAAGGAAAAACCGGTAAAGCAAGCGTAGCCAAAAGTAACCTTCAAACTTTAAGGCTTGAAACCACCAATAATCGACAATTAGATCGAGAAAAACGAAATAAAATGCTACATAGACAGTAACCAGGATACCAACCGTTGTCATTACAACAGGGGGTAAATATTTCCAAATCCGCATAGTTTCCTCTTTGTATGAGTGATCAGCTTTTACTTTGACGAGATAAGCCTTGGCAATCATTAATCATGTAGCGCTTGCTACACTTTGATGGCGTTATTCTAACATCCACCAGACAATTCGGAGCATATAGAATGCTTTATCTTATCCATGAGGTTGATAAGATTTCAGAAGCAAGAAAAATTCAGTGCGTCACAAAATAGATTTTCCCTATTTAAACTACGGCATTTTTATCTTTTTTCGCTCTGAAATAAGTTTTGACAAAAAATATGAAACGAACTTTTTGTGTGAGGAGTTTAAATATTTGGAGCTTGAGCCCTCACATACCGGGCTTAGTCCACGAAAAGCACGAAAGACACTATAAAATTATTAAAAAGTCGGCATCTCTTTGATTGTTTTCTTTTCGTGGACCTAACTATTGTTCTAAAATTAATGGCATGTAAACTCTATTTAACTACGCAAGTAAAGCGTCTTTCGACCAAAGTCAGCCAGACTAAACATTAAGCCAAACTCTTGCTTGCCACCTCATATACATCAGGCGAGATCGCGTCGGTTGTCATAATGCGTTCCAGCTGGGCTTTCATTAATTGTTGCCGAGACTCATCAAAACGCCGCCATTGTGTCAATGCGCTTAACATCCGCGAAGCCACTTGAGGATTCAATGTGTTCAGTTCAATAATCCTGTCTCCCAGAAAACGGTAACCCTGACCGTTGCCGGCATGAAAATGCAATGGATTGGCTTGACTGAACGCCCCAACCAGAGAGCGGACACGATTGGGATTTTTCATGTCAAATGCAGGATGACGCAGCAAAGCGGCAACGGTATCGAAAGTTTCAGGCATTGGGCTGGATGCCTGTAAAGCAAACCACTTGTCTATTACCAGAGCTTCATCCTGCCATTGCTGATAAAAATCGGTCAGACATTGTGATTTTTCAGGGTGTTCGTTATTGACAATGACACTGAGCGCCGCCATCTGATCGGTCATGTTTTTTGCAGACTTAAATTGCGTCAGGGACAAATCTTGGATCTCAGGGGTGTTCAGGACACTTAAATAAGCAAGACAGGCATTCTTTATTCGCCTACGGCCAATGGCTCCGGAATCGAACTGTCCTGATTCATCTTTATGGTAGAGTTGATAAAGCCGTAAAAAGCGTTTTTGCAATTGCTCAGCCAAAGTCAGAATGACTTTTTCCCTGGCATAATGGATGCCCTCGGGGTCAATAACCTGCATTTGCTCAGCCAGATAAATTTCGGAGGGTAAATTTAACAGCAAGGCAAAATAGGATAAATCCTCCCAGGATTGTTCCAATACCTGCTCAAAGGCATTGACAATAACGGGTTCAATTTTTAACTCGCGGCCTTCATTCCGATCCTCAACCAAATTCAGAATAATGCGGCTGGATAATTGCTGCCCGGCTTCCCAGCGATTGAACGTATCGCAATCATGTTTCAGTAAAAAAGCAAGCTCATCCAGACTGCGCTCCATGGTCAGTTTTACCGGCGCAGAAAAACCGCGCAAAATCGAAATAACCGGTTTTTCTCTTAACCCGGTAAAAGTAAAGCGCTGTTCTTTTTCAGTCAGCTGTAAAACAGTTTCAGTTTCGCTAGTGGTTTGGTCTTTCAATTGGCAAGGTGCTACAGCGCCATCGTTATATAACAAGCCCAAGCGCAGAGGGATCGGCAGCGGCTCTTTGACTGGCTGGCCCGGTGTTGGGGGGCTTGTTTGGCTGATGGTTAAATGCAACGATTGGGATGTCTCATCGTACTGAGGCATCACATTGATTAGGGGCGTTCCTGCCTGTGCATACCAGCGCCTAAAACTTGTCAGATCAACCTCATTGGCATCTTGCATCGCATTGACAAAATCGTCGCAGGTAACGGCTTGTCCGTCGTGCCGTTGAAAATAGAGATCGCTGCCTTTGCGAAAACCGTCCGCACCTAACATGGTATGCAGCATTCTGACGACTTCGGCGCCTTTTTCGTAAACTGTCAGCGTATAAAAATTATTGATCTCAATGTAGGCATCCGGACGAATAGGATGTGCCATGGGACCTGCATCTTCTGCAAACTGTCGAGTTCGCAGCATATTGACATCTTCTATGCGTTTAACAGCTTTGGATGTTCTATCGCCGGTAAATTCCTGGTCACGAAAAACGGTAAAGCCTTCTTTCAAACTGAGCTGAAACCAGTCTCTACAAGTAATGCGGTTGCCGGTCCAGTTATGAAAATATTCATGACCGATCACACCTTCGATGTGCTCATAGTCAAAATCTGTGGCAGTATCGGGTCGTGCCAGTACGAATTTGGTATTAAAGACATTGAGCCCTTTATTTTCCATTGCACCCATATTGAAGTGGCCCACCGCGACAATCATATACAAATCCAGATCGTATTCGCGGCCGTATACCTGCTCATCCCATAGCATCGCATTTTTGAGCGATTGCATGGCATGCGCGCATTTGTCCAGATCATGACTTTCTACAAAGATCTGTAAATCGATTTCACGGCCCGACATAGTTGTAAAACGATCGGCTACGCAATCCAATTGTCCAGCTACCAGCGCAAACAAATAGCAAGGTTTGGCGAAAGGATCTTCCCAGGTTACCCAGTGTGCGTTTTCGGGTAACTCACCCTGTGCGATCTTGTTGCCGTTTGAAAGAAGCACAGGATATTTCGATTTATCGCCGATCAAGGTGGTTGTAAACCGGCTCATGACATCGGGACGATCCAGAAAGTAGGTTATTTTTCTAAAGCCTTCCGCTTCGCACTGGGTACATAACATCGTCTTGGACAGGTATAAACCTTCTAAGGCCGTGTTGGCTTTGGGGTTAATGTGATTTTCAATGATCAGTTCAAAGGCTTGTTCCTGAGGTACCTGATCAATGATAAGAGCGGTTGGCGTTTGCTGGAAGGCATTCTTACTCAAGGTTTCCCCGTTCAGCGAGACGCTGATAAGTTCCAGCTTTTCGCCATGAAGTGTTAAGGCTTCGCCCTGATGGGAACTATTTGGATTACGGCTGATTTTCAGCTTGGCGGTGACTTCGGTGCATTCATCGTCCAGGTTGAATTTCAGATCCACTTCGTGAATCAGGTATTCCGGTACCGTATAGTCTTTTAGATAAATGGTTTGTGGGTTAGCATCACGCATCGTTTGGCTCGACAAGTTGAATATTAAGAAGATTTTTGTGCTGCAAATAGCATAACAAGTACCCAGGCAGCTAAAAAGGCCAAGCCACCGAAGGGGGTAATCATACCCAGCCATTTGGCGTTGAGTATTGTCAACAGATACAGACTGCCTGAGAACAAGATGATTCCGCCAAACATCAGCCAGCCAGCCCAGTGAATCAAGCGCGAAAAAGGTGCCTGTTGCTGAAGGAAGGCGAGACCGAAAAGACCCAGAGCATGCCACATCTGATAGCTGACCCCGGTTTTATATATATCCAGCATCTCCGGACTAAAACTGTTTTTAAGCGCATGCGCACCGAATGCACCGAAGGCAACACCGGTAAAGGCACTGAATGAGCCTACAAATAAGAAGACTGAACGCATTATTTTTCCAAAAGTCTGGGCATTAGCTGAACAAGATTACAGGGCCTGGTTCGAAAATCCAACTGATCTTTAATTAAATCATCCCACGCCGTTTTGCAAGCCCCTGAAGAACCGGGTAAGCAAAAAATGTAAGTGGCATTGGCGACTCCGGCAATGGCTCTGGATTGAATCGTCGATGTTTTGATGGCTTGATACGAGATCATTCTGAATATTTCTCCAAAGCCATCAAGCCGCTTATCCAGCAAAGGCTCAACCGCTTCCGGGGTTCCATCCCTTCCGGTGACTCCGGTGCCGCCGGTGCTGATGATAACCTGGATCGCTTCATCGGCTATCCATCGTGAAACAACGGATCTGATTGCATAGATAGAGTCGGGTACGATTAATTTCTCAACCGGAATATGACCTGTTTCGCTGATGCGTTCTACCAATGCCGTTCCGGATATATCGTCGGAATCGGTTCGCGTATCGGATACCACCAGAACGGCTATGTTAAGAGGGATAAAGTTTCTTTCGGTCATTCGGCTGCTTCTCTCGGGTTAATGTGCAGATTACATCACTGCTGGCCCACTTTTAATTTAGGGGGTGGGTGCTTGATTAAAAAGGCTTCTGCAGCAGCGGCGTATTTATGCATCCTTTGAAATCAATCACCTACACCCAGTAAAATGGGGGGAGCAGATACCAGATTATTTTAATACCAGAAAAAAGGCTTCTTCACCGCGTTGTATATTGATTAACAGTTGGCCTTGTGGATTAACTACCTGGACTAATTCATCCAAATTTCGAACCCTATAGCGATTGGCGGAAACAATGATGTCACCGGGTCTCAATCCTGCCCGCCAGACTTCGGAAGCCGTATTTATTTTTTCTAAAAGAACCCCCTCAATTTGATTTTTCTGGCTACTGCTCAGAATGGTTCCAAGTAATCGAGGGTGGATTTTTTCGCCGGCGACTTGTGGTCGTTGAGGCTGACCAATAGCTGCTTGAACAGTCATCTTTTCATTATTACGCAAATACTCTATGTCAACCTTATCACCAATTTGCATCAAACCAATCATATTGCGAATGTCATGACTACCTTTTATTTTCTGGCCGTTGACCTTGGTAATGATATCGCCCGGTTCCAATCCCGCTCTTGCGGCAGGTGAGTTGCCTTCAACTTTGCTGACTACAGCGCCTTTATTGGTTTCCAATCCAAACGCTTTAACCAGTTCGGGGCTCAAATCTTGAGTTGATACGCCAAGCAATCCCCTCCGAACCTCGCCATGCTTGACCAAGGACTCTTTAATAGTCATGGCCATGTTGGATGGTATGGCAAAACCTATTCCGACATTTCCCCCGTTGGGCGCCAAGATAGCCGTATTCATCCCGACAAATTCGCCATTCAAATTAACCAAGGCACCGCCCGAGTTGCCTGGGTTAATGGAGGCATCGGTCTGGATGAAATTTTCATACCCTTCAATGCCCAAGCCTGAACGCCCCAAAGCACTGACGATTCCGGAAGTGACCGTTTGTCCCAATCCGAACGGGTTGCCTATCGCAATAACAAAATCGCCTACCCGCAGTTCATCTGAGTTGGCAATCGGCAATGCGGTCAAGTTATCAGCAGGAATTTGAATCACGGCAATATCGGCATCCGGGTCGGTTCCGATCAGTTTTGCATTCAATTGCCGGCCATCCTGTAAGGTCACCATGATCTTGTCTGCTTTATCGATGACATGATTATTGGTTAATACAAAACCATTACGGCTATCAACGATGACACCCGATCCCAGGCTGTTTTTTTGCCGTTGACTGGGTTGGTTGGGCATTTGAAAAAAATGCCGGAAAAAAGGATCTCGCATTAAGGGGTGCTCAAGAACCTGGACATTCGTGGAGGTGGAAATATTCACAACGGCCGGCAAGCTGGTTTCAAGCATCGGAGCAAGAGAAGGTAGCTTCTGGCCATTCACAGCAACAGGAAGTCCGCTTTGAGCCGGCGAGGCGGTAAGAAAAGCCAAGGGCATGACCAAACACCCCACTATTGTTCTAAAAGTTTTACTGTTCATAGTGATCTCGCAAGAATTAACAACCTAATTAATAGTTTTGGGTTTTCAAAATAATCCTATAACCCCACTTGTCCGCCCCTAAAAGATATAGCGTACAGAGTGAAAACGCTTGAAAATTGAGTAAGAGCAAATTAAATCAGAGGATTTATGCTGGCATTCCTTTAGGATATATCTGACATCTATTTAAGCTATCCGTTGCATAGTTTCCTGGCAGTCAATTGAACATGTCATGAATAGCAGCAAGCCGGTTTTTGTCGGATATAAAACATGACTTAATCCCAATTTCACAATCATCTTGAATATGGGCATTAAAAAATTGAAAACAATAGTTACTTTTATAGATCCTGTTATTTTTTGGCGATCATTTGTCATTAATAAGCTATATTAGAAACGTCAATAATACCCACTTTATCCAAATTGAATGGCTGTAGATACAAGCTCCGACGACGGTCAAGCAATTCGCAAACTGGTTCCCATTGCAAATCTTGCAACTCCTCATTTTGAGTCGCTGTGTGCTCAAATTACTATTCAAGACGCTGCCCGAAACGATATTCTATTTAAGCGGGGCGACGTTGATCCTCATTTATATTACTTATTACACGGGGAAGTGTCTTTTCAGGCGGCAGGATTATCATTTGAGGTCGTTAAATCTGAAACTGAATCTGCAAAATTTGCGTTAGCTCATCAAGTTCCCAGAAAAATTGATGCGGTTGCACGAAGCTCAATTCGTTATATTAAGCTGCCGGCTAATCTATTAGACTACCCTTTGCTACAAACTTATGAGGAGGAAATCAGTTCAATGGTCATTATTGAGCCCGAGGAAAACTCTGACGACTGGATGACAACGCTGTTAAGATCCCCCATTTTTCAGAGACTTCCCCCAGCTAATTTACAAAAAATTCTAATGAGCCTTGAGGAAGTTTTTTTTGAGAAAGGGGAAACGATACTGCGCCAGGGGGATCCGGGAGATTATTATTACCTGATAAAAAGCGGCCAATGCCTATTAACCCGCAAGCCTTCCGAACATGCCAAAGAAATCAAGTTAGCCCTGCTTAGGGACAGTGACACTTTTGGTGAGGATTCCATTCTCTCGGAAAAGCCTCGCAATGTGACGGTAACAGCGCTAACAAAATTATCGCTGTTGAGGCTAAGCAAAGATAATTTTATTAATCTGATCAAAAAGCCGTCACTAATATATCTTGATTATGAGCAAATGTGCCAAGAAATTAAGCAAGGTGCTTTATTGCTGGACGTGCGATCAACGGAAGCTTTTAACTCGCACCATCTTGAAGATAGTTTAAGCGCTCCTTTTTTTACCCTGCGCATGCAGGTTAAAACCTTAAACAGGAATCGACCGGTAATTGTGGTTTGTAATAATGGAAAGACCAGCGAAGCCGCTGCTTTTCTGCTGCTTAAGAATAAAATAAAGGCTTCGATTCTTGATGGAGGCATAGAAAATGTTGCGCCAACTCTGGTAAAAAGTGCAGCTTCATTTGCCATTGATGACGGTGTGGAAACGACTTTTGTCGTACCTCAAAAATTAGTTGATGTTGTTGAGACTGAAAAAGAGAGCAGTACAGAATTCGATAAAGCCTCAGTGCTGGAAAAACTGCAAATAGAAAATTCAGCTTTGCGGGATGCGAATAATCGTTTAAAAGCGATGTATGAGCAGTTGAAACAAGAAAAGGAAGAGGCGGATAGGGAATTTAGGATGCTTTACAGGCAAACAGAAAAGCTTAAAAGTATTTTGAATGCAATGAAAAAGACTCCGGAGTAAGGTTCTGTTGCATCTTTCAGTGTCCCTTAAACCAATTATGTCACTCGCTTTACTGCTTTCTGGCCACACAACCACAGCCTGAATAGCTGTGGTCATCAAGGCGTGAGATAAATTATTTTATCTTGGCTTCTTTATACATAACGTGTTTACGCACTACCGGGTCGTATTTTTTGATTTCCATTTTTTCCGGCATAGTCCTTTTGTTTTTGGTGGTCGTGTAAAAGTGACCTGTTCCTTCTGTAGAAACCAATTTGATTTTGTCGCGCATTTAGCCCCCTTAAGCTTTTATGCCATTTTTCCGCATATCTGCCAGTACAGCATCAATGCCATTTTTGTCTATTATTCGCATTGCTTTGGCAGAAATACGCAGACGAACCCAACGATTTTCGCTTTCAACCCAAAATCTGTGATGTTGCAGATTAGGGCAAAAACGCCTTCTAGTTCTATTGTTGGCATGTGATACATTATTACCGGTAACTGGACGTTTTCCCGTTACCTGACAGACTCTGGACATTATTAACCTCTAAAAAATATGCAGTGGCTCAAAAGTTAGCTGATCTTTATACCAAAATTTTCTTTTCAGGTAAATAACTAACTCTTGACACAGTACATCCGAACCTGTCATTCAAAACGTGTTGATGGCAAATTAAGCATTCAATCGCGCTATTTTTAAGCTTAAAATTACTTCCCAAGAAAAAAAGGGTGCCAAGACTATCCGCGTTTTTTTCTGCTGATTAAAGGCATAAGAGGCGGCGATACGGTAAGTTTAAATTTCTTGTTTATAGTCCACTGTCTGCATTTTCTCTGGGTAATTAATTTAAATGACAAATAACAGCTTTTAAGCCAGATCCCATATCATTGGAGAAAAATAAACTTTCAGTGGCATACTATTGCAGCTAGAGAAACCTATTTAACCCATTCGTAAAAAAGAGAACGCATTATGGCCATAAAACTTGGCATGGTTATGGATCCCATCGCAAAAATCAATATAAAAAAGGACACCAGCTTTGCCATGTTGCTTGAAGCGCAGCACAGAGGATGGGAGCTGCATTATATGGAACTTAATGACCTGTATTTACGCAATGGCAGGGCTTTTGCCAGAACCCGGACGCTCTCGGTTGAGCGAAACGAATTGCAATGGTTTCGGTTTGGGGGGGAGCAAAATCTGGCTTTAGATGAACTGGATGTCATCATCATGCGTAAAGACCCTCCGTTCGATCAGGAGTATATTTATGCTACCTATTTACTCGAAAGGGCGGAGGCAAACGGCACTTATGTCGTCAATAAGCCCCAATCCCTTAGAGATGCCAATGAAAAGTTATTTACTGCCTGGTTCCCAGACTGTTGCCCGGATACCCTGGTGGCCAGGGACAGCAATAAAATACGTGAGTTTCTCAATGAACACGGAGAAATAATTTTAAAGCCACTCGATGGAATGGGTGGCACATCGATCTTTTATGTGCATCAAAATGATCCGAATTTGAGTGTGATTCTGGAAACTATGACCCATTACAATGGTCGTTACGTAATGGCACAAAAATACCTTCCTGAAATTAAAAATGGCGACAAACGCATATTAATTGTTAATGGAGAAGTTGTTCCCTATGCGCTTGCCCGTATTCCCGCTCAAGGCGAATCGAGGGGAAATCTTGCGGCGGGAGGCTCATCCGAAGGGCGCATCATTACGGAACGCGATATGTGGATTGCCAATCAGATTGGGCCCACATTAAAAGAAAAAGGTCTGGTCTTTGTGGGTATTGATGTCATTGGTGATTACCTGACTGAAATCAATGTCACCAGCCCCACCTGTGTGCAGGAGCTGGATAGGGCATTTGGCCTTAATATCGCGGGTCAACTGATGGATCACATTGAAGAGAAACTGCAAGCACTATGAGTTCTCATATGACTTTGGGCAGATTTTCTGCCACATCGGAAAATGATTCTTTGCTGATCGCCTTGTTTGTTGCTGCGGTTATCCACACTCTGGTTATCTTCGGAACGAATTTTATGTCACCCAAGCCGGAAAAAGTCAGCCGTACCATTGAAGTGACTCTGGCGAATACTCCGGCTCCCAAAGCACCGAAAAAAGCGAGTTTCCTGGCGCAGGATAATCAAATTGGTGCCGGCGAGAAAATAACCAAACCGGTGCCGCCGAAGCAAAAATTGGCTAGCAGTCCGGCCGCTAAGCCATCGCCCATGCCGGTTAAACCTACGCAGCCCAAAACACAGCCTAAAGAAGCGGCAACGGACAAAAAAATCATAGCAACGACAAAACCCGCTGAAGTTAAAACAACGCAAAAACAAGCGCCAGTAGAGGAGGAAGCCACAACCGCGCCAACGCCACACATTTCAGTAGCGGAACTTCAACAACAGATTACCCAGCTGGGTACTGAAATCCGGCAGAAACAACAAAGCGCGGATCTCAGCAAAATAAAACATGTTAATTCCGTGAGTACGCATAAGTATGTGGCCGCTCAATACATGAAAGATTGGGAAAACAAGGTAGAAAGAACTGGAAACCTTAACTATCCTGAGGAAGCCAGCAAAAAAAACTTTTACGGGAAACTGACAATGGAAGTGGGTATAAAGCCCGACGGTACGATATACAATATTCGTATCAAGCAATCTTCCGGCAACGTTGCCTTGGATGAAGCAGCCAAGCGAATTGTCCGGATTAGCGAGCCTTTTCCGCCTTTGCCTAAAGAACTGCTTCAGGAATTAGACGTGCTTGTGATTACGCGTGTCTGGCAATTTTCAGACAAATCCGGCATGACCAGTCAATAACCGATTTTAATAACAGAATCCGATGCCAAATATCACGAACGGCGCGACATACTTAAACAACCAGTTTCTGATAGCGATGCCCAACCTGACTGATCCTGGTTTTTCCCACACGGTCACCTATCTCTGTCAGCATAATGACGAGGGTGCTCTCGGTATTGTAATTAATCGATTAATCGATATGAAGCTGGGGGAAATTTTCACCCAAATGGATATCAAGGCCTCATCTCAAAGCGCCATCGACGCGCCGGTTTTTTCGGGCGGGCCCGTTCAACAGGAAAGAGGCTTTGTCATCCACGAAGCAATGGGCGAATGGGATTCCTCGCTACTGATTTCAGATATTATCGCGTTGACAACCTCTAGAGATATTCTGGAAGCCATCGCAGCAGGAGAGGGACCGCAAAATTATTTGGTAGCACTCGGTTATGCAGGATGGGGGGAAGGACAGCTGGAACGTGAAATTATCAGTAATGCCTGGCTCAATACGCCTAGCGGCAATGACATTTTATTCACTACGCCCGTCAGTCAGCGTTGGTATGCAGCAGCCAATCAAATCGGGATCGACATCAACAAACTGACCGCACCGGCAGGACATGGCTGATCGAAAAACGCAATCAAACCCTATCAACCTGGATACCTTTCTGGGTTTCGATTTCGGTAACAAAAAAATCGGCGTAGCCGTAGGTCAAACCGTAACCGGAACAGCCAGTGCTCTGGAAACGATCAAATCGATTAATCAGACCCCTGATTGGTTTGCAATCAGTCGGTTGATTAAGGAATGGCAACCCGCAGGCTTTGTCGTAGGGATATCCCGTCAACTCGATGGCAGTGACAATCTGATTACGCCTCGTATGCTGAAATTCTGCCGGCAACTTGAAGGCCGCTATAACCTGCCGGTTTACCAGCAAGACGAAACCCTGACTACTTTTGAAGCCAAACAATTGCTATTCGATGATCATCGCCTCAAGGCAAAGAAACTTTGGGCAATTCAGGACCAGCTGGCGGCTCAACTTATTCTGCAAACCTGGCTCAATAACTCAAATAATAAAAAATGAATAACACACCTCTGCACATTTCCGCTTTGTTATCAACCCTGGAAGACTCGTTGATAGAAACGATAAGCGAAAGAAAATTAAGCAATCCGCTGATGATTGGTATTCGTACCGGCGGGGTCTGGATTGCCGAACATTTACATCAACGCTTAAATTTTGAAGAGCCGCTGGGTTTGCTGGATATTTCGTTTTACCGCGATGATTTTTCACAGATAGGTGTCCACCCCAATGTCAAACCCAGTCAACTGCCTACTACAATAGAGGGACGCGATATCATCCTGGTCGATGATGTGTTTTATACCGGCCGCACCATTCGCGCCGCGTTGAATGAGATTTTTGATTACGGCCGTCCTAATCAAGTGGTGCTTGCTGTTCTGATAGAACGGGATGGGCGGCAGATTCCGCTAAAACCGGATTGTTACGGTGCCCGCATTTCATTGCAAGCCAATCAGCGTATCAAGCTTACCGGCCCAGAACCCCTGAGCATTTATATTCAATCTATGAATGAGGCAGCCTAAGCTCTATGACGGAAAACCTGCAATTAAATTCTGACGGTAAATTAAAACACTTTCTAACGATTGAGGGCCTCGATAAAGCCTTGTTGACCGAAATTCTGGATACGGCAGAATCATTCGCCGGAATGTCGGAGCAACAGGTAAAAAAAGTGCCTTTACTACGCGGTAAAACCATCGTGAATCTGTTTTTTGAAAACAGTACCCGCACCCGGACGACATTTGAACTGGCAGCGATACGCTTGTCCGCTGATGTCATCAACATGAATATTGCCACCTCAGCTACCTCCAAAGGTGAAAGCCTGCTTGATACCATCCGCAATCTGGAAGCCATGTTCGTGGATATGTTTGTCGTCAGGCATGCTACCAGCGGTGCCGCTCATTTTATTGCCCAACATACGGCCCCCCATGTCAGCGTGATTAATGCCGGTGACGGTCAGCATAGTCATCCCACTCAAGCCATGCTGGATATGTTTACCATCCGGCAAATAAAAAAAGAGTTTGCACCGTTAAGAGTCGCCATCATCGGCGATATATTGCACTCTCGGGTCGCCCGCTCCCAGATTCTGGCTCTTAACACCTTGGGAGCCGCAGAAATTCGCGTCATCGCCCCCAAAACATTATTACCGGCCCATGTCGAGACCTTGGGCGTTAATGTCTTCCATAACTTGACGGAAGGCTTAAAAGACATCGATGTGGTTATCATGCTGCGATTACAAAAAGAGCGCATGACATCGGCTCTGTTGCCCAGCGAAAGTGAATACTTTAAATGCTTCGGTCTGACTCCGTCCAAATTAAAAATCGCCAAACCTGATGCGATTGTAATGCACCCAGGCCCGATTAACCGGGGTGTGGAAATAGACACACGGGTTGCTGACGGTCCTCAATCCGTAATTTTGCAACAAGTGAGTAATGGTATCGCCGTGCGTATGGCGGTTATGTCAATGGCCATGCAGGCAAGAGGGAACGGATAATGCAAAAAATAGCCATAGAAAACGGCAGGATTATCGATCCGGCCAATCAAACCGATAGCATTGGCTCGTTGTATATAGCAGAAGGCCATATCATCTCGGTAAACGAAACGCCTGGAGATTTTACTCCGGATATAGTCATTGATGCGCAAAATCAGATTGTTTGCCCAGGCTTCATCGATATGAGTACACGGTTACGCCAGCCCGGCCAAAGTCATAAAGCCACCATAAAAAGTGAAACCCGCGCGGCAGCCAGTGGCGGAGTCACAACGCTGGTATTGCAAGCGGATACCAAGCCCGCCGCTGATACTCCGGCCATTGTGGAATTGATCAAAGATTTGGCGGACAAAGCGGATTATCCCAATATTGTTACCATCGGCGCGCTCACCCAAAAACTTGAAGGACAAGAACTCAGTCCAATGCTGGCGCTTAAGCAGGCGGGATGCATCGCCGTCGGCAATGCCGGTAAACCGGTATCCAATCTCCTGATACTTCGGCGCGCAATGGAATATGCCGCTAGCCATGATTTATTGCTGATTTATCGTCCTCATGAGCATAGCCTGGGCAATAAAGGCTGTGCGCATGAAGGTGCAATCGCTACTCGCTATGGTCTGCCCGGTATTCCCTATACGGCTGAAACCATCGCACTGGCTCAATGCCTGGAATTGGCCGAACAAACCGGCTGCCGGGTCCATTTTGGACAAATCAGCTGTAAACGGTCGTTGATAAAAATTCAACAAGCCAAAAAATATGGACTTGATGTGAGTGCAGATATCGCTGTTCACCAGTTGCATCTGACTGAAAATGACATGGAGCCGTTTGATAGTGCTTATCACGTTTTGCCGCCGCTACGCAGTGATCAGGATAAGCAGGCGCTGCGGGAAGCCCTGTCAGAAGGAGTCATTACCGTGCTGTGTTCAGATCATCAGCCGCATGATCTGGATGCAAAGCTGGGCGCTTTTCCGGAAACCGAACCCGGCATGGCATCCATTGAAACTCTGCTATCTTTAATGCTTAAACTGGTCAATGATAAAACCATATCGTTATCGCAAGGAATCGCAGCATTAACTTGCAATCCAGCAGGGATATTACGCTTACCAAGCGGGTCTCTTAGCGTCGGCATGATTGCCGATATTTGCGTATTTGATGCCCACATGAGCTGGACGATCGACTCGACGACGTGGAAAAGTAAAGGTTTAAACACGCCGTTTTGGGGTAGCACTTTGTCAGGTCGCGTTACTCACACTCTTCAATCCGGCAAAATTATTTATTCCCTGAATTAAGGAGCTTGCCATGAAGAAGTCTTATCGCTTTTCTACGCTGTGCATCACATTGGCTATCAATGGTTGTACCAGTGATTTCAAACCCGACTCCTCAGCCACAGGAGAGCAAATATTTCAGGCAGCGTGCGCAGAGTGTCACCAACCTCGTGATGAAAATGTGCCTGATGTTCTGTTTGAGCTGCACCCTAAAAATATGAACGCAGGATTCGTTAAGCATAAAATTTACACAGGTTCAATTCGAATGCCAAAATTTCCCCATATCAAAGGAAGCAAAATGCATTCTTTGAGCACGTATGTGCTCGCTCACAGCATCAGCAAATAAGCTATATGGAATGTAATAACAGACAAAATAACTCGTTCAACACTATTGATGACGTCAAAGGCGATCAGTCCTGGCGGATTTTTCGAATTATCAGTGAATTTACCGAGGGATTTGACCGGTTGTCTCATTTATGCGACGCCATTTCCATTTTCGGTTCTGCCCGCTTGGCGCCCAATCATCCTTATTATCAAAAAACGGTAGAAATAGCCGGGTTGTTAGCCCAGCATGATTTTGCGATTATAAGCGGTGGCGGCCCCGGCATTATGGAAGCCGCAAACAAGGGAGCCCACTCTCATAGACAGCCTTCAATCGGCCTCAACATAGAACTGCCGATGGAGCAAAGACCTAATCCCTACCAGGATATATCCCTGGGTTTCCGCTATTTTTTTGTACGTAAAGTTATGTTTGTCAGGCATTCCATGGGATATGTCTGTATGCCGGGCGGCTTTGGAACTCTGGATGAATTGTTTGAATCGCTAACCCTGATGCAAACTAAAAAGATTTATCCATTGCCCCTGGTTTTATTCGGCACCGATTTTTGGCAAGGGCTGATGGAATGGATAAAGACAACGCTCATCGAATACCATACCGTATCAGAAGAGGACCTGAATTTTATCACGCTGACTGACGATCCTCAGGAAGTGCTGGAGATAATGCTTAGACATAGAGATTGGAAAAACCAGCAACGCATGGAAAGCCGTTCCGGAAGCTCAATTGATTACAGTCATAATTCGCCGGTTAGATGAGTGGCCCGCGTAAAAATACTCGATTCCTAGCTTACTTAACAATTTACATTCCTTATACCCAACTGCACAAAAAATGAACATACCTTACAAAGCACATCCCTGGCATGGTATCCATCCGGGTGAACAAGCACCTACCGTCGTGACGGCTTTCATAGAGATGGTACCTTCCGATACTGTGAAATATGAAATCGACAAAACAACAGGGTATCTTAAGATTGACAGGCCCCAGAAGTTCTCAAATACCGTGCCGACCCTCTATGGCTTTATTCCGCAAACCTATTGCGCGGAAAAAGTGGCCGAGTTTGCCGAGAAGATGTCGGGAAAAATGGTTGCCAAAGGCGATGGCGATCCTTTGGATATCTGTGTATTGAGTGAGCGGGCGGTTACTCACGGCAATATCATTCTTCCGGCCATTCCGATCGGCGGATTTCGTCTGCTTGATAGAGGCGAAGCGGATGACAAAATTATTGCAGTTATGAAAGGTGATGAGTTTTATCGTCAGTGGAACGATGTATCAGACTGCCCGTCATCTTATATCAACCGGCTGAAACATTATTTTCTGACGTACAAAAACTTGCCCGGTGAAACGAGCCATTGTGAGATAACCAACGTCTACGGGCGTGACGAAGCTCATGAAGTGATACGGCTGTCTATGGCTGACTACCAGACGCATTATGGCAACAGGGAAGCGGAAAAGCCTGTTTAATACTAATTACCCGGAATAAGAGTTTGCCTGACAGGGCTGGTAGATCAAAATTTAAAACTGAATATTCAATTGGTGGGTGCTGAGGGGTTCGAACCCCCGACCCTCGCCTTGTAAGGGCGATGCTCTCCCAGCTGAGCTAAGCACCCACTCGTTTTGAAGACGCGCATTTTACACGAAATTTCATTTTATGAAAGTCCGGATTAATGAAATCATTTAATCGAAAATAGCGGTATCCCGGCCTTTGACTTTTTCTAGCCTTAGTAAAACCGCGTCCTCTTTTACCCCTTTAAACTGAGCTCCGGAAATTAACGAACCCGTGAAATTGGCATCCAACAGTTTAGCGCTGGACAAGTTAGCATTCGACAAGTCCGTGTTGCTTAGATTGGCTCCTGCCATATCGGCTGCAAAAAATGTGGCTTTGCTCAGATTGGCTTTAGTCAGATTTGCCAATCGCAACATGGCTCTATCGAAATTACCGCCTGACAAATTGGCACCGGTTAAATTGGCGCCTTTCAAACTGGCACGCATTAAACCCATCGGCTGATTTTTCATATCCGCGCCCCAATTGGCGTTGGAAATGTCCGCGTAACTGAGGTTGGCGCCATCCATGATGGCAATGACACGGCTGCCGCTCAGATTGGCTTTACTCATGTCGGCTTTAACCAGGCTCACTCCGAAAATGCTCACATTGGATAAATCGGCATGGGTCAGCTTTATACCGGTCATCACGGTTAAATCCAGAACCAGTCCAGATAAATTGGCATGACTGAGATCGGCTTGCCTAAGATCGGCGCCCCATAAATCCGCGTGGCGAAAATCCAGCCGGGACAAATCGAGTCCGCGCAAATCCTTTCTTCGCAGATCAGCCGGTTTGGACTGAGTCGCCGACGCTAAAAGCCCTTCAATTTCTGATCGGGTCAAGTCCGCCGCCCATCCTCCTTCATTGACGAAAAACAGGCACAGCCCTGAACAAATAAAGCGGGTCAAAAAAAATGGTTTCATAAGACTTACTCTCATTAAAGTGATTGCGGAATGTGGTTGAGAATAATCGGGAAACGGTATTGATCGCAAATTTTTAATGGCTGACCCGTCTATTTATGATCAATCGACACGCTTAAAGCGATGCAAATAAAAATCGTCGTGTCAGACCGAGACGGACCTTGTAAAATGCTCTCCCAATTCATTGTTCATTAAAACAGCTTAGTGAACGTCTTTGTTATTTCCAGGGTTCACCCGTTATTAGCTGAATGCAATCAAAATCGATGGAAGACTTGCACGATCAACAAGACGCCGGCAAGCCGGAGCGACTTAACAAGGAATGTTATTGTGTATCGCTTGATAGGTCAGCTATGCGCGCTGAATTATCAGAACAAGCCAGGGAACTGGATCTTTATAAAATGATTACCGAGGAAAGGCCGCACCTTTTTGCCGAATCGGCCGTTTTTGTCACCGAATCCTGCCTTTACAAGCAGCATCAAATCATTACCGCGATTGAAGATGTGATTGCCTTACCTGCATTCCAGGAACGCGCGCTTCGTTTTGCGCCATCGGCTGCGCATTTTATCCCTAAAGCCAGCGGAGTTTTTCTGGGTTTTGATTTTCATCTAAGTCCGGAAGGACCCAAGCTGATTGAAATCAACAGCAACGCCGGTGGCGCAATGCTCAATGTCATGCTGGCAAAAGCCCAATTTTCATGTTGCGAACTCGCCGCGGGCAAGCAGCCCGGCATCACTTCTTCATGCAAGGCCGAGCAGGCATTTGTGAACATGTTTCTGCAGGAATGGCGGGCAGAAAATACACAAAGATCATTAAAATCCATCGCGATTGTTGATACACAGCCGCAAACACAATTCATGCTGCCCGAATTCATTCTTTTTCAAAAGTTATTTGAGCGAAACGGTATCACTGCCGTTATTGCCGATCCGTCAGAACTTGACTATAGGGAGGGCCGTGTCTGGTATGGCCTTTTGCAGATCGACCTTGTTTACAACCGGCTTACTGACTTTGGCTTGACGCAGCCCGAGCATCATCAGCTTAGAGACGCTTATTTAAATTCAACCGTTGTTTTGACGCCCCATCCCCGAAATCATGCGCTTTATGCCGATAAAAGAAATCTGGCGCTGCTGACGGATGAAACAACACTGCTGGAATTAGGCATTGATGAGCCAACTCGTGCCCTGTTGCTGCAAGGCATCGCACAAACGCGTCAGGTTAAGGCCGATGATGCCGACTGGCTCTGGAAAAACCGTAAACAACTGTTCTTTAAACCGGCCAGAGGCTACGGTAGCAAAGCCGCTTACCGCGGCGATAAACTGACTCATCGCGTCTTCGATGAAATTCTGCAGCACGATTATGTCGCTCAAAAGCTGGTCCAGCCAAGCGAGCGGCAACTTGAAATAGGCAACGAAAAGCTGGATTTTAAAGTTGACCTGCGTAATTATGTTTATCAGCGTCAGGTGCAATGGGTCTGTGCCCGTTTATATCAAGGTCAAACAACTAATTTTAGAACGCCGGGTGGAGGCTTTGCCCAGGTCGTTTCTGTTCCGGATGGTTGATCGCAAGTTAGTATCCTTTGTTCGGATGCATTCAAAAAACACCTTACTGAAAGGGGGGATCTCATTTTAAGCTGTCACGAATCTGTCATATCAAACGGTGATAATTCAGCTTTATTTTTCTGGAATTATTTATGAATGATGGAATCAACGCATTAATGGCTCAATATGCTTTTCCGTTAGATATGGACGAAGTCTGTGTCAGCTTCTTTCCTGCTGTCGACCAGTCTTTATTGCATTTGCTGGTCGACAACAGAAGAATGACCCTATCGGCGGGTTCATTTACAGAGCCATCCCGATTCTTTGGTCTTGACGAACATGAAGTCGCTTTAGGGCGATAAGGCCATTATTTAAGTGCGGGATAATCGGTGTAACCATTTTCCCCGCCGCCATAGAAGGTGTCAAAGTCCGGCTCATTCAACGGTGCGTTGATTTTGAATCGCTCCACCAAATCAGGATTGGCAATAAAGGGCTTGCCGAACGCAACCAGATCGCAGCGGTTTTTTGCAATGCTGTCAGTTGCGCTGGCCAAAGTGTAGCCGCCGTTGGCAATATACACGCCTTTGAAACGGTGTCTTAATGCATCAAAATCAAAGGTGGAATGATCCTCTTCAACCGGAATCATGCGTTCGACGATGTGAAGATAAGCCAAATTGAATGGGTTTAACTGTTCAACGAAATAGGCAAAATGGGTTTGAGGATCACTGTCCGTCATGTCGTTAAAAGGATTGGTCGGAGATAATCGTAGACCTACTTTATCCGGTCCTATCGCGTCAGATACTGCCGTTAAAACCTCAAGCAATAAGCGCGCGCGATTTTCGATAGATCCGCCATAGACATCGGTTCTGTGATTGGAGCCATCGCGCAGGAACTGATCCAGTAAATAACCATTGGCGGCATGGATTTCAATACCGTCAAAGCCTGCTTTTAACGCATTGATGGCTGCCGTTCGATAGTGGTCAATAATGACGGGTATTTCGGATAGCTCCAGCGCTCTCGGCGTCTCAAAGGGCTTAAACCCATCTTCGGTAAAGGCGTTGCCGTCAATTTTAATGGCCGATGGCGCAACCGGCAGTTGATGATCGGGTTGTAAGTCTCTATGAGAAACGCGGCCTACATGCCAAAGCTGCAAAACAATCAGGCCGCCTTCTTCATGAACGGCGGAGGTTACTTTCCGCCAGCCCTCGATCTGTTCATCGCTGTAAATGCCCGGCGTATAGGCATAGCCTTTACCTTGCGGGGAGATTTGAGTGGCTTCGGCAATGATTAATCCGGCGGTAGCGCGCTGGCGGTAATACGTGGCATTCATTTCCCAGGGAATATCGCCGGGCTGCTTTGATCTGCTGCGGGTCAAAGGCGCCATGACGATTCGGTTTTTTAATGAGAGACTTCCGGCAATAACCGGCGTGAATAAACTAGTTGGCATGGTGCTTCTCGGGTTGAATAAAACAAAAAGTGCAATCGGCTATAGGCATACAGCAATTCCCAGTATGCTATTTTCAGCGTCATTTTGGGCTGGGAAAAGCCTTTCGAGGAACGCCGAAAACCTCGTCGGCAGCATCCCGGTTGCCGACATCCTTGAAAAACTTCCCCAGTCCTTTTTTCCCTAACCAAGGACATGGCGGTGTTCTGACGCGGCAATTTGCGCGCGCAGCATTTCCCGTTCTTCAATTAAATCCAGTACCAGGGCGATTCCGGCCAGATTGATGCCCAAATCCCGTTGCAGTCTGAGCGCAAAACGCGCGCGCACCAGATTGGCACCTGAAAATTGCCATTCATGAATGTTTTCGCCGCTGGGTTCAATGATACTCTCTTCGACGAGACTGATGATCATATCCGCGTTGGTGCCGCAGGCTTTGCAGAGTTGGCCCAAGGTCAGGCTGTCTTCTTCAATGACGGTGCCGGTATACACTAATAATAAATCAGATGATTTCATAAGCTGAGTCCTAGCGAAAGACGCGGATTAAAATCCAGTTGTGCCTGCATTTGCCGATAAACCGAGCGAGCCGCTTCAGAATCGGCCGGCGGCAGCGTAATTTGCAGGACAACATAAAAATCGCCCGGTTTTTTGGAGGGTAAGCCCCGGCCTTTTATTCGCAGTTTGCTGCCTTGTCTGGAATTGGCCGGGATGCTAAGGTCGACAGGTCCTTCCGGCGTGGGTACCTTGATTTTGGCGCCCAATGCCGCCTCCCAGGGTGTCACCGGTAAATCCAGGTAAATATCGGTATCAATGACGCGATAAAGCCGATGCGGATTAAATGCGACCTCGAGTAATAAATCGCCGGCTTGTGCACTGCCCATTCCAGGGCTACCCTGGCCTGAAAGCCTGATATGCTGGCCCGGCTTGATGCCTTTGGGTATTTTGATATTCAGAGATCTTTGTTTTAGTTGCAAATAGCCTTTTGCATCGGTCTCGGGGATGTTGAAAATAATGGTCTTTGTGGCGCCTGTAATGCTCTCTTCCAGATCAATAGTGATTTTGGCATGTGTATCCTGGCCCCGGGCATGAGCGTTGAAATGCTCGCGACCGGTGTTTCTGAAACCGGTATGGCCGAACAATTGCTCAAAGAAATCACTGTAGATACCGGCTTCGTCGCTGGTGAATCCGCCGCCTTTAAATTCAAACGCTTGTTCCCAATCAGGTGGTGGATTGAAATCCTGTCCGGCTTTCCAGTTAGCGCCCAATTTATCGTAGGCCGCTCTTTTTTCCGGGTCTTTTAATACCTCATAGGCTTCACCTAACTCTTTAAATTTAGCCTCGGCATTTTTTTCCTTGCTGACATCCGGATGATATTTTCGCGCCAATTTGCGATAAGCCCGCTTGATCTCTTCCTGAGACGCTGAGCGGGGAACACCCATAATTTGATAGTAATCTTTAAATTTCATAGCGTGCGGTTAACCAGTGGATAGTGTTAAACAGTGATTCTTTGCAGGCAATTCCCAGCTTGAATTTTCTTGATTATAAAGGATGTTTAAGTTCTAACTCTTTTTTACTGGCCGACCGCAGCAATTCTCAGTTTGATCTTTTCGGTATCATTTTGGACTGGGAAAAGCCTTTTGAGGAACGCCGTAAACCCTTCCATGGGGGCTTGACAGCAGCATCCCTGCTGCCGACATCCTCAAAAAGCTTCCCCCAGCCCTTTTTTCCCTTCAAATTGAGAATTGCTGAGCCGACCGTGTCATTTCGGCAGGGATTACCGAAATCCAGAAGTCATGGATAGCACGAAGCTTAACCTCCATGGCCGACATGCCCGTTTCCGGACGGGCATGTCGGGCTTATCGATTTGGCAAAACCTCTTGCTAATCAGGTTGATTTTTTAAATCGGGGGTAAAAAATTACTGATCATAAAGATCAATCAGCTGAGTAAAAATCGTCATCTCGGCAGGGATTGCCGAGAACCAGATGCCATGGATGGCGAGCGCCGAACACATCCTTGTGCTCTGGATTCCGGCAATCCCTGCCGGAAAGACGTTGTTGCTGAAGCATCTTTATACTCAGGAAAACTTTTAAACGAGGAATGGCTGGATTTAACCCTTAGGATAGGTTCTGTACTGCAAAGTTTAGCCACTTCTGGTTGGCACTGATCGTTGCTTTCTACATTGGCAAACCTTGTTTTTCAAGTCAACGTAATTGAGTCAGGCATTGGCCGCACTTTAAAGTTGAAACTTAAATGGAAGTGCGGCAGGTTTTTGTTGTGGACGAGAAGCGGTGAGTGATCTAAGTCAAACCGTTGGAGAGTCTGTTCTTACGGCAATTCTCTACTTACGGATAAAAATCAAATCCCATACGCCATGGCCTAAACGCAGTCCTCGGTTTTCAAACTTGGTCACCGGTCGATATCCGGGGCGTTCGCAGTAATCACCGGTCAAACTGCTGTTGCAGAGCTCAGGTTCCGCGTTTAATACCTGCAGCATATGCTGGGCATAATTTTCCCAATCGGTTGCCGCATGAAAATAGCCTCCGGGTTTCAATTTTTTGACCACCGTGTGGATAAATTCGGGTCTGACGATTCTTCTTTTGTGGTGTTTTTTCTTTGGCCAGGGATCTGCAAAAAACAGATGGATTCCTTCCAAGCTGTGGTCTTTGATTCGGCGTTCCAGTATCTCAACCGCATCATGGCAATAAATTCTGAGGTTGGTTAAGCCGAGTTGCTCGATGAGCATCAATAAATGCCCAACGCCGGGTTTATGCACTTCGATGCCCACAAAATTGGTGCCCTGTGAATCAGCCGCCATTTGCGCCAGACTTTCGCCGTTACCGAAGCCTATTTCAAGAACGGTCGGCGCGTCTCGTCCGAACACTTCAGCAAAACAACATTCTGCTTCAGGATCTAGGCAAAAAGTATCCCAATGGTTTGCCAAAGCCAGCTCCTGTCCGGGTGTGATACGCCCTTGTCTGCGAATAAAGCTGCGAATTCTTCGGGGGGCCGTTTGCTCAGATAACATGATGCTTGAAAAGTTAAAATAGGTTAATGCTAAAGGGGATCGTCATGCCAGGGAATAAAGCAAAGTGATCAGGTGTTGGCACGGCGTTGATTGGAGTTGAGACTGCCGGGCTAGCGAACGCTTAGCCCGGCAAAACATCTCCTGATTATAAAGATCAATCAGCTCAGTCAAAAGTCGTCATCTCGGCAGGGATTGCCGAGATCCAGGTGCCATGGATGGCGAGCGCCGAACACATCCTTGTGCTCTAGATTCCGGCAATCCCCCGGCATTCCCTGACCGGGGCAGGCTCTGCCGGAAAGACGTTGTTGCTGAAGCATCTTTATAATCAGGAAACATCTAGTAGTCTACAAAAACAAACCGTCTATGGGCGATGATGCTGACGCAAATCGCTTTCTGGGCATTCTGCCGGCCAAAAAGGCAAGCCTGCCTGCTTCAATGCCTTTTTTCATCGCTTCGGCCATTAATACAGGATTTTGCGCGGCTGCAATTGCGGTGTTCATCAGCACGCCGGCACAACCTAGCTCCATTGCAATGGCTGCGTCAGATGCAGTACCGACCCCGGCATCCACCAGAATCGGCACTGAGGCGTTTTCGACGATAGTCAATATGTTATACGGGTTTCGAATGCCAAGGCCAGAACCTATGGGTGCTGCCAGCGGCATGACCGCGACGCAGCCGATTTCTTCAAGGCGTTTTGCGGCGATTGGATCGTCATTGGTGTACACCATGACGTCAAAGCCATCTTTAACCAGTAATTCAGCTGCTTTATAGGTTTCAGCGACATCGGGAAACAGGGTTTTTTGGTCCGCCAGCACTTCCAGTTTGACCAGATTATGTCCGCCCAGCAATTCCCGGCCCAAACGGCAGGTGCGCACGGCGTCATCCGCGGTATAGCAACCGGCGGTGTTAGGTAAAATCGTATATTTATCGGGCGAAATGATATCCAGCAGATTGGGTTCGCCAGGGTTTTGGCCGATATTGGTTCTGCGTATCGCAACCGTTACGATCTCGGCGCCGCTGGCTTCAATAGCTAGGCGGGTTTCTTCCATGTCTTTATATTTTCCGGTGCCCACCAGCAAGCGGGAGCGATAGATACGGCCTGCGACGGTAAATGAATCGTCCTGTCCGCCCCCAATGGCATGAACTATCTCCAGACGATCGCCTTCTTTTAGATGTTGCTTGGCGTAACTGTCAAACGGCAGAATTTCTTTGTTAAATTCAACAGCAATGCGTTTTCCGGTTAAGCCCATGGCCGCAACGACCTGATAAACCGTCGTTCCATCAGGGTATGTCAGGGTTTCGCCATTTACAAATACATTCACACTCTTTCTCCTCAGTTTTCGATCATTCTGCGTTGCTGAACGGCTTTGGCCAAATTATTTAATAGCTGTACAGAGTCGTTCCATCCCAGACAGGCATCGGTAATACTTTGTCCATAGTTCAACGGTTTGCCCGGTACGACATTCTGGCTGCCCGGTTTAAGGTGGCTTTCTATCATCACGCCGATAATGCGCTTGTCGCCCCCGCTAATCTGTTCGGCAACATCCTCGCCGACCACCATCTGCCGTTGGTATTGCTTCAGGCTGTTGGCATGGCTGAAATCAATCATGATATTGGGTCTTAACTTTGCATTCTCAAGACCTTCGGCAACTTTGGCAACATTAAAGGCATCATAATTCGTGCCGCCATTGCCGCCGCGCAAGATGATGTGTGCATCCTCATTGCCGCGCGTCGAAAAAATAGCCGAACGGCCTTCTTTGGTTAACGACAGAAAATGGTGAGGACTCATCGCTGCGCCGATGGCATCAATGGCAATTTTAATGGACCCATCGGTTGCATTTTTAAAGCCGACTGCACACGACAAGCCGGATGACAGTTCACGGTGAACCTGGCTTTCTGTCGTGCGCGCGCCGATTGCGCCCCATGAAATCAAATCGGATACATATTGAGGCGTAATCAAATCAAGGTATTCAGTAGCTGCCGGCATGCCCAGATTATTCAAGTCCAACAACAAACTTCGGGCGATGCGTAAACCCTTGTTGATATCAAAACTGGAATCCAGATCCGGATCGTTGATCAAGCCTTTCCAGCCCACGGTCGTTCTGGGTTTTTCAAAATATACCCGCATGATAATCAACAAATCCTTGCTCAGATCGTCCTTAACTGCTTTCAGGCGATTTCCATATTCAATCGCGGCTTTAGGGTCGTGAATTGAGCAGGGTCCGATCACAACCATGAGCCGATCATCATCCCCGGTTAAAATATCGTGAATCTCCGCCCGGGTTTTTACAACGGTTTCTGCTGCAAACTCGGTAATGGGGTATTCATCATGAACCGTAACAGGCGCGATGACTTCTTTTATTTCACTGATTCTCAAGTCATCGGTGTTATTTTTAATATGCATGGTCAAATATCGATCTATTGAATTGGGGCGGATTGTTAGCAGGGTATTTTAACCGTTTTTACCTGGATTTTGTTAGTTTTACTGCTAGGGAGTCAGGGTAAATGCGTTAAAACAGCATAGAAAATCAGATGGTTAAAATATTCTTCTTTCTGGATTAACTGTAAGATTTGGTTTATTTGAAACCTAAAATGGCTTTGTGTCGCTATCGCGACGCTTATGTGGAGTCAGTTCGCGGACCGACAACCGCGATACTTTTCTTTGCTTGTCCAAAGAAAAGTATCCAAAAGAAAGGACACCCGGAGGCAGCTGCATCCTGCGCGCTGACGATTTTGCCGAGGGTTTTCGGAAGGGCTATCCCTTGCCCTCCGAAAACGAGCGGCTTCCCTGCCGCTCCCCTAGCGGGCTATTCTCGGCAAAATCGCTAGTGCTCGGCGCGGCCTAACGGGACCCAGGGAGAGGTGCCACAAGTTAAACCCAAGTAAAGAATTCTTGTCTATCATGCGCTCCAGGAAGTAAGCTTGTTACGCAAATAACACAGGGAATCTTATGTGCGGAAGATTTTCATTGACGGCAACGCCGGAACAAATCACTGAAGCGTTTCAACTGGAACGTTTGCCTAATTACGAAACCAGTTACAACATACCGCCTGGTCAGAAAATACTGGCGGTTGTCCGGCTGGATGATGGCCGCCATAAAGCGGTCAATCTTTTTTGGGGGCTTATTCCTCCCTGGGCGAAAGACCCTGCCATCAGCCATCGGCTGATTAATGCAAGAGCGGAAACGGTGGCTGAAAAACCGTCATTCAGAACGGCTTTTCAACGCAAACGCTGCCTGATTCCTGCTAACGGATTTTATGAATGGGCCAAAACGGATCAGGGCAAACAGGCTCATCATATTCATCGGATTGATGACGGCTTATTCGCGTTTGCAGGTCTTTGGGAGCATTGGGAAAAGGGTGCGGAAACCCTCTATTCCTGTACCATTATCACGACAGCAGCCAATGCGTTGATTCAACCCATTCACGAGCGTATGCCCGTCATTATTGGCCGGCAGCACTATGATGACTGGCTGGACAAGCTGCAACCGCCGGACCGGCTTCAGGCTTTATTGGCACACGATGCTTATCAGAAGATGGCGGTTACCACTGTCACTGATTGGGTCAATAATCCGGTTCATGACGATAAACACTGCATTGCTGCTGTGTCCTGAAAAGACTGTTTTAAGCCTGCATTTTCCCCCTTTTGAACTTTTATCTGGCATTGAGGGTTGTCGTAAGCCTTGCGAGGAACGCCGTAGACCCATCCATGGGGGCTTGACGGCAGCATCCCTGCTGCCGACATCCTCGCAAAGCTTACGCCCCCCTTTTTTTATCATCAAATTGGGAATTGCTGGTGTTAAGCACTAGCCGGGGGCGGTCGAAAAAATGATAGAATTTCACTTCGAATCATTTTAAGTTTTAGGAATCATATGCCGCAAATTACGATTGAACATAAACCCAGTGAAGAACGCTTGGAAGAATTAGGCGTTGCCGGTTGGGCCATTTGGGAAAAAGAAGTGTCTACATTTACGATCGATTTCGACGAAACAGAAACTGCTTATATTCTTGAAGGCGAAATTCTAGTGACTCCCGAAGGCGGTGAGCCGGTTCGTATTTTGCCGGGTGATTTGGTTGTTTTTCCTGAAGGCCTGAACAGCCATTGGGAAGTGGTTAAACCATTGCGCAAGCATTACAGTTACGATTAATTCAGGATAAGGCGTCAGACCAGGGATCTAGCGACCGCTTTTTTCCAGGATCTGGCGCCTGCCTTTCTGGGGCAGTGTTTCAACGTTTGAACAATTGATAACCAGTTCAGCGATTTTCCCTGTTCTAAGAAGCCAAGGCAGGGCTGCTTATTTTATTTGGGTATTCGGAATTGGATGTTGAAAAGTTAAAGTTTGACAGAATGAAAAAATCCATCCCTTGTTGAAATCAATGAAAAGCCAACTTTAATCTGGGCCTTATCGAATGTTGAAATACTGTATACCTGACATCGAACCGACAATTTTTCGAGAAGATTTCAGGCAACAAGCGACCCTGAGGCGACAATCTTGGACGTTATAGCAATGACCGTAACCGAATATATTGCTGACAGTAGCATGATGACATTGTTTTCTGGAAAGATCTGTTCATTGAAACGGGCAGTGGGGCGTGGTATGTTCAGTTTTGTTAGATATGAAAAATCGGAGTTTTTACTATGGCTACCACCAGCTTGAGTCTTGGAGAACATTGGGAAGTTTTTATTAGGAATGAAATTGCCAGTGGCCGCTACAGCTCGGCAAGTGAAGTTGTGCGGGATGCTTTGCGGGAACTTGAGGAACGCAGGCATAAACTAGCAGCGTTACGGGTGCATCTTGAGGAGGGCGCTGCGCAAGCCAGTAGAGGCGAATTTGTACAAAATTATACTGTTGCCGCCGTTATTCAGGAGTTGGATAACGAGGGATGACGGCAATTTATAGGATTACCCCCAAGGCACTTAGTGATTTGAAGAACATTGGCTGCTACACGATGGAAAAATGGGGTAAGCCACAACGGAACCGCTATTTAACAGACCTTGATAAACGGTTTAATTGGTTAGTCAAGCAACCACATCTAGGTAAACATCGGCCGGATATTGCCGAAGGCTATTACTGTTTTCCTCAAGGTTCTCATTTGATTTTTTATATGATCAATCCCTTTGGAATCGACATTATCGGGATACCACATCAATCGATGGATTTCGCAGGTTATTTCAACCAATGATTAGTCAATATCTGGTATCGACCCAAACCCGACCGTTATGGTGATAACTTAATTTTCCAGAAAGCCGACTGTTAAAAAATGCTGCCTACTGGCAAAAGAATTAACGTTGATGCTAATGGGCTGAGACTTGCGATGGCCTGTCCTGGTGTTATTGGAGACATTCAGAATCATGAAAAGTATGTAAGTTGAAATAGCAACTTCCAACCAAAAAGGACGGACAGTCGTGTAAATCGAAGACAGGGATTGCTTCCTTCGAAACAAAAAAAGATCACCCGCAGACCAAGGAAGTTCCAAAAAATTCATCAATAATGAATTATGTAATGTTAATTACTTTTTGTTTAGTTATGCGTATACTTATACAACATTAGTTATAAAAACTTAACTATTCTGATGAGCGGTAACGCAATGACTGATCGAACAGGTATCCTGCCAAATTCTCCACTTATTTACGCAATTGCATCAATCCGCTTTGCCCCATGGCCGCTTTTGGCTAAAAAAATAGATGAAATACATGATGAACTAAGAGAGACTAATCCTTTGATTCAGACTATACAGATTCAAAGCGTAAGTTCTGCATCACAAGGTGAAAACGTATCAAAGTTATGGATGCTTTTATCGAGTGATCGCAAATTAGGCATACATTTGTCTTCAGATCAATTACTTGTTTTTTCAAGTAAATATACCCGCTACACCGAATTTGAAACTATATTGGAAAAATGTTTGGGCGTTCTCTTAAAACATATGCGTTTTATGGATGTGACAAATACAGGTGTTCGATATATAGATCATATCAAATTAAAAGAAGCTGAAGATCGTAAAGATTATATTTCTGAGCATCTGTTAACTGCCAACTTCTCTGGAATTTCTGAAGTGGGTTGCATATATATTGGCTCATACAAGTCCGGTGAATTTGACTTGCGGGTGCGTTGTTCCAGCCAGCCTGATGCGTTAGCAGTGCCAGAAGATATGATTAGTCTATTGACCATGAGCGCTGATCCTGGTGGTGCTCTAAGATTGGACATACTGAAAAACGGAATTCTATTAGATATAGATGCTTACAAAGTTTATCTTACGCCGACGAGAATGGATAAAGAAACGGTTTTGAGTCAGCTGAGAAATTTACATCAAACCGCCAATGATTTTTTCCGGCATAGCGATGTTTGTACTGACTATGCTTTCAAAACTTGGAAAGGTGATATTTGATATGGCTGCTACCGATGTTCACGCTCAGCAGATAGTGGTTGTTTCTGAGTCTAGCTTCGAAGCACTAGCTGGCTGGGGAAAATCAATTTTATCTTCGCTCAATATTGCTCATACAACTGAGCTTTCGAAAACAAATCGTGGTTATGATTTATTGGTGGACGGACAACGAGTTCAAGTCGAACTCTGCAAAGATCAGCTTACTGAAATATCGCAAAAAACTTCTAATTTTCCGTCTCTTGCTGTGCCTGAACGTTTAGATTTGATTAAGGATCGCCTTGAGTTATCAATTACACAATTGGCTGAATTATTTGGTGTTACTCGTAAGACAGTTTATGACTGGTATGATGGGACAGAACCACGTCGTAATACAATAAACCGTATGGAGATACTGATAGAGGCGCTGAATGGGACATCACCGGAAGTTGATTTAGCAAGATTAAAGGCGGTGTGGAATGTCCCTGTTTCCGGAACATCATTCCGCGCGTTGCTTGGTGATGACAATCTGAATGCAGGCACTCTTCAAAAAGCGCTTTTAGAGAAATTGAATGAATTATCTACCAGAATGGTTGCGACGACTAGCCAGATGCGAAAAACAAGCTCTCAATTTGGAGAAGTGCAGCTTGCAGAATTTGAAAGACGAACTGATTACAGTTGAATCTTTGGATACTGCGCTACTGGATGAAATTAAAAAACGTGAATGGTGGCAAGGATCTTTGATTCCCACGACTGATCTGTCAAATTGGTTAGAAGATGACAAAGGCGTGGATTGGTGGGTGATCGCCACTCAGCCATGCAATATTTATAATCCTGATTTTCACAAAGTGCCCGTTTTTGAGGTTGTGGCTGCTTGCGAGATTACAGAATGTCTCGCCCGTATGGTTAAAGGTGATGATCCGCGCCTTCTTCATCTTGAGGTACAAGCGGATAGTGAAATAAAAGCCCTGCAAATCGAAATACAGAAGCGCAAATGGCTACCTCGTAACCTATTAGCTAAATTATCAGCCCCAAAATTTCATATTCGCGACACTGAGCCTAACAATGATGCAAATTGGCCAAAGAAAACTTGGTTTGACAATTTTGTTGGCTGGATGGCTAGGAGTTATACAAGAATAGCTCTTCCTGACGATTTTAACTTGGCTCTAAAAAAATCAAAAATTGAGGATATTTTCAAAGAAAAACTCGCTAAGCATCATGACCAGCTATATGGGATTTATTTAGTTGTTGATCAAGATTCTGATGATGAGTGGTTGGGGCGTCTTGGAGATATGCCTCCACCTTATTTGCTAGAAATAATGTTGGTAACGTATGAAGATTCCGACCCAGAATCACTTAAAAATGAATTAGTCCAGCATCTTTTTGAAAAAAAAGTAAGTGATCCGGATGACAAAGATAAAAAACTGATTCGAGCAGAATTAGCCAATCGTTACCATGTTCGCATTATCAAGCAGGCTATTTCCGCAAAGACTATGGCTGGTGTTAATCTTCTCGAACTAAAGAGATACGTTCGTTATTCTTATGTGGATCATTTATCTAACTCATCTGAAGCAACTGGCGATTGATATTTTACGCCAGCGACTGACCGCTCTGAGTCATTATCACTTTCAATTTTTTTGATACTTACCATCTCTGAACGACCGCTATCGTTTCAATTTACCATTTCAACTGTAGCTTAAGAATTCTATTGCCTGTTGTGATTGTGCAGAACGCAGAGATTTTCGAGGGTCTGCTCTAACCGTTCTGATGGTCAGCTTTTGAGTTGAGCGATCGTCGGCTCGTGGCCGAAACGAGCATTGATAAAACAAACTTAACGTCACGACTTATTAGCCAATTCCCCAGCCAGCAGCAGTTCCGCCTTAAGATAGAAGCCGCTTCGATAAAGAAACTCCTGATTATAAAGATGCTTTAGCAACAACGTCTTTCCGACAGAGCCTGCCCCGGTCAGGGAATGCCGGGGGATTGCTGGAATCCAGGTCACAAGGATGTGTTCGGCGCTCGCCATCCATGGCGTCTGGATCTCGGCAATCCGTGCCGAGATGACGGTTTTTGACTGAGCTGATTGACCTTTATAATCAGGAAGGAATTTGGCAGTTTAGAATGGAATAGGCCTACTAAAAATAATATCTTAATAAATATTTCGTTAGGAGCCGCTTCGGTTTCTCACCCAGGAAAGTGGGGCTTTATTCTGTAAAAGTGGGCTTAAATAGTTTTTTTAGCGCAGAGCTGTTTTCAACGTCCGGAAGATTTGGGTCGGTATGATGAATGTGTTACAAATGGCTTATTATTTTTAATAAACAGCAAATAGCCATGATTCAGCCGTTTAAAAGCCTTTTTCCAACTCATTTTTCTTATCGTATCCTGAATCGGAATAGTATCAGCGTTGTCTTTTTAGCACTGCTTTTGTCTTCAGGTTGTGCGAAAACCGATAGTGAGCCTTTGCGCGCTGCTCTTGCCTCCACTCGATTTGTTGCCTATACACCTACGGATCTGAAAATTATTTATGGCCAGGTCAAGCCGGCCTCCAAAGATCAGATAACCCGTGATTTAACCGTTTTGCGTAATGATTTTCAGGGCTTGATTACCTATTCCTGCGCGGATGGTTTGGAGCACTTGCCGGCTATTGCGAAATCTCTGGGTTATACCGCGATTATCCTGGGCATTTGGGATCCGATGTCCGAGGAGGAGCTAACGAATGCCAAAAAACTGGTCAATGAATTTCCTGATCTGATTGTCGGTATCTCGGTAGGCAATGAAAACTTGCTGGCCAAACGTTATGACTGGGATCAATTGAAACAGGCCATGCGCAAATTACGCAGCGAGTTGCCCGGTACGCCGGTTGCGACTTCGGAGCCGTTCTATTATTACTTGAATGATGAACCGGCTGATTTTATTGCCGAGCAGGACTTTCTTTTGCCCAGCATTCACCCGCTTTTTCAGCCTTGGTTTGAACAAGGCAATACAACATCCTGGGTGAATTTTGTCGTCGAGGTTATGAATTTGCTGATCAAAAAATCCGATAAGCTTATTTTGATTAAGGAAAGCGGTTTGCCCAGCGGCCCTAAAGGCAGCCGCTTCAGTCCTGAGCAACAAGCCGATTTTTGGGTGGAACTCTATCAAAAAATGCCCCATACGCCTGGTTTGAATCTGGCGTATTTCGAAGGCTTTGATCATGCCTGGAAAGAGGAAAACGCCAAGGTCGACTTTAAAGGCGCACACCCTGAAGAGGGGTATTGGGGCTTTTATACTGAAGCCGGTCAGCCCAAGCCGGTGCTTAAGGCGCTCAGAAAGCTTTGGCAGAGCACCGCACAAAGTCAGGAGGCACCGCGTTAGTCCCTGTTTGTTTCACTACAGTTTTCCTGATTAGCAAGATGTTTCAGCTAAATACAAAAGCGTCCGTCA
The DNA here is from genome assembly GCF_030651835.1 of Methylicorpusculum sp. Taxonomy (GTDB): domain Bacteria; phylum Pseudomonadota; class Gammaproteobacteria; order Methylococcales; family Methylomonadaceae; genus Methylicorpusculum. The sequence goes on along the minus strand of NZ_JAUSBX010000047.1, from coordinate 17,908 downwards.
TGCCCGTCGGGAAACGGGGATCCAGCGCCATGGATGGTAAGCTTCGAGCTATCCATGTAGTCTGGATTTCGGCAATCCCCCGGCATTCCCTGGCCGGGGCAGGCTCTGCCGAAATGACGGGGTCGGCTAGGGGAAAAGTGTTAGAGCTTAAGCATCTTTATAATCAGGACAGTTTTTGAAAAGCTGTTTGGTGATTGTTGTTTCATAAGCGTGATCAATCATGGGCTTGGGATAAGTGCCTGACAGGAATTTTTTATCCCAGGCATGGATGATTTTGGCGGGTACGGCATTCAGTTCAGGAATCCATCGGTAGATATAGCGGCAATCCGGATCGAATTTTTGTTGTTGCAGCCAGGGATTGAAAATTCTGAAATAAGGCTGGGCGTCACAGCCGGTGGAGGCGGCCCACTGCCAATTGCCGTTATTGACGCACGGGTCATAATCAACCAGATGCTGAGCGAAATAGCGTTCACCCCAACGCCAACTGATACGCAAGTCTTTGACAAGAAAAGACGCTGTAATCATCCTGACACGGTTGTGCATAAAGCCGGTTTTGTTGAGTTCCCGCATGCCGGCATCGACAATCGGAAAGCCGGTCCTGCCTTCCGCCCACGCTTTGAACTGATCAAGATTGTTTTGCCAGGGTATGTGGTCATATTTTGATACAAACGCATGGCCGAATACGTTCGGGTAGTGATAGCCGATATGGGTAAAAAAATCACGCCAATATAACTGCCTTATCAGCGGATGCTCTTCTCCTAATTCGCTGCTGATTGCCTGATGCACTTCCCTGACCGAACAGGTGCCGAATTTTAAATGCGCTGAAAGCAGGCTGGTGCTCTTTAACCCTGGATAATCGCGGGTTTCCTGATAGTTTCTTTGAGATGCCAAGTGCTCCAGGATTAGCATGGCCTCTTTCCTGCCGCCTGCTTGAGCCGGGCTAGACGCAGTATTCAACAATGACTCGAATGAATAGTGCGGCGGATTTTTAATGGATTTTGAAAAACAGCCCTGAGTTAAAGCCTTAGGGGAGGGCACAGGGAATCGCCGGACGTTATTGTAAAAAGGTGTGAATACCTTATACGCTTCCCCGTTCTTTTTAACGGCGGCTTCGGGTTCTGTCAGCAAGGCATCGGCCAGGATATGAAGATCAATGCCTTTGTTTTGACAAGTGGTGTAGAGCCGATCATCCCGTTGACGGCTGAAAGGAGAATAATCACGGTTTACAAATACGGCATCGATAGATTCTGTCTGGATTAGTTTTTCAACGATGCTCTGTGGTGGGCCATAAAAAATCGATAATTCGTCACCTTTTTCACTGAATTGTGCTTGCAAGTCTTTAAGGCTTTGCAGCATAAATTGCAGAGCAGGCCTGCTTTGGTAAGGGTGAGGCTCAATTTGCGCAGGATCGAAGATAAAACAGGGCAACACACACTCCGACTGTTGCAGCGCAGCGTTAAGAGCGGTATTGTCAGCCAGTCTTAAATCGCGGCGGAATATAAAAAGCGAATGGCGGTAGCGGGATTTTGTCATAATCGAAAAGAATAAAGTTGAGAAGGCTCAGTTTATGCGCTGTTAAAGATCATAAGAACTTACAGCCGAAATGAACGCCGTCAAGTGAGCTGTGTTGCGGCGGGCTAAAAAATAAAGGTTAAAACGATGACAATCTATTTCTCTTTCTTCTCCAGCGCGCTAACAGGAAAAATAGGATGTTATTGAATTTTAATGAGGCTGATGAAAAATACTTTTGGCTGACGGTCAATGACAATGTCATGGGCGGCGTGTCAAAAGGGCGCATAGAGCTTTTGCAAAGTCAGATGCTTTTATTCAGAGGTTATCTGTCTCTGGATCATAATGGCGGTTTTGTTTCGGTGCGAAGACAGTTGACTCATGCTGCGTTGGCTGGTTACAACGGTCTTATGCTGCGAGTCAAAGGCGACGGCCGGGATTATCAATTACGCGTGAGAACGGATGATCAGTACGACGGTATCGCCTATCGTTCGGTGTTTTCAACCTATGCGAATCAATGGATAACCCTGACTCAACCCTTCTCGCTGTTTCGAGCCAGCTTCAGGGGCCGTATTCTGCCGAGCGCTCCGGTTTTGGATCCGGCGCAAATCAGACAGCTGGGTTTTTTGCTGGCTGATAAAAAACAGGGTTTTTTTCATCTTGAGGTCGCCTGGATACAATCTTATTGAGGTTCAGAGACCTTTCCTGTAACAAAAAGTATAAAGTGAGTGCGCTTGAGGTCATGAATGCTGTTGTCAAGCGCTCCGCAGTTTATTGAAGCCAGACGGTTTTTTTGAATCATCAAACTGGTAATTGCTGCTGAAGTTTACAGCCTTTATCGAATGGCTCAGAATAATCGGATATACTCCTTGAAGATTATGGATACGGACTGATTGCTATGACAAAAAATACGGAACACAGTGTTCAGCCGCTTAAAATTGTGATTCTGGGCGGCGGTTATGCGGGCTTATCGGCATTGATCACGTTGCGCAAGCAGTCGCCGGATACCGTTATCACGCTGATTGACCCTCGCCCTCATCATTTGATTATCACGCGTTTACACGAAACAGTTCATAGTCCGCTGGACAGCATTCGCATTGCTTATGCCGAATTGGCAAAACGCTTTAATTTTGAGCATGTGCAGCAATCACTGAGTATCAGCGAAAGTCTGCTCCAGCATTGGCAGAATGAGCGGGTGATTAAGCTCGAGGCGGGTGAGCTGTCTTTTGACTATTTGATCGTTGCGGTTGGTGCGGCAAACTCCGGCGCAGAGAATGATGATCCGGCTGTTTTTGATTTGAACAAGCTGACTCGGCAGTCTGCCGCACAGCGGCTGGAACAGTTTATTGCCGAACCGTCTGTTGAAAAACCGGTTATCAACATTGTGGGCGCAGGTCCCACGGGTATTCAGTTCGTATTTGAAATCGATCATGTATTAAAACAGGTTCATGCCGATCATCAGCTGAATATCATTGATGGTCATGCCCGCTTATTAAAGGCTTTTCCTCGTGCGGTCGGCGACTATGTGCAAAAACGGCTGGTTGAAAAAAATATCAAATTGTATAGCAATACGTTTTATTCAGGCATGCAGGACGGCGCGGTAATATTGAAAGACCGTGAAAGCGATCAACAGACTGAATTACCAAAAGGGCTGACTTTTTTATTTTTAGGCAAAGCGCCGGACGTGATGTTGCATGCCAATAGCTCTGGGCAAGTGGTATTAAACAAAACGGTGTTGACGCGCATTTTTACTGCAGGCGATTGTTCTCATTTTGATGAGATGGGTTCTAACGGGATGACCTCGCAATCCGCGCTCAGAAAAGGCCGGTCTGTTGCTAAAAATCTATTATTGCATGCCGGACTTATCCGGTTCTGCTTGCCTTACATGCATCGGGATATCGGCTATTTGTTGAGTTTAGGACCCGGCGATGCGGTCGGCTGGGTTGCACGAAAATCAACCATCATCAGCGGCCTTCCTGCCTATGTGGCAAAAGAAGGGATTGAGTTGCAATATGACCTGTTGTTATCAGGAATAGACAGTTATCTGCCTTAACAAGGGGCGATAATCAGCACACTATTGAATAATGAGTCTTGGTGGCAGCAGGCTTAACGGCTGTTTTGTCAATCCATTGAAAGCGTGAAAAAGACGATGAAAGTTTCAACTTTGACAGTCAAGTGCATGGTTTTTGTGGTGTGTGTGTCGCCATTCATGGTGATGCTGTGGAATGCTGTTAACAACTCGTTAGGGCCTAATCCTGTCGAAGCTATGACGCATTTTACCGGCTTATGGGCGCTGCGTTTTTTGCTGATAACACTGACCCTGACCCCGATAAAAATGCTCTATCCCAAGTCAGGAGTCATCAAATACCGCAGGATGCTGGGGCTGTTCACTTTCTTTTACGCCACGCTCCACTTGCTGATTTTTTTAGCATTTGAGCACGGCTTCAGCGTCCGATTTATCCTGGAAGATATCCTGACCAGTCCTATAGTCGATGTGGGTTTGATCGCTTATATTCTGCTGATTCCATTGGCGTTGACGTCAACCAACGAGATGATGCGCAAGCTGGGTAAAGCCTGGAAAAAAATGCATATTTCTGTTTATGTGATCGGCATGTTGAGCATTCTTCATTTTGCCCTGTCTGAAAAAGCGGATATCACTAACCCTCTTTTCTATGCTTCCATTCTTTTAATTCTATTAACCATCCGAGGCGTTGTCCGAAACCGGACGCAAAAAGGCCCCAAAAAGTCCAATGACGCTTAATTTTTGCGCAGACTGACAAGCCCTTCAGCCGCGACCGCCGAATAAAACAGCTTTTACCTGCAAACACTTGCGATTCCGTGATGCCTGGGTAGACTGAAATAATGGTTCAATGAATCATTCTTTGATCGGCAATTTTGTTGTGTGGGAACTATCAACTGCAACAAAGGCGACATTGCCACTGATGGTTTTCACCAAGATTTATATTACGGGAGGTGATTATGAAAAGCTCATATCAGGTATTTTGCTATCTGCAAGCATTGTGCGGCATTTATGCCGACCAGGCACTGGCTATACAACCTGATGTTCATTTATCTCTTTCTGTCGTTAAAGTCATAGCCAGCACGCCGGCCGGAAAAAATCACATGGGTTCGGGCGTAATCATTGCGCCTAACAAAATCGCGACGAACTGTCATGTTACCCGTGAGGCTTCACGAATTTCCGTCACTAAATCCGGAGAGAGTTATCAAGTGATCAAGCAGGCGGCATTGCCCGAGTTTGATGTCTGTATTCTGGAGTCAGCCGAACTCCCTTTGCCGAATGCGTCGTTGGCTGACAGGGATTCTCTTCGTATTGGCAGTGAGATCTACCTGTACGGGTTCCCTTATGCATTGGGGATGCGATCCATGCCGGGTTCTGTGGTTGCTCTTCACCGACACGGAGAAGACCCCGTTATTGAAATAGATGCCGGATTTATGCAGGGTGCCAGCGGCGGCGGAATTTTCAATGGAAAAGGCGAGCTCGTCGGCCTAACGACTTTTATGGGCAGGGATGGCAAACAATTTCATTTTTATGCGATTCCAGCTGAATGGTTAGCCAAAGCCCTACGTGAGCCATTTATGCCGGTCCATGCGTTTCAGCAACTGAGTTTTTGGGAGAACGGTTCTTTTGTCCGAAACCAGAACACTGATTAGGTTTAACAGGGCGTTTGAATACCTTTGAGCTTTAATAAAAAAGACCGGTTAAACCGGCCTTTTGTGTTTTTGCGGGGTAGTTGCAAAAAATTAGCGGATCAAATCAAATGTTTTTTCTAATGCTTTTGTCTTGGATTTTTCTTTTACGGCCTCTGTTGCCGCATCGGTTGATTTAGGCAGACTTTCAACTTGGCTTTTTAATTCTTCAGCCTGACCTGCGCCGCTTTCCAGCGTTTTTAGGCCTTCTTTTGCTTCTGCAGGCGTCAATTGCTCAACTTTTTGTTGGGCAGCGTCTTTGGTTTGTTCAGCAGCCTGCTCTTTAAGAGCTTCGGGTGTACTGCCAATACTGTCTTGCAGTGTTTTGGCTTTATCAAGTGCCTCAGTGGCTTGGCTTGTCTTGTTGACGGCTTCCGGTGCAGCAGATTTTGCGGCATCGGTGGCCAGTTGTTTTGCCGCATTATCAAACAAACCCGCCATTGCAGAGCTTGAAGCTAACAAAAGTGAAGTGATCATTATTGCTTTGATTTGCATGGGCGTCTCCTTGAGGAGTTGTAATTGGAGGCTAAAGTCTAGTTCAGCAAACCTGAATTTTATCTGAAGCGTTTAATCTTTACTGTTTTACTGCGGATATATGAATCGATTATGAATTATATGTGCATTATTTGGAAACAATAAATCTATATATGGTGTCATTGTCAATGATATATGCCTCATATATAGTTGAGTCGTGTTTTAGAGATGCTTTGCTTTAAAAGGTCGAGTGCTTTTGAAAGGATCAGGTTTCTATTTCACAAAAACTGAACGTCAACCTAAAAAGGTTTTAAATTTTTTCAAATAACTCAGAGGATTTACCCATGAACGACTTTTATAAAGATGTTTTAACTGGCGCGGTGTTTGTAACAGGTCTGATCGGCTTTATTTCAGGCGAGTTTATTATTTCATCGACCCTGTTTGCAACGGCGGCTATTACCAGCAACGTTAACCTAAACCGTAAACGGGGTAATGCCGGTCACCTGTCATGCAAATAGCACCGTCAACTCACAGGCTGATTGAAGCCATCTCTTAAGAAACGTCCAAGGACTTAAACCTTGGGCGTTTTTTTTCGTCCGTTTTTCCCCTTTTATCTTCTTATTCGCAGATCGCGAAACTCTTCTTAAAGCAATTTTTTAAATGGCTATCGGGGCTTTTATGGGGTCTTGCGGCGTGTAGCCTATTAGTTCAAAGTCTTCAAACCGGTAGTTAAAGATGGATTCGGGCCGGCGATTGATTTTCAAAGCCGGAAGCGGCCCCGGTGTTCGCGATAATTGCAGTTTTGCCTGTTCGGTATGATTAAGATAAAGATGCACGTCTCCGCCGGTCCAGATGAAATCGCCCACTTTCAGATCGCATTGCTGTGCAACCATATGAGTCAATAAGGCATAGCTGGCAATGTTGAAAGGCAAGCCCAGAAAGGTATCGCAACTGCGCTGATAAAGCTGGCAAGAAAGCTTGCCGTCAGCAACATAAAATTGGAAAAGGGCATGGCAGGGGGCTAACGCCATTTTGCCGTTCGCGACGTTTTGCTGAGGGCTCATTGATTCATCAGGCAAGTCCGCCACGTTCCATGCGGAAACAATAATGCGGCGGCTGTTCGGCAGGGCTCGTAATTGCTCAATTACGGTTTGAATCTGATCGATTTGCCGACCGTCCTTAGCGGGCCATGAGCGCCATTGATAGCCGTAGATCGGCCCTAAATCGCCTGATGCATCAGCCCATTCATTCCAGATAGTGACTTGATGCTGATGCAGGTAATCCAGTTGTGTATCGCCGTTAAGAAACCATAACAACTCATGAACAATCGACTTGAAGTGCACTTTTTTAGTCGTTACCAGCGGAAATCCGGCGGCTAAATCAAACCTTAACTGATGGCCAAAGATCGAACGCGTTCCGCTGCCGGTTCTATCGCCTTTTAGAGTGCCTTCGTTAAGAATCGTCTCTAATAATGCCAAATACTGTTTCATGCGTTTCGTTTATAGGCAAAGTAAACCATCAAGCCGCCAATCAATATCATGGGAGTGGACAAAATTTGCCCCATTGTCACCCAATCCAGAGCCAGATAGCCCAGGTGAGCGTCGGGCATGCGGAAAAATTCGACAAAAAACCGGAAGCATCCGTACAGCATGACCGCTAGGCCAGTTGGAGCCATGACCGGCCTCGGTTTTTGAGTAAACCACCATAGCAAGATAAACAGCACAATGCCTTCCAAAAACGCTTCATACAACTGCGAAGGATGACGCGGTAAAGGACCTCCTCCCGGAAATATCATGGCCCAGGGCACGTCAGTGGTGCGGCCCCATAATTCGCCGTTGATAAAATTACCGAGGCGGCCGGCACCCAAGCCAATGGGCGCTAATGGCGCAATAATATCGGTTAGTTGCAGCATGGTGCATTGCTGTTTGCGAGCAAATAACCACATGGCAATAAAAACGCCTAACATGCCGCCATGGAATGACATGCCGCCTTGCCAGATTTTATAAATGATGGAAGGATCATTAAGGAATTCGTTGAAATTATAAAACAGGATATAACCCAAACGACCACCCAAAATGACTCCTAGGGCGCCATAAGTAACCAAATCCTCTATGGCTTCAGGCGTTACCGGCGAGCCGGGCTTTTCGGCCCTTTTTTTGCCCAAAATCCAGACGCCGGCAAAACCAATCAGGTACATCAAACCGTACCAGTGGATATTGACAGGTCCTAGGCTGATAGCGACAGGGTCTATAGCAGGGTAATTCAGCATGTTTTTCTCTTCAAAATAAAAAATCCGGTCACGTCAAAAAGTATTAACTTTCGAAAGATAACTGATTGTCAAACGCGTAATGCCAATCAACGGTAAATTGGTCGACTGCGGGTTGAACAGCAGGATGAGCAAGTAATTGCGCCGCCACATCGACAGGCAGGGTGATTGCCGCTACGCCTAATTTCAAAACCTCAACCACTTGACCTGAGTTTTTAAAACTGGCCGGTAGCAGTTTGGTTGCTAGTCCATATTGATTAATCAGTAATTGCAGATCAGCTACCACTTTGATGCCGTCAGCACCCATCGCGTCGATGCGGTTGACATAAGGAGCCAAATAATCAGCTCCGGATAAAGCGGCTAAAAAGCCCTGATGGGTGGAGTAGATCGCGGTCGCCAGGATCTGAATGTTTTCAGATTTAAGTTGTTTGATCGCGGCAAGTCCTGTTTCTGTAGCGGGCACCTTAACCACCAGATCATAAGGCAAGGCGTTTATTTTTCTGGCTTCATCGACCATTCCGTCAGCCGTTTGACTGACTACCTGAACAAAAAAACGGGAATCACCCCCTAAAATTGAAGCGAGTTCGGGCAAAATCCGGTTGATGCCTAAACCGGCTTTAGCGAGGATTGAAGGATTAGTGGTTACGCCTCTTACAGGCAGGCAATTGTGGAAGCGGGTAACCGCATCCACATCCGCGGTATCCAGATAAAATTCAAGCATATTTTGAACCGGTTTTTAAAATTGCAGATATTTTATCATCAGAGGCTCTTTCTAATGGAAAATTCAGCCAATAAATACTGACTGTGGTAGTATGGATTTCGTAAAGTCCCAAACAATATATTATTGATAAAGGATTTCACATTCAAATTTTCAAAGACAAGGTATCTAAAGCAATGAATTTAAAAAAATTAATTATTTCTGTGATCGTTATGTTCTCTATGGGGACTTTATCCACTGCATTTGCAGCAGGAAAAATTGAGAACGCCACACCCGCCCAAGTAAAAGAATCAATTGCTAGCGCATTAAAAAATTCTGAAGATGCATTAGCCGCTATAAAGAATGGCGAAAGCAAAGAAACTGTTATGGATTTGATTGGTGCTGCACGTCAGGACTCAAAAAGAATTGAAGTCGGCAGACTTGATGTTCAACGTAATAAAGCATCTGCAAAATTGAAAAATGCGCGTATAGCGGTTAATAAAGGCGACAATGCAGCAGCTGAAGCTGCTTTAGTTGACGCAATCAAAGGTTACGAAGAAATCAAAGCCGGGTTTTAATTATTGGCAAGTCCAAGGGATAGCTGTTTTATAGGACATTTTCTGATTGCATGGATATAAACAAATAGTGATAACGATCAAGTCTCTGATTTGTTGAGTTAACGGTAAACCCCGTTTGCCGTTAACATCCAATCACTCGTTAAGCAGTATGCATACTCCGCACTTAAGTTACCTTCTATGGAGATATAAAATTTATTAACACACTTGACATAAGCGTTGATTTTTCGGATTTTGTATTCTCGGACAAGCCCCCTAGGAATAACTATGAAAAAGTTTGATTTGCTGTGTCAACTCAGCTGCAACCTGCTAGAGCCCGCTGCTTTGGTGTTTAATATTCAGCCACTTGATAATAAAGTTCAGAGGGTGATGAATGAAAACCTTCAGATTGACCCCTATATTCGACCCGAAAAATTCATAGATCCGCTAGAAGGCAATCGCTGCTTTAGAGTCAATCCTTCTGAAGGTGAAATGCAATTTCAATACAGTGCCACAGTGGAAGTTTCCCCTGATTGGTTTGATCCGTTCGAGATTCACGAAACACCCACCACAAAACTCCCTGTAGAAACGCTGCGATATCTATATCCAAGCCGTTATTGCCAGTCGGATTTGCTGTTTGGATTGGCAATGTCCGAGTTTGGCAATTTAGCATGGGACTATTCGCGGGTTACAGCCATTTGCAATTGGATCTATGACAAAGTCAGGTACATATCCGGCAGCAGTGACTCCCAAACTTCAGCCTATGATACCGCTACCCAGAGGGCTGGCGTTTGCCGTGATTTCGCTCATTTGGCGATTGCTTTTTGCCGAGCTTTAAATATTCCTGCCCGTTTTGTTTCTGCTTATGCCTATCAGTTGGATCCGCCCGATTTTCACGCTTGTTTTGAAGCGTATCTCGGCAATCGCTGGTATTTATTCGATCCCACAAGACGAGCGCCACTCGATGGTATTATCAGAATCAGTACAGGGCGAGATGCTGCCGATGTTTCCTTTGTCACTTTTTTCGGTGCCGTCCAGCTTAACCGGATGAATATATCGGTGATCCAGACCGAAGCATCCAAGGAACATCCGTTAAAAGACACCGGGGCGATTGCAATTTAATCAACGCATTTTTCTTCCCACGCTTGTAATTCTAAAAAGACTGCATTTTGCGGTGGTTAATAAATTCTGCCAGGACAGGGTGAATTGTTTCGATTTCGTCAATACCGCACCCAGGACGAGGCGGAGAATAACCTGCGTAATTCAGTAAATCGGATGTAGGAAGATAACCTACCAGGTTAACTAACTCACCCAGCCTCAACCCTTGTTTGACCAGGTAGACAATATAAGTATGTCTTATTGATTCTGCGGTGATTTCCTCAGGATGGGACAGGCCCGCATCAATGGCTGCCAGTGATATTAATGCGGACAATTCCTCCTTGGATAAAGAGGGTTCTTCATTAATCATGGGGAACGCATCGAGTTTTTCCACCAGGTCTTTCGTGACAGAACTGAGTGAAATAGTTCTGGGAATGGAGCCTCGCAGTGTCAACGTGTTTTGGCTGTAGTCGATATCATCTTGTTTTAGCTTAGCCGTCTCATCAAGCGAAAGTCCGCAAAGTAATAGACCGATGAACATTTGGGTTACGCTATTGGCGTTGGCGAATAAAACCTTTAAATCACTATCGTTAAGTTCTCGAGGGTGCGTCATGGTCAGTGACAGATTTTGATTTTGTTGCAGCGAGGGTAGCGGTGTTTGTTGGTAGTCCAGATGATTCAATCGGCCATCTTGATAAATACCGAAGCCGGATATCATGACGCTGGGTTGATGCTGTTGCGTCCGGGTTAAATAGTCAAAAAGCCAGACACTGGCCAGGCTTAATAACAGCGAGCCTGAAACCGCTATCAGTGCATCGCGATCATAATCGGGTTTGATGGGTTGAAGCGGTAACCGTGCCCGTTCGACGATTTCAACTTGCGGGTATTTTTCATACTGCTGCGTCTCTATTTGTACATACCGTTCCTGAGTTTCCCGATAAATTTTTTCCAAACCCTCCAGATCGGTTTTAAGCCTTTCGTGTTCAGTGAAGCGCGCGCTGAAATCGGCAGCTAACTTTTTATGAGTATTGAGTTGCTCCTTAATGACATTCACAGTTTGGCGGGCGGCGGCATATTCTTGTTCAGCGTCTGAATGGACTATTTGTTTGCCAAAATGACTTTTGCTTTCAATTTCATTTTCAAGCTTTTTGATTTCTTCGGGGATCAGTTTAATGGCCGGCTGTAACGCCATAAATCCTGGGGTATAGCGCTTTTGGAATTCGGCAAGTTTTTCTTTAAGTTGCTGCAGACGAAGTTCAAGAGCTGCCAAATTGGCTTGGTCTTGTTTGGGTACAACTACCTTGCCTTCGTCAATTGCTTTGTTAATGGCTTCAAGTTTGGCTTTGGCTTTAACTTCGTCTTCGCTCGCGTTATTGAGCGATGTTGTTAAGCCTTTCAAGCGAGCCAATACATCATTTTCATCGCGCCCGGTTGAGATGATGTCATGTTGATTACTGAATTGAGTTAATTCCGCTCGGGTTGCTTCGATTTTTTGTTCTAGAGCAAGTAACTCTTCCTGAAGCTTTTGCGTGGTGCCGCTTTTGTTCTTTTCAATCTCCGCCGCGCGCGCTTCTCTATAAACATCAATCCAGGTATTAATTAGTAAAGGCAGGAGTTCGGGTTCAGTGCCTTCGGCGCGCATCTGGACCAGATTGGTTTCCGGAATGGGCTGAACCTGCAAGATTTGATGAACCTGGGTTATGTCCATCTGAATTTCGGGGTGTGATATTTTTAGCCGCCTGATGCTTTCAGTCAGTAATTCCTGGCTTAACAATATTTGGCGTTGAATGGCGACATGTTCTGCGTCAGGCGCTTTGCTGGCTTGATCGACTTCAGCCAATGCCGAGGTGAGCAAGGTCGCTGTACTCTGAAAAACAGCAGGACGGTTGTAACTGTAAATCAGGCTGATTGAGGTCGAGCTAATAAAGACCATCAAAAAAATAATCAACCTGGGCGAGCGGTACCAAGGCACTTGATTTAAGGTTGGAATGCCTGAAGGAGCTTTATCAATGATCTCTATGTGCGGGGGGTAAATGTTCATCGGTAACCTCTCCTGACATGAGTGGTTGGAAGAATTAACCTGAATCAACCTTTAGGTTGTCTGCCTTGAAGGCGATTATACTCTTGCCTTATCCTCATTTGCCTAAAATCAGATCAGGAGTCATGTGGATTTCAGTATTGCCCCTGATCTGATCGAAAAACGCCTAATGCATCTGCCTGTCAAAAACTGTTTAAAATCATCCGTAGGCTTGGCATTATGGTTGATCAATCTCTTCTTTTGTGCTGTTAAGCGGGTATAAAAATGGAAGCGCTATAATCAAAAGACAGACTAACCACATTACCAGCTGTTGATTGCCCAGGGCGAAAGACAGGGCAACCCTGATTCGTTCGGCAGTGCCCGGATAAGCTTGGATTAAGTCTCGTGCGACGAAAAACGCATAGGATTCGCCAAAGACCAAAATAGGGGCCATGACAAGCAAGGCATAGCCGAGCCAGGTGTCATTATTTATTCGATTAATATCCGTGCCGATCAGATTTTCGATAGACAGCGATTTAATGGAAAGCTGTTTTGATGCCCAAAAATGGGCAAAAATCAGAGCTATTAAACTGATAACAGGTATTGCGGCCAATTCGACCGGAAAGCTGATGTAGCGTCCATTAATGGCTAGCCCCATGGTTTTGTATAAAGCAAACGCGCCAAAAACAAAGAAGATCCGGTACAGCCAATTGCCTAATTTAGGATGAATGACGTTTTGTGTTAACTGATTAATCAGCTTGAATAATATCAAACCGCTGAGCGCCGCATTGAATAACGCACCCGCTAAGGTAATAAAACGCTGCCAATGGCTATAGCTGGTGTAAAACAACTCGTCGATCTGGACGATCAGCAATACACCAAGAATCTGGGCGAAAACCAAATAACCCAAAACGATTTGCCAATCTAATGTAAGTAATTGTTTACGAAAGGCAAACGCGGCCATCAGTAAAAATAGGGATGAAAAAATACAGCGCTCATACCAGTCATCATTTTCATAGACGGGTCCGGTAAGCGGGAATACTTCTTTGCGTTCTGATGAATACAAGCCCCAATTGGCTCCAACCACGCCTTCCAGATTGCTCTTCCAGGGCTGATTGAAAGCCTCCACTATGTTGTAGTCAAAACCGTTTTCCGTTGCGACTTTAATCAGTCCTCTGATAAACATGGCCTCATTGACAATGCTGGGCACTGCAGACCCGCGTTGACGCCCTTTACCCGGCCAGCCGGATTCGCCAATAAGAATGGGTTTTCCGGGGGCGATTTCATCGGCCTCGGCGCGAACCTGCTTGTAAATCCGGTCAATATGTCCGGGTGCCTCTTCAACAGGAATAGGCTCATCTTCCCAATAAGGCAGAATATGAATGGTAATAAAGTCGACTTCTTTGATCAGTTCCGGATGTTTCAGATACATGGACCAAACATCGGCATATGAGACGGGTTGCTTGACCGCTTGTTTGACGCGGCGAATATATTCCAGCACTTGTTCCGGCTTTAAATCGCCTCGCAATAACACTTCGTTACCGACAATGACGCGTTTAATGACATCGGGATAGGTGTTTGCTGCGTCGATTAGCGCCTCAATTTCTTCGTTGTTGTCTTTTTTGCCGTATCCCAACCAAGCCCCCTGGATCATGTTGAGGCCGTATTTCCCGGCAAGCTTGGGTGTGACAAACATATTTTCCGCACTGGAATAAGTTCTGATCGTATGGGTTTTATCAGCCAGTAAGCGTAAGTCTTCATCGATTTGCGCTTCGGTAGCAAATTTTTCTTCAAGAGGACTTTGGCCTTCCCGGAATGGAGCAAACGATAAGCTGTTCAATTTACCTTCGGGTACGTCTTCGCCAACGTCCTGAGGCTGATTGAACAGCCAGCTGATGCTAATGTTGGACAGAATAACTAAGACGGCGATGACTATAAATCTCATAAATGCGGTATAAAAAAACTAAGAGTTAAAAAGTTCAGCAACTGGCTGATTTTTAATGGAAGGCAGATTATCCGGACAAATGGTTTTGCCTTCAAAGAAGAAAGGATATTATCCCTTTTTTCAGTGTTGCTGTCTGTAACAGACAAAGGCACACGACCAGATTTTCTGATAAGGGTTGGAATAAATTTAATTTATTCAATTTACTGAGCCGGCAGTAAACTTTGTGAACTTGAACAAGTACAAAATAATAGCCTGTATTATGAATCATGACTTACCTGTTTTATATAGTTTTCGCCGTTGCCCTTATGCCATGCGTGCACGGATGGCTATTGTCCATGCCGGGATCCAGGTTGTATTACGGGAGATCGAATTACGCAGTAAGCCGGCACAGATGCTGGAAGCCTCGCCAAAAGGAACCGTTCCGGTTTTGGTTTTGGGGGATGGTTCGGTCATTGATGAAAGTCTGGATATCATGCGGTGGGCGCTACAGCAAAATGATCCGGGGAAATGGTTGCAGGTTAATGATTTTGAAGTCTTGATTCAATGGAACGATAGCCGCTTTAAAGATAATCTGGACCGCTACAAATATGCGGATAGATACCCTGAGCATCCGGCCGAATTTTATCGCCAACAAGGCGAATTGTTTTTGACCGAGCTGGAAAGTCGTTTGATCCTGACGCAGTATTTATGCGGCGACTGTTTTTCCATTGCCGATGCCGCCATTGCCCCGTTTATCAGGCAATTTGCCGCAGTTGATGAAACCTGGTTTCAGGCGTCGCCCTATTCGGCATTAAAACGCTGGTTAGCGGCATTTTTAACAGGGCCTCTGTTTGATGCCGTCATGAAAAAGTATGCCGTATGGAAGCCCGGTTCTTCATCAATCGTGTTTGGTGGTGATACGGTTTAAAAATGCTAAAACGTTGAGCCGGTGTTCCGGCCGCATAAATGTTTGAATATGCCCTCCGTCAGTTTTCAGAAACTGTTTAGGTTCGCCTGCTTTTTCATAGAGTCGTTGACCGTGCTCAAACGGAATAATGGTATCGGCAGTACCGTGCACGATTAATAATGGCGTAGGCGCAATCCGGTCAATGACATCAATGGGATCATAAGGATAAGCCATCAGCCAGCTAGCTGGATATTGTAAAGGCCAGGTTAGCCAGGTTGTTGATGCGGCATGTCGGACAATATCGTTGTAGCGGGTAAACGATGAATCACTGATGACTCCCGCCAACTGGTTTTTGACGGTGGGCTGAGTGCCCGCAAAAAATAAACCCAGACTCGCGCCTAAACTTTGACCCAATAAAAATAAAGGTTTGTTATCTGAATGGGCAAAAAGCCAGTCAAACCCCGCCTCAATATCCATAAAAACGTCGGGTAAAGCAGGCTCGCCCTCCGATAAGCCGAAGCCCCGGTAATCAATCATGAATACCTGATAGCCTTGTTCGGGAAGCCACTCAACGCTCATGATATGGGTGCTGACGTTCTCGGCATTGCCGTGCAGAAAATAAATGCTGCCTTTCAACGTGCCTTGTGCGGGCAGGAGCCAGCCGTGAATCTTGATGCCGTCACGGGTTATGACGCTGATGTCTGTATAGGTCAAGCCCAGCTGCTTAGGCGTTCTTACATGGGTTTTATAAGGGTAGAAGAGCAAACGGCTGCAGCCGGTAAACAGGCTGATCATGATTAACAGCAATAAAAGCCGGCTTGTTTTTATCACTTTGTAAAATGCTCAATAGGATCTAGCGGATTGCTCTCCATTCTATATTCATAGAGTCCCGGGCAGATTTACGCTTAACAAAGCACGAAAAGTAAAATCAGTCCTGGAATAATACCCAAAATCAAGCCGACCACGATGGCGATGACCTCGCCTGATGAATAATTACAAGACGTACTGCCGGCGCTGGCGCGAACTGCACTGTCATCATCCAGTCCTGCGAGCATCATTCCGGAAAATTCATCCGCGACTTGTTCCTGGGAAGAGGCTACTAAAATACGTGAGCGGGCCTCGCTTAGCCGGGTTTCGGCGACAAGAAGATCATCGCTGAACGGCATAATGAGGCGGGCATTTTTTAGTGCATCAATGGCTTCATCGGTAGGTGCGAGCGCTATTTTTCGGGCCTGAGTAACGCTTTTGGCCGAGGCAATAGAATTTTTCAGATGGGTGAGTTCCTGATTTTGCTCTGACCCGGATGGACAGGCAGACTCAATCAAATCCAAAGTATCAGACCAAGGCCGGGTATTTGCGGATGCTGAATTCGGTAGGGTAATACAAGTGATCAATGCGAAAATCGGATAAATCAACAGTGACATGCGGTTGTAATTTTTTGACACGGTCCTTCTCCTCACTAGTGGAAACAGTAAATTATGCGATTTAATCTTATCTGATTATTAAATGGCATTAACCAAACCAAACTACTTTTCATCTCCCATCCTTTAGTGGAATGTCGGGAGGTCTCAATTATGAGAGTCGCGTTCTCCATCCACTGCGCGACCGTTAATAATTTTTTGTCCGGTGAACATTGCGGAAATAATACTGCCGCCTTCTTTCAGCTCTGTAATGATTACCGATGCAATGTGCAGTACCACAACCGAAATCAGCGCGTAAAAGTTGTACTGATGGATTGTGACAAAGGGTTTTCTGAAAGCGCGCATGCTTTCATAGGCTGCCGAGTCATACATTTCTGGTGAATAGGGTTTCAGCGAATCGGGAGCAACCCCGGAGGCGGCAACCCATTGAGCGATCCAATGGCCGAGAGGTGGATAGAACAAGTCCGTACCCGCAAGAAGGAGACCGGTCATCGCTTGTATCGTCATAAGAAGAAACAATAGGCTTACGCCTAATCGCCCTAACGGATTGTGGCCCAGGTAGTGTTCAGGATGCCCCGACTTGAAGGCGGTAATATAACTGCGTACCGATTGACAATAGCCCTTGCCTCCAGGAAGGATAGCGCTCCATCGGGCATGACGGTTGCCAAAAAAAGCCCAAATGATTCGCCAGAGGAGATTCAATGCAAAGACGTAACCGACAAATACGTGGACGGTTTTAAGCGTCAATTTACCTGAGGTAGGCAAGTCCAGCGCATCTGCATTTAGAATTAGAAGTCCGATAATTGCCAAGGCCGAGACACAGAGCACATTGATCCAATGAAACCATCGGGTACCGGCGTCCCAAACAGCATAGGTTTTTAGTTCAGACATCCCCATTCTCCAGTTTTTATCAGAAATATAGTGTTATAAATTTAAATTCAATAAGATACATTTTGCTGATGTCGTAGCGCAGTGTATAGCGATTCGCCAGTTGATACGTATATCACTAAGTATAAGATTTTCATAATGCACCCGATAGCGCCTTTAGTCTGTTCGGAGGCTCACATAGAGATCGGTATTTGAAATGTATCGCTCAACAATAAGTTTACGGCAACAACCGGTTTCAGGAGCCACGGAAATGCAAATTATACTTTAATTGTATATTTGGCTAGGTGGTGAATTGGCCGTGGACCAGGGTAAACGCATTAAAATAATTAATATATCAATATGTTATCTGGTTGCTTAGAACGCATCGTCAATTTGGCTCAACTCAAGGCGCCCCTCCCTGGGTCCCGTTAGGCCGCGCCGAGCACTGGCGATTTTGCCGAGAATT
>NZ_JAUSBX010000039.1 GCF_030651835.1 Methylicorpusculum sp. | reverse complement strand
AGCAACGCTTCAAACCGTTGTTCCCGGTTCCAGTCTTTAGGACGTTGTTGTTTCATAGTCTTAGTAGTTGAATTGGATCGTGTCTGTTTAAGCCAGCCTTTCAAAGTAAAGACACTCATATTTAAGTCATCGGCAATTGCTGGAATACTTTTATCGCCGCGTTGCAAGACTTTACTCAGGGCTTGCTCTTTAAATTCTTCACTATAACGGGTTTGCATTAGGGTTGCCTCTATAAATGGGTGAGGCGACAACTATCCTGACACAGGGGGCCGGCCAAGTCCGACACGATTTATGTCCCTCAGTACAAACCCGAGGTGGTTTATCAGGCCACCATGGCTCCACCTCCCACCAGCACTGTTTATCCGACTTCAACTGTGGTCAATGTCAATTCGGCGCCGGCACCCAGCTACTATCCAGCTTATTATCCTCCTCAGGCTACGTCGACCTCATCAAATAATGACACCTTGGCTAACTTTGCTACCGGAGCGGTGGTAGGTGGGCTTCTGACCTGGGCAATCATGGAATGGGCTGACGACGATGATTACCACGTCAGCCATTATTACGGAAACAGCGTATGTCACAGCGGAAATTGCTGGTATGGGGGCGGTGGCGGAGGTTATTACGGCGACCGTGGTAATGTCAATTACAACAAAAACATCAATATCTCCGGCAACGAAATTAATGTGGGTGGTGGTAATACTTTCAGTCAGAACAATCTAAGACCGGCACAACAGCCAGCAGGTTGGAGGCCTGACCCTCAGCATAGACGTGGACAGGCTTTTCCTGAGGCGGCGCAAAAACGTTTAGGGAAAATCCAGCAACCCGCACTAGCCGGACAGAGACTGGGCGCAGCTCAAACGCTTCCGGCGACAGCGAGAGGATTCGATGGAGCCGGGCAACGTCCAGCTGTTGGAATATTACCCGCCCAAAGCAGGCCATCCACGGCCGACATCCGCCAACAACTTGGGCAAAAGCCGGGCGCTCAGGATAAGCCAGGTTTAAAACAGGCTAAAAATAAGCCGGCGACTCGTGACATTCAAACACAGCTTGGAAAGGGTAGTCGGGGCAATGCGTTGGCGGGTATTAAAACCCCAGGTCACGCTTCACGGCTGGAAAGTCAGAGGGGATCAAACAGTCGTCAAGCAGCTCAATCGGCCCTGCGTGGAGGGCAAACTCGCAAACCGGTAAACGTCGGAGGCATGGGTGCGCAGAACTCTCCAGGGCGATTCGATCAAGCAAAACCGGCTGCACACACTCAATCGTTGGGGAGAGAGCGAACTCAGCAACAGATAACGACACAGCGTCGCTCGGAAGTTTCCCGGCCCAATGCGTTTGAGGCCCCTCGCAGCGCCGGAGCCACCAAGAGCTTCAGCCAGCGAGGCGCGTCTAGCAGGAGCCAGGCGACCAGCTCAGGAAATTTGCGTGCTTCCGGAGGTGGGGGCGGAGCTCGCAGCGGTGGCGGCGGAGGTCGACGGCGATGATTGAAAGGCTTAATAATCCTGTAAACGGTGCGTCCAGTTTTGGAGCATTGATGTCCACTCATTTTATTCAAGCAGTCAAGACTGAGGTTCCCATAATGTCTCGCGAAACTAAAAATATACTTCTGGCAGCGCTTGTTTCAGCTCCCTTATTTGCTAATGCAGCTCCCGCTCCGTTAACGTCTCCTGCCGTTTCAGTCACTGCCAATAGTATCGAAGCAAAAGGCTTTAAGAGCCCTGATGAAGCAGCCAGTGCTTTACTCGAAGCAGTCGACAGTGAGGGAACTGACCAGCTTATGGCTTTGTTCGGAAGTGATGAAGCAGAACTTCTCTCATCAGGAGATGAGGTGGAGGACAAAAATAACCGTTTAAATTTTGTCGCCTTGGGTCAGGAAAAAATGCGGGTGGAGTTGATGGGTGAGGATAAAGCGGTCATCCACCTGGGCAATACCGACTGGCCTTTTCCCATCCCGATTGTCAAAAAAGGGGATAACTGGCTTTTTGACGCCGAACAAGGCCGTCAGGAAATACTCAATCGACGCATTGGGCGCAACGAACTCAGCACCATAGGGGCTATCAAGGGCTATATCGAAGCTCAATTTGAATACGCCAATGCCGACAGGGATGATGATGGCGTATCGGAATATGCGCAAAAATTGCGTAGCGAGCCGGGTAAGTTTGACGGACTATTTTGGGAGGTGGAGGAAGGGCAGCAGCAAAGTCCGCTAGGCCCGCTAATTGCCGAAGCAAGGGCCGTAGGTTATAAAGTCAAACCCGGGGCTGAACAGCCTTCCCCTTATCACGGCTATTACTATCGCATACTCACTCGGCAGGGCCGCAATGCTCCTGGGGGCAAATATGACTATATCATCAACAACAACATGATTGCCGGGTTCGGTTTGGTGGCCTTTCCTGCGCAGTATGGCTCATCGGGCATTATGACTTTTGTTGTCAATCACCAGGGTAAGATTTATCAGAAAGACTTGGGGCCTAAAACAGCTGCAGTCGTCGAGAAGATGAAAGAGTACAACCCTGATTCGACATGGGAGCTGTTCCAGGTTGACGAGTAAGTTTGTCAATACATCCCTAAACCTTGTTTTGTAGTTACTTTCGCCCATTTTGAATTGAGGGTGTAGACGATTGATTTAAAAGGACGCTTACATACGTCCCTGATGCAGAAGTCTTTTCAATCACCACACCCAATTGAATTGTAGGGATGCGCTGACTGGTTTGTCCAAAGAGGTAAAAAAGAAACTTTTCGCCGGGCAAGTTTTGCTGGCTCAAAATACCCAGTCAATCAGCCAGCCAGAAGCTGCAAGGAGTATTACCATGATAAAAGAAGAAATCATCGATTTATTGAAGGTTAAACCGGATAAAAAAATCCGCCTGAAGGATTACCATACCGGTTGGGATCAAACCAAGGAGTTGAAAGCTTTTGGCAAAAAAGCGACCAAGGAGCGAGCGAACGAAATTCTGCAAAAAAGCATTGAGGAGTTATCCAGTTCACAGGAACTGCTTTATGCGGATGATCGCTACTCATTATTAATCGTTTTGCAGGCCATGGACGCAGCAGGAAAGGATGGCACTATCAAGCATGTCATGTCCGGCTTAAATCCTCAGGGGTGTCAGGTATTCAGCTTCAAAAAACCATCAGCGGAAGATCTGGATCATAATTTTCTGTGGCGCTATATGAAATCCTTGCCGGAACGCGGCAGGATCGGCATCTTCAATCGTTCCTATTACGAAGACGTTTTGGTGGTTAAAGTCCATCCTGAAATGATTGAGCATCAAAAGCTGGCGGGAGAAAAGATCGGGAAAGCATTTTGGCAGTCGCGTTATGAGGATATCAATGCATTTGAAAAGCATCTGGTACGCAATGGTACTGTCGTTTTAAAGTTTTTCCTGAATGTCTCCAAAAAGGAGCAGAAACAACGCTTTATGGATAGACTTGAGCGCCCTGAAAAAAACTGGAAATTTTCACTGGCCGATCTTAACGAGCGCAGCTATTGGGATGATTATGTCGTTGCCTTCGAAAAAGCTATCAGTGCTACCAGCACCGAATGGGCGCCCTGGTTTATCATCCCGGCAGACGATAAATGGGCAACGCGTGCCATCGTGGCCGATGTCATTTCGTCAACCTTACAAAAACTTGATCTTCGCTTTCCTGAGATGAATGATGAACAGCGAGCAATGTTGGAAAAAGCTAGAAAGACTTTAGAAGCAGAATAGCTTCCACGGGCTGTCTTTAAAAACTTAACCATTCAACGGAGCAATAAAACAAACATTGTGAACCGCGTAGTTTGCGGTTGGCGATAGCCAATCCAACATTTCAAGGTCATGGCGTTAATTGTTGGGTTGCGAAAAGCGTGCAAGCCCACTTGCGCGGAATAGTTACAAAGAAATAATCTTAAACTTGGAGAAAATTTTGAACATAGACAGGCAAACACTAAAAAGACATTCAGTCGGAGTAGCGGTTTTATTTGGCGCCATGGCTGTAGCGACAGGTTGCACAACCGGCGTCAAGGAAACCAATGCGGTAAAGTCTGAGTTAGTCACTCCGGCACCTGATGTTGGGTTTATTGATAATCCTGAACGGCAGACCCGACGTGCGGATTTGCCGTTTCAAAAAGTTTGGATCAAGCCCGGCTTTGACGCTTCTGCCTATAAAGAACTGGTCGTTGCGCCGGTCAATACTCAGTACATATTGGAAATGGACTGGCTACACAAAGCCAGTTCCGCCAGTTGGTTGAGCGATGTCAAAAAAGATATTGCAGAATTAGCTCAATATTTTCATGATCAGGTAGTCAAGGAATTCAAGGAAGATCCAAATCAGCGTTTTCGGGTGATCGAGTTTGCGGGTCAGCATAAAGAGCCGGCACTGCGGCTGGAGTTGGCTTTGATACAAATAGACCCGTCACAACCGGTGCTGCACGCTCTGGGTTGGCTGCAAATGGGAGGAGGAACAGCCGCAGGTGCAATTAATCAGCGCCGGGCAGCATTTGAAGGACGTCTGCGCGATATGCAAACCGGTGAAGTGGTTGCCACATTTGCTGACAGGGATATGCAGGATGCAGGCCCCCTGGATTTGACACGACTGACCTGGTACGGGCCGGCTAAAGGAATTATGGATCGCTGGGCTGAGCAGTTCGTAAAAATTGCCAACCGTAAACCCGGCGAGATGGTGACCGATCCCGTGCCTTATACCTTGAAACCCTTCTAAGGCTCGATTTAATATTACGACCTTTTTTCTAGCAGGGAGTCTTTTTAAATTGGACTCCCTTTAACGAGAACACAATGAAAAAAATGGGGTTCCTGGTTCAAAAACGTATTGATCCTACAGTCGTTTTTATAAACCACTTGGTTTTCGCTTCGTGCTAATAATTATTAGGTACTAAACACTATGAAACCCTGTTTTACCCTGTCCGTAAAAATCCGATACCTGTTGTCATCGTTCTCTATTGTCATGCTGTTAACCGCTTGTACCAGTATTGGCAAAGGTATTGCCCAAGCTGTTCTGGAAAAATCCGAAACTGAAGATGCGCGGCAATGTCAGGTATGGGGGCAACCTTTTACAGGCATTCAGGCAGGTCTTGGCAAGGAGAAGGGTAAAACCAAAGTTTTATTCGTTCATGGTGTGGGCGATCACATTCCGGGTTATACCACCCAGTTTCTGGAAAAATTGGCCAAGGAACTGAACCTGACTGCCCGAGCTTATAGCCAAAAAAATATTGGCTTATCAGCGCCTTTGCTTGCTGGAAAAGATCTGGGCAACTTGCGGGTGAGTCATTTACTCAATGAAGAACGTGGTATAGACCTGACTTTTTATGAACTGACCTGGTCGCAAATCACGCGTAAACAAAAAGAGCTGTTGGTATTCGATAATTCCGGTGAATACGATTTTCGGCGGGCTAAAATTAACAGCTTGTTAAAAAAATTCAGTAACGATACCGGACCTGATCCCATTATTTATCTGGGAGATAGTCGCGATGCAATTCTGGCTGCGTTTACGCAGTCGTTCTGCTGGATGGCTACCGGTGATTGGGACGATCTTCCCGCCAGCGGCATCCATGCCTGCACGGGGCTCAACGATTCAAGTGCCGATTACATCGCCCATGATGATTATGTGTTTATTTCACACAGTCTGGGGAGTCGAATCACCATCGACGGCATGCAACGCATCGCGCATCTTCTTGCTAACGTTGCCAAATATGCTGATGCCAGCAATAACGTGAATATTGCTGATAGTGCCGTTGTCGCCTTGCAGAATAAACAGGTGCCTATTTACATGCTGTCCAACCAGTTGCCAATGCTGCAATTGGGCCGAGAACTACCTGAAGTGGTAGGGTCGCCATCAGAATACTGCAGTATCACCGGTGCAAACTATAACAAGCGAATGGTCAGTAAAACTGAAATTATTGCCTTCAGTGATCCTAACGACTTATTAAGCTATGGAATACCCCCAGGATTCGCAGAGCAATATATCGACACAAGACTGTGTCCCAGTATTACCAATGTCAGTATCAACATTGCCAGAGTAATGGATGCTTTTGGCTTGGCTGATCTTGCCAATCCGCTGGAGGCTCATGTCGGTTATGACAATGATGACCGGGTTATCGCGTTGATAGCCAAAGGCATAGATCATCCGAACGCCTCTCCGTTAGTCAATCAACGCTGTGAATTTACCAAGGAAGTGAAGTAACACAGTCTTGTCATGCACTTATCAATAAACGGGAAATAATTTTAATTTGGACCGGTTGTATGAGGTTCGTTGCCCGTCTACTTGATAAGAAGCACATGAGATTTTCGGATAAACCACGATATTTCGTGGCTCATCCACTGTTATCGTTTTTAAACGGTTCTCTTATTTGATTGTAAGATATTGTTAAATAATCCTTTATCAATCCTGTTTTGAGTGTTTTGAATGTGGCGCAATTACTGCAATTATTAAAACCATGATCGAATTACATCTTGTCCTCAGGGTGACTCCCAAAAAAACTCGAACCATGATTGACGCTTTGCAAGCACTCGCCAAAAGCGCGCGTCTGGTTCAGGGTTGCATTGCCGTTGAGGTCTACAAGACAGCCGATAGCCGACACTACATTTGTTATGACGAAATTTGGGAGTCGGAAGCTGTGCTGCGTCGAATGATCACATCCAGACATTTCAGTCAGCTGGCAACCTTGATGGAGTTATCCAGTGAGCCGCCAGCCTGCGAATTCCGGTTTATTACCAAAACTTATGGGCTTGATTTTGCCGAGCAAGTCAGGGGATGCGTCAACGACTAGACATAGTAAGTATGCCAACAGAAATTATGAAATGGCTTATAACGGTTTGTTGCTTCGCGACAATTCAATGCATCACGGTGAGAAGGTTTACCCTCGGTTGAGTTGCAACCCGTCGACAAAAAACATGCGACGGTTAACCGGAAAATTAGTTTTGGCGAAATTCTAAGCAGATTCTATGACAATCGAATCGCTAGTAAAAAGGCTGCAAAATAGGCGAGCAAAGGCAGAAACAAACGGAGACATTCATTTCGATTCAAAGACGGGCCTGACTGAAAATCCGTTTTGGCTACGTCTAAAAAGAACCCTAACTAAATGCGCCAAATAATCCATTCATCTCAGAGGAAAAATTTATGACACAGCTGCAATTCATTACAAAAAGTCCACGTCAAAATCGGGCACATCGGCAAACCTGGCCAATCATTGGTCTACTGCTAGTGACTTTATCGATACTCGCTGGCTGTCAATCCATGGGTGGTAATGATTCAGGATCAAGGACCAACGCAGCACAAATTGATCGTGAAGTGGATGCCGCACTGGCCAAGCTTTACGAAACGACGCCTGCGGCCAAATTGTTGGCTTCAAAGGCTAAGGGAATATTGGTATTTCCGAATGTTGTCAAGGCCGGGTTTATTGGGGGTGCGGAATACGGTAAGGGGGCTATGCGCAAAAAGAGCAGGACCAGCGGCTACTATAATATCTTTGCCGGCTCTTATGGCCTGCAAGCCGGTGTGCAATCGTTCGGTTATGCGATGTTTTTCATGAACGATGCCGCTCTTGCCAGTCTTGATAGCAGTAATGGTCTGGAAATTGGTGTGGGCCCCAACATTGTTGTTTTGGACGAAGGTATGGCCAAGAAAGTCACCAGCACCACACTTCGTGATGATGTCTATGCTTTTGTATTCGGGCAGCGAGGTTTGATGGCTGGATTGGGATTACAGGGATCTAAAATTACACGGATAAATCCATAAATGTGAATGATGGAAATCCAGGTGACCTTCTCATCCGATAGCACGGCAGCTAGTCGAAAATCTATTTCAATAATCCTTTATTTAGCAAGCAGGAGTTTTAAGAATGACAGGTAAGCTTAATCAAAACATCGTTAATATTTTTGGACTGGCCTTGATCTTTACCTTATCAGCATGCTCTCCGATCAAACAGGCACGGGATGTTAACGAATCCGGGTTTTTGGGTGATTATTCGGTATTGCAGGAAGGACAAGACGGCGAGGCACTCAAACTCTATGTCAACCCGAGTTATAAACAATCCTGTAACACTTATACCAAGGTGCTGGTCGAGCCGGTCAGTATTTGGGTTCGAGATAACAGTGATTTGGCTGATCTTGCTCCGGAGGAAAGAACAATCCTGGTTAATCATTTACATGGTTCACTGGTGAACGAGTTAGGTAAACACTATCAGATCGTCAATACGCCGCAACCTGGAACGTTACGAATTAGAACAGCAATTACCGAAGCTGAAGGATCCTGGGTGGTGCTGGATACCGTGTCTTCATTTGTCCCGCAGTTGCTGGTGATGTCCAAATTAAAAGAAATAGCAACCGGAACGGCTTCATTCGTGGGCCGCGCCAGTGGGGAGGTTGAAATAACCGATGCCATTACGGGCGAACGCTTTGCCTCGGCTGTTGACCGTATTGTCGGTGCGAAGTCGGTCACCGGCGTAACCAGCAAATGGGACGATGTCTCTAGAGCATTTGATTCTTGGTCGGGCCGATTGACTTACCGATTGGTCAACTGCGGCGAAAGACCGCCTGAAGAGTGACGTCAGCAGCTTAAGCCCGGAGGATGCGGTTGACGTTGTTCACCTTATCCTACTTGCTGAGCCCCCATTTTTCGGTAGATAACAAAGCTGGGTGGATCTGACAAAGTTCAATGATTGATTATGATATGGGATTGAAAAACATGAATATAACAAGAAAAAAAATTCGTAACACGCTGATGATCAGCTCTTTATTGTTGAGTGCAGGATCAATCAATGCATGGGCGCAGAATTTAATGATTTATCCTGCTGCAGGGCAAAGTCCTCAACAACAACAGCAAGACCAGTATCATTGCCATAACTGGGCTGTTCAACAGTCGGGTTATGATCCCAGTAATCCGCCTGCGCAAAGTTCAACCAAGCCGGGGGCCGCTTTACCGGAGACGCTTAGAGGGGGTGCGCGCGGTGCTGCTGCAGGCGCGGCTATCGGTGCAATTGCGGGCGATGCCGGTAAGGGTGCCGCGATAGGCGCGGCCGCAGGGGGAATGAAGCGCGGATTTCAGGAGCGCGATCGCCAGAAACAAGCCGCGTCAGCGCCGCCACCCGGATTGGATAACTATAACCGAGGGATGAAATCCTGCCTGGGTGCACTCGGATATACAGTCAATTGATGGCTCAGACAGTGATACTCCCTTTTGATTGAAAAAACGTCTAAGAATAGAAGGTATGGGATGTGTCTATCGAGGACCGCCGTGAACCCCTCCATGGGGGCTTGACGGCAGCAATCCCTGCTGCCGACATCCTCGCTAGCCACACCCCATACCTTCATAAAGTTAACCATTTTTTGAG
>NZ_JAUSBX010000026.1 GCF_030651835.1 Methylicorpusculum sp. | reverse complement strand
GCCCTTTACCACCCAGCTTGCCTAACGCCGTTTGGATTAATCCGCCTATTAACACAAAGGGAGAAACTTGACCCATAAATACACAACAATTAGACACTAAATAAAACAACTGGGTGTCTCAATGTCATTGACACATTCCGGTTTTACCACTCAAGCAAATTTTGATGACAATCTTGTTCCTGACGGAACTTCTCGCTTTTATAAACTGGCTTTCCCTCAAGTTTATGCTGAGATTTTTGCCCCAATCGGTAACGGCATCACTGCTAAAATCGGCCATTTCTATACACTGATCGGCAATGAAGTGGTTACTGCACCTGACAACTTCTTTTATTCACATGCCTACACCATGCAGTATGGCGAACCATTTACGCATACCGGCGCGTTATTCACCTATCCGGTAAACAAAAACATCAGCGTCACAGGCGGTGTCGTGTCCGGATGGGATTCCTTCTTTCAGGAACCGGCTAACTTTTTAGGTTCTACGACGTATACAACCGACAATGAAAAAACCTCGGTAACAGTCGCTTATATAGCGGGAGACTCGACACTAGTCGACAGAAGCGATAATAATGGAATACAAATACAAGAACATCGATCTATGTACAGCATCGTTGTCAATCATGAGATCATGGAAGGATTGAACTACACTCTGCAACATGATTACGGAACACAAGAAAGAGCCAATGCTGATGGTTCAGCTGCAGTCTGGTACGGCATCAACCAATATTTGACTTATGCGGTCAACGATCAAGTATCTACCGGCCTGCGTTTTGAATGGTTTAGAGATGAGGACGGGGTTCGTGTTGGGCCTTTATTTGGAGGCAATGTCGCTCCTTCCGACGCGAACCACTATTTTGCCTTGACTGCTGGCGTAAACTACACACCTACATCATGGCTGACATTACGCCCAGAAGTCAGATATGACTGGGTTGACCAAGGAAGAGTCTTTGATGATGCTTCTGAAAAAGACCAAGTGTTGATCTCAGCTGACGCAATCATTCGTTTCTAAATTAAACTGCAACTTGTTGCTTAAACGGCACCCGCGGGTGCCGTTTTTATTTGCCTTTTTTTACAGTATCACTTCTCAGCACTATTCAATTACGAATATTGATCTGCCCAATTGGCTTTAAAGCCCCTTCTTCTCTCCAATGCTGTTAAGTTAAGCGTATTTTGTAAGAGCGGACCATGCCCGCGATTGAACTGCCTTGGGTCGTGGGCATGCCCCTATCTACCTATCGATACTTCGTTAAAACAAAATACGACCTTCACAATCGGGTCCGCATCACACTGTTTCACACGCCCTAATCTACCTTGTCGGACTCTCATAGGAAGTGACTGTCAATGGCCAACAAAATTTAGCCATTGGCACAAGCACAACAACAAGCGAATCGACGACAGAGACCTTACCAAAAAGCCGCCTAAACATAAGGCCGATGGATAACAAACGAAGGCCGTACCAGGAAAGGTGAACCCTGAAATCGGCACAAATAGGAACATTTCTCATTTAGGCACAATCAAAGTACCTGAGCGTTCGATCTGAAGGCAAAAAAGCCTGGCAACCTTCATCAAAGCAACGGCGAAATTATAAAAAATTGAGTTTTCTTTCAGGCACTATTTAGCCTATATCGTACTATTTATGCTAATAATAGGTATTCTCATTTACATTCAAGAGCTTTTTTCATACTATATGGGTCAGATGAAACGCATTTTACTTTCAACGATCCAGAAACCGAGAACGCTATGGCTTTTAAATCAACAGCATTGCTACAACCTAACCAAATCGCAAAGGCATTGGGATGTGCGCTACCGATCCTGATTGCCGATTTCGTGCACGCGGCGGACGACAAGACTGTCCTTCAAATGCCTGTCGTCGAGATTGTCGGGGCGGATTCTTCGCTCAAAAATATGGCCGGTAGCGTCAACATCCTGACCCAAGAGGAACTCTTCAAAAGCCATGTTTTCAACGTCAACGAAGCCCTGCGCAAAATACCCGGCGTCAATGTCCGGGATGAGGAAGGTTTCGGTATGCGTCCTAACATCGGTATTCGCGGCATGAACCCGACGCGTTCGACCAAGACCTTATTACTAGAAGACGGCATTCCATTGTCGTACGCGCCCTATGGTGACAATGCCAGTTACTATCACCCACCCATCGAACGCTTTGCCAGCATAGAAGTGTTGAAGGGACCAGAGCAGATCAAGTTTGGTCCGCAAACCATTAGCGGCACCATTAACTACCTGACACCGAATCCGCCCAGCACGCCCAGTGGTTCATTGGGCTTTACCGGAGGCTCTCGCGATTTTTACGATGGGCAATTTAACTATGGTGGCACCTGGGGCGATTTCGGCGGATTGGTTGACATCACGCATAAGGAAAGCAAGGGCGCACGCGACAACACCCATTCCGACATCAACGATTTCAACATCAAAGGTGTTTACGACGTCGACAGTCACAATTCGCTGACGTTACGCGCCAATTACTTCCAGGAAGACTCGCAAGTAACCTATTCGGGCATCACCGATGCCGAGATGCGCAATTTTGGCATTCGTTATAACCCGTTCAAAAACGATACGATGAAAACCGACCGCTGGGGGACGTCGTTGACGCATCAACTTAGTTTTAATGACGATGTCATGTTGACCACCAACGCCTACTGGTCACATTTTCATCGCGACTGGTGGCGACAATCGAGTACGACGACGGATACGCAATGCGGAACCGCGTTTCGCGACGCACGGTTGAAAGGTGTTGCTGTCAACCCTGACGAGTGCAACTCCACTCAAGGCCGTTTACGCGATTATTACAGCTACGGCGTCGAACCACGATTGCATGTCAACCACAGAACACTGGGTATCGATAACGAATTAGACATGGGATTTCGTGCCCATTTTGAAGAGCAGTATCGGACTCAGGAAAATGCAAAGCCGTTGGGTGGTGCAACGACAATAAGCGAAAAGAACGATCGCGATACCGAAGCATACTCAGGATTCGTGCAAAACAAATTCATCTTGGGCGACTGGAGTCTGACGCCTGGCGTTCGTATTGAGCACGTCAATTTCAGCCGAACCAACGAGTTGAACGGAGTCGGCGGAAAGTCATCGCTCACCGAAGTTCTTCCGGCTTTCGGCACTACCTATTCGCCCAACGAGAAAATCACGACGTTCTTCGGTTTTCATGGTGGATTTTCACCTCCAAGAGTGGAAGACGCCATCGATAACGCCGGCACACTGGTTGATGTTGGACCGGAAAAAAGCTGGAACTACGAGGTGGGGATTCGCACAAAACCTTACACTGGAGCGAAACTCGACGCCGCGCTGTTCCATGCTGACTTTCAACAGCAAAACGCGGTTGGCAGTATCGCGGGAGGCTCGACACCTTTAGCGGCCGGCGAAGCGTTGTATCAAGGCGCCGAATTGCTTGCTCGCCAGGATTTCGGACCTCTGTTCGATAGTGATCACAACGTCTATTTCCAGGCCGCTTATACCTGGGTTGCTACCGCAGAAATGACATCGGCTTTCCGCTGTTTGGCAACCAGTGGTTGCAACAACGCAACCGCTCAAAGCCTTGCCCGAGGCGATTTTATTGGCAATCGTTTGCCCTATTCGCCAGAACATAACCTCACCGCGACTATCGGTTATTCCAATCCTATCGGTTTTGACATTCATTTGGAAACCGTCTATGTCGGCAAGCAATTTAGCGACTTCGCCAACACGCTTGAGGTGCCGGCCAATGGCAATGGCCAAATTGGAGAAATTGACGACTACGTAGTGCTGAACGTCGCCACCACCTACCACGTCAAGCCAATCAATACCGACTTTTTTGTGTCATTGAAAAACCTGCTTGACGAAACTTACATCGTAGATAGGACCCGAGGAATTTTGCCAGGTGCGCCCAGACTGATTCAGGCAGGATTCAAGGTCAATTTCTAACCGACATGCGTATCCAGGAGGACACGCAATTAATTATCATATTACCTGATTAGCAAGCTGTTTCAGCTAGATCCATAAGCCTGTCATGCCCGTCTGGAAACGGGCATCCAGTGCCTTGGATGGTTAGCTTCGAGCTATCCTTGGGGCCTGATAAAGGAAGGGAAGGCTATTAACTTCCTCCCCCTCCAACCGTGCATGCGGTTCTCCCGCATACGGCTCCCCAGTTGGCAGCTTCCATTTCAGGACTGATACATGACTCTAATCTACTTCAACGTGCTTCAGTTATTGCCACGGAATTAGATTATTGCTCTTTGTTACCTTGCTATCCGCAACTTCCTTACTGATGCTTGGCGTCCCACTGGCACTTGTCTTTCCAGTATCTCGTGGGCTTTCTAGCATTATGCAATGACCCCGTATCTTTCGCCGCCGTCAGTTCAGAAATTCTACCTTCCTGCCCTCCTTCCCTAAAAGCAGTTGCTACCCGCATGCCTCCATCGCTTCCCGTCATGCTTTAGACTTATGTCTGTTTTCACTGTTTCCAACGGAGTTTCCCGTCGATGTCACACTATTCTCACCTTGTCATAACTTTCCACGGTTTATCCTACGGACTGCCATTTCGCAATGACGCAGTTACTGATCGCTAAGGCGTTATGGCTTAAGTCGACAGGGACTTTCACTCTGTTGATAAGTTGCCCTTGTGGGCGCACGTTTACGCTCTCCAAGCCAACTCAAGCTACCCGGTAAGTCGCATTCGAGACACTGCTCCGCTGAATAGTTAAACCTACCTCAACATCTTCAGTTGCATCGCCTGATACAGATTCCAGAACATTCCATCCACAATTGATGCGTTTCAGCACGCGCATCACTTTCTGACTAAACCCACCGTTTTACATTAAAATCTGAGCAGGACTGAGAATTAAGGCAGTATCAAAATTCAATCAAAATGCTTGACTCCCCAGCATTAATGATAAACTCGCCTAAAATTTATAGACATGAAACACAAAAACACAGGGAGAAACGTTGTGAACAAAGAGAAATTGAATCTTCGCCAAAAAGCTGAACAAATTATTGACTTTACTCCCCAGGAAATCAGTCAAATCAGCCCAGATGAAATTCAACGCTTGTTTTACGATTTACAAATTTATCAAATAGAACTTCAGATGCAGAATGATGAGCTTAAAGCGGCGCATCATGAACTGACCGCATCCAGAAACAACTACCACTTCCTGTTCCATCAAGCTCCCATCGGCATTATCATTGTTAACCACCAGGGCTTTATAGAAAAAGTGAATGACACTTTTTCAGACATGCTGGGCATAGGAAAGCGAGAACTGATTAACAAACATTTTTCAACATTTATCGCTGAATCCGACAAAACTCAATTTAACACCCGATTCAATGCTTTCTTCAAATCTCCGAAAGATAAAAGCATCAATTTAAAGGTGAAGAAGAAAGACGGTAGCGAACTGTATGTCAGATTACTGGGCAAACAGAACAGCGGCAATGATTTTGGATTAGACGAAGGGTCGGAAAAAAGCCAACTGATACTTACCGTCACTGACATCAGTGATTTACGCTAACAATTACCTGTCCGACAACCGCCATGATTGAAGATGCATCAGCTCTTACTCCCAAAAAAGCTTACATTGTAGGCATCGGCGCATCGGCCGGAGGATTGGAAGCGATTGAAAGCTTCTTCAAAAGAATGCCCTCCGACACCGGCCTGTCATTCGTGGTTGTTCAACATCTTTCACCCGATTACAAAAGCTTGATGGCTGAGCTGTTATCCAAACATACCGCAATGCCGGTTAATCGGATTGAGGAGGGCATGAAGGTAGAGCCCAATAACATTTACCTGATCCCCCCCAGAAAAAATCTGACCTTGTTTCACGACCATCTGCTACTGAACAATCAGGATCATTCCAAAGAGCTCAACCTGCCTATCGATATCTTTCTTCGCTCACTAGCCGAAGATATGAATCAACATGCCATCGGCATTATCCTATCGGGCACCGGCAGTGACGGCACACGGGGAATACGCGCCATCAAAGAACATGGCGGCATGGTGATGGTCCAGGATGAAGAAACCGCCAAATTCAACGGGATGCCCAGAAATGCAATTGCTACCGGTCTGGTCGATTTTATTCTGGCTCCGGAAGACATGCCTAAGCAACTGCTGGCTTTTGTCAAACATCCCTACGCCGTTCAGGAAGCAGCGATTCATAGCGAGGATAGCGATTTAACCCGAATTTTTGCGTTACTGCGCGATAAGCACAAAGTCGATTTTACATTCTACAAACCCAACACGATTATCAGACGCATAGAACGGCGCGTGACGATAAACCAATGCAAGGACTTGAAAGAATACCGGGACTTACTTGAAGAAAATACGCAGGAAATATCCCTGTTGTTTCAGGAATTATTGATTGGCGTAACCAATTTTTTCAGAGACGAAAATGTCTTTGAAGAAGTTAGAAGCAAATGGCTGCCCAAACTCATGAACACCATTACCCATAATGAATTACGCGTCTGGATAGCAGGCTGCTCCTCCGGTGAAGAGGCTTACTCGGTGGCTATTCTTCTGGCTGAGTACCGAGAACATTCCGGCCATTTTTTCAGAATTAAAGTATTTGCCACCGATGTCGATGCCAGAGCGGTAGAAAAAGCCAGTTGCGGGCTTTATCCGGAGAGTATCGCAGCGGATATTCCCCCTCATCTGCTGGTCAAGTATTTTTTACGACGCGAAGATAGTTTTCAAATTTCCCAATCCATTAGAGAAATGGTGGTATTCGCCCAGCATAACCTGATCAAAGATCCGCCGTTTACCAATATTCACCTGTTAAGCTGCCGCAATCTCCTGATTTACCTGCAACCGGTCCTGCAAAAGAAGATTCTTGACTTGTTCAATTTTTCATTAGTCAGGGACGGCTTGTTAATGCTGGGCACCAGCGAATCGATTGGTGACATGGTTGACTACTTTGACATGGTCAGTCCCAAATCCAAATTGTACCGGTCCAAAGGCAAATACCGTTCGGTCGGCCTAAGCCCTACCGATCCTATCCCGACCTTGCAAAACGGGTACAGACCGGTATCCACTCAAAGTAATCGGCCCTATGCCACCCGATTCAACGAAGACAAAATCCTGGAGCGCTTTGTAAACGCACTGTCCAAGGACTTTTTGCCTTTCACGATGATAGTGAATGAGACCCTGGATATTACCCATATCTTTGGCGATGCCCAAAAATATTTAACCTATCCCAGCGGCAAATTAATTACAGATGTCACCAAACTGGTCAATAAAGACCTGTCGATACCCATTGCCACGGGCATACGTAAAGCGCTAAAAAGCAACGAAAGCATCAATCTGTCGAATATCAAAATCAGGGAAAAAGAACAGGCCCGATCAATGAATATTCAGATCCGGTTGTTACCCGGCAGAAAAGGCCAGGAAACCCTGATTGCCATATTAATACTTGAGGCCGATCATAGCCCCTATGAATACCTTCCCTCGGCCGATACCTTTGACGTCAATCAGGATGCGGCTCAACGCATCAATGACCTGGAACATGAATTACAGCTGACCCGTGAAAACCTTCAGGCAACCGTTGAAGAACTTGAAACATCCAACGAAGAGTTGCAAGCTACCAATGAGGAATTGCTGGCCAGTAATGAGGAGCTGCAAAGCACCAATGAAGAGCTGCAATCGGTCAATGAAGAGCTTTACACCGTCAATGCCGAACACCAGAGCAAAATTACCGAACTCACCATTCTGAACAATGATCTGGATAATCTGTTCAACAGCACCAATATCGGCATTTTATTTCTTGATGAAAACCTCGATATCCGCCGTTTCACGCATAAACTGCAAAGCCTTTTCCATATTGTCGACAACGATATAGGACGGCCCTTTTTTCATTTAACTCACTCAATCAAAGGCATTCATCTTGAAGAGCAGATTAACCGGGTCATAGAAAGAAAGGCCATCCACGAGCAGGAAATCCAGACCCAACACGGCAACTGGTTTTTTATGCGGATCATTCCCTATGCCGTGTCGGACACTATTTTTGCAGGCGTTATTTTGACCTTCATCAATATTGATTTGCTGAAGCAGACTCAAGACGACCTGGAAACGCAAGCCAAAGAGGAAATGCATAGACTGGCCAGCTTCGTTAATTATTCGCTGGACGCCATGTCCTTACAAGATACGGCCGGCAACATCATTACCTGGAACCGAGGCGCTGAGAAACTGTATGGGTGGACCGAAAAAGAAGCGCTGCAGATGCGTTTTGAAGACCTAGTGCCCTTGACTGACCGGCCGGCAATGCATCAGATAGTCACCATGTTACGCAGAGGTGAGTCTATCCCTCAATTTGAAAGCAGACGCATTACCAAACAGGGTGAAATCGTTGACGTTTCGGTATCCTCCTCCTTGCTTTATCCCAGCAAGGAAACCGGCGAATTACTGGCTCTTACTGAAAGAGATCTCCGCAGCTTCCACGAAATCGAAAAGAAAAACTGCATTAACTGTATGCAACGACTCTCCATGCTGCTGATGGACGTATCAGAAGCAATTGTTCTGCTAGACTTTGAAGGAAAAATTATCGCCTGGAATAAAGGGGCCGAACAATTATACGGATGGGCACAACAGGAAGCGATCACGATGAAATTCGATACAATAATACCCGAGATGGACAGAGCTGAAGGACAGATTTTCTTTGATAAAATAAAGACAGGAAAAACACCTTATCAAGTCACTCAAGCGCACCGGCTCACCAAAAGCAATGAAATCATCACTGTTTCCGTAATAGCTTCGGTTCTAGGATACCACAATGGAGAAACCATGCTGGTAGTCACAACGGAAAGACCTATCGATGGTTAATTGAGCCCTGAAAAGCCATGGCCTTATATGAAAACAATGAATTAAGAAAGCAAGCAGAGGAATTTCTGTCTGCATTTCCTGGCGGCCAGCAAACGATCAATGTCGACAATATGAAAACGCTGCTTCATGAGCTTAGCGTTTATCAGATTGAGCTGGAGATGCAAAATCAATCGCTTAAAGAAACTTACCAGCAACTGGTCGTCGCAAAAAACAGTTTCAGCCAACTGTTTGAATTAGCGCCGGTCGGCTATCTTAAACTCGACCAAAACGGATGGATTCATAAAGCCAATCAGACCATTCAGAAAATGCTGAACCTCAGTAGCAGACAACTTGAAGGCCATTATTTTGCCAATTTTATTCATCCTGATGATTTAAATATTTTCAATTCACGATTCAGAGCTTTTTTTCGCAAGCCCGAAAATAAACGCATTGAACTGAGATTACTCAAATATAACGGTCCTCAGTTACAAATCGAAATGAGCGGCCGCCTCATCACTGAATCACCATTACCGGAGGGTAAGAATTCTGATTTTTTATTAGTCACCATTCATGAAATCGGCGACCGTAAACGTCTGGAAGACGAGCTGATTCTGGCCGCAAAAGTCTTTGAAAACAGCGACGAAGGCATCATGATCACGGATGAAAAGAACAGAATTCTAAACATTAACAAATCGTTTACATCCATCACCGGATTTGAACCCGGAGAGGTGATTGGAAAAACCCCGCGAATATTCCGCTCCGGCCATCATGCGGCGAATTTTTACAAGGAGATGTGGGCGCAATTAATGACTAATGGTCGCTGGCAAGGCGAAATATGGAATCTTAAAAGAAATGGAGAGACTTATATTGCTTGGCTCAGCATCACGTCTGTGACCGATATGTATGGCAAGGTAAAAAATTTTATTGCCATCTTTGCAGATATCACCCAACGCAAGCAGCAAGAGAAGCAAATAAAGCTTTTAGCTCATTACGACTTGCTAACCAAGCTACCCAACCGCGTTTTGTTTAGCGACCGCCTTAATCAAGCGATCATGAACGCAAGCCGGTTAAAAGAGCATTTGGCTATTCTTTTTCTCGATCTGGACCGGTTTAAATTACTCAATGACACCTATGGGCATTTGGCCGGCGACATTTTATTACAAGATGTTGCGAACCGACTCACCGCCTGCGTCAGGGAAACCGATACGGTCTGCCGATTTGGAGGGGATGAATTCATCATTCTTCTAACCCATTTCAAGGATCAGACTACCGCGATAGAAACCAGTCAACAAATTGCAGAAAAGCTGTCGAATGAGCTGGCAAGACCCTATTCGGTTGCCAATACGCAATTCATCACATCGGCCAGTATCGGCATATCTCTTTTTCCTTCGCATGGCACCTCGGCCGCTGAACTGATAAAAAATGCGGATTCCGCCATGTATTACGCCAAGGATGCAGGTCGCAATAATTTTCAGCATTACACCGAAGAAATGCGGAAAAATGCGCTTATTCGCAGCTCGATTGAACATGATCTGATCAATGCGCTCCCTCAGCAGCAATTTGATCTGGTTTATCAACCCTTTATTGAACTGTCCAACGATGGTTTGTTCGGTTTTGAAGCTTTAATACGCTGGCAGCATCCCAACAAAGGCCTCTTGCTACCGGAAGCATTCCTGAGAATAGCCGAAGAGACAGGTTTAATTGATAAAATGGGGTTATGGGTACTTGAACGCGCCTGCCAACAGTTATCGATCTGGCATCAGCAAGGCAATCGCCAACTCAAAATGAGCGTGAATCTGTCATCCCGTCAGTTTTTAAATGCCAGTCTGTTCGATGACATAGAGCAAATACTGCTAGATACCCATATTCCGGGCTCAGCATTGATTCTGGAAATTACCGAATCCATGATGATGCAAAATATGGGCGAAGCTATCCGCGTCATGCACCGGTTAAAATCATTGGGCGTCATGCTCAGTCTGGACGATTTCGGTACCGGCTATTCGTCACTGGCCTATTTAAAAAAATTCCCGCTGGACATCCTTAAAATCGATCAATCCTTCATACAAGATCTGGCAAACGACCCAGAAGACAAAATGCTGATTAAATCGATCATTGATATTGCCCAAAATATGGATTTGCTGATCATTGCTGAAGGGATAGAAAATCAGGGACAGCTGGAATTTCTTAACAAACATGGATGTCAACTCGGCCAAGGCTTTTTATTTTCCACCCCTCTATCATCTGCAAAGCTGGAATTGCGTTACAAACAATTGAGCGCGCATTAACTTATGGCCTGATTAGGCCAACCTTCCAAGCACATAAAAGTTCAAACTGGAAATTCATCCCACTTTTAAGTTCCATTTAAATCTGGTTAAATTGGCACCCTGCTATGCCAATAGATCAGTCATGAACTCAATGTGATTTT
The DNA here is from genome assembly GCF_030651835.1 of Methylicorpusculum sp. Lineage (GTDB taxonomy): Bacteria > Pseudomonadota > Gammaproteobacteria > Methylococcales > Methylomonadaceae > Methylicorpusculum. Next base: position 5,156 of record NZ_JAUSBX010000026.1, on the reverse strand, counting down.
TTGGGAGATAGTTATGCTTGGATCATTATCTGCTGCGGGTCTTCGTTGGGGAGTGTACGCCTTTACCAGTTTCTGGGGCGCTTACTTGTTGTTTCAACTCGAACCAGTCATCGGCAAGTTTATCCTGCCTTGGTTTGGCGGAAGCCCTGCAGTATGGATTACCTGCATGCTTTTTTTTCAGGTGTTTTTATTGGCTGGCTATGCCTATGCACACCTCAATCTGGACTGTTTTCAGGCGCGACGGCAGGGCTTGGTTCACGCGGCTATATTGTTGCTTGCCCTGTTAGCCTTGCCGGTGACCCCTGAGCAATCGTTCAAACCCGAAAACAGCGACCATCCTACACTGGATATTATTTTGCTACTGATGAGCTGCATCGGTTTGCCCTATTTCATTCTTTCTACCACCAGTCCCTTGCTGCAGGCATGGATAGTTCGAATCAATCCCTATCGTTCTCCCTATACGCTGTATGCGCTGTCCAATTTTGGTTCTTTGCTGGCATTGTTGAGTTATCCCGTTCTGTTCGAGCCTTATTTTAAATTGGGAGAGCAGACGCTGGGTTGGTCCGCAGGCTTTTTCATTTATGTGTTGTTATGCGGAGGTGTCGCATTGGATTTTCGTCGCCTGGCCAAGTCGGGGGCAATCGTTGCCAAACCCGTTGCCATTGATGACGAAACGCATATCTCCGATCGGCTGTCACCTGCTGTATTGTGGCTGCTTTGGTTGGCATTGCCTGCTGCTACTTCGACTTTGTTGCTGGCCACGACGAATCAGCTTTGTCAGGATGTGGCGAGCGTACCCTTTCTCTGGGTGATGCCGCTAAGCCTGTTTATTACATCGTTTATTTTTTGCTTTGCCCGGCATGATTGGTATCAACGCCGTATTTTCATCCCTGCGCTGGTTATTTCGACTATCGCCTTGCTCGCTGTATTGTACGGCGGGGAAAACTTCACGTTGGAAGCACAAGTGGGTATTTACAGTGCAGGCTTGTTTTTCTGCTGCATGACCTGTCACGGCGAGCTGTATAGACTGCGACCTCACCCGAGTCAGCTAACGGTTTATTATCTTGCGATTTCAGCGGGTGGGGCATTGGGCGGAATATTCGCCGCTCTAGTGTCGCCCCTGGTGTTTCCAATGTATTACGAGTTTCACATCAGCCTGTTTACTTGCTGTTTGCTGACTTTTTATGCCGTCGCCGTGGACAGTCAATTATCAAAGCAAAAACGCCGTAAACCTCTGGTCTGGTTGTTGGCAGGCGCAATGTTGATCTGGTTGGGAGTAAATCTGGCCAACCAGGCTTATCAGGCGACTTCCGGAAAAATTCGGGTCAGCCGCAATTTTTATGGCGTTTTGCGTGTGGAAGAACGTTCTTTAGAAAATCCGGCATTGGCCAAACGGGTGATGAGGCATGGCGCCATTGATCATGGTTTTCAGTTTTTGGCGGCCGAAAAACAACTCTTGCCTACTGCTTATTATGGCAATGCTTCCGGAGTGGGCTTGGCCCTGACGCATTTTACCCGAGAGCAAGGACGGCGAGTGGGCTTGGTTGGGCTGGGTACAGGTACGGTGTTAGCCTATGGCAAGCCGGATGACTATTTTCGTATCTACGACATAGATCCGGCAGTGGTCGAATACGCTCATACTTACTTCACCTTCCTGAAAAATACCACTGCCCGCTATGACGTTGTCGTGTCCGATGCGCGCTTGGCGTTAGAGCGTGAACCGCCACAAGCATTCGATTTATTGATCCTTGATGCGTTCAATGGTGATGCAATACCCATGCACTTGCTCACCGAGCAGGCGCTGCAATTGTATCTCAGTCATTTGCGCCCCGATGGTGTATTGGCAATCCATATTACCAATCATTATCTGGATTTGCGGCCATTGGTCAGCGGCATGGCCACGCGTGCCGGTTATGACTATTTGCTGGTGCAATCTCAGCCTTCAGACAATCTGGGCTGGTATCCCGCTGACTGGGCGTTGCTCAGCAAAAATCAGCCCTTTCTGCAAAAATCAGCATTACAAAAAGCCAAAAGCACTAGCGCAACTCCGGTTGAAAGTATCATTTGGACTGACGACTTTTCCAATATGTTTAGGTTATTAAAATAAACTTGGGTGTCGCCTGTCGCGGCGAACTAAAAAAACAACCTCTTTCCTCATTGAGTTGATTGAATCAGGAGGTAGTATCATGAAAACAGCACTGGCGCTGACTCTGATTGGACTATTTTCATTATTTCTATTTTACAAACCGGATACTGGAGAAACGACTTCCGGATATGATGTTTATCAGTATGTCAAAGAATGCAAGGCTGAGCTCAACATCACCCGTGACTTGCCCGTACTGTCCTGTCTGGATGGTAAACAGGTTCCGGTCTATGTCAATAAACAGGAAATCAAAGCCGATAACTGGGGACTGCTTTCCAACAGCAAAAAATGTGATAACCCGCATTGGCTGGGCGGCGATCAGGGCTGCTGGACTTATTCGCATTTCCAGGTCTTGAACCTGGACGATCAAAATATCATGATTCTCAACTGCCGCCAAAAAGGCAATCAGCTCGAAAAAAACTGGTTCCGCCAAACCAAAACAAATCTGGGCATGAATCAGGCGCAAAGAAAGCAGCACTTTGAAAACGCACAGCCGGCTGAAAAAAAAGAACTCTACTACCTTTACAATACTTTTAATGACATTGGCATCATTCTGCGAAACACCGTTACCGGCAAGAGTTGTTACGTCACGCAATATGGCGATGCAGTGCTTGGTTTCTTGCCACCGCTGGATGCCCCTCTGCCGTCAAAAGACCAATTTTTAAATCAATTTAATCCTGAACAGGCAAGGCCGCCTAAGGATTTCCCCCTGGAACTTTGGTATCGCGATGCCAACAAGGCATTCAAAAACCCCGAATTTACCGCCTCTGCCGGTTGTGTGGGTTGCCACAATGCGCATGGCGTCAAATACAGCCCCTATCTCAACTCGAAACACGGCTTGCCTGATATCCGGGAGATGGCCAAGTTGCCTTTTTTAGCGGTTGGCGAGCCGTTTAAAAATTATTTTTACAGCCATGACATACTTCAAGTCACGACCGAGCCTATAGACGGCGTTAATCAGCTGTGCACACAGTGCCATAACATGACCACCTCAGGCACCTGCGGTTATCTGATCGATTCCGCGACAAATCACCCCAATATGGTCTTAAGTGCCTGGATGACCACAAGCTCTCGAAATAGCTGGATGCCGCCCATGCCTGTGGATTCGGCATTATTTAAAAAGCATGTGGCCGCCATGAAGTGTTGCTGCGAGAATCCTCACGCCCAAGGCTGTAAAACCCGGAAATTTGGGCCAACCCTTGCCGATTTGCCAGAGGGCTTTAGCGAGGGAAAGGGCTGGATCAAGGGGCAAGAAACGGGGTTGTGCAAGAGCACGATAGAAAGCTTCCAGTGGAAGGCGAACTGATAAGGCCATGGCCTTAATCGTTGAGTTGCATAAAAAAGTTGACCAACAAAAAAGGCCCAAGAGTAAAACTCTTGAGCCTTTAAAATTTGTGGTGCCCAGGGACAGAATCGAACTGTCGACACGAGGATTTTCAGTCCTCTGCTCTACCGACTGAGCTACCTGGGCTCGCCGTGAAAGAGCGCGTATTAAACAGGATAAATCAAAACGAGTCAAGCAAGGCTTCAGATATTTTCAATCAAACTCAAATATGAGTAAAAAAGAATTTGGGGTATCCTGATGCAATCACCGTTCACCGCCATGCACGCATATCATAGGCCCACTATTTTGCACCATTCGATTGAGCTTCCAGCTGATTTCAAAACAGAGGATTTCCTGGCCTTCCACCGACGCGATCTTCAATCCGTCGCTGAACAAGTAGGAACCCGGTTTATCCGAAAAGGCCTGATCTGGCATAATCAGCCTGCGTGTTTAACGATTCATTTTAGAGATCAGACGGCAGTGGCTGAGTTGTCAGTGGATGGCCCTTCTGTGTTATCCGGGCAGAATAAACTATCGACCATGGTCAAGCGTATGTTGGGTCTGACTCAGCCTATTGAAGGATTTGAGCAGACATATCGCGATCATCCGCAACTGGGCCCGCTGATCATTCGTAACCCCGGGTTAAGAGTCCCATTGACTGCGACGCCTTTTGAAGCGTTAACCTGGGCTATCACCGGCCAGCAAATCAGTGTGCATGCCGCGATCGCCATACGGCGCAAGTTGATTCAACGGGTGGGCTTTCATCATTCCTGCGGACTGATGTGTTTTCCTGACGCGGGTCAAGTCGTTCAGTTGAATGAAATAGCGTTAAGAGAAGCAGGCTATTCGCAAACCAAAGCCAGGACGCTGCTGAATTTGAGCGTCATGATTCTGGAAAACCGGTTGCCTTTAGACGACTGGCTAGAAAGCTCACTGCCGGTTGATGAAATCAGTGCTCGCTTGTTAAGCATTCGCGGTATAGGGCCCTGGACGATCAACTATGCTTTGATGCGAGGTTTCGGATGGCTGGACGGATCACTTCATGGCGACGCGGCTGTCCGCAAAGGTTTACAGGCATTGCTGGGCAGTTCTGAAAAAATAAGCGAAGAACAGACCCGAGACTGGCTGACGCCTTTTTCACCCTACCGGGCATTGATTGCCGCCCATCTTTGGACTTTGTCCATAGAATAATTTTTGTTTCGCTCGATTATTTTTCCAAACATAATCCCTTTAGGAGCGAGCGTGAAATTGGTTAGGCAACTGACGCAGGATTTTTGTTCGTATTCAAAGCGCGAAAACAGGCTATGTAACTGTTTTCGCAACACAGAAGACGGACAAAAAGACCTGTCGGTTGCCTAACTTATAAAGTGAACGTTCCTTAATTCAGCAATTCCCAGTTTGCTATTTTCAGCGTCACTTTGGACTGGGAAAAGCCTTTCGAGGAACGCCGTAAAACCTTCCATCGGGGCTTGACAGCAGCATCCCTGCTACCGACATCCTCAAAAAGCTTCCCCCAGCCCTTTCCCCCTTCAAATTGAGAATTGCTGTTATTTAGTGTCTGAAAGAAAACTCAATTTTTTATAATTTCGCCGTTGCTTTGATGACGATTTTCCGGGAATTTTGCCTTCAGATCGAACGCTCAGACACGCTGATTGCGTCTAATTGAGAAACATTCCTATTTGCGCCGAT
>NZ_JAUSBX010000022.1 GCF_030651835.1 Methylicorpusculum sp. | reverse complement strand
GAAATCGTTCCGGTCGGATCGAACCAAGAGCTGTAAAACGAAGACCGAAACCCTATCCGTTACTTGTTGTGCCAAGAGGTCAGGCGAGGGAACACGTGAAAAAATATGGGCATCCGAAGAAGCTTAAGTAAGTGCCATTCGTACCTGACCCCAGTTATTCCAAAACAATTAAATATCGTCACTGCTCAACTTAAATTCCCGCGGCTGAAAGCCAAAATCACGGGTTGCATCGCTGTGATCAAATACCAAATCCTGGTTCATCCGTTCAGCCATAGCAGCAGTCCAAAGCCGGTATCGAGGCAACTGCCTCAAAACGGCAACAGCCACCCGAAATAGCCATAAAGGTATGGAAAACACGCGAGGTTCCCGATGAATAGCTAGAAATATTTGTGAAACCATCGCTCTATAAGTCAGCGTTTCACCCCCAGAAATATTATACGACCGGTTGGCCGCTAAAGGTGATTGCAATGCTGCCAGGCAGGCATTCGCGACATCTTGCGCATGAATAGGCTGCCGCAGACCTTTGGCTTGGCCTAAAATAGGAAAGAAGCCGAAGCGTCGAATAAAACGGGCAATTTCACCTACGTTGGTATCGCGCTTAAGGCCATAGATCAAGGTCGGACGTAAAATCACCCACTCAATACCCAAATTTTCAGCCCATGATTGAAATTGTGCCTCCGCTTCGGCGAAACGCAGCGCATATGCTTTTTCTTCAGGATTTGACGAGTCAACTTTAGTAAAGCGACTGGTGGAAGACAATACGACAACACGACGCGCTCCTTGCGCTTCCAGCAATGAAAAGCAACCCGATAAAGCGGTGATCGGTGCCAATGAAACCCAATGTTTAATCGACTTATCATCTGCTGCCGCAGCGTCCAGCCGATGCCAGTCAACCCCATCCACGCTAGAAACTTTCTCTCGCCGCGAATAAGCGGCAACGCGAATACCGGATTGAATCAGCTGTTTCAACAAACAATCCCCGACCAAACTGGTCGCACCGATAATTCCTATTTCACTTAACGGCAACACATCACTATCCTTCATATCATTTCAGCCCTTTAGAACGGACACTTCTCAGAGAATGGTGAATCGCGACCATAAAAAATCGGAACCAAACCCCAATGACCACCAACCACATCAACACTCCAGGATACTGGTGACTAAAAAACTTACGGTAAAACCGAATCATACCCTTATGCTTGTGCCATTCTACAAAGATCGGACGCGAGTGACTGCAAGCACCGATCGCATGAACAACTTTAGCATTCGGAACAAATACGACTTTCCATTCTTTCAGGCGAAAGCGCATACACCAATCTAAATCTTCACAATGCAGAAAATAGTCTTCATCCCATAATCCGACATCCTCAATCGCCTCTCGTTTAACCAACATACAAGCTCCGGAAAGCGCTTCCACTTCAATCGGTACACTCGGCATAGGTTGATTAAGCTGATTAAAATCACAAAAAAGCCGCGGCCAACGGGCTTCAAATCGATATAATCCAAATGCTCTAACAAACGATCGCCAGGGCGTCGGCACAGAGCGTCTGCAACCCGCCTGCTCAGAACCATCCGGGTTGACCAATAAACCTCCGGCCATTCCGATCCGTTCATCACTTTGCATGCACTGCATAATTTGAATAAACGTCCCTTTTTCGAAGGTGCAATCCGGATTCAGGAATAGAATAAAGTCATACTTAGCCAACTCAATCCCTTTATTACAGGCAGTCGCAAATCCCAGGTTTTGCGAGTTTCGAATGATAATGACCCTCTCAAAATCTTGAATAGCCTCCAAACTGCCATCATGAGAAGCATTATCAACGACAATGATCTCTCCCACAATTGGACAAGCAATTAGGGAATCAATACAAGCAAGTAACAACTCACCGGCATTGTAATTGACCACGACAGCCGAAATAGTCTCTGTCATTCAGATTTTCTCACCCTTGCTGATGGAATTAGACGTTTATCCAATACTTGCCAAATTTCATAGATAGAAGCCCCACGTTTATTTTGAATGATTTGGCGTTTTCTCCACATTTTTGGGAGGCCCAATATCGCATCGCACTTGGCTCGCCAAATCACATCGCCCCGCCCGCGTAACGCAAACCAGATGATGCTCACCAAATTCAGCGACAAATGCAAAGGCAACAGCAACCAAAATAAAATACCTGGCATGTCCTTAACGAATGTCCACACCAAATTGCGATGTCCATGATACAGCGCAAAATCACTATGCTGCCCACCAGTAGTCCCTGAGCCGACATGATGGGCCACGGATTGCGGCACATAAAGGCAACGATACCCCGCTAACCTTAATCGAAATCCCAGATCTACGTCTTCCACATAACAGAAATAGTCTTCATCGAAACCGCCTATTTCGCACCAAGCACTATGTCGGTAAAGTGCGGCCGCAGCACAAGGTGAAAACACTTCGTTCGCCCTTTCGGTAAAAGTCGGCACAGGTGAGCCATATGCCGTACGCCACACACGACCACTCACATGATACACATCACCAGCTCCATCCATCACCTCTGGATTGCCAGCACTGACCAAATTACTGCCAAACACATCGAATTCTGGATTATTTTCAGCAGCAAGCAGAAGCGCTTCCAGCCAGCGCGGTTCCACGAATGCATCGGGATTTAGTAGTGCAATCCATTTAGACTCAGTCGACGCCCCATTGATCGCCAAATTGTTGGCGTGCGCAAAACCGGTATTGGAATTCTGCTCTATCAAACGCACGAAAGGGAATTGCCGAACGATTTCAACTGATTCATCGGTACTGGCGTTATCCACTAGAATGATCTCGTGCGCCTGGACCGTCTGACTCATCAATGCAGCCAAGCATCGCTCAAGAAATTGTTTGCCATTCCAGTTAACAATGATGACCGAGACCTTATCAACCCCAGTCATTTCTTCCTAACCTTAGAAAGCTTCAATGGTACAAGGAAGTTCAAGTGGATATACCATTTTTCGACCAATAAATAGTTCGTGTTATTATCTGACCACTCATCCTAATCGCTTGCTCTTGTTGAACTGAATACAAAAAAACGAGTCAAGACGTACATAAGAAGTGTATAAGCCACTGCTGCTGCAACTTGAGATACCAATGCATTAAAATTTAAATGAACTATTGCAAATTGCAGCACAAGCAAGTTGAACAAGAAAGAAATAAAAAAAGCGACTAGATAACGAATACTTTCGGCAACAAAGTGACCATTACTTCGAAAAACGAATTTCTTAGTGAGTACAAAACCCAGAATAAATCCAGCGGTATAACCAGCTAAGTTTGAGATCAATGGCGAAACCCCCATGGACATTGTTAAGAAGATAACAACAAACCCAGCAATCGTATTAACTAAGCCGCTTCCCGCGTAACGTTTTATATAGCTAGCTTCCTTCCAGAAATCATCAGGAAATAGATAATCTTTTTTATCCAAATATCGTTCTAAATTTTCTGTATCTTCGATTAAATGGAAAGGTCGACCTTTAACCTCACCATATATTTTTCTGGTATAGATTCCAAGAACCACGGTAAAAAGCAATTGTATTGCCAATATAATCAATATGATTTCTGGCAAATATGTGCCCAACGAATATTGGCAGTCAAAACTTTCATTATTCATATCGTTACCAAAAAATAAAAACTTATCATCACCGAGAACGTGTTAGCGCAGACCTCTCTGCGGCCATTACTTGAGCAATACCAACAAAAAGGCTTGTTCTGTATCTCTTTTCAATAGCTGGTGCGTTGATAGAATGAAACTGTATACGGCGGTTATAAAGGCTAGATAGATTGCTTGTACTAATAACGATTCTAGGGGTGCGACGAGCAATTCGCTTATATATTGAGATTATTTCGGCAATAGTTGTTGGTAATTCAGAAGCAATTATTTTTGTAAAAACACCTTGCTTTTCTCTAATTGCGCGCGTACAGGCAATTATGGTATTGGCTGCATCGTCAGCGGTAATATAATCGCGTATCGTGTCAAATGGGACATAAATTTGTATAGGTTGATTACGCAATATACGGCGTGCAATTTCCGAAAAAATTCCCTGCTGTTTCCCATTAGCCTGGCCAGGGCCATAAAGGGTAGATATTCGTGCGAGTAACGCAGATACTTTGCAATTATTATTTGCAAACGCGCTTATCAGGCTCTCTTGCTTGAGTTTTTCGCGCGCATAGGCGGTTGTCGGGGCAGCAGGCGTTTTTTCGGTGATAATATCTTTGGTGACACCTGCATAAATCGCACCTGCGGAGCTAGCAAAAACAAAGCATCCTTCCGCCGCAATCAATCCTTGCTCGGATTCGATAAAACTGAGTAATGTAGACAGAATTTGTGTTTCAATCGTAAGTGCTGTACCTTCGCTGCCCATTGTACCCACACCAGCAGCCCAGTAAATCTGCCAGCCATTCTCAGAACTTACTAAAGCAGTAAAATCCTTAACAGCTGTCTCTAACTGAACAATAAGTTCAGACTCGCTTTTCCATCTAAACTGTTCAACAGGTGTAAACAAATTTGTTCCTGAACGCTGTAAGGATCTTTGCAATGCCGATCCGAGTAGACCGTTGCCTCCTATAACCCAAGCAATGGTCATTTATGGATTCCTGGGCGAGTAGGCTTGCTACTGATCACATATAAAGGCTTTCCCATAGCGATGCCCATAGTTATGGCAAGATATTCAGCAATAACTCCAAGAGAGGTTAGTGTTGCACCAGAAAAAAAGGAGACCACAATCAAAAGTGATGCCCATCCCTGAACAGGATTATCTAAGAAAAATTTACCATAAATCGCATAACCAGAAATAGCCATGGCTAGGAAAAGAGAACCAAAACCCATCAAGGTAATCAATCTAAGCGGACGTGTACCAGTGGTAAGAACCAACGTCCAAAAGTGGCGAAACAACTTTAAATACGAGTAGCCAGATGGTCGGTCTAATTCGTTTCTAAGCCTTACAGGGCAGTGACCAATGCGGCCGGCGATCCAGAAAAGCCCTACATCAAGGTAGACACCATTGCCACAATAAGCTGCCAAAGTACGAGCAATCTCACCATCAACAAGTCTGAAACTGTTGAATTTGCCCATTTGGCTGTTACCCAGTAATTTAGCTGTGATGGCTTTGGCAGTTTTACTCAATGTGTTTCTCAACCAGCCATGAGGCGGTGGATTTATTGGCTCAGCATAAACAAGCTGCAATGAAGCACTTATAGCTCTATCCAGCATATGTCCAATATCTTCAGGATCTTGCTGTCCATCTTCGTCAATAGTTGCAACCCAATCGCCTGTTGCACTTGCCATTCCTGCCATTGTCGCAGCGTGCTGTCCATAATTACGAGACAACCATACCGGCCTGACAAATGAATATTGGGCACCAAGCGCTTCTAAAACTCTGTCTGAACGATCCGAACCACAATCATGCACAAGTATCACTTCACAGATAACATAATCTATTCCGTCTGGAGTAGACTGCCTTAGTGTTAGAGGTGCAATCTCTTTAATTAGTATCGGGAGCGTTTTCTCCCCGCAATAAACAGGGATAACGAGAGAAACGCGATGAGGTTCAGAATCGTTCATAGCTGTTCGTTCCATTGTGACAGGCTTGTTTGCAATTCGAGATCATTTCCTTACTACGGCCAACACAGAGACCCCGAATGGCAGATTTGCAAATTTAAGAAGATATCTTTCAATGCCAAAAATTTTCTCAAGAACAAAATTCAATGGGCGGCTTGGCATATCCATGTCTGAAGCTCCATCACGCTCCAAAACATTATTTAACATCCGCACAACAAAAACAACAGGGAAAAGCAAGGTGTTGAAATAGGATATTTTCTCCACTGTAAATCCGGCCTGCACCAGCTTTGTGTTAAGTTCAGTGAGTGTGTATCTGCGCTTATGTTCGTTCAGCTCATCAAATTTTGACCACAAAAACATGTATGCTGGTACAGTGATTACTGCTTTACCATCTGAAACTAGAAGGGCATGTATTGCCTTTAATGAGGCAACATCTTCATCTATATGTTCAATGACATCTAAGGCTGTAATGAGGTTAAAGAAATCTTTTTGATATGGAATTTGATCGGGCAAAACCCCCTTCTCTACCTTCCCACTAAATATCTCTTTGCTAAAATTAATGGCATCATCCGACATGTCCATGCCGTAGGTTTGTCCCAAATCTTCAAGGGCATTCAGCATCAAACCACTTCCGCACCCGATATCCAGCACTTTGATGTCGCCGATCACACATAGATGCCTATCAATAACATCCAATACAATGTTTTTCTTAGTGACAAACCACCAGTGCTTTTTCTGGATCACATAAAATATTCGGTACATATCTATATTCATATCTATATTCTTTTATTTTAAAGATAAGGATGGGTTTTTACCAAATATCCATGCAAATATCGAGTTACTGCTTAATACAATTGCAGTAAAACTATAACGAACTTCACCAGATAAAGTGACCAATAAAAAAGGAATAATGTATAGGAAAGCTGCTGCGAAAGAGTAGAAGGAAAACATCTTGACTTGAGTTGGTATGCTAGGGTTTTTTATAATAAAAAGTACAGCAATGAAAGATATTAAGAAAATAAACCATGGCTTTCCAAAAAAAACATTTGATGCCCATTCTATATACTTAAGAGTAAAATCAGTAATATGCCGTTCTTGAAATTTTATGCCAAATTTATTTTCATCAATGCGATTGAAATGTGTGGGTTCGTAAGTCCCGTAAGTTTTAGCCCCAATAATTTCAGAAAACAAATCAAATCTGTAACTTATATAAGCCATTGGATGGGTAAATACCCCAGTAAGCCAAGCATTAATAATATCCTCAGTTCTATACTTCTCAGGAAAAATTGTAACAATATTTCCCAATTTTACATTATTCTCATACATTACTGCACTACCTAGTGAGCTATAAATTTTGTCAATATCAGATATTGGTACCTTAGGTGTATGAGCAGAGTTAATTAAATCAAATGGTATTAATGACACCCGAGACCACCCGGATATGCCAATTAGGTCATTAGCCATAACCCCATACAATATATTATTAGTTTCGAGTTTTTGAAAATTAGGAAAACTATATCCATTTATTATCTTATTACTGGCTATCATGCTAATAACAATTATAAAAAATGCAGCAAACCTATATTGAAAATTTTTATTTTTGTAAAAAACACTAAGCCAATAAATAGAAATAATTACAGTCGAAGTAATAGCATTAAATTTCACTAATGTGCCAACCATTAAAGATAACAGTGCGAGCCATTTTGCTATTTTGTAAAAAATATCATTTTTAATTGCTTGACTAGCCCAAAAAATTATTGTCAATGAAAGCATGATTAAAGCAGTTAAGGTTACATCTTTCCAAAGTACTAGCATACAACCAATAACAGTAGGCATTGCAACAAGAGCAAACAATGATATTGTTGATGTAATTAAACCTACCTTTAATATACGAAGAACTAAAGTTACACTGAATAGCAAAATAAAATTTTGCACTTGTATCATCAGAGTGGGACCGTGTCCTGTAATGTCGAAGAATCTCAGGACGTATACTGGTGCAGTTGGAAATATACCTCCTCTTACACTTGATCTAGCCTCTTCAAGCATCTGAATACTGTCGTATGACATGAATCCCGGATAACAAATGTGCAAAATACACAAACTTAAAACTATAGGAAGAAAAAATACTGCTGATTTATTGATCATCAATGTAATAGCCTTAGATTAAAATTGGTGCGGTTTAAAAATTTTCAGGATATTTTTGCAAAAGCGTTTTTTCCATTAACAATCGGTCAATTTTTTATAGTGATATTTGAAGTAAACTGGCACTTGTAAGTATTTCCATCTTTATGCTGTATCAATTCCAGCACATACTCGCCCGGTGATACATCAGATATATCAATTGCAGCTTTAAAACCAGTATCAACAGATGCTGGATTCTTGAAATATTCAGCAACGTCGGCTCTTTTTTCCCGAGTAGTTTTAGCAAAAAGACGCAGATTCGGTGGCAATTTGTTTTTCAGCGCTATTGCTACATCAGATGCGACAATGCCTTCTTTCCCTGAAATTGCACTCCATCCAACGACATTAAGTGGTGGTTTACTTTGGCTGACAGAGTGACTCATAAATACCTCACCCGACACATCATTGATACTGTCAATATGACAGTCTCCGCCAAGAGGGATAACTTGGCTGTTCGCATCATCCCATCTAGCTTTGGGAGACATCTTTACATAATCATTAGGCTTATGACCTGGGTAATCATTACAACTAGACAAAAACAACCCTAAAAAAGAAATTAAACACACATTTTTCATTTTTCAGCGCTCAGGTAACATGTTGACACATTAAATCCAATTCAAAATTGAAGTCATGACTTCGGCGAAGCAGAAGTTATTTACCAAATAAAAAATCACTAAATACTCCAACGCTAACCAAGCTAAACGCCAACAACAGAAACAGAATGGGCGTGAGACCTTTTAGCCAAGAACTAGCAGAAAACTCCAGGTGGGTAAGTTTGGTTGAAGAGTTCACTTTGTTTTGCTCAAAATGTAAGCAAGAGAAAAAAATTTTCGGATCATAAACGAAATTACTTTTTTTAAATATTTTGGCAACCTTCGCGATCTGTTGGCATAGGCCAGCAAGGCTGTTTTGGTTTCATGTAAAAACTCAGGAAAGGGGCGAAGCGTTGGTGGAAGCTCCGGCTGATTTGCCTTTAACCATTGATAGAAGCTTACTCCATACTTCTTGCCGGGAACTTCGGTAGCCAAAGGGTCATGAAACTCATCTTGCAAATCAGCTGCATTACGGTAGAAAATTCTTTCAGTTTGCGTAACCTTTTCCCCATTATCATAATATCCATAGAACCAAGGTATTTGACTGGCTTCGTCTTGACCATACTTTTTACACTCGTCTTTATACCAGCGATCTAATTCCCACGCAGTGGGATTGTCTTTTGAATATTTGTTTAACATCATTACGCTTGCACCATTATCAACGCCCGAGAAGTGATGAAAACACATTGGCATGCCATCTACTTTTATTCCCTTTTGTATGGTTCCAGTTACATTCCTTGTCGTGTAATTCCATGTGGCGACGTTGTAAATTGGCTCTCTAACTATCTTTAGTTTTGGGAAAAATACCGGGGCAAAATCCATCCATCTTTGATCAGTAAATATTCCCATTGGGATGTTATCTTGACAAAAATTTGTGAGCCGACTTGCCCACCAGTCGATTAGAGCATTGCCTTCTTGGTCATTTTTAACGCCAAGAAAACCGAGATTATAAACACCATGCTTCAGGCTTGATATTTCATTATCAACAATCGCATCCAAATGCAATTCAGGTTTGCAAACATGGGGCGTTAATAGACTGCTGTTATCAGCCAGCATATCGATGAGGTTATCAATTTTAGAAAATAAAACAGTATCAGGGTCAAAGTAAAAAACTGTCTTACTGGAATATTTCTTCAGTATATATTGGAAACAAAACGGCTTTACTGCCGTGCATAATTCAACTACAGAATGTTTAAATATCCAGGCATTGCTAAGACTTAAATCAACTGGAGTAATGACGGTATCAAAAGGTTCATTATTTAAATTAAACCAAGAGGGTATTGCGTCTGATAACATCAAATGCATTCTGGCTTCTGGGTGAAACTTCTTAACGGAGTTTGCCAAAACTCTTGCTTTAGCAAGGTAGTTCAAATTTATGCTTGTAAATATATCTATCATTTTTCTAAGTTATTACTCAATTTATCGAAATACTATTTGTTTTATTTTTTGTCGAATAAAAAACTCGGTGCGATGGATATTCCATAGCAGCTTGTATTGTGTTATTACCTCACTAGTGAGCTTAATTGCGTCCAGAACCGTTATTTCACTCTTTCTATCATTAAAACTCAGTCCCCATTGTGTGCAAATTTTTTTAAACAACGGTTGTTTACTCAGTTTTCCATCGTAAATTAGACGAAGGATAATCATAGATATTTTTGTACAGCGAAATATCTCTTCAATCATTTCATCAAATAAATTCTGATCAAAAATAGTTGTAATTTGCGACTGTTTAGCACGTACAAATGGATAGTATTCATCATGCTCTCGATTTCTGATACCTGAAATTTTGCGGTTAATAGGCATCCTATACATACTGGTTGCAACGTCTACAAAAACAAACTCCGATTGGCTTGCATATCTTACCCATAAGTCCCAATCCTCTAGTCTTTGTAAACTTACGTCAAAGCCACCATATTGTTCAAACAGAGTTTTTCTAAATAACACTGATTGAATAGGAAGATAATTATTTACAAACAATGCTCCCCTGCTAAATTGCTGCCTAAACACTATACGAGCTGTCTTATCTTTACATTGAAAAGGGGTGTAACTGTCAATTTGCGATTTAACCTCATGAGACAATGAGTATGCAGCAACAGCAGCATTATTTTCTTCCAGTGCAGCAACAAGAAGATTTATATGATTAGGATAAAAAATATCATCATCATCCAGAAAACAAACATAATTGCCTCTTGCTACTTCAAGACCTAAATTTCCTGCTGAACATCTGTTAGCTTCAGTTTGCTGATAGTAGCGTAGCTCGCAGTTCTCAAATTTTTTATTTGCCAACCATTCCTGCAATCCCTTTGAGCCATTTTCAACTATCACAACTTCAATATTTTTATAAAGCTGTGATGAAATACTATCAATTGCCTGTTCTAAGCAACCAACTCTTGACGCACCTGTTCTAATAATAACGCTGACTTTATTATTCATCGCTTGCTTCTTAGTAAAATTCTTTTTGCAATTTCAAATAGGCTTGCATTTAAAGCTTCATCACGCTGTGCGACCAGTAATTTGTTTTCTTCAAATAGCCGATGATTGAGCGACAGTGCTTCGTTGCGCTCTACAATCGCCTGGTTTAAACCATGAGAAGGTAATGGCGAATCAGACCACCAGTTAAGAAAGGTTTCGACCGGTTGCTGGCTAATTTCTGCCTGAATAGCAGCCTCCATATTTCCAAAGCCTCTGATTTCGTTTTCACTTATTTCCAATCCAGCACTCTTGAAGGCCTCTCTAAAAAACATCATTCGGTTGGCCGGGAAGGCTTCGACAGTTTTGCCGAAACGTGATACAGATTGTACTAGCAAAAGTAAAATACGAAACACCAACCAACCGGCAGGTATGTCATCAGATAGCTGCCACTCGCTATCGATAGCCCGGTATGTCCCGTCATGCAGAATGATGATGTTCTGCGGAACTAGATCGAAACACGCCCCGGGAAGGTTTGTGTCAATAGAAGCTACGGGTACAGGTAAGTTGCTTGATGAAGCAAGCGAACTGGAAATGTGGAGAGAACGTCGCAAGAAGGCTCCTACTTCTTCGAAGCGCCACCCGTCACGGGTTACGATCTCTATTAATTCAAGCGATAATAGTTTACCGGATACATATTCAGCCTTTTCTGGGACGCTAAACTTTATCAGCCGATTCTCCTGAACCCGATGGGAATCAGGCGAAAGCATGTGATATTGCAGTTCTATAAGTCCCGTGTTCGTCACCAGAAAACGTGTTTCTTTGCAATATTCACTGGATCGCTCAGTACTAAAATGATAAGCAAGAATCTGTTCTTGCTGAGAGTTGTTTGTCACTACAAGAAAAGAATTCGCCAAGTCGAGAGCAATTCCGTTCCTAGCCACAATTGGCCAAACCAACTCAGGAGAAAACGCCAGATATGAAGGTAGCTGAGGGTCACGTCTGACGCTTTGCCAAGCCAGCGCGCCAGCGTCAAATTCTTCACAAGCAAATCCGCTTTCCGTGACGATAGAGACAGGTAGCTTGTAATCTGGAAATGGCGCTAGGAACTCGGATGTGCCAAAACCAGCCTGTTCCAACATGTCTGTCAACACTTTGCGCCCAAATGTTTGCGGCTGATCTTTGCGGTAGCGCCCCTCAATACCAACCATAGGCTGACCAAGATGATCTTCTGGGGCGCCTGCAAAATACTTTAAGCCCAATTGATTTTCAATGGCAATAATGAGTTTACCTTCGGGCTTGAGCAGTGAACGCACTCGCTTCAACATCTCAAGAGGAGGATTTTCTCCGGATGTGAATAAGTTGGCGTATTCAAGTACGCCAATCAGTGTAATCACATCGAACTGATGATCACATTGAAACTGATCAAACTTTTCGGTCAATACAGCAACATTTTCAAGGTCACGGGTTCGGGATCTTGCTATGGTAGCGCGTCGAGGACTACCCTCAAGCGCTAGAACATTTGCGCCACATTCGCCTATGTACCGAGTAATGGCGCCGCAGCCAGCCCCAATCTCAAGGACATCGCTTGTATTAAGAATATGCTTGAAAGGGCGCATGATATTGGCGCGAGTGCTGCTTAAATGGTAAAGAGATGGCCAGTCCGTACAATACTGGCGAAGTTCAGTGGAGAGAACTGAAACATCCAAAGCCTGTTTAATGATTGAGGCGATTCGCTTTTCTACTTCATCACCATCGCTATAGGCGATGCCTTTGTAGTTTGGGTTTATCCAGATGTTATCTACAAGATCAAGTTTGTAACCTAACTTTTGAGCGAGCTCTCTCATGCGACAACCTCTTTCGCATTCATTATAAGCTCCAGATCAGTAAGGCCAAAAAATCTAGTATTGGGGCGAACATGCAGATGGATTGAGTCGTATCGTCGATCATGGGGTATCACCTCTTCGCCATGCTTAGAGGCAAGACCCAAAGAAATGAAATAATCGCCGGGGGCAAGGAGGCAATTGAACGCAGCCTGAATTTGGATCACTGATTCGCTTCGGCCTAACTTTATGAAATCATCACAATCGAGCGTTTCTGAGTTAACACCATATACTGTGACGCCTTCCTTTGTTTTAATGGTAATTCCCAGTATCGGACGGTAAAAGTCGTTGTGAAATCTTATTGAAATAGCCATTGTAATTTTTTGTCCAGTGCTGACTGCTGACGGATAGGTGTCATCATCTGCTGCTAAATAGAAATCTAAAATGGTTGCAGTGCCATCACCCCAGCGATATTCATGTGGGTTGTAGCCGACGCGGGTAAAAAATAAATCTTCTGAATTACTTAAAGCATATGTGGATTTGATACCTGCTGGGGAAGAGGCCTTGGCCGATTGGGTTGCAAGACTTGCAGGTGTTTTTTTCTCTTTGCCAAAAAGTAAGTCCATATAACGGTTAATGACACTTCTTGGTTCGCCTGTTTCAAGCTGAGTACCGTTATTTAGCAAGATGGCGGTTGAACAATGAGTAACTATTTGTTCGCTTGAGTGAGTTACAAGCAATATGCTTGTTCCATTTTCTTTAAGCTGACGTAGGCGATCAAAACATTTTGCTTGAAATTTGGCATCACCAACAGATAGTGCCTCGTCGACGATCAAAATATCTGGATCAATCTGAGATTGAACTGCAAATGCTAACCGAACTACCATTCCGCTTGAATAAGTTTTGACCGGCTGATTGATAAATTCACCAATATCTGCAAAAGCGACTATATCATCGTAGCGTTTGTCGATCTCATCCTGTGTAAGTCCAAGCACGGCAGCATTCATATACACGTTTTCGCGTCCGGTGAAGTCGGGATTGAAGCCGGAACCAAGTTCTAGCAATGCCGCAATGCGCCCACTGGTTTGGATGCTGCCGCTAGTGGGGTTTAGTGTGCCGCAGATCATTTGCAGTAGTGTAGATTTGCCGCTGCCATTGCGCCCGATAATACCAACAGTTTCGCCTTTTTTAATTTCGAATGAAATATCTTTGAGCGCCCAGAACTCGCGGAAGTATTGTTTTGGGGGCTGCCAAGTCAAGCGCTGGAGGCGGGGCGCTACAAACTGCTTAAGCCGGTCACGCGGGGTGTCATAAATTTGGTAACATTTACTGAGGTTTTCAACTTTGATGGCGATGTTGGTCATGACTAATTTTTGCTTTCTTGGCAGAGTTTTTGGGTTACAGTCTCAAGCATTGGAACAAGTTCTAATGCACGTAATATGCTTTGCCGCAATAGTTCCACATCTTCAGTGTATTCATGCACCAAGTTATTGCGAAGGCTGCGAGCTTCAATCCAGTCGGTAACGCTCGCTATCAATCCCAGCTTTTCAGCACGGTTGAGATTGTCCAGCACGGTTCCGATAGGTTCTAGCTGCATACTAAGATAGGCGGGAAGAAGTTTGTCACCCAGTGTGTTTTGCAGACGACAGAAGCGACTAACGAAGGCATCAAGCCTTTCGGTCAGGTCGGCGTTTTGCTCAACCGCATCCAGCCAGCGAAACTGTGGATCAGTCTGCTTCAATCCTTCAGCAGTGTAGATGAGATAATTGCACTCTTTAATTACAACGCGCCGAAGGTGATCCAGTCTTGCGGCAAGACCCGTATTGGAATATTTATCCGTCATAACCGTACACCGTCGGAAAGTGCTTGTTGATGTATCTGTTTAAGTGGGGTTGACGGATCAATGACTAAAATATCAAATTTCTGCAAACCAAGTTTCATTTGCAGCAGGGCGTTATATCGAGCGGCAAGCACTGCTTTATCAGCAGTAGGCGATTCTAGCTTTATGAGCAAGTCCACGTCTCCCCCCTTGGCAGCGTCATTCAATCTGGAGCCAAACAGCCACACCGAAGCGCTATCCCCAAATACTTTTGCGGCGATGCCTGTAATCGTTGTTTGATAATTAGGCGGCAGGCGCATAACTCTCATTCTCTTAAAATTGTGACATATTGCTTAAGCCTGTCACGCGGGTTATCGTCGATGTGGTAGTACTTGCTGAGATTTTCTACTTTGATGGAGATGTCGTTTGTGCTCATTGGGGCATCCCACTTTCATCAGCTTGTTTTGTTTTTACAATCAACTGAACTCTGCTTGCTTGGGTGCAATACGCAGTTCTTCCTGGCAATAGTTGAGGAAGCGGACAGCGCTCATGTATAGCAAGGGAGTTAAGGTCTTTAGCGAATTAAAATGATCTGCGATTTCTGCATAGTTAATATCGTAGTCATGTGCGGCAAGATTACGCGCTGTACGACATAATTGCCATGACTCAACTGATTCGAGTACGCCTGTTTTTTGGTAAAAGCTGAGTACTTTAAGAAAGCTATCTGTGGGTTCACCAGCAAGAATGCAGGCATGTCGCATGGCCGCACCGAGTGTATCCTGCAGTTTGGCAAATCGCTCGTTGATTGCCGCCATTGCTTCGAATAGCACGACATTCTTTTTTTGCGTTTCTAACAGATCTGCCGTCAATGGCCATGCTAGTTTTCTGCTAGAAGCATCAAGGAAGTAAACGCAACGTTGTATTGCCTCTAAAAGCTCTGCAAGGTGCTGTTTTTCTGAGTCGAGAATGGATAGTTTCACTTATATATCCAATTGAATCGACTGAGATTGGGCAATGATTTGAAAAGGTGTTGCCACAGCACCACGGGATTTCGACACGATGTCAACGGGTAAACCAAGTTGAGATTCCAACTGCATTTTAATGTGTGCTCGCTGTATTAGCGATAGATTTGTATCGGATTCGATGAGTAGATCTATATCCCCACCTTTTGCTTGGTCGTTGAGTCTGGAGCCAAATAGATAGACTTCCGCTCCCATACCAGCCGAACGTATAACTGTTTGCATAATTATTTCTGTTTGTTGTTTCGTCAGTCTCATTTTTTATTCAACCTGGCGTTTAAACACAACAAATCGGCAGGCTGGCCATTAGTTAGCCTCATCTCTTGTGTCCACTTGAAACGTGTTAGCAATTAATCGAATAGGAAAAATCATTAGAGGACATCGGCAAAACCCTTTCTTGTCTTTTGAAACCAGGCAAAGCCAGCCCAAGCCATCGATAGGCCTAATCCCATCAGGACAGACCACATTAGGGGATTGGGCAGTTGCCCAAACACCAACACGCCCCGGCTTTGCTCAATAATGACTGCGAGCGGATTAAAGTGCAACCAAAATTGGTAGCGCTCTGGCAATGCACTCATTGGAAAAAACACGGCAGAGATGAAGAGCATGACCGTGGTAAACATGCCGGTGATTTGACTCACATCACGCAAATATACGCCGAGCGCCGCCAAAAACCAAGCCAGCCCCATGCTGCCTAGAATAAGAGGCAAAAGCACTAGTGGAAAGAGTCCTGCTGTCATCGGCACGTGCTGGTTAAGAACAAGTTGCGCCAACAAAAGAACGACAAGACTGATAATCGTATGAAACAGTGCCGAGCCAAAGACAATCCAAGGCAGAATTTCCAGCGGAAATACCACTTTCTTGACGTAATTAACGTTTGAGATGATTAAACTGGGCGCACGATTGATGCATTCGGCAAACAGCCCATGGACGATGAGCCCAACGAACAAGATGATGGCGAAATCGGTTTTACTCTCGTCCGCACCTATTCCCCATCGTGCTTTAAAGACGACTGAGAACACAAAAGTGTAAATGACGAGCATGAGTAGTGGATTTAAGAATGACCAAGCCAAGCCCATCACCGACCCCTTGTAACGGCCAATGGCTTCGCGCTTACTCATTTGATAAATCAATTGCCTGTTGCGCCAAAAGCTGCCAAACATTTCAACCGGACTTGCAGAAAACTGACGCATCAGTCTACTAACCGGACTTTCGTCAACCCGAGAGTACTGAGCAACGCAGCCAACTTTGGAATCTTATATTCATACAGAACTTCGAGCATACCTAGGTTGACCCTATGGAATTATTGTTAAAATTGACGTCATAATTTGTTACCCAGTCGAAACCGTCATTCCTTCGATTTATTTAATGGCGGGTATCAATGAGTTCAAAAAACACCATAGACACTAGTTCCACAAATTTTAGCAGGGTGAATACACCGATTAAGAACTATTGAGTAGTTTGGCACCCAATACAATAATTTTTTATGGTGGCGATGGGTGGACTTGAACCACCGACCCCGGGGTTATGAATCCCGTGCTCTAACCAGCTGAGCTACATCGCCTAAAGGAGGTCTGTAAAAGAGCGGGCATTATAGGGACCCGCTTTTTATTTGTCAAACGTTGAATCTAAAGTGCACGACATCGCCATCTTTGACAATGTAGTCTTTACCTTCCAATCGCCATTTGCCGGCATCTTTAGCGCCTTGCTCGCCTTTATGCGCAACGTAATCGTCATAGGCGATCACTTCCGCGCGAATAAAGCCTTTTTCAAAATCACTGTGAATCACGCCGGCGGCTTGCGGCGCTGTTGCTCCGACGGGTATGGTCCAGGCTCTGACTTCTTTAACGCCGGCGGTAAAGTAAGTGGATAAGTTAAGCAATTGATACCCTGCCCTAACTACCCGATTCAAGCCAGGCTCATCCAGACCCAGATCCTGAAGAAATTCCTGCTTTTCATCTTCTTCCAATTGTGCAATTTCTGACTCTATGGCCGCGCAGACAGGAACGACGATGGCGCCTTCTTTTTCTGCATGAGCGCGGACTTTATCGAGCATCGGATTGTTTTCAAATCCGTCATCCTGAACATTGGCGATGTACATCGTCGGCTTGATGGTCAACAGACACAGCTCTTTGATCAGTGCTATTTCATCATCACTTAATTTTAACGCCCTGACCGGCTCGCCTTTGTCCAGTTGTTGATTAACTCGTTCTAAAACATCCTTTTTAGCCAATTCGTCTTTATTGCCTGACTTTGAAGCTTTCATTACGCGCAGCAAAGCTTTTTCGACCGTCGCCATATCGGCAAGCGCCAGTTCTGTGTTGATAACTTCTATATCGGCGACCGGATCGATCTTGCCGCTGACATGGATGACATTGTCATCGACAAAACAGCGGACGACATGGGCAATGGCATCTGTTTCGCGGATATTGCCTAAAAACTGGTTACCCAGCCCTTCCCCTTTGGATGCACCAGCCACTAAACCTGCAATGTCGACAAATTCAATTGTGGTGGGCAGGATGCGCTGCGGCTTGACAATTTCGGCCAACTTGTCCATACGACTGTCTGGTACCGGAACAACGCCGACATTAGGATCGATGGTGCAAAATGGGTAATTTTCAGCGGCAATTTTTGCCTTGGTCAGCGCGTTAAACAAAGTCGATTTGCCGACATTCGGCAAGCCGACGATTCCACAATATAGGGCCATAGTGCTCTCAGTTTCTGGTTATTCGGTACGGGGGCAGGCTTCCCGTAAAAACGGGCAATTATACAGTTCTTAATCAGTTTCTTGATAAAAAAGTTCAGCGTGCACTTAATCTCGTAAAGCACTGACCTGTCTAAGCAAGTCCGTTGACTTTAAGTAACACAAGTAATTTTCTAAAATCGGCGGTTTCCAGTGCATCACAAAAAATTGGCAAGTAATGTTTGCGGTTGGCCAAGCTGTAATGAAGCACGATTAGCCAGGGCGTTATTACCGTCGAAGGGCAAATTTGAATGGGCTCAAACCCACTACCGACATCAATTTGCCAGCTGTTTGCATCGCTATATCTAACGGCCGATTTGTTCTTGTGACCAGTTGCCCGGTGTGAATAGATAAAGTTGCTGACTACCAAACAAAGGATCAGCAGAGCCTTAATCCATATTGATAATGAAGCCAAAAATACGGCAGATAGGGCCAGTAAATGAAGTATGCGGATAAAGCGCTTTTTCCATTGAGAAGGATTGATTTGTAGATGCAGAGATTGTTGGAAACGTGGATTCATGGAGATTGTTTGGTTAATTCCCGGCAACCCTAGAATAAGACTCGATTAAAAATTATTTGGCGTAACGGCAAGGACATCATAGTAATAAAAAATATTTTTCACATCCTTGTGACCTGGATTTCGGCAATCCATGCATGAATGACGGCAACTATTAACGTAAAAAATAACCTTAATTAAGGCTATGTTTGTGTTAATAGTTGGTGTCGCCCCGGCACGGATTGCCGGGGTCCAGAAGCCATGGATGGCGTTGGACTTTCACCTCCTTGTGACTTGGTTTCCGGCAATCCATGCCGGAATGACGGCGTTGACGTAGTTTCAACTACTAAAGCGAACATAGCCTTAATTAATCCCCATGGACACCTGGATCACTCTAGAAAAAACTGGGAAACTTTAGATCATGAAGCGGACTTACGTAATTCGTAATCAATGCTGGTTGGTTGAGGCAATAGCCATAACCCAACAGATAAACATTTCGTAATTGAATGCTTCGATTGTTGGGTTAGGCTCTCCGAGCAAACCCAACCTACCTTGCCCTGTGAAGATACTCTCTCTGTTACGAATGCCAGACCGCTATTTCCACAAACAATTGCCGCTTGCTTTTTCTATGGCGGCCAACCGGGCTTGATGTTGTTGAAGCTCGTCTTCATTGCAGTAGATAATGGCTAAAGGTTTGCGATCAGCTAAAACCCGTTTGACTTGCAGATCTGTTTGCTCTTGCCGGCTGTCCGTGGCTTCTTCTAATAGCGAAGATTGCCCCCCGGTCATCAATAAATAGACTTCGGCAAGAATTTCGGCATCCAGCAACGCGCCGTGCAGCTCTCTATGACTGTTATCAATGCCATAACGCTTACACAGAGCGTCCAGGCTATTACGTTGTCCGGGATGCTTTTTGCGGGCAAAACTCAAGGTGTCAAATACTTCGCTGTATTGGCTAACGGTGCCGAGCGTCTTATCCAGCAAGGCGAATTCGTGATTGATAAACCCTACATCGAAAGGTGCATTATGGATGATTAGTTCTGATTCCTTGATGAACTGGATGAAATCATCAGCAATGTCGGTAAACAACGGTTTATCGTTCAAAAATTCATTGGTAATACCATGCACTTCAATTGCGCCGCTATCAATCACGCGTTGCGGATTGATATAGACATGAAAATGCCGCCCGGTTAAGCGCCGGTTGACCAATTCAACACAACCGATTTCAATGATCCGATGGCCTTCCTGAGGATTTAATCCGGTCGTTTCGGTATCGAGTACGACTTGTCTGCTCATCGAAACCGCCTCACTGATTGAAACACTGTTTTATGAATTTTTTGATCGCCTCAATTTCCTGATAAATCACTTCGTGCTGCATCCCAAATTCCAGCCATTGAACCGGATAACCCAACGCGACTAAACCGTCACGCGCCATTTTGCCCGCTTGAATCTCGACCACAGGATCTGCGGTACCATGCACCATCAATATCGGCGTGGTTTTGTTTGTTTCACAGGCTTCGGTTTCAAGCTGGGTAATGGTCGGTAAATACGTCGACAGCGCCACAATGCCGCCCAGTTTTTGCGGGAAACGCAGACCTGCATGCAAGGCAATGACGCCGCCTTGTGAAAATCCGGCGAGCACTATATTTTCAGAAGGAATCCCTTTATTGATTTCCATTTGGATCAGCTCATGGATGGCTTCAGATGAAGCGTAAATGCCTTGTTCATCGACTTTCCGGGTCAACGTCATTTCCAGGATGTCATACCAGGCACGCATGACCATTCCGCCATTGATCGTAACCGGTTGCAACGGAGCATGAGGGAAAATAAAATGCACGCCAGCCTCATGGAGATCCAGCGCAGGTGTTATGCCCGCAAAGTCATGACCATCGGCGCCCAATCCATGAATCCATATAATGGAGTAACGATGAACCGATTCGGGCAATTGTTCTACATAGTCTAAAGTGCTTGTCATTGTTGCTTAAAAATTGAGTGTTTTAGTCAAAACAGTAATGAGTACTGTCGTTTAAATTTAACCCGCCTAAAGAGCCCTATCCAGTAAATGTTTGCTTGAGTGATTCAATACCCAGATTAGCGAGTTGATCGGCTCTATCATTGCCGGGATCACCGGAATGGCCCTTTATCCACCGCCATTCCACCTTATGCTGAATAAGCGCCTGATCAAGCCTGCGCCATAAATCTTCATTTTTGACCGGTTTTTTAGCCGCGGTTTTCCACCCTCTTTTTTTCCAGTTGGGTAGCCATTCGGTAATGCCTTGAAGAACATATTTGGAATCGGTATTTAATACTACCTGGCAAGGGCGACTAAGCTCCTCCAGCGCCTTAATGGCCGCCATGAGTTCCATACGGTTATTGGTTGTCAAAGCCTCACCGCCATGCAACTCTTTTTCTTTTCCCTTATAGGCCAGGATAACGCCCCAACCTCCCGGCCCAGGATTGCCCTTGCAGGCTCCGTCGGTATAAATAATGACTGATTCAGACATTATCTTGAGATCTTTGCGAGGATTCCATATTACCGGCAATCGCAAAACCTGATTTTTTAACGGTAACAGGATTAAAAGGAATGATATTGTAGCGCCGCTTAATCGCTCTAATTGCATACGATGTGGCAAACAAAGAAACAAATCCACCTTCGGCATCGATGGGTCTGGGCTTATCTTTATCGATGGTCAGATCGGAAATCGCTTTCGCCTCAAAATTAAGCAAGCGCAACCAGTCCAATACTCTTTTTTTACTGATGAAGTGCCCCAAAATTGAATCCGCCAATCTGATTTCCCATAAATACTGATAACGCACCCAAAAGCTCCAGGGATTAAAATTGATTATGACCAAGTGACCTTCCGGTTTTAATACCCGTTCAATTTCGCGCATGGTTTCAAAGCGATGAGTATCAAATTCCAGCAGGTGCGGCAACAAAATCAGATCGATACTTTCGCTTTGAATAGGCAAAGCATAGGATTTTGCTCTTAATTTCTTCGCTTTTGGGCATCCCAAGCCGTTTACATCGAGAATTGCAACATCATATAAGTCGCAGTCGATAAACTCTTCTTCCCAGCCCAACCCACCTATTTGCAATATTTTTTGCTTGCAACTCACTGTTATTGAACGCTTTATAAAAGAAGCTTCGACATCTAGCAAGAGCTTTCCTCTTGGCGTTTGATACCAGCCGAATAAAAAATTACGCTTCATACAGGAGTCTCAAAATGCGAAATACGATGAATTTCAAACAAAAACGGCTATACTATCGGTTTCCTTGGTAAAAAAGTATAAATGATATGATTAAGATTAATTCTAACAGGTCATTGCCGATTTTATCGCTTTTGATTATGACCACTGCGGGATGTACTTCGCACACGGCAAATGACAGTTTGAGTCAAAGTGTAAAACCACCTGTAATCTCTCATGATGACTACTACGCTAAGCCAACAGTCAGACCCAAATACCCTAATCGTAAACTTGCTAAATTAAATTTTAAAAAATCTTCTGCGGGTTACGTTAAAGGAAAAGGGGGTAGCATTTGGGATAGACTGGTTTCGCTCTATGCATTGCCTGAAGTTGAGAACGAACGCATAGAAAAAGAAATCAACTGGTTTATAAAAAACCCTGAATATTTAGTCAGAGTTCAACAACGAGCTGAACCTTATCTTCATTTGATACTTGAAGAAATCGAGTCAAAAAATATACCTGGGGAACTGGCGCTTCTACCCATCGTGGAAAGTGCATTTCGTCCGAACGCCAACTCATCGGCTCAGGCATCCGGTTTATGGCAATTTATCCCCGAAACAGGACGCCTTTACGGTTTAAAACAAAACAGTTGGTATGACGGCAGACGCGATGTGTATGCATCCACTCAAGCGGCCACCCAGTTTTTAAAAGACCTGGGCGAAAACTTTGATGGTGATTGGCTGCTGGCACTTGCATCCTACAACTGGGGCAAGGGCAATGTTCAAAAGTCCATTGACAGAAACATGGCTAATGACCTGCCAACTGACTATTGGTCATTAAGAATGCCCAATGAAACCTTTAATTACGTGCCAAGATTAATTGCAGTCGCTAAAATATTTGCTAATCCTGAGCTTTATAATATTCCTTTACAGAATATTCCTGACGAACCTTATTTTGAAGTCGTCAATGTCGATTCGCCGCTGGATCTTAGAAAGGCCGCCGAACTGGCTAACACTTCCATGGAAGAAATAGTCAAACTCAATCCAGCGTTTAAAAAGAACAGAACCACCTCTAACGGCCCTAACCGCTTGTTAATTCCTGTCAATCAGGCAGAATTGTTCAGGCAGAACCTCGCCCAACTCTCCGTTAACGACAGAGTTTCCAGCTACGATGAACGGGAGCAAGATGAGCCGGTAGCCGCTAAAACCATAAAGACTCAAATCCCGGCCAGCACCAAAAAAGCCGAGAAGCATGTTGTCAAACGGGGTGAAACCTTAAGCGTGATTGCTAATAAACACGGTATCACCGTCAGTGCTTTGCTGAAGGCTAACGGCTTAACCAATGCCTCTCATATACAGACAGGCAAAACGCTTTCGTTACCAGGCTCAGCTAATATCATCCATAAAGAAGCATCCAGCCAAAAGCCAATTACTGCACAAACGGCTAAGCAAGTCGCTCATACCGTAACAAAAGGCCAAACCTTCTGGCGCATCACTCAGGAGTACTCTGTCAGTGCCGATGATTTAGCCAAGTGGAATAACCTAAAACCAGGCTCACCTATCAAAGCCGGTCAAAAACTGGTTATAAAAAATCCAGGCAAATCAGAAGCTAATAAGACTACAGCGCCTACTCAGCTTGTAACAAAACAAAGCGCTGCCAAACCATCCTCATCAAAAGTGAAAACATTGGCCAATGCAAAATCGGTCTTAAAACCGGTAAACAAACAAGTCCAATATAAAATCAAACCGGGTGATTCGCTGAGCCAGATTTCCAAGAAATTTAATGTCCCTGTCTCTGACTTGGTTAAATGGAATCCCAGCAATGCTAAAAACCTTAAAGCAGGAAATGAATTAAAAGTCGTCTTGGGCAATACTTGATCTTGACAAAGCTTAAGTGAAAAAGGCCGGGTCAACAAACCCGGCCCATAAGCCCTAATCAGTTATCTATCTGCCCTTCGAAAAGCAGATCACACCTTAAATCTGTAATTGAGGAACCGCGTTAAGCAGCGTCTTTGTGTAAACATGGTCAGGATGCATCAACACCTTTTCTACACGCCCGTATTCCACAATCTTTCCACCCAACATGACGGCAACATCGTCGGCAATTTCCGCCACTAATGCAAGATCATGGGTGATAAACAGATAGCTGATCCCTTTTTGCTGTTGCAGCAATTTGAGTAATGCAATGATTTGAGCCTGCACCGACACATCCAGCGCACTGGTCGGCTCATCACACACAATCAGCTTGGGCTCCACAGCCAAGGCCCTGGCTATACAAATCCGCTGCCTCTGCCCCCCTGAAAATTCATGCGGATAGCGATACGCCGATTCTTCCGGTAAATCGACTTGTCTGAGCAGTTCAAACACGCGACGCTGTCTTTCAATGTTATCGATTTCGGGACGTAAAGCCTTTATCCCTTCTTCAATGATCTCTCCGACCAGCATTCGTGGATTCATCGATGAAAAAGGATCTTGAAAGACAATCTGGACCTCGGCCCGCTTTTTTCTCAAGACTTCTCCGCTTAAGCGGTTAATTTCAATGCCATCCAGTAAAACCCTGCCTGCGGTTACCGGAATCAAATTGAGCAAGGCTTTGCCCAATGTCGTTTTACCGCATCCCGACTCCCCGACCAAGGCCAGCGTTTTGCCGCGTTGAATATCAAAACTGACATCATCGACCGCTTTGACATGATCAACCACGCGCTTAAAAACACCTTTTCGTATCGGATAATAGACCTTAAAGTTTTCTATCCTGCACACCACCTCACTGCCAGGCTTATCCGTCCTGATGCTGTGTTCCAATAATGGCAATGCGGCCATCAATTTTTGCGTATAAAGATGCGTCGGCCGCTTAAAAAGCGAACTACTTTTACCGGTCTCGACGATCTTGCCTTGCTGCATCACCGCAATCCGGTCTGCCCGGTTCGACACCAACGCCAAATCATGGCTGATTAATAATAAAGCCATGCCGGTTTGTTTTTGTATCGATTTCAACAGATCAAGAATCTGCGCTTGAATGGTGACGTCCAAAGCCGTAGTGGGCTCATCGGCAATCAATAGCTCAGGATTTCCTGCCAAAGCGATGGCGATCATGACCCGCTGACGCTGTCCACCCGATAGCTGATGCGGA
This sequence comes from Methylicorpusculum sp., assembly GCF_030651835.1. GTDB lineage: Bacteria > Pseudomonadota > Gammaproteobacteria > Methylococcales > Methylomonadaceae > Methylicorpusculum. The sequence goes on along the minus strand of NZ_JAUSBX010000022.1, from coordinate 19,988 downwards.
AAATCCCCCATACGCGCATCGGGATTGGGGAGCTCAACCATTTTCAGCAATTCAACCACCCTGGACTTGATGGCATTGGCAGATAAAGACTGATGTATTTCCAGCACCTCTTCTATTTGCCGGCCGATAGTCAGAACCGGATTCAAGGATGACATGGGGTCCTGAAAGATCAGAGCAATACGCCGCCCTCTGACGCGGCATAAATCAAACTCAGCCATAGCCATCAGATCAAGGTCGCCGAGTTTAATGGATCTTGCCGTCAGTTTTGCATTGCGCGGCAGCAAGCGCAACACAGACAAAGCGGTAAGTGACTTTCCGGATCCCGACTCACCCACCAAAGCGAATGTTTCTCCCTGCGCAATCTCGAAGCTGACACCGTCAACGACTTTTTGATCACGGCCAAACACAACACTCAGATTATTGACCTGCAAAACCGGTTTACTCATGTTCAGCCCGCCTAGGATCAAAAGCATCCCTGACCGTATCGGCAAATAAATTTGCAGCCAGTACCAAGGTAAACATAAACAGGAAAGCGGCCGCTAGAGACCACCACACGGCGGGCTCGCGGGCCATCTCAAGCCGGGCACCGTTAATCATATTGCCCCAACTGTACGTCGTAGGATCGACACCGATATTGATATAGGACAAAACCGCTTCAGCCAGCACCAAAGAACTGAAATCAAGCACTACGGAAATGATGATAATGTGCATGACATTAGGCAGGATATGCTTGTATAAAATCATCCCCTGCTTAACACCCAAAGCTCTGGCAGCTTGCACATATTCCATTTCTCGCAGCTTTAAAGTTTCGGCGCGCAGCATTCGGCATAAGCCCGTCCAACTGGTCACGCCTAAAATCAGACACAAAAACAGTAAGCGCATATCCGCTCTGACAATCAAACTGGTGAAATCATCGGGATGATTGGCCATATAGACTTGCACCATCAGGATGGACGCGGCTATCAGCAAAACCCCAGGAATTGAATTGAGGGTCGTATAGATATACTGGATGACATCATCCAGCCAACCATGAAAAAACCCGGCCAATATACCGAAAACTATCGCCAAAGGCAGCATGACCAGGGTAGTCAGTGTTCCTATCACAAGTCCGGTCCGGATACTTTTGACCGCCTGATAAAACACATCTTCCCCGACTTTATCGGTGCCTAAAATATGATAATGAGCTGATAACTCAATGGCCGTAAAAACCAGCGAGATCAAAACCACCACAACAATAATCACCGTCTTTCCTGTTGATTGTTTTAGCCAGGCATCTTCTTGCTTACGCACGGACAACCACAACAAACTCAGAGGCAGCAAAGAAAATACAAACCCTTCTGCCAAGCCTGTTACGGTTTTAAGCAGTACATCGCTCGCTAAGTCACTGTCAGGATCAGCCAGATGCGCAGCTCCATGCTTGAGACGCGGATACCCCCATACCTGCGCACCCTCATCTACGACCATTAATTCCTTACCGAACAAATACGCGGAAAAAGGCGCCGAATAGGTTTTTTCTGAGTTTTGACGAATCGGTGACGCCCAATAATCTAATAAACTGATGATCTCATTGGAACGCTCCTCATCGGTTCTAAAGTGTATTGAATCCAATAAACCTATGCAGACAAACAGCAGCAATACAGTTAACGACACCATGCCGGTTTTGCTTCGACCCACTTTTCGGATAGGTCGCTGCATGGTCGCCCTTCCTCGTACACAAAACCAAAACCCTGCACCGCAAATCAGCAGCAAATAGATTAAAGCATCAGTCCACAACACCACCATTATGACAACCTGACGCGAGGATCAACTAAGGTATAGGAAATATCGGTCAACAGCAGACCGAAAATATAAAGCACCGAACCCAGAAAGACCATTGATCTTACAATGGCAAAATCCTGACTGCTGATCGCATCAATGGTATAACTGCCAAGCCCGGGAATACTGAAAAACGATTCCATGATCAAACTGCCCATAAACAACAAGGGCAACACCACCACTACACCGGTTAAGATCGGAATCATCGCATTTTTGACGACATGTCTGAACAAGGTTTGCGTTTCGCTGAGGCCTTTGGCTCTGGCCGTTCGAACATAGTCTTTTTCGACTTCTTCTAAAAACAGGGTCCTGTACCACCGAGCACCCGAGCCTATTCCCGATACAACACCAATCAGTACCGGCAGCACAACGAATTTAATCGCGTTGAAGCCCCCGTCATAGCCGGAAATAGGCACCAACCTGAGTAGTTTACCGAATAAGAATTGCCCGCCGATAATATAAAAAAGCGAAGAAATCGACATCAATATCACACACAATACGACACCACTGAATTCCAGATATGAGTTTCTGAACAGCACCATCATCAGCGCAACCGTGATATTGACTATCAATCCTAAAACCAAAGAAGGTAAAGCAACAGCCAGACTGGGCCACATGCGCTGTTTGATATCCGCGCCGATATTGCGCTTATCACTATCAGAAATACCGAAATCGAACCAGAAAAGTCCTACCGATTTCTGATAAAAAACAGTTTGGGTCACTGTTTCAAGCCCCTGCCCGGCCTCGTTCCATAACAATGGCAAATCGTAACCTCTTTGTTTTTTCCAGTTATCGACCGCTTGCTGTGTCACATGTTTTTGACCTAATTGCATTCTCGCCATGTCATCAGGACTGTTGACAACAAAAAACAACACAAAGGTCAGGATATTAACGCCAATCAGCAAAGGCAAAGCGTATAACAATCGCCTGATAATATAATGAATCAAAGTTGCACCTCAGTGGCAGTAACTGAATGCCCGCTATTGATGTCGGCCACGCAAATCCGGCGATCCGGGGCATAAAGTCTGAATACTCTAGTCATTTAAAGCCAGTCTTATTTTTCTGCGATAAGCGATAACAGCAGGAATGATTAAACCGACCAGCAACAACAAAAATAAACCAAGCGGCCAAAAGACCGGCGCGTTCCATTGTTGCCGGCTTTCCTTGCGCATTACTGGATCGATCTTATGATATTTAAGGCGATTGTTGGCCATCAGATTCGGCTTAACATTCGTGTACCAGCCGTGATGCAAAACATAATCTTCAGGATAAAGTCCGAAAAGCCAGGGCGCATCGTGTCGTATTAAATTCTGCAACTGTTGAATCAACTGATAGCGTTGCTCATTATTGCCGAGGTTACGCATTTGCCTGAACAGACGATCAAATTTCGGATTTTGGTAGTTACCGGCATTTTCGCCACCGAATGCAACTTTAGCGTTAGGACCATATAACAGGAAAAAGAAGTTTTCGGGATCAGGATAATCCGCGTTCCATCCCCACATAAAAATCTGGGCATTGCCGGCCCGCATTTTTTGCTGGAAACGGTTGTAGTCTGTTCCGCGAATAACAAGTTTAATGCCCAGTTTTTTTAATTGTTTGCGAAACCAATTCATCCTGGGCCTTTCTTCAATACTGGTCGCCGGTGTATCAAGATACAAAATCAACGACTGACCGGTTTTACTATCGACACCGCCTGGACAACCGGCTTCTTTCATCAGTTTTTGGGCATATTGAATATCTTTTCGCTTGGCTTGACCATTCACCCAATCGTAGACATAAGGATTCACGCCCTCCTTCCCTTCTGCATACCCGAAGATGCCTGGCGGCAAAGCACCATGCGCAGGGATCCCTCTGCCATTCATAAAAATGGATATGAACTCCTCGTAATCAATTGCGATAGAGATTGCTTGACGCAGTTTACGGGATTTTTCTCCATTCCTTCCCAGGGTAGCATCCAGCATATTGAAACCGATATAAAAGATGGAACTGGATACCGCTTTTTGAAGCTGAATGCCTTTATTTTGCATGTCTGCCGTCAGATTCGGGTCTCCCGTACCGGAAAACTGCACAACCTGATCAAAACTGTCCGAAGATATACCGGATACATCATAATAACCTTGTAAAAACTTACTCCACGTCGGAATCGTTTCCTTTTCCAGCGTAAACACCACTTTTTCGATAAAAGGCAGTTTCTTGCCGGCATCCGCCAACAATCCGTTTGGACCATCTTCTTCCTCACCCTGATCAGGATAGCGATCATCGTGGAAATTAGGATTTTTGACCATCACCATTCGACGATTCGGATTATTTTCTTGCAGTTGAAAAGGCCCTGTGCCGATGGGATACCAATCCAATGTAATATTTCTTTGGGTCAGGAGGGGATTGTCGTAAAAAATATCCGCTTCCCATGGCATTGGCGCAAAGAAAGGCATGGCCAGCCAATAAATAAACTGCGGATACTTGCCTTTGATTCTAATTCGATAGGTATAGCGAGATTCGGCAACCACGCCTTCAAGAGGCAATGTGCGTATCTCCTTTAACGTTTTTCCGGCGGATTGCTCATAAAACCCGGCAAATCCGCTGATATAATTTTTCATCAATTCGCTGATAGGCGATTGAATTTTTGCAGTAGCCATCCGTTTGATCTGGTAAACATAATCTTCCGCCGTCAACTCGCGCGTGCCAGTTTGTTCAAAATCGTTAAGCGTGTTGATTCCGTGTAACTGCAAATCAGTCAGTTGATGATACAGATAGGCACCGGAATCGGATCTGGCTAAAGCAGGATGCGGCTGATACAAGATACCCGGCTTGATCTGTATCACATAGTCGGTGTACTGGATTAAACGCTCCTCGGCATTGGAGGGCAACTGACGTCCGTTACTATCCAGATAACGAACGGAAGGCATTTGCTCTGCGGTTAGAGGCTCTAATTCATAAGGCCGTTTCAGATAATGATACTGAAACGGAGGCTCATAAATATTACCGATGAAAACATATTCATTGGCACTGTAAGAAACCGCAGGATCAAGGTGCTTGGGTCGTTCAGTAAAAGACGAATACAAGACCGCCTGATTATCTTCAGCCTTGCTGTAGGGATTGTTGAGCTGAGATAAATCGCATCCAGCCAAATTTAAAAACAGCGTCAATAACACTAAAAAAAGAACACGCTGCTCAACTGCTTTCATTGACAAATTACTGGACATCAAATTGAGGCTCATAGATACTTTCGCTATTGTAACAACAAACCAACAGGAGATAACATGGGTTTTATGCAGGGCAAACGCGTTTTGATTGTCGGATTAGCCAGTAACCGGTCAATCGCATGGGGTATCGCACAAGCGATGCATAGACAAGGCGCAGAACTCGCGTTCACATTCCAAAACGACAAGCTTCAGGAAAGAGTTGTCAAAATGGCCGAAGAATGTGGCTCAAAGATCACGATAGAATGCGATGTCAGCAATGACGATCACATTAATGGCGTTTTTACAGAACTTGCCAAACACTGGGATGGCTTGGACGGCATCGTGCATTCAGTCGCGTATGCGCCTCGCGATGCGCTGGATGGGGATTATGTCAATGCGACAACCCGGGAAAACTTCCAAATTGCGCACGATATCAGCTCATACAGCTTTACCGCTTTAGCCAAGGCAGGAAGAAGCATGATGGCCGGTCGTAACGGTGCATTGCTAACGCTGACCTATCTGGGCGCCGAAAGAGCTATTCCTAATTACAATGTCATGGGCGTTGCCAAAGCAAGCCTTGAAGCCAATGTGCGTTACATGGCCGTGGCGCTTGGGGCTGAAGGCATCCGGGTTAACGCAATATCAGCCGGCCCTATTCGCACGCTGGCGGCTTCGGGTATCAATAATTTTAAAGCGATGCTCAGTAAAGCCGCAGATACTTCCCCTTTAAAGAAAAATGTCACAATAGAAGAAGTGGGTAACGCAGCTGCGTTTTTATGCTCTGATCTGGCATCAGGCATTACCGGTGAAATTACCTATGTAGATGCCGGTTATAACATTGCCGGTCTGGCTGCATCCTGATCTGACAAAACTAGGCTTTTACTGGTTTCACCTCACAAAAAAGGGAGCATTTGCTCCCTTTTTTTGCCGATATAGAAAACGCTTGGTATACCTATCGTAGATCGAAATTCGGCACCGGGGTGCCCGTCAAAGGACGCCGTAAATACATCCATGTAGGCTCTATGCCAGCATCCCATGCTGGCAAAGCCTTTGCCGAACACACCGTTGCCTCCTTAGGCACTGCCGAAATATGAAGTGCGAAAGGTATAACTACTCGCCCGCTTTGAATTAAGGGTGTAGGCGCTTGATTTCAAAGGACGCGTAAATACGTCCCTGTAGCTTTCTGCAACATTCCTGTTGCAGAAGCCTTTTCAATAAACCGCCAACACCCAATAAAACGGGAGGTGGTGAGCAGATATAACGCCTGAAGATTGGCCTCAAAATAAATTCAACTCGATTATTTTTTGAGGATAGCTATGTCTGCGCTTTGCTCTAGGCTATTTAACAAATCATTAAAGTAAGCCTGTCCAAAAACATTCGCCAGGTTTTTAGAGGCAAGTGCCGCTTGTTTTTTATCTTCATCAGACATTTCGCCAGGCTTAACTTGTTGCAAGCTGACGATGACCTGATCGCCGGATTCCAATGGTACTGTAAAAATCACCGGTTTTCCCGCAACAGGCTTGGCCGCCTTGAATATCGCCTGACTTAACTGAAAAGGAATTTCCATGTTCAGCCGGGTAAGTCCTTTGTAAGTTTTTACCGGTAAATTTTCAGCCTTAGCAAGTGCGTCAACACTCTCACCGTCTTGCAAACGACGCGACAATAAAGCAGCCTGTTCAACGGTTTGTTGCTTGGCTTTATCAATCAATATCGCCTGAATGATGTCTTGCCTGACTTCATCAATTTTTCGTGATGCTGCCGGTTCATGTTTTAGCAGGCGCAATACGACCAAACGCTCACCGTCCAGTTCGACCGGCTCACTGTTATTACCCTTGAGGACTTCTTCAGAAAAAGCTGCATTACGAACTTTAAGCTCTGATGCAATGCCTTGCCCATTGTCTTTGGTAAACAAATCAGTCGTTTTGGTTTTTATTCCCAATGAATCGGAGGCTACATTCAAATTATCAGCATTTTCATAACTCAACTCGGTCAACCTTTCACCCAACTCGTAAAAACGCGTTTCCGCTTCTTTCTTTTGATAGGTTTTCGTGAGCTCATCTTTGACGGTCTCGAAAGGCTTACTCTCGCCCTTGACTAACTCGGTTACCGTAATCAAGTGATAACCAAATGATGATTTAACCGGTTCAGAAACTTCGTTCAATTTAAGAGAAAGAGCGGCATCTTCAAAAGCCTTTTCCATAACGCCAGCTTCAAATAATCCCAGATCCCCACCGTTTTTAGCCGTCAAAGTATCGTCAGAAATTGATTTAGCCAGTTCAGCAAAGGCTTGATTGGCTAATTGCTGTTGAGCATCTTTTGCTTTTTGCAGCGCTGCGGCATCATCGGTTTTATCGTTGACTGCAAACAAAATATGACTGATCTTTCTACGTTCTTTTGTAGTGTAGAAATCTTTTTGTTCTTCATAAAAAGCCTTCAGCTGCTGATCCGTCGCCACAACTTCATTTGCCAATGCGTCAAGCGACAACTCCAAATATTCGACGGAGACTTGCTCGGGTTTTTGATAGGCGTCCATGTGTTGCTGAAAATAAGCCTCGATTACTTCGTCGCTGGGTTGCTCGGTAATTTTTTTCAGGGCAACGGTTACGTATTCAACATCTCTTTGCTGATTTTGTATTTTAAAAAAACTTTCCAGATCATATTGAGTTGCAAAACTGTTCTCTACAACCGCTCGCTGAAACTGCTCCATGGTCAATGCATTTTTAATGCGGCTAATAAATTCCGAAGAACTCATACCCTGAGAGTTTAATAGTGCTTGATACTGTCTTTTATCAAACTTTCCATCAGTTTGAAAATAGTCTAAGGAGGTAATAAAGCTTCTCGCCGTCTCATCGCTAATCACCAGATTCAAAGAATTAACGTGCTGCAAAAGCACTTCATCCTTGATTAATTTTTGTAACGCCTGGCTTTTCAATGACTCTTCATCGATATCGGTATTTTTCAAGCTCTGGCTGTATTGCTCATAAGCTCTGGTGAGATCCTTCTGGAAAAAATCCTTACTGCCAACCGATGCAACCGGAGCCTCTTTACCTACATCCAGATAGTTTTGGATACCCCATAATGCAAATGGCACAGTTATTAAAATTAGAATCACCCAGGCAAATACACCCTGGGCTTTCTCTCTTATCTTTGTCAGCATATGCGCGGTCCTTAAACAAAAAGCACGTTATTAATCAGACGAGTTTTCGAGTGGTTTACAAAATTAACTTGTGTTGATTTTTCAACCCAAGCACAACGGCAATAAAGTCTAAAACTTTACGCCTGACCATTTGTCAACAGTATATGAAATGGTAACAACACTTTAAATCAAGCAAAAAAAAACCCCGAACCTTATGGTCCGGGGTTTTTTAAATTGGCGGAGCGGACGGGGCTCGAACCCGCGACCCCCGGCGTGACAGGCCGGTATTCTAACCAACTGAACTACCGCTCCTAAGTCTGGTGGGTGCTGAGGGGTTCGAACCCCCGACCCTCGCCTTGTAAGGGCGATGCTCTCCCAGCTGAGCTAAGCACCCGACTAAAGAAGGCCTAGTTTACAGCATCTTTTAACGATTTGCCAGCTTTAAATGTTGGGATTTTTGCTGCTTTGATTGTGATTTCATCGCCTGTTTGAGGATTACGGCCTTTACGCTCTGCTCTTTCTTTAACGGAAAAAGTTCCGAAACCAACCAATGCTAAGGAATCGCCTTCACTTAAAGCAGTTGTAACCGCGGTCAAAAATCCATCTAATGCTCTACCCGCATCTGCTTTAGTCAGACCGGATTTATCAGCAATAGCGTCAATTAGTTCAGATTTATTCATTATTCCCCCTTAGGAAATTACTTAGGTAAATTATTAGTCCGCAAAGCGTTTGTATTCTTAATGAGCAACATTGTCAGCTGCATAGTAAGGTTGACATTTATATCAACACCCCTTGCAAAGTGTCAAGCTATTCAACCTGCCAGGCCTTAATTTAGCTGGATTTCAACAAAAAAACACTACGACTTGAACTGAAACGACGAAGTAATTTCTTAACAAACTTTAAAGTTTAGGTTAAGTTTTTGAAGAGTTATTAACACTTTATTTGGTTATCTCCAGCTGTTTCGACCTATCAAAATACGTTAGCGCGTTGGTAATTCAGACAAGCTTTTTAAGGCACTCTCACCCTAAAAAGCTTTTAAGAATCAATGCGCCGTAAGATTTTGCTTCTTGGTTTGGCTAGCATTTTCTGTTTTTTTCGCCTCAACAGCTTCTTTTTTTTCAGCCGCAACAGGCAAATACTGCAAAGCGGCCTCTAAAACTTCATCTATCCAATGGACCGGCCTAATGTCCAAATTTTGTTTTATATTGGCTGGAATTTCCGCCAAATCCTTTTCATTTTCCGCAGGAATTAAAACCGTTGTAATACCTCCTCGATGGGCGGCCAACAGCTTTTCTTTAAGCCCGCCAATCGGCAGCACTTCGCCACGCAAGGTTATTTCCCCGGTCATGGCAACATTGGCCTTGACGGGAATCTTGGTCAACGCCGAAATAATGGCAGTACACATACCAATACCAGCGCTGGGTCCATCCTTAGGTGTCGCCCCTTCAGGAACATGAATGTGAATATCATTTTTCTGAAACACATCGTTATCAATATTCAGAATATCCGAGCGGCTACGCACAACCGTCATTGCGGCCTCAATGGACTCCTTCATAACATCACCGAGCTTTCCGGTTGCTATTTGTTTTCCCTTGCCTGGAATGACAGCTGTTTCAATGGTCAGGAGTTCGCCGCCCACTTCAGTCCATGCCAATCCCGTTACTTGCCCAATTTGATCCTGCTCTTCGGCAAGACCGTAATTAAAGCGCCTAACTCCCAGATACTTCTCGAGATTCTTGGACGTTACCGTCACTTTCGTTGCTTTGGACTTCAACAAAAGACTTTTAACTACTTTTCTGCAAATTTTGGATATTTCTCGCTCCAGACTTCTAACGCCGGCTTCCCTCGTGTAGTAGCGGATGATATCGACAATGACCTGTTCGGTAATATTGATTTCATTTGCTTTTAATCCGTTGTTTTTAACCTGCTTGGGAATCAGGTAACGCATGGCGATGTTGGTTTTCTCATCTTCGGTATACCCAGGCAAGCGGATGACTTCCATTCTATCCAGCAATGCAGGCGGGATATTCATCGTATTTGCTGTTGCAACAAACATCACATCCGACAAATCAAAATCCACTTCCAGATAATGATCTGCAAAGGTGTGATTCTGCTCAGGGTCCAATACCTCCAATAGCGCTGACGCAGGATCGCCACGAAAATCTGCCGCCATCTTGTCTATCTCGTCCAATAAGAACATGGGGTTTCGTGTTTTTGCTTTAGACAGATTTTGTAGAATCTTGCCCGGCATTGAACCAATATAGGTACGCCGATGCCCGCGAATCTCGGCTTCATCTCTAACCCCACCCAGTGCCATACGGACATATTTGCGATTCGTTGCCCGGGCAATCGATTCTCCCAGTGACGTTTTACCTACGCCCGGAGGCCCTACCAAACAAAGAATAGGCCCTTTTAGCTGTCTAACCCGCTGTTGAACGGCCAAATATTCCAGAATTCGTTCTTTTACCTTATCCAGGCCATAGTGTTCCTCTTCCAAAACCTCTTCCGCGATCTTTAAATCATGGCAGACTTTAGTTTTTTTCTTCCAGGGAACATTGACCATCCAGTCAATATAATTTCTGACTACTGTCGCTTCTGCAGACATGGGAGACATTAGCTTTAACTTGTTTAATTCAGTATTGGCCTTGTCTCTGGCTTCTTTAGGCATACCTGATGCCTTGATTTTCTTTTCCAATTCTTCAATTTCATTGGGGACATCATCCATTTCTCCCAATTCTTTTTGAATAGCCTTCATCTGCTCATTGAGATAATACTCCCTTTGATTTTTTTCCATTTGCTGTTTAACGCGACCGCGAATACTCTTCTCCAATTCCAGGAGATCCACCTCGCCTTCCATGAGCGTCATTAAATTTTCCATGCGCTTTTCAATGTCGGCAAGTTCAAGCAAGGTCTGCTTTTCCTGAACCTTTAGACTCATGTGTGCAGCAACGGTATCTGCAAAACGACTGGGATCATCAATGCCGGCTAAAGAATTAAGCACTTCCGGAGGAATTTTATTATTCAATTTCACATATTGATCAAAGGAACTCATAACCGTCCTTTGCAAGACTTCTTGGGCTTGCTCGGATAAATTAATCTGATCTTTGATTTCAGTAATTTCAGCGGCGATAAAATCCTCTGTAAGGAGGTATTTTAAAACGGTGCTACGTTGATTTCCCTCAACTAGCACCTTAACGGTTCCATCGGGCAACTTGAGCAATTGAAGAATGTTTGCCAGTGTTCCTATCTGATACAAATCAGTAAAATCCGGATCATCAACTTCCGCTTCTTTTTGCGCGACCAGCAAGATTTGCTTGTTATCTTTCATAGCCGCATCAAGTGCATCGATAGACTTTGACCGCCCAACAAATAATGGAATCACCATATGAGGGTAAACCACAACATCTCTTAAAGGCAGCACCGGCACGGTCAATATCGTTTTTTCAATATCTGTCATAGCTTGAGTTTCCATCGTTGGAACCTATCAATTCATTGTTTGAAGCTAGAATATAGGGACGTGATCACAAATAGCAAGCTTCGCATGATAATAAATAACGAAAGTGATAGGAAACACGCACAAAAAAGGGGCCGCAAAGCCCCCTTTTGATTTTTCACTCTCGACCTGAAATAACTTCAGGTGTCTGACGAAGCCCGTTTCTGTTCTTTCTCGTATACCAGAATCGGTTTTGATTCACCGAGAATAACGCTTTCATCTATGACCACTTTGGTAATATTTTCTGCAGAGGGCAACTCGTACATGGTATCCAGCAATACGTTCTCAACAATTGTCCGCAAACCGCGAGCGCCTGTTTTTCTCTCCATCGATTTCCGGGCGATAGACATCAAAGAATCTTCCCTAAACTCCAGCTCGGCCCCCTCCATTTCAAACAAATGCTGATATTGCTTAATCAATGCATTTTTAGGTTCTGTCAGAATTTTTACCAGCGCCGCTTCATCAAGCTCATCCAGCGTAGCTACAACGGGCAAACGTCCGACAAATTCCGGAATCAGACCGTATTTGATCAGATCTTCAGATTCTACCTGGGAAAAAATCTCACCGACATTTTTCTTGTTGTCTTTGGTTTTAACCTCAGCAGAGAAACCTATACCACCTTTTTCTGACCGTTCTTTAATGACACGATCTAACCCTGAAAAAGCGCCACCAACGATAAATAAAATATTGGCCGTATTGACCTGCAAAAACTCTTGCTGAGGATGCTTGCGCCCTCCTTGCGGCGGAACAGAAGCTACTGTTCCCTCAATAAGCTTGAGTAAAGCCTGTTGCACCCCTTCTCCCGAGACATCCCGGGTTATAGAAGGATTATCAGATTTCCTGGAAATCTTGTCGATTTCATCGATGTATACGATACCTGATTCAGCTTTTTCGACATCATAGTCGCATTTCTGCAAAATCTTTTGGATGATATTTTCTACGTCTTCACCAACATAACCCGCTTCTGTCAACGTCGTCGCATCGGCAATCGTAAAAGGCACATCCAACAATCTGGCCAGTGTTTCAGCCAGCAATGTTTTTCCTGAGCCGGTAGGACCAATCAGCAAAATATTGCTTTTTGCCAACTCCACAGAATCTTTTTTTGATTTACTGCGCAATCTTTTATAGTGATTATAAACAGCCACGGCCAAAATCTTTTTGGCGCTTTCCTGACCGATGACGTATTCATCTAAAACCTGTTTTATTTCCTTGGGTTTTGGTAAAGCACCAAAGCCATAACCCTCTTCCTCTTGCAGCTCATCTTTAATGATGTCGTTGCACAATTCTACACATTCATCACAAACATAGACTGAAGGACCGGCAATGAGCTTTCTTACTTCATGCTGACTTTTTCCGCAGAAAGAACAATACAGGAGTTTATCGTCATCCTTGCCGCTTTTGTCATTACTCATAAAGAAGACCTCCAAGCTGCCCACACATTAAATTGAGACATTTAACCCTTAGGTAAAAAGAATATATTGAAACGCACATATTACCAATGATTATTTATCGGTAACATTTGCCCTCGTTGTCAGCACCTTATCGATCAATCCATACTCAACCGCATCACTGGCACTCAAAAAATTATCGCGATCGGTATCTTGCTGAATTTTTTCTAAGGCCTGCCCGGTATGAGCTGCGAGTACTTTATTTAATTTTTCTCTGATTAACAGAATTTCACGCGCATGAATATCGATATCCGAAGCCTGGCCCTGATAACCACCCAAAGGCTGATGGATCATCATTCTGGAATGCGGCAAACAAAACCGTTTTCCTTTGGCGCCACCGGTTAATAACAAAGCGCCCATACTGGCAGCCTGACCTATGCACATGGTGCTCACGTCGGGTTTAATAAACTGCATCGTATCGTAAATGGCCATACCGGCAGTAACTGAGCCGCCTGGAGAATTTATATACAGATGAATATCTTTGTCAGGATTTTCTGACTCTAAAAAGAGCAGTTGCGCAACTATCAAATTCGCACTGTAATCCTCAACCTGTCCTACTAAAAAAATAACGCGTTCTTTTAACAGGCGCGAGTAAATATCAAACGAACGCTCACCTCTTGCGGTCTGCTCTATGACGATGGGCACCAACCCGCCCGCCGCTTGAGGAGAAAATTCTTTGGTCTTTTCGAACTGATAATTCATCAATGCCTCTTTAAAATGTTAAGACTGTTGGGTAGTCATAATAGCATCAAAACTTACATTTTCATCGGCTACCTTGGCCTGAGAGACTATCCACTCAACGGTTTGATCTTCAAGAACCATTTGACGGACCTCATTCAACCTTTGCTCATCCGAGTAATACCAGTTGACTACATCAGTAGGCCTTTCGTAACTTTTGGCCATGTCTTCAATGGTTTCACGTACTTTATCAGGCGATACTTTAATGCCGTTCTTATGAATAATCTCCGCCAGAATCAAGCCTAAAGCAACTCTGCGGTTAGCTTGTTCTTCAAACATATCTCTAGGCAAATTAAGGTCTTCAGCATTTAATTTTTGTTTTTTTGCATTTTCCCTATAGGGCTTCTGCAAGTTATTGATTTCTTCATCAACCAATGAACTCGGTAACGTCACTTTAATTTTATCGAAGAGCGCATCCATGACAGCATTTTTCAGCTGACCATTTAAAGCCATCGCTAATTCCCGCTCCATATTTGCTTTTACGTCTTCACGAAAAGCGTTCATATCACCGTTTTCTATTCCATACGACTTGATAAACGCCTCATCAAGTTCAGGATAGCTCGGTTCTTCGACCTTAGTTACTTCGATTTCAAAAGTGGCAGGCTTGCCGGCTAATTTTGCATTTCCGTATTGCTCAGGAAAGCTGATCTCAAAAGTCTTGTTATCACCGGTAGAAAGGCCTTTCAGATGATCTTCAAAGCCGGGAATCATTTGATTTGCACCGATTTCCACCTGAAAATTTTCTACTTTACCATCGGTAAAGTTTTCACCTTCGCAGACACCCGTAAAACTGATGGTAATTTTGTCATCAACTTGTGACGGTCTTTCGACTTGAGCCCAGCCTTTCTTTTGCTTTCTTATTTTTTCAACCATCGCATCAAGATCAGACGCTTCTATCTTGGCGTGCTTTCTTGTTATTTCAAGCTGATCGATACCTTCTAAAGAGATCTCGGGATACACTTCAAACACGGCGGTATATTTGAAACCCGCTGCTTCATCCAAAGGATCAATACTGGGATAACCGGCAGGTCTCAAGTTATTTTCTTGGATTGCTTCGTAGTAAGTGGACTGAATCAGATCGCCAGTCACTTCACCCCTAACTCTGTCTCCATACATTTTTTTGACGACATGCTGAGGCACCTTACCGGGCCGAAAACCATCTAGCTTAACTTCGCGCGCCAGCTTTTTGAGCCGATCTTCCATTTTCTCCTGAACAACTTCCTCGGGCACACTAACAGTCATTTTTCTGCTTAATTCAGATGTCTTTTCGACAGAAACTTGCATTTCTTTACCTCAACTTTAAAATACGGATTGATGAATTTATCAAAGATGCCGAAAGAACGGCCAATGGATACGTGAATCTACCAGCGATAGACGCTATATGATTGAACTGAGAATTTGTTGGTGCGAATGGAGAGACTCGAACTCTCACAGGATTACCTACTGGAACCTAAATCCAGCGCGTCTACCAGTTCCGCCACATTCGCACACCGAATGAACGAGAGATTCTACTTGATAATTGATTTTAAAAACAAGTATTTTTATAATTCCAGCCTGACTTGCTATCTGGAATATTTTTAAACTGAAAGAGAAATCGGACTTGAATCGCACAATCTTCATTGAGTGGAATCAATTTGTTTACGGCTTTCGCTTTTAAATCTACTATTAAGCAGGAACCAACTCGAAGGGGATTACCATGAATATTAGTCCAACCACCCATGCCCTCAATTTAATCAATACCGCTCAACACAAGGCATCAGAGGCAACACAAACCATAGCTTCAATGCCGATGAAAGCGAATGAAGTGGGCAGCACAAATTACCAGTCAACGGACCTTATAAAACCTATCATAAGCTTAAAAGAAACCGAATTGGAAACTGCAGCAGCGACAAAAATAATCACCCATGACAAAAAGATGCTGGGCAGTCTTCTGGATATCAAAGCCTGAACGGCGTTTTAAACATTGACACTGACATCAAATCCCAAAGCTTTGAGTGATTCAGAAAAATCGTTGATCACTTGCGCCGGAAGTGGCTTCAAATCAACCGCTTCCTGCTGCAAAGAGGGCCTTGCCAAACCGTAAAGCATGATACTCTTCAAGCCGGTAATATTTTTATACCGTGACAAAAATTCAATATAAGCGTTCTTTTCCTCTTCGCTCAATCCAGTGCCCCTATAATCTATCAAACACGTCTGAATTTTTGTTGAGCACAATTGCGCTGAAATATGCAAATTCTCAGCGGTTTTATCAATGGACAATCCGGCATTATTGATCAACTTCCTTCCGGCATCAGTGGCACTATCCAATTTGAACCAGACCTCGCCTCCAAATTCGTTGAGTATCCTTAAGCCTCTTTGTACCGATGAATGATGCATCAGACTCCCATTGGTAATCAGAACAAACTTGGCTCCCGGAAAAATCCCCATTTCTTTAGCAATGCTGCCTATCAACCGTACCGCCTGATCAAAATGCCTCAAGCTCGTCGGTTCTCCATTCCCCGAAATCGCTATATCCTTGATCTGTCTTAATGGCGAATCAACATTAAAGCGGTCAAAAAAATCACCCGATAAAACATCCTCGATAAAAAACCGCAGCTCCTTTTCGAGTAACGCAAAATCCATATCCGGCGCAGCACCCAGGGTTAAGTCCGGAACCTGACAATAGATACATCGCCAGTTACAGGCGTTATTAATATTAAAATTGATGCCAATCGAGACACCCCCTGCTCGTCTGGACAAGACGGGATAGATATAGGTCAGACCGGCAGCATTCCGGTCATGATCGGTGGTCGTTAAACTGGAACTCATCGGCGCAGGGTTAAACAAAAAACAAGGAAGTGTTATTCTAGCGTATAGCTCAATCCAGATTCTGCAATTTATCGAGGAGAAATGTTATGACAGAAAGAATCATCATGCGAACAGGTGAAGCCCTGGTAGCAGGCGGCCCTCCAGGCACAGCAGCCGAACCCGAAGTAATCATCGGCGAACTCGACGGCCCTGTAGGTACTGCCTTGGCTACACTGACCGGCGATCAGGTTCAAGGCCATACCCGGGTATTTGCAATTTTGAATACCGACATACAAGTCAGACCGGTCACGCTGATGGTCAGCAAAGTCACCGTTAAAAACAGCCGATATACCAATATTTTGATGGGTACGGTTCAAGCAGCTATTGCCAACGGCGTTCTGGACGCTGTCCGCGCCGGGGATAT
This sequence comes from Methylicorpusculum sp., assembly GCF_030651835.1. GTDB lineage: Bacteria > Pseudomonadota > Gammaproteobacteria > Methylococcales > Methylomonadaceae > Methylicorpusculum. The sequence goes on along the minus strand of NZ_JAUSBX010000022.1, from coordinate 2,965 downwards.
TCCAAAAGAAAAAGCCAATGATTTGGGCATCATCTGCTCGGTATGGCTCAATCCCAGCGTAATTACCGATAACAATCTGGATCACCGGATACTGTTCGACATTCACCGCAAAGCCATGGCGCTAGCCATTCACAAAGCCATGACGAACACACCGGACATCGACTGGCTGCTGGAAAATCAGGATAAAATCACCCATAAATACTTTCAAATGGGCTTGGACGGAAAAATCTGATAGACCGGGGATGCGCCGTCAGCAGACGGCGCATCCCTGTCATGCTTAAATCGGTTAAGCTCATCTACGATGTGGTTTGTAAGTCATTTCTAATAAAAATGCTTTGATTTTATGCCGAGTCCCAGCTGGGTGCACCGAAAGCCATCAGATGAAGTCACCAGCTTTATGTTCAGCGTAGGTTCCGGATTTTCCCAAATCACACGAAGCAAGGAACCTGCCCAAATAAAGCCCACACCGGCAAAACACCAGGATCGTTAGCCAAGTAAATGTCAAAAGCAAGTGTTGCGCTTACCGAGTGATTGCGAGGAAAATTTAATGACAAAAATTGAACTGCTTAGAACAGAGTTGATTGCTTACGCAAGAACCCTGTATCGCTTTTTGGGTGGTGTCACAGTTGGCCTTGTACTAGGTATCCCCACCCTGTTCCTGTTTGGCGATACCCTGTTTTCGTTGCTTGGACATGGTCTTATAGCGCTCGGACATGCTTTACATATACTGTTCGAGCTTTTTGAAACAATAGCCGAACATTTCTTTAAATGGGCCTTCCACCTATCTAAAAGAACGTCGGAAATCATCATTTTCTGGAGCAGCCTAGCCATCGCCATTGGCTTAACATGGTATTTCATGCACATGGCGAAAATTATTTCTCGACGTGCATACGCCAACGTTCAGGAACGGCGGTTGGCGCTGGCCGAATCATCTAAAATCGTCGTCTGGATTCGGGTTGCACTTATCATCAGCTCGCTGAGCGCGACCCTTCTGCTCTTCACCTGAATCACCCGGAATTTCAGCCAGATTAGCTTGGGTATTGAAGGGATCAATTGATATTGGGACAAATACACCGCCTGGACTTTGACGCCGTTGCCACACTGGACGGCTTTGCTGACCTCCGCCGGGAAAGCCGTCGTAAAACGCTGGCCCTGCTGATCTTGTAGAATTTCCGCCTGATATTCGGTTACGACGCGTCGAATATCAATATCGAGCACTTGACGATGCTCGTAACCGATCAACGTATAGTCGCCAAGCGGTTAATTCCGTCATCGTGATAATATGGCGTTATTATAAGGTCTGCTTTAAAATCCGATTTTTGCCTTCGAGAATCACCGACATGACACGAAAAGTAGTCGCTAGCAAGCAGCTGTATTTCTAATAAACGCTTGGGCCTTTGGGTCCACTTTAGTAAGCCTTTTAAAAGGCTAATTTGATGCCTTGATAAGGCGTGCTTGAAATTTCAATTTTTCGCGAAAAACCTTATCAAGCATTATTTTTATTTTTTTGAAAAAATTACGCTGAGTAATTACAAAAAAGGTTTGATAACCTATCATCGATGCCATCTTAGCGTCTCGAACCGTTCCGGCTTGGAAGATCAACTCTGCGAGTGCTACAAAGTGGTTAAAACTGTATTTGATCGACTATTGCCTATCAGCACTGATATTGCAGCTGACCAATATAATTTAGGCAATAAAACATTAATACCTCAAGCGATGCGATTTTGAATTTTCATATTATTTCAAACACATGTTAAGCGCGGTAGGATGCGGTGAAGAACGAACCGCATCGATCGGGAAACCTGAAAGAATAACTTTACACTGACCCGGTTATTTCTACACTGGGTATGCCAATTGTTGCATTTGCGCTGCAATTGTAGCCATACCCTCATTTGCCCGCAGCTTTTCCGACCAACATCCGCTACAAATAACTGATATTTAATAAAAAAAATTCCCACTGATTCTTTAAAACCTGGATCGAATTTTGCTGCTTTGAAATAAAAGGCTGCTTGGCCAAACCCAGCAAACTCGATGACAGGTGACTTATGAGCAAAATCGGCATTTTTTTCGGCACGGATACCGGCAGCACTCGCCTGGTGGCCAAAAAGATTTATGGCCTGTTGGGCGAAGAGTTAGCCGACAAGCCCAAAAACATCAATCGCACCAGCCCCGCCGAACTGCTGCGGTACGACGCCCTGATCTTGGGCACGCCCAGTTACGGCGTCGGCGACTTGCCGGGCCTGGCGGCGGATTGCCAGGAAGCCAATTGGGCCGAGTTCGTACCCCACCTCGACGATACCGATCTGAGCGGTAAACGGGTGGCCCTGTTCGGCTTGGGCCATCAGGAGCGTTACGCCTCGCGCTTCGCCAGTTCATTGATCAAACTGTATCAGGTGTTTTACGGCAATGGCGCCCAAATGGTCGGCCGCTGGAGCACCGAAGGCTACCAATTCGAACATTCGGCCTCCATCATCGACAACCAGTTCGTCGGCTTGGTTTTGGATCAGCGCGGTCAGCCGCATTTGACCGATGAACGGCTTAGCATCTGGCTGGAGCAAATCAAGCCGCAACTGTTGCCGAATTTGGCGCAGGCGGCTTGATCATGCTATCCGCCAATCACGAACCCGACCTGACCCCGCTGGCCGACTGCAGCGACTGCCAATTCCACGACAGTTTGTTGGTAGTCGGCCATTGCGAGCCCGGCGACCGCTGCGTGGCCGCCAACAGTGGCCGGCAGATCGACCGTTTTTTCAAGGCTCATCCCGGTATTGCCCCGCAATACACCCAGGATCCGTTCTGGGAACGCCGCGCCATCGCGGCCCGGTATTTAGTGTCTGAAAGAAAACTCAATTTTTTATAATTTCGCCGTTGCTTTGATGACGATTTTCCGGGAATTTTGCCTTCAGATCGAACGCTCAGACACGCTGATTGCGTCTAATTGAGAAACATTCCTATTTGCGCCGAT
>NZ_JAUSBX010000014.1 GCF_030651835.1 Methylicorpusculum sp. | reverse complement strand
AAGCACAAAACTGCTCGATAGCCGCCTGAATACCGGCCTGATCCAGACCGCATAAAGTCAGCAATTCCTCGCGGGTGCCTTGTTCGATGAAGGCGTCGGGCAGACCGATATTCAAGACTGGCATCAGGATTTTCTGGGCTTGTAAAAAGTCATTCACGCCGCTGCCTGCGCCACCGGCAATGACGTTCTCTTCAACTGTGACCAACACATCATGCGTTTTAGCCAGTTCCAGTATCAGGTTTTCATCCATGGGTTTGACAAAGCGCATATTGACCACGGTTGCGCCCAGATGCTTGCCCGCTTCTTCAGCCGGGGCCACCATGCTGCCGAAGGCCAGTATTGCGATACGGCCGCCTTCATGACGGATTTGTGCTTTGCCGATCGGCAGTCCGGTCAGGGCTTGATCGATCGCTACGCCCGGGCCTTTGCCGCGGGGATAGCGCACCGAGGCCGGGCCCGGGTGCAGAAAACCGGTGGTCAGCATTTGCCGGCATTCGTTTTCATCGGCCGGCGCCATGATCAGCATATTGGGCAGACAGCGCATGTAGCTGTAATCAAAGCTGCCCGCATGGGTCGGGCCATCGGGTCCGACCAGGCCGGCGCGGTCCAGCGCAAACAACACATCCAGATTTTGCAGCACCACGTCATGAATCAATTGATCGTAAGCGCGCTGTAAAAAGGTCGAATAAATGGCTACCACCGGCTTGGCACCCTGACACGCCTGACCGGCCGCCAGCGTCACCGCATGTTGCTCGGCAATCGCCACATCAAAATAACGCTCCGGAAAGCGCCGGGAAAACTCAACCAGGCCTGAACCTTCGCGCATCGCCGGGGTAATGCCCAACAGGCGAGAGTCTTGCGCCGCCATGTCGCACAGCCAGGAACCGAACACCTGGGTATAAGTCGGGTGCGGTGAAGGCGCCGATTTGGGCAGACAGTCTTTGGCCGGATCAAAAGCCGGAACGCCATGGTAAGCAAGCGGGTCTTTTTCCGCCGGCGGATAGCCTTTGCCTTTCTTGGTCACGATATGCAAAAAGCGCGGACCGGAAATCCGTTTCAGATTTTCCAGCGTCGACACCAGCATGTCCAGATCATGACCATCGATAGGGCCGATATAATTAAAGCCCAATTCTTCGAACAAAGTACCGGGTACAATCATGCCTTTCATATGCTCTTCGGTCTTGCGCGCCAGTTCCCAGACACTGGGCATGCTGCTCAAGACTTTCTTGCTTTCCTCACGCATCGACGAATACAACTTGCTCGATAAAATCTTGGTCAGATAATTGTTCATCGCGCCGACATTGGGCGAAATCGACATATCGTTATCGTTCAAAATCACCAGCAGATTCGCATCCAGAGACCCCGCATGGTTCATCGCCTCAAAAGCCATACCGCCGGTGATACTGCCGTCGCCGATAATCGCCACCATCTGCTTATTTTCGCCTTTCAGACTGGAGGCAATCGCCATCCCCAACGCCGCGCTGATTGACGTACTGGAATGGCCGACCCCGAACGCATCGTATTCACTTTCGGCACGATTAGGGAAGGCGCATATACCGTCCCGGGTCCGGATCGTCGTCATGCGGTCTTTACGGCCGGTCAGGATTTTATG
>NZ_JAUSBX010000013.1 GCF_030651835.1 Methylicorpusculum sp. | reverse complement strand
AAGGTATGGGGTGTGGCTAGCGAGGATGTCGGCAGCAGGGATTGCTGCCGTCAAGCCCCCATGGAGGGGTTCACGGCGGTCCTCGATAGACACATCCCATACCTTCTATTCTTAGACGGTTTTTCAATCAAAAGGGAGTAGTTCGGCGCACCCAATGTTTCTGGTTTGGTGTAAAAAACAGCGGACCTGTAAACCGTCTTAATCAAACCGCGTTGTCGTTTTAAAGCGAGCAGATGCTCCCAACAGACCCAGTACGAAGAAGGACGTGCCGACAAGAGTAAAACGCAGATTGATCTCTTCGATGATCATGTCGTCAGTCGCATAAAGCATGATAATGACAGCGATCGCTCCCCAACCGAGAAAACGTAAGAAAGCCTCCAAAACCAGTTTTCCCAGGTCTTCCTTTTCACTCGCGGGTGTATCCATTCGGTAAGCGACAAAACCGGACATCAGTGCCGGTAAAATTCCCCACCGCATATGTTGCATGAAGCTTTCCAGAAAATTGAAATATTCTTTACGGTAGTGCGTCAGTTCAAGAACCAGTACAGAGGACGTGGTACTGACAATGAACCCAACTATCATCATTGCCAAATAGAACCCATAATTTCGATCGGATTCATCTTGTTGGTGTTTCAACGCCAGTGTCCGTGAAATAAACACCAACGTTATCGGCAGGACATAGATCGGGATGACGTAAGCAATCCAGCGTAAGGTATTACCATCAAAATGCGGCAACGGTTTATCCGGAAACAAAAATGCGTTGTGCAATGAAACAGAAATCTCCCTGCCTAACATAACTCCGATAGTGGTGACGGCCGTAAATAGCAGAACATACTTGTAAGTGTGTTTCAGGCGGGCCTGATGAACACGACCACCCAGCTGCTTTACGGATGCCCATATATCACTCTCGCTGGCGCTTCCGAACACGACCAGAGAGGCCAGTAAACGGCAGAGCAGACCGGTTAGATTATCCAGCTCCTTGATCAGATTTAAGGTCTTGGTGTAGTGCGGTTCCGCTTCTTTCCAGACGATCACTTTTTCCGACATTGCATTGTAGGAAATACAGATTTCCCCCCATTTCAACGACGGTTCATTGAAAAAACGACGGTAAGAGGATTGGTTGGCGTAGTTCTGTATCTGGTCAAAAAGAAGACAGTTATGCGCCCACTTGTATTCAACCGTAGCACTGGATTTGTCAAAATCGCCAGGATCGATACTCTGAACCAGCAAGCGATTTGCTATTTGTTTTTTTAAATTATCGTCGATCGCCGACAATCTGGATGAAATTAAAGCATTGTAGACCTCTACCGCCTTGGTTGGGATTGCGAAAGCGTCATGGATACTGTCCCTTAAAATCAATAGCGGGTTAAATTTGTTTTCCCAGGCGATAAAAAAAAGAAACAGTCCGGCAGCTATCAAAGGAATGATGGTGCCCCCGTCCAGTCCCATCAAAAGATTCAGCAATTCACCGGAACGAAGGTTTTCCAAAATATGTGTGACCAACGGCTCCAAAGGTAGCCACCGCCAGGTTAGCAACAAATAAAGTGCTGTCATAACCATGCAGTAAGATGCCATCCCCGCCCAGTAAGTGCTCCTGCGAATAAAGTATTGAGGAAGTGTTGGTTCTGCGCCTAACTGAATCCGGCGTTTCTGGAATGACCGGTAAGCGAGGAAAAAAACCAACCCAGCTCCAAGAAACTGTAAAACAAAGTTAATCATGAATTCGATAGTCATCGTGCGGCTGCTCCTACATCCTTTTCACAAAATTTCGAGTTAAGGTAAAAATCAAGTCCCGCGTGATTATATACGGGCTTATTAAATAATGCCGGTCGTTTTTTAAGCCAGCTTAACAATGACTGATGCACAGTGCTTACAGGCCGGAGCATAGTATTTGTGAGAAATTTATTTTGCTTAAGTACACTAAAAATGTGGTATGTTTTCTATCCAGTTTAGATAGATTAAATTGACTCAATGAACGCCACAATTATTTTTTTAGCCTGAAACTATAACATCTTACCCTTATCAAGGGCGTTGCATTTTTGTCTTAACATTCACAACCACTATTACTAAAAGATAAATGTATGAATTCATCAGTTGATTTAGGCGTTATTTCAGTTCTTCTTGAGCGTTTTGAAAAGCAAAGACTGCCTAGAGCTTTGTCAATTAAAGAAAAAGTAGATAATGGCGAGTGTCTTGAAGACTATGATATTGAGTTCTTGAAGGAAGTATTTGCCGATGCCCAGGAAATTATGCCAATGGGACACCGGCACCCCGAATACCAAGAGTTAATAGGAAAAATAACGAGTCTTTACCATGAAATTACCGAAAGAGGTTTAAAAAATCAGGAGCTTAAAAGCGGACACTAGCCATCAGAGTGCTTTTTTACAAAAGCGTTGAAGTGAGGGCGTACAAAAGCTAAATGATTTGACATCCACTTTTCGTTTAGTAACACCACTTTCTGACAGCGCCCCTCATCGTGACAACTACCCTAAGGCAAATTCAGCCGAGTGTTGATCATTGCGGCTATATCCCCTCGATACAGAATCGCAAAACGCCCACCTGATAGTTCCCACTATACCTGCATCGACCCATTCCTCTGGCGCGAGACAATGGCAGAGGCGCCGTCTTACTTGGCAAAACCGTTTTCGCCAAAACATGAATACCGAATCTTTCCCACCACAAATCGTTCGCTTCTTGCGAAAGCTGTAGCACAAACCATTACCAATCAATATTTTCCTCGATCAGCATGAACTGCATCGCTTGCTCGTCGACCATCGCGTTGACTGCGCTCATCCGCAACACAGCGAGCGGCCTTTGCAAATTGAAACAATTCTCGCACTTAGGCTTCATTCATCGGCGTAGATAGGTTTTATCAAATCAAACACTGCCGGCCTCACCCGTCATCTGACACCTTACTGACACAATTGGCAGTTCCATTGCTAAATCTGTCAGTTTTGTTACTGGACTACCGTTAAAGAGTCGATAAATAGCGTACTGCAGGATTGGCACAAAGATTGAATTAACTTTTGATGAGTGACGGTGACACCAAAGAATCAAGAATGGGGTCAATCTGACAAACTAACCTGGAGAATAGTCATGTTTAATAGTGATAACGATGAAATTGATTATGGCTGTACGGATGACCTGCCACTAGCTGATCACATTGAATGGCAGCATTTAGTGCTGGAAGACGATCAGGAATGCGTACCGGACAACCTGGATGATATGGAGCAGCTATTTTTTTAATAACGCTTAAGCGAATCATTGAGCCAACCCCGCGATTGACGAAAATACGTTGGATACCCTTAATCAAAGAATGTATGGAAAAACCTGATTAAGCGCTCTGGATTCGCAGCAATTCCCAGTTTGATATATTTAGCGTCTTTTTGGGCAGGAAAAAGCCTTTCGAGGAACGCCGTAATTGCTTCCATGGGGCTTGACAGCAGGACCCCGGCTGCAGACATCCTAAAAAAAGCTTCCCCAGCCCTTTATTTCCTTAAAATTGAGAATTGCTGCTGGATTTTCGAGCGGATCAAACTTAATCTTTAACGTTGTATACTACTTTCAAATAATCGAACAGAGACAGATCGTTTTAACGCTATTTTCGTTTATTTTGGCGACTTAACTTATAGATAACCAGTGGAGGTGGATATGTTTCCGGAAATGGGACGCGTCATCATCGTCGCGTTAATGATCGTAATTCCCGTCTGTTTAATTTACCGAAAAGCGGGGTTTCATCCTGCCTGGGCCTTACTGGTGTTTTTACCGGGTTTCGGTTTGCTACTGATTTTTTTGCAACTGGGCCTGATGCCTTGGCCAAATCAACAAGACAAACCAGGAGAATCTTGATGGCATTTTTTCTATTGACCGTCATGGTGCTTTTTGTCCTCTGGTTAGGCAGCAAAATTCTGGCTAAAGCCGGTCACCATCAAGCCTGGGTTTTGTGCCTGCTAATCCCTGTCGTGAACATTATCATGATTTGGATTTTTGCCTTCGCTCATTGGCCTAGTTTAAAGCCAGACGTAAAACAGGATTTGTGAGCATCCGACGTTGAGTCATTTGTTATCGGGTAAGGCTTGAACTGTCAATCAGCGTGTAAAACTTTCCAATCCATCTAACAATGCAGCTTGTCGGAATGGGCGCGTGACTTCGTCAAGTTCTAAAAACAGCCTATTCGAGAGGGTAGACCTGTTCGATATGCTCTTTCAAATGGGTCAACTCAGCTAAACTCCCAGACAGGCTTTTAAAATCCATCGTCCCTAAATTCCCTGCCATCTTGTTAAAATCCGTAATCCCGTCTTGATAAGCTTTTAAATATTCATCCGAATTTTCCAGCATTTCCGGGTGTGCACGACAAATATTCAAGCCATGACGAGGGAACAATCGCTCAAAAAAATGGAGATTGGTAAGCCCATTAAGCTTAGGATTGACTATGCCTGCAAAATTCGCAGCTACCGCTATAGCCCCCGCCAAATAGCCGATCAAATAATCGTCCTGTAATGCTGATGCAGGCAAAACGCCGCCATGACTGCTCTCTATAGCATGAAGCGATGGACGGAATAGCTGCGCAACTGCAACAGCCACCTTAACGTTCTTCGGTTTTAAAAAGTCCAGCATTAGCCCCTCCAGGGCGATAGTTATGTTGATACTGAGCTGTAAATCAGCGCCAGTCTTTTTCTAATCCAGCTTCTGATTTTTAACTTAAAGTTGGAATTTATGTAACTACTCGCCCGCTTTGAATGATGGGCGCAGGTGCTTGATTTAAAAGAACGCATCAATACGTCACTGTTGCAGAGGCCTATTCAATCAAACACCTACACCCAATAAATTGGAGGCGGTGAGCAGATACTTAAAACAATGTTATATCCCTCATTTGGGTCAACTTTGAGGTTGCTTGGCGGCAACCATGGCTTTACGTTACCGTTTCACATTCACTGAAGCAACTGATTTAGTCAATTGTGATTGGCTGATGACAAATAATCATTCATAAATTAACATCACCGACACAGATAACCCGATTTATCCCAGAACGATTAATCGGTATTTTGACAAAACATTTTACTCACCCCCATAACTTATGACTGCAACCGTGCCCGAAAAAGAAAGCTTGAAGAACTCAATTGAGCATTGGCGCAATCAAAGAAACAATGCACAAAAACTATGGAGTTTTGTCCATCATTTATCTCTATTCGGATCAATCGTCTCCAGCGTCGCCGCGGGGGCAATCTTGCAAGCATCGGATAATCAAACATTACCCAGCATACTGACTTCAATATCGGCCGTCCTGACAGGCATCGCGGTATCAGGTGGATTTGAAAGAAAATGGAGAAGCAACCGCCTGAGCAGAAGTACTGCGGATAGATTGTTAATAGATATCGATTGTGATGATGCCGACATTAAACTCATACGAGATCAATACAAGTCGGCAATTGAAAAACATGATGCTGAAGTTGTCGGCGGTTCTAATACTGATAAGTCATAATATTTGATCTGTCCGGAAAAGCTGAAGGGTTGCTTAAACCCAGCCCGCCAAGCCCGTCTAATTCTTGTGATTTTTAAGAGTCAGGTTCAATCAAACTAAAATCGCTGAAACAATCAACTATGTTCGTTACCGTACCGACAAAAGTTGAGTTTACTTGTATCGTTCAAACTGAAGTGATGGACGATTAATACTACTCCACGCTTTAGTCATGTCCATTTTGTCCTGACTCAATTATAAGGAGAGTCTCATGAACAAAGATCAAATAAAAGGCCGCATCGAAGAAGTTAAAGGTAAAGTAAAAGAAGCAGCGGGTGTGATACTTGATGATGATGCGCTGAAAATAGAAGGCAATGTTCAAAAGAACGTCGGTAAAGTCCAATCGGGCTTGGGTGACCTTAAAGAAGACATCAAAGACAGCATCTGATACAAACATTGTTGATCCGTGAAGCCCCGGATCAACTCTGCAGCACAAAGTCAGCCGGATGTATTAAAAGCCTTGATCAGAAAAAATCAACTTAACACTTACCGGTTTTTAGTACGGCCATCGACATCGATCCGTAATTTGTTTTTCTACAACTCATTGAGCAGTCAGTTGATGGCTTTCTAAGGAGAAAAAAATGCTTGAATCTCTTGCCATTATTTTAGTTATCCTCTGGATACTTGGCTTGGTGTCATCATACACACTGGGCGGATTTATCCACATTCTTTTAGTTGTTGCCGTCATTGTCGTTGTCTTGCGAATAATCAGAGGCAAGCGAGTCGTCTAAGTCGCCGAGACAGAGTTCGGTGGCAATACCGAACTCTAACTATGTTCTTTATCGGAGAATAAAAAATGAGTGCAATCAAAATGCTGGCTTTGGTACTAATCGCTTCAGGCGTGTTAGGGCTTGTCTATGGCAGCTTCAGTTATACCCGCGAAACCCAGGAAGCCAAACTGGGTCCATTTGAGCTGACGGTTAAAGACACCAAAAAAGTAAATATCCCGGTTTGGGTGGGTGTAGGGGCGATAGTGGCCGGCGTAGGTCTGATGCTTGTTACAAGCAAAAAGAGCTAGCGGCTGGGTAAATCCAACATTGAAAAATCATCGCCTTCACTGATCAGGCGACTGTTTCTGATGCTTAGACCCCTTCATCATCCAAGCTATCGGCAAGGCCATATACAAAGTACGGGCTGTGGTAATTAAGTTAAGCGCGTTGATCAGTGGTGAGGTTTCGTCAGTTTTTGACTGATCGGTTGTGCTCGATGAAGGGATGGATTGGCATTGGGTAAGCTCACCAAAGATAAAGCCTATGCCGCCGGCTAACAGAAAAGTGGTGGGCTCAGCCAGTTGTTGACGGAGCTTTTTGACCAAGCTATCACCACGCCTATGAATAACGTGTTGCCGATGTAATATCTGCCGTTCCATTGCCATGATTTGGGCCGTTAAAGATTTAGCCTTTTGCCGCTTTAGAAAATAGTTCTTCATGATGACTTTTCTGCATCCAATCGTTCGGGTGTTATGGGTTGAAGACTGCGGAGAGTTGATGAGAATTGAAAAAAACGACGCTTACGGCGTATAGCGGCAAACAGGATCAATGTCAGGAATAAGTTTGCCGCGACTGCAAGTAAGATGGCACTGCTTACCGTAACACCGTTTTCTATCAACACTAACACGACGGCGGCCAGCGCCCCCAACCACGCACTCAACAATAAAACGGCAATCATTACGCCGGATATGACCATAGACACCAGGCCATCAACAGCCCGCTGCATTTCAAGCGCCGCGAGATGGAGGCGATCGACACTTAATTCACGCAGCTCATCCCATAACAATTGGGCAATTTCCAACACGCCGGCATCATTTAGCGGGTCACCTGCTTTGACAGTTTGTTCCGGAATCTTATTTTTAACGGCTTCTTTGTTCATACTTTCTGAAGCCTGTCCTACCGTCGACTTAACAAACGACTCAAAACAAAGCCGGCTGCTGCTGCGATACCTAGCGCGGTCAGTGGGTTTTCGTGAACATAACTTCGGCAATTTTCAACTAACTGTTGCTCACAATTTTTCAGTTGCTCGCCTTTTTCGCCAAGCGCTTCTGCGGCCTGATTCGTCGCATTCGCAATCTTATCAACCGTTTCGTGGGCTGAATTAGCGGCATTTTTTATGGTATCCATGATAACTTCCTCGGTCTAAGATGCCTGTTTTAAGGCATCTCGAATTAATGATGATGGGTTGATTAACGTTGGTTCAGCAATCGGCCCAGAAAGAAGCCAACCGCTGCCGCAATGCCAACGGACGTGATTGGGTTTTTGCTGATATAACCGCGACAATCTTTAACCAATTGCTGCTCGGCATTTTTTAATTGCTCACCTTTCTCGTTCATAACTTCTGCTGCGTGAGCGCCGGCACTGGCCACCTTGTCGTAAGCTTCGTGCGCTGAATTGGATATTTTATCTATCGTTTCCATAATTAATTCCTGGTTTATTTAAGACGTATTTCATCGTTTCATTGGATAATTCTGATAGTCGGCATTGGCCATTTTTTTCCTATTGGTTGTTTCGTACTTGCCGAATAACTCGAACATGGTTGTATCTATTGCTCAGCCCCTTCATCTGAAACATCGCATTTGGGAAAGACTGGCGTTTTATAAATACCTTGAGAGACAGCTTACCCACTAAAGCTGTCATTAGTCAGTTCGGTAGCGCTCATATAAGAAAAAATCCCTCCTAAAGTTCGTATGCAGCCCAGCATCATGACAGGTGGTTTATGTTCGATAACGAACAGACCGCGACTAACCTTGTTGCTACTATTCGGATGAGTGTTACGCTCATTGTATTAATACTGAAATAACGCTATTTCAGTGAGTACTCGCTTAAATCACTTAACATCAAGGAATAACCCCATGCAAACAAAAAGCAAAATAAAACAACACACTTTAGCCGATAAAATTCTTGTAATTAGCTGCTTAGCCACTGTCTTAGGCTTGGTGGGCTGCCAACAAGAAAGCACTGCTGAAAAAGCAGAACAAAAAATCGACCAAGCAGCTGAAAAGGCAGAACAAAAAATTGACGAGGCTACTGAAAAAGCTGAAATAAAAATTGAAGCGGCCAAAGAGTCTCTAGATGAAAAAACCGAAGCTGCAAAAGAAGCGGTTAAAGAGTCCTCTGACGCGTCTAAGGGTGCACTGGAAAGCGCCGGCCAAAAACTCGATCAAGCCACAGAAAATGCGGAGCAAAAAATTGAAGGCGCTAAAGAGTCGGTAGTCGAGCATGCCCAGATTGCTGCAGAATACATTGATGACTCGGTTATTACCTCTGCCGTTAAAGCGGCTATTTCAGGCGACTCATCGTTCAAAGCATCTGATATAGAAGTGACAACCGCTCAAGGTGTGGTTATTTTGAAAGGCACAGTCGATTCCGAATTACTTATCGAAAGAGCAAGGAGCGTGGCGAGTAGTCAAAAAAATGTAAAATCAGTACAAAATGACCTGCTGGTTAGCCCCGTTTCTGCCGCAGAATAATCGGCGATTGACGGCATATCGCTGTGGTGGGAGTGAACTACAGGTAACTGTTAGACGCATTTTCCGGCAGTATGATGAAGTTTAATCGAAAACCGTCGAACACATCAGCGTCATGAAACTTATTAAAAAAATCGTAATAGTGCTAAATTGATTTTATCCAGTGCCAACTTAACTAACCACGATGCGCCGACTGCAAATTAGCCACTTAACCACTTACGAATACGCTGATACTGTCACTTTGCTGCCGCACCGACTCCTGTTGCGGCCCCGCGAAGGGCATGAGATTCGTATCGAATCGGCCGAGCTTATCGTTGCTCCCGCTCATCAACTGCAATGGCAACGCGATGTTTACGACAACGCCGTTGCTGAAGCGACATTTACCCAACGCGATAAGCGGCTCTCTATCGAAAGCCACCTGACGCTCCAACACTACGATTCCCATCCGCTAAACTTTCTGGTGGCCGACTACGCGGTGCGTTTCCCCTTTCAATACGATGCCGCAGAACTCATTGATTTGGGACCTTATCTGACAACGATTTTCACCCAAGACAAACTTCAATTAAGCCAGTGGTTACGGCAATTTTGGGTCCCCGGTCAGGTGGTAGAGACTTATCTTTTGCTGGAATGGATCAATAAAGCGATTGCCACCGGATTTACTTACCAACAACGCGAAGAACCCGGCGTTCAGTCACCTGCGACAACGTTGGCTCACCACGCCGGTTCCTGCCGAGACTTTGCAACCTTATTCATAGAAGCTTGCCATTATCTGGGATTGGCAGCGCGCTTTGTCAGCGGCTATCAATACTCGCCAGGACTGATGAAGGGCCAAGGCTCAACTCATGCCTGGTCAGAAGTTTACCTGCCCGGCGCCGGATGGAAAGGCTTTGACTCAACCACCGGCGAAGTGGTCGGCAACAACCACATCGCACTGGCCGTGAGCCGTCATCCTGAACTAGTACCGCCCGTTTCCGGCTCGTTTATAGCCGCAACCGATCAAACGCCGGTCATGAGTGTCATGGTTGAAGTTACCGACATTTCGGCAATGCCACTGGCTCATGCCTTGTAAAAGCGGCTCTATTTTGCTTTTTATTGCGCCTTGACGGCGCTTTTCTTTTCCTGATTAAAAATAAACCTTCAGCTCAGCCAAAAATCGTCATCTCGGCAGGGATTGCCGAGATCCAGAAGCCAGGGATGGCCAAGCGTCTAACACATCCTTATGGCCTGAATCCGCTTCGCGGTCTTCGGCCCCGGAATCTCTGCCGGAATAAGGCTGTTGCTGAAACATCTTGCTAATCAGGTTTCTTTTTGGTCGATTGGGTCTCAATTTTGACTTGAGTTGTTCCGTCTTTTTCCATATCCAGTTTTTTTGCAGCGGCACGAGACAGATCGATGACGCGATCTTCTGCAAACGGCCCGCGATCATTGATTGTCACATTAACTTTCTTACCATTTTCAAGATTGGTAACTTTAGCCTTGGTGCCCATCGGTAAACTTGGGTGAGCGGCTGTCAGCTCTTTTTGATTAAAAGTCTCTCCATTCGCCGTTTCCTTACCTTGTAAACCGGGCCCATACCAAGAGGCTTCGCCAACCTCTTTGTGCATCGGCTTAGTAATGGAAGCCCCCTGCTCTTTCTGCTTTGTTTTATTTTGAGCAGTCGTGTCATTTTGGCTGCAGCCGGAAATAGCCAACAAGCAGATCAAGCTTAAATACGTTAAGTACAAACGCATTGATATGGCGTGGTAGCGATTAATTTTTTGATGTGACATGTGCTCTCCTAACCCTTAAATAGAACGGCACCCCCGATATTGCTACCCAAGGCATCGTATAAAACTGTCTTTTTGTCCGATAACACACCAGAAGGCGGTTTCAGGCCGGCTGTAAAAAACCGCTCTGTCAGCTGTCTTCGCCATTAAAGCACTGAAAATACCGATTACTTTCACCTCAAAGTCAACAGACATAAACTCAAATTTCTCGCAATTCAAGAGTGCTTGTTTACAATCTTCGAGAGGCAAAAAATCAAGTAGAAGATTGTCAGCAGCATGAACGAAGGCCAGGACTTTATTCTTTAAGTGATATAAAAAACAGGCAGGCGAAAAATGTAAATACCGGTGCCAAAAGCAACCAGATGTAATGAAGTCAGTCATTATTGATAAAACAGTATGTCAAAATAACTTTGTTGTCTGTGTGCCATCGTACATAAGCCGTCACTTGGGTAATGTAAACTTAACTCTTAAAGTAATCTGCCATCCGATATAGAGATATTTCTGAGAAGGACTCTGTTATAACTTTCTTCGTAATCTTGACCATTTAGGCCTCATTCCTTGTTGTTAAGCTGTTTTTCAACGAAAAAACCATACGGTCAAGAGGAAAAATAATGGCTAAACCAATCCCCGAACCACATTCCCCCAAGCAAAACCATCTTCTTGCTGCACTACCCGCGGAAACATTCGACCGTATTTCTCCGCATCTGGAATGGGTATCCATGCCGATAGGCAAAGTACTGTATGAGTCCGGCGATCAATTGCAGCATGTTTATTTCTTAACCACCGCCATCGCGTCTCTGAGCTATGTCTTGGAAAATGGGGCTGCAGCAGAAATTGCGGGCGTAGGCAATGAAGGCTTTGTCGGCATTTCACTGTTAATGGGCGGCAAAACCACACCTAACCGGGCCAGTGTTCATACCGGCGGCTACGGTTACCGTCTGAAAGAGCAACTGCTGATGGAAGAATTTAATCGCGCCGGACCTATGAGAAATTTGCTGCTGCGATATATACAAGCATTAATGACCCAAATTTCTCAAACCGCCGTTTGTAACCGTCATCATTCGGTGGAACAGCAACTGTGCCGCTGGCTCTTGTTAACCCTGGATCGATTACCTTCAAATGAATTGACCATAACCCAGGAATTGATTGCCGGCATGCTCGGGGTTCGCCGCGAAGGCATCACGGAAGCCGCCGGTAATTTACAGCGCGCAGGATTCATTAGTTACCGCCGGGGTCACATCACGGTAATCGATCGCCTGGGATTGGAATCAAATGCTTGCGAATGTTACGGCGTAGTCAAGAAAGAATCCCATCGTTTATTAATCCCATGAAGCACTTACCCATCTTGTCCCATAACTCGATGTTACCATTATCTAATACGTTAATCAGACGTAGGGGGCCATTTCTTGAAAGCTAATCAAAAGCTTGTTTCAATTACTGGCACATTGTTACTGTTAGCGCTCATTGCGCTAACAGTAAGCATGTCGTTCTGGGCATTTAGACAAAGCGAAAACGCACTTGAAGTGCGTCGGCATACCAACGCATTAATTCTCCGCGCAAACGCATTGATGTCTGAATTAAAAGATGCCGAAACCGGTCAGCGCGGCTATCTTTTAACCGGTAACGAGACATTTTTAGAACCCTATTTGATGGTGCTTGACACTATCACAGGTCACCTGGATCAATTGCGGCAACTTAACGCCACTTCTACTGCCAATAAATCGCTCAAAGCGCTGGTACCGTTAATCGACGCCAAAATAACGGCCTTGTCAGAAATGATTGAATTAAGGCGAAACAATGACATGGCGCGGGTATTAACATTGGCTAACGACGGCAAAGGCCAGCAGTTAATGAATGCCATTCAAACTGAAGTGCGCGCTTTCATACAGGCAAAAGAATCTGAACAGACCGGCGACGAAGCTGCCTTGCAACTGAAGATGAGAAATCTGCTTGCCATCATCGTTTTCTCCTGCTTATTGACACTCCTGTTCGCACTGAGTTTTCCCTTGTTGATTTATCGCAAATCTCAACAACGTACCCAGGATTTATTGCATCTTGAAACCCATCATTTGCTTGAGAATCAGGAGGCGATGAATAAACAACTGCAACAGACCAATCTCAAGTTGCGGGTCAGCGAAGAAGGATTCTCAGTGACACTCAACTCGATCGGCGATGCGGTGATAGCCACCGATTCCCAAGCGCGTGTGACACTGTTAAATCCTCTGGCCGAACAGCTCACCGGCTGGTCGCTGGCAGAAGCATCTGGTCGACCGGTGTACGAGATTTTTAACATTATTAATAAAAAAAGCCGCCAACCTGCAACCATCCCGCTCATGGAAACCTTGACGCACGGCACTGTTCAGGGCCTGACTAACCACACGGTCCTCATTGCACGCAACGGCAGCGAATGCGATATCGCCGACAGTTGCGCCCCCATTCGCGACCGCGACAATCAGGTTATTGGTGCCGTGTTGGTATTTCGTGATGTCACCGGAGAGTATGCCGCGCAACAGGCGTTGCACGACAGTAACGCCATGATACAGACGATTCTGAACACGGTAGTGGACGGTATTATCACCCTCCATGCTCGCGGCGGTATTATCGAAACCGTGAACCCGGCCGCTGAAAACATGTTTGGTTATAGCGCCAAAGATCTCATGGGACAAAACTTCAGTACGCTCATTCCCGAGCTTGATCAAGACCAGCGTAATGGTTCTCTTGAATATTACAGTGCCAGCAAAGAAGCGCGTGCCGTTGGCTTGGGCCGGGAAGTATCGGGGCGTCGTAAGGATGGCAGCCGTTTTCCTATGGAAATTGCGGTCAGCGAGATGTGGCTGGGTGGTGAACGTTACTTCACCGGCCTCCTACGAGACATCACCGCGCGCAAACAAGCTGAAGAAACCCTTATCAAAGCGGGCGCTTTGCAGAATGCGATTTACAATAGTGCCAATTTCTTGATCATTGCCACCGATGTAAAAGGCGTCATTCAAATTTTCAACGTCGGTGCGGAACGCATGCTGGGTTATGCCGCTGCCGATGTCATGAATAAAATCACACCGGCCGAAATTTCTGACCCGCAAGAATTGATTACCCGAGCCAAGGAATTGAGTGCCGAGCTGTCAACGCCCATTATGCCGGGCTTTGAAGCCTTGGTATTTAAAGCCTCGCGCGGCATTGAAGACATCTATGAACTGACCTTTCTCCATAAAGAAAGCATCCGTTTACCGGCGGTAGTGTCGGTCACGGCCTTACTCGACGCTCAAGATCAAATTATCGGTTATCTGCTGATCGGCACGGACAATTCCGCGCGCAAGCGGATAGAAGAGGAACGAACGCTACTGAACGAAGCATTGCAGGATAAGAATACCGAACTGCAGAGCGCCAGGTTATTTGCAGATAAAGCCAACCGCGCCAAATCTGATTTTCTTTCCAGAATGAGCCATGAGCTGCGCACGCCGCTTAATGCCATCCTCGGATTTGCGCAATTGCTGGAGGCAGGTTCCCCTAAGCCAACCGATATTCAAATTATCAGGCTGCAAGAGATTCTTAAAGCCGGCTGGTATCTGCTGGATTTGATTAACGAAATACTGGATCTCGCGCTGATTGAATCAGGCAAACTATCATTGTCGCAAGAGCCGGTGTCGCTGATTGATCTGATCATTGAATGCCAGGCCATGATCGAACCGAAATTGCAAGAACGCGACATCACCTTGACCATTATGCCTTTTACTGACGCTTCATTTATCTTTGCCGATCGAACTCGGGTTAAACAGGCGCTGATTAATTTGCTTTCCAATGCCATCAAATATAACTGCGAGCATGGCACGATTGAAGTGAAATTAAGCTCAAACACACCTGATCGAATCCGCATCAGCATTACCGACAGCGGCATGGGCTTATCTCAAGAAAAACTGGAGCAGCTATTTCAGCCGTTCAATCGCTTGGGCCAGGAGAATGGGAACATGGAGGGTACCGGTATTGGTCTCGTGGTCACCAAACAACTGGTCGAGTTGATGGGCGGTAATATCGGGGTGGAAAGCAAGATGGGAGTCGGTAGTGTATTCTGGATTGAACTGATTCGTGATGACAGCTCTCCTTTTACTGGGACTCAAAGCCTGCTTAAAGACTTATTGGCACCAAAAACTCAAGCACATGGCGAGTTGCGAACCTTGCTTTATGTCGAGGACAATCCAGCCAACCTGATGCTGGTTGAACAAATCATTGAGAGCCTTCCTCATTTACAGATGTTAAGTGCACGTAATGCAACTCTCGGGATAGCGCTTGCCAAAAGCCACCTTCCCGATGTGATTTTAATGGACATCAATCTGCCGGGTATCAGCGGTCTCAAAGCACTGAAAATCCTGCATGAAGATCCGATAACGGCGCACATTCCGGTCGTCGCCCTCAGTGCCAATGCGATGCCCCGCGATATTGAGAAAGGACTGGCAGCAGGCTTTTTCAGGTATCTCACCAAACCGATCAAGATTAATGAATTCATGTGTGCCCTGGATGATGCACTACAATTTGCAGAAATGGACTACAGCGGTACGTTAAAAGACCTCCATGAAACCGGACAAAACTAATGATTAGCAAAAAAGACATTTTTAACGCCAGCATTCTGATCGTTGATGATCAGCAAGCCAATGTAGTTTTACTGGTGGAAATGCTGCGTGACGCAGGTTATAGCTGCATTGCAACCACTACCGATCCCACGACCGTCTGCACACTGCATCGCAAAATTCGTTTTGACCTGATCCTGCTGGATCTGCTCATGCCGGTCATGGACGGCTTCCAGGTTATTGAAGGCCTTAAGGAAATAGAAACAGACGGCTATCTACCGGTCATTGTGATCACCGCCCAACCGGACCATAAACTGCGAGCACTTACCGCAGGAGCCAAAGATTTCGTCGCCAAACCGTTTGATCTGATCGAAATACAGACCCGCATTCATAACATGCTGGAAGTGCGGTTGCTGTACACAACACTCGAACTACAAAATCAACTGTTGGAAAAAACGGTACTGGAACGCACCGCCCAACTTCGTGAAAGTGAAGCGCGTTATCGCCGCTTGACTGAATTGTCGTCCGACTGGTATTGGGAACAGGACGAAAACGGGCATTTCACTAAAATGTATGGCCCGGTACTTGATATGCTCGGCATCCGGGTCGACGATACCTTGACCCAATCCCGTGATGACCAGGGCGCCGTCTGGAATGAAACCGAGCGAGAATTACTTGAAGCTTATCTGGAGGCCAGACGCCCCTTCCTGGATTTTGTGTACAGCAGGTCAAGTCCCGAGGGCACTCCGCAATATTTGATGGTCAGCGGAGAACCGATGTTCGACCCATCCGGCCGTTTTACCGGCTATCGCGGCACCGGCAGGGACGTAACCGGCACGATGATTGCTGAAGTCAAATCCCAAGAAGTTTAAGCCGTTCGGTTACTCACAGAATAGTGTAAGAGCGGGTTCCCCGCTCCTTTATGGGCTTGTTAACGGGCATGGCCCGCGCCTGCACACAGCAGTAAATCTCTTCATTCCGTTCAATCTTCCCAAGATAAGGCTTATGTACGTTAGCGAACTGTCAATCGCTTTTAAATGGCGTCTAATAAATAACGATAATTCTCAAAACCGTTTGTTCCCAAATAGGTTCCACGAATTTTTAATGTAAAAAGTGGAAGTCGTTGCCATTGAAATAAGTGTTCATCGTGACGATTGTGTTCGCCGTTTAACTCAAGGAATAAAAATCATGAAAATAACTAACCGCTTTAAATCGGCTCAAATGATGCGCAGCATCGGCCTATCGGCAACTGTTGCCGTCTTCATCGCCGGTTGTGCAGGCATTCCGCCGACAGAACAAATGGCTGTTTCAAAGGCAGCTGTTAACAACGCCAACAGCGCGGGAGGCAATGAGTATGCTCCATTACCGCTCAGGTCAGCGATGGAAAAAATGGACGCAGCCGAGCAGGCCATGAGAGATAAAGAGTATGAACTCGCCCGGCAATTATCAGAACAAGCGCAGGTCGACGCCCAATTAGCGGCAGCCAAGGCCCGTGCAGCCAAGGCACAAAAAGCGGCAGCCGCATTGAAAGAAGGCACTAAGGTGCTACGCCAAGAAATCGACCGTAATGCCCCGTAATTATTAAATGGAGTTCATCATGCAAAAAATTCTATATTTACCAATGACTTTAATCGCTTTAGCGATTATTTCCGGCTGTAGTACCGTACCTACCCAATCACTGTTAGATGCGCGAAACAGTTACAACACAGCCCGCACCAATCCCGAAGTAACGACTCTGGCACCGCTGGAATTAAAAGATGCCGGCGACACTTTGAGTAAAGCAGACTTTGCCTCAAACGAGGGCAAAGACGATGACACTGTCAACCATCTGGCTTATTTAACCAAACAGCGAGTAGCCATCGCAGAAGAAACTGCCAAGCGAAAAACGGCTGAAATAGCCGTCACCAATGCAGAGTCCAAACGCACCCAAGTACGCCTTGATGCAAGAACGGCGGAAGCCGACGCTGCTCATCAGAAAATCGGTGCGCTAAAGGAAGAACAGCAAAGGCTGCTCAACGAGTTAAATGCCAAGCAAACCGAGCGCGGCATGATGATCACACTCGGCGATGTCCTGTTCAGTACCGCCAAGGCGCAACTGAAATCAGGTGGCATGCGTAATGTGTACAAGCTGGCTGATTTCATGAACCAATACCCAACCTATAAGGTATCGGTTGAAGGTCATACCGACAGCCGTGGTTCTGATGAATATAATCAGGATCTGTCTGAACGTCGTGCTTCTGCAGTGGAAAACGCCCTGGTCAGCGCAGGTATAAGCAGAGACCGAATCAGTGCGCGTGGTTATGGCAAAGGTTTACCCATTGCCGGCAACGACAGCCCTGGAGGTCGACAAATGAATCGACGCGTTGAAATTATCTTGTCTGACAGTGAAGGTAATATAAAACCACGCTAGGCGTAATTTATCTTTGCCTGCTATTGCCTTTATTCAATAACGTTTTGAACCAAGGCGATAGCAGCACTCAACTTAAACAGCGATAATCATGAAAACTAAAGATGAATATATTGAATGCAAGGCTTCAGAACTAAAAGAGTGGAGTGCCCAGATTGACAGCCTAACCGCCGAGGCAAAATGCGTTGCCGACGACGTCAACCTTCAATACATTGAAGAACTCGATGCGTTACACGTCAAACAAAAAGCCGCTGCTGAGAAACTGAAAGAATTGGAAGAATCCAGTGGCGATGCATTGGAATCGCTCAAAGAAACCGCTGATACTACCTGGGATGACCTTAAAACAGGCATCAGCAATACCGTAGATAAATTCAAGTAAGCTCTAACCAGAAAAACAGCGTATTACGCATTTTTGCGCTAAGCGCGCACTATCTTGCCACCAAACTGTTTTTTAGTTACCTTAACAAAACCCTGACCAGGCCCCTTCGACCACCCAATTTCCACGATAACTTTTTGATTAATTGTTCAACGGAACAACAAAATGAATGTGATGGAGACCGGGTAGGTTGGGTTAGCTCGAAGAGCTTAACCCAACATCGAACCTTCCCTGAATAATTACCTTTTTAATTAATGCGTCATCAACTAACGTGCTCAGAGTTTTCTTAAAGACAACTTCCATAAGTATCACCACAAACCCTGGCTACTATTATGAAAATTAATGCTTACGCAGTCCAAAACGCTACGTCGCCACTCGCACCCTTTGTAATTCAACGCCGCGACCCCACTGCGCATGATGTGCAAATCGAGATTTTATATTGCGGCGTCTGCCATTCGGATCTTCATATTGCCCGTAACGAATGGCAAGGCACCACCTATCCTTGTGTACCCGGTCACGAAATTATCGGCCGTGTTACAAAAGTTGGCGCCCAAGTCAGTAAATTTAAGGAAGGCGACCTTGCGGGTGTGGGCTGTTTGGTCGATTCCTGCCGGACTTGTGAAAATTGCGAAGATGACCTTGAACAATTCTGCGAACAAGGCCCGATTTTCACGTACAACTCCCCGGACAAACATAGTGGCGGCCTGACCTATGGCGGCTACTCCGAAAATGTAGTGGTGGATGAGGCCTTTGTGTTGCACATCCCGGAAAATCTGGATCTTTCCGCCACAGCGCCGCTATTGTGTGCCGGTATCACCACTTATTCCCCACTGCGCCATAATAACGTCGGCCAAGGCCAAAAGGTCGGTGTTGTCGGGCTCGGAGGTCTGGGGCACATGGGCGTGAAGTTGGCAAAAGCCTTGGGCGCGCATGTTGTGGTATTCACTCATTCGCCCGGCAAAGTTAAAGATGCTTTACGACTGGGTGCCGATGAAGTCGTCAATTCCAATGACGAAGACGCGATGAAAAAACACCTCAACAGTTTTCATTTCATACTCGACACGGTATCGGCGCAGCACGACATCAACGCCTATCTGCTTTTACTGAAACGCGACGGCACCCTCACCCAAGTCGGTGTGCCTCCGGAACCGCTTGCCCTGCAAGTCGGCAGCCTTATTTTTGGACGGCGCAACTTTAATGGTTCGCTGATTGGCGGCATTAAAGAAACGCAAGAGATGCTGGATTTTTGCGGCGAGCACAACATCACAGCCGACATTGAACTCATCCCCATCCAAAAAATAAATGAAGCCTATGACCGTTTGGTTAAAAACGACGTGAAATACCGCTTTGTCATTGATATGGCATCGCTGAAAGAATAAAAAATGGGTTTATATACCTTCCGCACTTCAAATTTCGGCAGTGCCAAAGGAGGCAACGGGGTGTTCGGCAAAGGCTTTGCCTACATGGATGTATTTAGTGCCTGAAAGAAAATCAAAATATGCCATATAATACAATATGTTATAATTAATACGAAGCACCAAGATCTATCGTGCTGGCACCGATTTTACCACTTATCCGCCTAAAATAGGCTTGTCAGTGGCTAAAACCACACAAACTTCGTCACGTGAAAAATCCATGCGCACAGTCATCCAGCCTCAACTGAAACTTGGCGAAACGAATATCGCTGCTATTGTCATCGACCCTAAATCGCGTGACGATATTCCTCAATTATTGCGTGGCTTGCAATATATCTACACCGAACCGGCCTTGCGCGAACGCGTCTTCACCATTCTCGAAGAGGTGCTGCCCGAGCGAGTGGGTGCGCAAGGCAAGGCCTGCGCAACAACCGGACGTCCCGGTATGGAGCAGTGGAAGATCCTGGTGCTGGGTGTGCTGCGGTTAGGCCTGAATGCCGATTACGACCGCATTCAAGAATTGGCCAACCAGCATGCGACAATCCGGCAGATGCTAGGGCACAGTGATTGGCTGGACGAGAACCGCTATGAATTACAAACCATCAAGGACAACCTCCGCTTATTCACCCCCGAGATCCTGGACCGCATCAATCAGGAAGTGGTGCGTGCCGGACACCAGACGTTAAAAAAAAATCCCGAAGAAAGCCTAAAAGCTCGCTGTGACTCGTTTGTTGTCAAGACGGACGTCCATTTTCCGACCGATATCAACCTGCTGTGGGATGCCCTCCGTAAGGCCGTTCAAGGGTGTGCCGAACTCTGCGCGTCTTCTGGTTTGACCGAATGGCGCCAGAGCGCTTATCTGCTGCGCAGCCTCAAGAAAGACTACCGCGTCATTCAGAAGCTCAGGCATTCCACGTCCCAAGATGAAGCCAAACGTGAGGCCAAGCAAACCCAGATTAACGACGCCTATCAGACCTATATTGATCAAGCCGAACGCCTGGTGCAACGAGCCCGCGCTACCCGGGGAGCCCTGCATTCTGCGCAAGGCGTTCCGGCCCAGGACCTGACGGATCTCGATACCTACCTGAGCCATGCTGATCGGCAGATTGACCAGATTCGTCGCCGAGTCCTGCTCGGCGAAAGCATCCCCCATGCAGAGAAAGTCTTCTCGCTCTTCCAGTGTTCGGCGACAATTATCCTGTCCGGTTGGCGTCAACTATCTTGACCGGTTGATCAATACCTAGGACAACGGTGGATTTCAATTTATTTGGAGTCAAACCCTTGCCTGGAAAACGTATCACTCGACATCAAGAGAGTTTATATATGAGCAAACGTCAACGAGGACAAAGCCAAGAAGCCGCAGCAGCACAGGCTGCTATATCTGAACGTTCCGGCCGCAGAATAGAAAAAGATCAGCGACTATCGATTCCCGGTGAACGCCATTGGCGCACACGCGAAGACCCGTTCGAGACTGTCTGGGAAAAGGAGTTGGTGCCGCTGTTAGAAAAAGAGCCTCAACTCACCGGCTTAACGCTGTGGGAATTCCTGGAAGATGAACGTGCGGGTCAATTTCCTTACAGTGTCTTGCGCACCCTACAGCGTCGGGTAAAACAGTGGAAAGCGACCCAGGGACCCGATAAAGTCGTTATCTTTCGCCAGTCTATGCCGGCCGGTCAGCAAGGCTTATCGGACTTCAGTCATCCGAATACGGCCATCACTATTCAGGGCAAAGACTTTACTCATCTTTTGTACCAGTTCCGATTTGCCTATAGTGGCTGGCGTTATGTCCAGGTCGTATTGGGCGGGGAAAGTTATTCGGCCTTGGCGGATGGCCTGCAGTCTGCGCTAATGCTGGCGGGCGGCAGCCCGCTTGAACATCGCACCGACAGTTTAAGTGCGGCGTTTAAAAATCAGGTTGAAGAGCAAACACTCACCCAAGCTTATGAGGCGTTGTGTCAGCATTATCATGTCCAAGCGACCCGAAATAATCGCGGCGTGAGCCATGAAAACGGCGCGATTGAATGTGCCCATGGTTCGTTTAAGCACCGTCTGGATCAAGCATTAAAACTCAGAGGCAGTTGTGATTTTGACGCGATCAAAGACTATCAAGCCTTTCTTGCACAAGTGACTGGACGGTTAAATAAACGTTGCCAGGCGCGCTTCACAGAAGAGCAGCTAGCGTTACAACCCTTACCGGGCGAGCGCTTTATGGACTATAGCGAACTCAGCCTGAAGGTCACGCGCAGCAGTACCTTAGACATTAAACGCGTGCTCTATACCGTGCCTTCACGACTGATTGGCGAGCATGTCCGAGTGCATGTGTATCATGATCGCTTGGCCTTATTTGTCGGCCAAGTCCTAACCACGACGTTGCCCCGTATTTACCCGAAAGCTGGGCAAGAACGCACCCGACGCATTGATTATCGTCACTTGATTCATAGCCTATCGGCCAAACCGCAGGCCTTCCGGTTTTTGCAATTTCGAGATGACTTATTACCCACGGACGTTTATCGCCAGTTATGGCAACACAGTGATCAACAATTTGATTGTAGAGATGCGTGTAAATGGATGGTGGGTGTGCTTAGAATCGCCATGGATCATGATTGCGAAGAACGGTTAGGTCATGAGTTACTCGCAACTGTCGACAAACAGCAACCGCTGCCTACGCTGAAGGTGTTGCAAGAACGTTACTTAGGTGAACAGCCCGTTCCGACGATCCCTGCACGGCAACATGACTTAAGCAGCTATGACCATCTACTTCAGGGTAACTGGCATCAACCGGCGGTAGGTCATGCCTGAAACCATCGACTTGTTACTCAAAGAACTGAAGCTACCTGCCTTTAGTCGGCATTATCAAAGCCATCAAGAAGAGGCGCTTGCCAAGGCCTATGGCCATGTCCGGTATTTATCGGGGCTGTGTGAACAGGAAGTGGCGGATCGTTATCAAAAACGGGTGCAAAAATGGACCCGAGAAGCAGGCTTACCGGCGGGGAAGCGTTTTGCCAACTTGAACCTGGCAGAACTCAGTGCCGTCGTGCAACAGCAGATTGTAGCTTTGAAAGAGCATACGGACTGGGCACATCGGGCCGGCAATGTCTTATTGATCGGCCCGTCAGGGGTGGGTAAATCGCATATTGCCGCGGCCATTGCCGGTCAGTTAATCGACCAAAACGTCCGGGTAAAATGGTTCTCAGCCGTGGCGCTTGTTCAAAGCTTACAGCAAGCCAAGCGAGATCTGGACTTAATGACGGCCATGACGCGTCTGGATAAATATCAGGTACTGATTGTGGATGATATCGGCTATGTCAAAAAAACCGATGCGGAAACCCAAGTGCTGTTTGAATTCATCGCCCATCGTTATGAAAGCGGCAGCTTGATCATCACCTCAAACCAACCCTTCAGTCAATGGGATCACATCTTTCCAGACACCATGATGACCGTTGCGGCGATTGATCGCATTATCCACCATGCCACCATTATTGAAATAGAAGGAGAAAGCTATCGGAAAAAACAGAGCCTAAAAAAATGACCATTATTTTTAACTAAAACCGGCCAGGATAATTGACGTCAAACCGGTAAAGATAATTGACGCCGGACATCCAGCCTCATACCGAGTGGATCAGCAAAGGCAAAGCAGGCGTGCAGGTCGAGTTAGGTTTGCGGGTCTGTGTCGTGGAAGATCACTATCGCTTTATCCTGCATCATCAAGTCATGGAAAAAACCACGGACGATCAAATCGCCGTGCCTCTCATCAAGCAAACGCAAGCACGCTTTACCGCGCTCGATGCCGTTAGCATGGACAAAGGCTTCCACAGTCCAAGCAATCAGGCACAACTTAAAGAACTGCTGAAGACCGTAGTGCTGCCCAAGAAAGGCCGACGGTCTGAAGCCGATAAAGCCCACGAATCGGCCCCGGAGTTCATTCGTCTGCGCCGGCAGCACTCCGCCGTGGAATCGGCCATAAATGCTTTGGGCGTTCATGGCCTGGATCAATGCCCTGATCACGGTATAGACAGTTTCAAGCGTTATGTTGCCCTCGCCATTGTGGCGCGCAATATCCAACGTCTGGGTGCCGTTCTCCGCGAACAAGCCCAACAACAAGCGAATCGACGACGAGGACCTTACCAAAAAGCCGCCTAAACATCAGGCCGAGGGACAACAAATGAAAGGTGTACCAGGAAAGTTGCACCCTGAAATCGGCGCAAATAGGAATGTTTCTCAATTAGACGCAATCAGCGTGTCTGAGCGTTCGATCTGAAGGCAAAATTCCCGGAAAATCGTCATCAAAGCAACGGCGAAATTATAAAAAATTGAGTTTTCTTTCAGACACTATTTAGGTGTTGGTCTCGCCGCTTCAAGGCTCATTGTTTCGGGAAGTAAGTATAGGGCTATACCTGATTCAATTGTAGGGGCGATATGTTGATAAATTGGGATGATATTGTTTGCAAATCCTAACAATAAAATTCATACCGTATTCACCGATCTGATAGTGGGAACGTGGCATACCCTAGTGCCTGCCGATCCATTGCGATGGCTTTAACTTCAAGGTATTGCTGTTCAACTCGTCAACAAATTGATGACTAGCTTCGAGGGATTTCATAACGAGCGTAAATTTCAGTCAATAATTTGACATCGTCTTTCTAACAATCATGAAGCTAAAATATTGCAGCTTTATGACAACATTCAATTCTTTTCAAGAATCAACTGATATCATTTTTTTAGATGTCGTTTAGGAGAAGTTCACCAACAGCTAACGAGGTTTACTGTTGGTGATCAGGATGTTGATACAGTGTGAAGCCTGCGATGTGGAAACCAACTAAGGGCAATGTAATGATTAGTAATATCGCCGTGAACAGGCCTGACTATTGAATTTCCTTGTGAACCAATTCGCTCGGAGCCATTCAATCCCCCTGAACTCCCGATGAATCCGATAATGCCAGTTGACCAAGGCCTCAACCAAATCAGATTGCGCTTTTTTTGCGTAAGCCTACGAAACCTAAAAGGTATCTGCTCACCCCTTCCTATTTTATTGGGTGTAGGTGCTTGATTTCAAAGGACGAATGAATACATCCTTGTAGCTCTCTGCAACATCCCTGTTGCAGAAGCCTTTTCAATCAATCACCTACACCTTCTATTTCAAGCGGGCGAGTAGTTACCCTAAAAGAAAAATCGGGATCAGCATAAAGTTATTCTTTCAGGCATCTCGATCGATGCGGATCATTCCTCAACGCATCCTACAACGAAGCCACCAACATTGAAGCGGGTCAGAACGTGCGCGTCCGTCACCTCAGTGCCGACATCGTCGGTGATGCCGTGGAAACCGTGGTCACCGTCGGTCTGCCCAGCGGCGCCAGCCGGACGACAGCCGTATTCCGGACCTTGACCGCCGAGGCCAGTACGACACCGGATGCATTTGATTTCGGTACGCAAGTCAACGTACCCGGCAACACCTTGATCGAGTCTGAGGTGGTAACGCCGACCGGCTTCAATTTGCCGACAGACATCAAGTGCGGCCCGAAGGCGGAGTACCGAATTTTCGTCGGTGAATACGGTTTGTGGGGCGATTGGGCAGAATGGACCAGCGCGCCCGGAACCTTGCAGCCCTGGCAAGCCTTACAAATGCGTCACGTATCCAATCGTCCGGCTTTGTCAGTCAGACGCACGCACGTGACCGTCGGTGGCTTGGAAGGTTATTTCACCACCCGGACCGATGCCGGAACATTGCCGGTACCCAAGTAACACTGCTTTGAAAGATCGAGGCCCAAGCGGATTGTTCGCTTGGGCTTCCCTTGCAGTCGATTCAACCTGGCAAGTCGATTTTAGGGCCTAAGGTCGGAGATCATTCGCTGGCGGCGCGCATTCCGGGCGAGCGTGAGCGCCAGCCACATACTTGGCTCTGAATTGCAGTTCATTGAATCCCTGCGATCATTGATCACAAAGCTTTGAATTTCTCATTTGGGTCGATTGAATGATTCGGTGAATAGGGATTTATTGCATTAATCTTCGATACCGAGGGAAATCTGATCGGTTTTCATTCTTTGCAATAAATTGATCTGTGAATGACAAAGAACAGCTTAGACCACACCCTAATCTTGAGCCCATTATCATCAAAGGCATGGCGAAAGTCAGTCTAGCTATTCGCATTATCGGACCTCAGAATCAATGAGCTCACGCAAAATTTAACACTATCGAGGTATACGTTTAGGCGGCTATCGCTACCAAAAGTGACAAATGTTCTCTATTCAGTTTTTGGTGTATTCTTTTTTTCACCACAGGATCAAAGGGTGGAATCGGTTTTTAAATACAGAGACGCCGCATTAATACGGTAAAGTCAGACTATCCTGTTCATTGACACGCGTACCTGAACCTTTGGTAGGCTAGCGCCGGAAAATCGGTCTGCTCCGGATCAAGTTATGTTTCGAGCTTATTTAATCAGTTTTTACTAAAGTAAATATCACCGTAATAAGCCGTTACTTTACCCTGGGAATCATCGCTATCAGACATGATGGCAACAGCATCAAGGTAATGTATATCCTCTCCAAATTCGTGTTTAAGGTCATCATAAATATTGCGTTTTTCTGAATACCAAGTACCCGTTTGATCATCTGATGATCTCAGTGCAATCATGATTAATTTCCCGTTAAGACCTGATTGGGCATAGGCGTTGGGCCAGACTTTGCCGACCGGCATGGTCCTTGACCAAACATAATTGATGGCCTTGGTTTGCCAGAAAGCAGGGCCACCACTGACGACAACATACACTCTAGCCGCATAATCGTCGCCGGATTTGACCTGCTCATTGATGTCTTTGCCGAGCCGATTTTCAATATGCCAGCGCCAGTTCATAACCGGTGTTTTTTGCAAATCAATGCGCTGCTCATTAAAAAGCCCTGAGGCGCTGCCAATGCTTTCGGCTTTTAATACTTGGGTTCCATGAAGATCGACTAATTGATACCGGGTTTGTCCTTTAAATTCTTTGGCCTCCCAGTTATCGAGTAATCCTGATGAAAATGAACCTATCATCAGTCTGTCATCCGTTACTTCACCCCGGGTAGCCATGCTGAGTAGCATTAAAATGGAGAAATATATTAATTTATGAGATTTTTGCATTTAGAGATAGCTCTATGAAGCGGTGAATCCACTCTTGCTGTGATTGAGTATTGTTTGACACGATCAGCCTCGAAACGCCCAGGCTGGTTCATATGGCCCAACGCTATTCGGCGCAATGCATGAGCCGTGAAAGCCGGAATTGGGAATAAGGCTTCATTTTTATTCAGCGCATGACCAATAGTTTATCTCTTTTAGTGGAAGGGAAGAGCCAACGCGATTGCCCTAAATCAATTTGATTTTGACTATTTCACTTGGAATTATCCACCTGCCCTTATTAAGATCAAACCCATACCCTTCCGGGGGCTTGACGGCAGCCTCCATGCTACCGACATGCTCGCCATTCACCCCGCCCTTTCATGAAACCGGACGTTTTTTCGATTAGAGGGGTAACAGCGCAATTCTGTTTCGAAGTGCGCGATGTCGATGTTTAACATCAGGGCCTAAAATGGGAAAAGCCCACTCGGCAAAGGACACCGAATGGGCTTAGGCATAGCGTTGACCGGTTTAGCGGCCGAAACCGGCGCCTTTGACTACATCGACGCGGATTCGTTGGCCAGTTATACCGAAATCGTCATCATTGATCAGAATCAACTTGTTGCGGTTGGTCAACCCCAGTCCTTCCAGCTTCTCGGCGAATTGCGGATCGGCGCCATCGAGCGATGAAGCAATAAAGCGGAGTTTTTTCCGGACCGGCTTAACGCCAATCGCCGGCAAATTCGGATATTGCTCAAGCGTTGGCAAGGTCGCCGGATCGTCCCATTTGGAACCCGCGACATTGGTCGCGCCTTTCAGATCGATCTCGAATAACGCGGTCGCTTCGTCGGTTCGTTCGATCACCAGAAAACGCTCTTTATCGAGCCACATCATTTCGCTGAGACGGAGATCGCGAACCTGTTTGGCATCGGTTACACCGACACCTTGCAAGGTCGTTACCGGATCGAGTTGATAGACCCACTCACCGACGATCTCGATCGTCGAACCCTTGGGATGGGCCTTCAGACGCGCTTTGTAGAGGCGAATGTTCGGCGTATCGCGCACCGATGTATTCGGATTATCGAGCGGACTTTGCACGATGAAGTACAGAAATTGGAAGTCGGGCGAAACCGTCAGCGATTCGATACCGCGATTGATGCGGCGCTTGGCCAACAATTCCGGCAAGGATCCTTCGACCGGATAACCAGCCGGCATGCCTTCAATCGGATGAGTATATTCGGCCTCGGTGCCGGCCGGTACGAAGCGTTTTAAAATGCGCCCGTCTGATGCGACTTCTACCAGACCTGTCGCATTCTCTTCACCGATGAAAAACCGCCCGCCGAAATGCGGCAAGCGAACCAAGGCTTCGGCATCAATTGCGCTGGCATCCTGTTTAAGCACGTTGCCCGCTCCGTCGCGTGGTATTTCGGTCGTACCAGTGGTTTGCGGATTCAACAAGCCATTGATCGGTGTTCCGTCCGATTTACGCAACGGAATCACTTCGAGCACTTTCAACAAGCCATCCTTTTTCATGCTCAACTTGTAAATACTGGGGGCATAATCGGGACGCGGATAAATTCTGCCGACACCGGCCGCAATGCCTTTATCGGCGGGACAGGCAATAGTAGCGGTCAGACCCAAGACCGATGCCGCATCGGCGCAGGTAAAATTCGGCCCACGGTCGCCAACCGTCCAGATGACCTTCGGCGAATCACCCGGTCCTCGATAACTGCCGCTGCCGGCGCCGCCGAACAATGATAAGGTTTTGCCTCCGGCCGGATGAGTATAAGTGCCCAAATCCAAAGCGGGCTCATCTATTGCTGGCTCATAAGACGCTTTAATTAATATTGGTAAACCCCCGGCTATGCCGGGGGACTCTCAAAGGTTTGACCTATAAGGCGGTCGCAACGATGCTCTTATCTCGACCAAAAGATAGGAGAATCGAAAATGAGAGAATATCAAAGTTTGAGCCATAGC
>NZ_JAUSBX010000008.1 GCF_030651835.1 Methylicorpusculum sp. | reverse complement strand
CGCTTGAAATAGAAGGTGTAGGTGATTGATTGAAAAGGCTTCTGCAACAGGGATGTTGCAGAGAGCTACAAGGATGTATTCATGCGTCCTTTGAAATCAAGCACCTACACCCAATAAAATAGGAAGGGGTGAGCAGATACGTTTTGAGTTATCCATGGGGTCTGGATTTCGGCAATACCTGCCAAAATGACGCGGTCGACTTCGGGTAAAGAGTTAGAGCTGAATCCTCTTTATATTCAGGTCATTCTTCATTGCGCTGGTCTGCGTGCCTCGCGAAACCAGATCCGGTATTGCTCCATTTTTTCCCGCTGCTCTGTGGGTGAGTGGCGGCGGCAGGTCGAGTATTCTTCCGTGCCTGGCTTTGCCCCCCATCTTATTTCGGGGCAGTCGTTGGGATTATAAGCCATTTCAAAATCCGGTTTTCTTGCCAGTACTTCGGCCACGGTTAGCTCCCACAAGCTGCCATCCGTGCGCGTGTAGCGGATGCTGCGCTCCTTGGTGAGCTTGCTATGGTGTTGTTCGATTTCTTCCCTGACTCCTTCAGGGCTCTGATCCTTGAGTACAAACAATTCGGGGTAACGCACGATCTTCTGCGGTAAGCCGTTCAGCACATTGATGGCGATGATGAGGCGCATATCGCGGGCGGGCGTTGCGTAATCCTCCCAGGGCCCGATCGTCTGAAAAATCGCTGAACCATTAGGCATGGGGATGATCTGGCCGGGATTGTTGCGCAAATAAGTCTCGCCGTTGTCCACCGAGGTCACACGGGCCTCGATCTGTTCGACCAAGGCGTTTAGGGTGGCTTCATAAGTTTGCTTGGGATATATCAGCCCACTCGGATTCATAAGCTTAGTCATCCTTGCGTAAAAATCATCAGGGGACAGTTGAGCTTGCTCCAGGGAAAATGGAGCGAAGCCGGGATTGTCGATTAGTTCGCCATTAGAGAGAATCCGCCATTCACCCGTGGACTTGCGGACCAATGGCCGGAAAACTTTGAATCCGGGACCAGCGCCCTGGATATCGGCGAATTGAAAAGAACCTTCCCAGAACGGTTTGCGGGTAACCGTGCTATCCGGCTGGGCATCGACGCCCAGCAAAATACCGGGACGATCTGCCATTTGCGGAATCCATTCCACCAACATCAAAACATGACCATAAGGATCGGCAAAGACTGTACCCGGCCAGAGCGTCTCTCTGCTGAGCGGGATGGGATAGAGATCCGTGTCCTCATCCTCCAGCCCGGTCCGTGCCGAGCCGGAATGGACGATATTCACCAATTCCCTGCAGACATTTCGGAAAGTGGCCTGCGATTTGATGTTCTGAGTAAATTCGGTTTTGATCGTAGCGGCTTCACATCGTGGCGGCGCATCGGCTGAACCGCGTCCGCAAGACCGGAAGGCGATGGGCAGGCCGACCTTCCACGCAAAATATGCCCGCAGGATATAAGGCAGATCTGCGCAATCAGGGGTGAGTGATAGACCCTTATCTTCGTTGATGCCCAGGTAGCTGTGCAGAAAATTGCGCTCGGTGTTTTGCAACACCGGTTCCAGAGAATGAAAACGAATGACCTCTTTTAACGGCGCGCCAAACAATTCTTCGATCCAGGCAGAATAAAACGCTTCGGTGGCAAGCCCCCACACTTTGGGGGATTCCTCAGTACCCGATCTGCCGATAATCAGCGGACGGCAAGCGGTTTGCTCGCCATCCCGGCCCGCTACGACGCGATAATCTCCTGCATTTAGCGCTTCCAAAGAGCTGATCAACGCCCAGGGCGGGCCACCTCTGCGGCGGTATTGCAAGGGCAAGCGTCGGCCTTGACTGTCGATTAGCGCCAGTACCGCCAAGGGCCCATCGGTGGAAACGGCCATGATTTTGATCTGCGCATCGGCTTTGGGGGCTTGGGGCGAGATCCAGATAGCCGTTTCTCCGGATTCCTCGCATGAGAAATCTTCAGCCAGCGCGGCCGAAATACAGCTCCAGACCAGCAGACATGAGAGTAAAGGGTGCAAAAATTTGGCCTGGGTTGTCATGTTTTAGCGGCTCCTTTTCTATGACTACGTTGTAACTTGCTCGCCCTATAAAACCGGCTGATTGATGTCTTGCAAGCCCTCATGCAAACCGCTTTCTGTATTGAGCAGAATGACCTCAATCTCTTCAGTGATTTCTTCTTGCCGGTAAATTTGTGATTTACGATGTAACTTGAAAGTTTCTGTATCTACATGCTTGACGGCTCCTTCCAGATGCTGAAGGCGCAGGTGATTCTCTGCCATGAGAGAAATATAAAATATTTCGTGTAGTACGGCGAATAAGTAGTGTTCTATTAAACCCAAGAAAAATGCGTCAGGATCGCTATTCAGTAAAGGCCGAGTATTGGATAGCGGTTTGCGTTTAAGGTGAGGATAAAAAGGGGGGATGATTTGCCGCTGCCTGATGCTCCTGAATTCGTTTTCATGGTAAATGACTGTCAAGGCCATATTACTGTAATTTTTTTGCAGTGAATTAATCGCTGCAATCAAACGATTGAGAGCTGCCGGGACTTCTTCGACTACCGTTGCGCCTTCTATAGAGGCTAGCAGATTCAGATCATGCTCAGAGAATTTGCTAAGTAAGCGGGAGCCAATAGCGATGACCCCCCTATTTGCCTGCATCGGAATCGCCCGAATCAATTGTTCATTGAAATCGCCGCAAAAGCCCCGCTCTGTGCCTATCAAAACGTAAATTTGCGTCACATCCGTTTCATCTGCTTTAAGATCCGGATAATGATCCAGAAAATCAAGCGCTGCATTTTCAATATTTGCAACCGCACAGCCTTGAACGACCTGGAAGCGGGCTAATTTATGGATTTCGATCAATGCCAGATTTTTCATCGAATTTAAAATACTGCGTATTTCAGTCATTTGGATAATATGCAGTTGCAGTTCGCGGCTTTGACTCATGTTTTAGGTCTCCGCTGGCCGCTTAAACCATTCACTAAGAGCAACTCGCCATTGCTCCTCGCTGCTGTCAAGTGACAGGCCCGAGTTGTGAGAACTCTGCTCAATTTGGCTGAGCATTGGCGCAATTTCAGGCAGGTTAACCGCGTCGAAATAACCACCATTGAAACTTTTTAACCAGGCAAGCTGAAAGAGATTGCTCAGTGGTGACAGTCGATCTTGCTTGAGTATTTCTCGCAAAATTCTACCGCGTTTGATCCGCTCCTCCATGGATGCTTCCAGACGTTGCCCGAAGCGGGTGAAGGTTTCCAGTTCCAGAAACTGCAGGTAATCCAGTTTCATTTTACCGGCTTGATCACGAATAGCGAGATGCTGTGCTTTGCCGCCAATCCGCGAAACCGATTTGGTAATATCAATCGCCGGACGAAATCCTGAAACGAAGAGGTTGCTGTCCAGATAGATCTGACCGTCGGTAATTGAAATCAAATTGGTGGGAATATAAGCCGAAATTTCACCTTGTTGAGTCTCGACAATAGGTAATGCCGTCATGCTGCCGCCGCCGTTTTTAGCATTTAAACGGGTCGATCTTTCCAGTAATCTGGAATGGACAAAGAAAATATCTCCCGGATAAGCCTCTCTGCCAGGCGGACGACGCAATAATAACGAAAGTTCCCGGTAAGTTTTGGCATGGGTGGATAAATCATCGTAAACAATCAGTGTATCCCGGCCCTGAGACATCCAGTAATCGGCCAGCGCGCAGCCGGCAAACGGGGCGATATACTGCAGCCCCGGCAAGGCCGTAGCCTCTGCAACCACGCAGACCGTGTAATCAAGCGCGCCTTGTTTCTTTAAAATGTCGATGGTGTTGACTACCGCAGAACGTTTTTGACCGATCAATACATAAATGCAGATGACATTCTGATTTTTTTGATTGATCACCGTGTCAATGGCAATCGAGCTTCTGCCCAAGCCTTCATCCCCAATGATTAATTGGCGCTGGCCTTTTCCTATGGGTATCAAGGTGTCAATAATTTTGATGCCGGTGTACAAGGGCCTATCAACAAAGTCCCGTGCCGTAATCGCAGGAGAAGCCTTTTCAAGATTTTCTCGTATTAAGGAGACTGGGGCTGGTAAACCATCTAGCGGCATCCCCATAGGATCCACAATCCGGCCGATAAATTCGTTGCCGACAGGAATACTGAGCGAATGTTTAGCCAGACGCACAGAAGTCCCTGCCGTTAGCGATTCTGTTTCATAAAGTAATATTGCACCGATCCTGTCACGGTTAAGGTCAAAAACCACACCACGGCTGCCGTCGGCAAAAATCAAAACATCTTCAATCGCGGCAGAAGGTAAGCCTTTGATCCAGCTGATGCCGTCGCCAATTGAAACGACACTGCCTTTTTCTCCGACTCGCAAGCCCGGCTGGTAGCTGGCTAACCATTCAGATTGCTGGTCAAGAACACGGGTTACAGGCATGGGCGGCTACTGCAGGTTGACTTAGACGATTTCATCAGCAAGCTCGGCAAACGCGCTTAATTCGTGTTGAAGATTGGCATTGAGCTCCCATGAGTCGATATCGATACGCACGCCTGCAATTAATTCCTCCGCCTGAAAATAGTGGAAGGTGATGGTCCCATCGATCAATGCCTTAAGTTTCAGTTCGAGTTGTTTGCGAAGCTCAACTGGCATGAGGTAAGCGCTGCTTATTTTGATGGGTATAGTTTTTTGGGTTTTGAGCAGGTGAAGCGATGAGGTGCAATCATTCGGTAAGCTTGATAGCTTATCGATTAACAGGCTTGTTAATTTGGCTTCCAACTCATCAGAAGCGGTCTGTTGCAATAATAATACGGCAAATCGGGCACCGTTTTTTAAAGCCTGTTTTTCGGCCAGTTTTTTAAATTCTTCTTGCTGACGGGATACCGAGACCTGTAATTTCTGCTTTTCATCCTCAAGATCAGAACGCAGTTTATTCAACTGTAGGCTTCTTTCCGCTTCGATTTGTTGATTCAAACTGACTAGCGCAGCCTGCTTTTCCTGCTCCCACTGCTGCTGCCGGTTTTGATACTGGTCGCGAAGCGCTTCGGCCTGTTGCTTGGTCGTATTCGCGTCTGCAACGGTCTGGTCGATAAAGCTTTTCCGCTTGGCGATCACTTCCAATAAAGGTTTATAAAACAGCCTTTGTAGCACCCATAGCAATATCAGAAAATTGATTATTTCAAGAAAAAAGGTCGAGACGTTAAAATCCATAAGCATTTGATGACGGCTGAATCGTTAAAAAGCATTAACCTGTAGTTCCTTGACGTTGGAATTTTCGGCTTTTCACTTATTTAAAATGTACTCAAGCAGCGGATTTTTGAATAACACAATCAAAATGATCACTAAACAATAGATAGCCAGCGATTCAATCATCGCCAGGCCTATAAACAAGGTGCGCATAATCGAGCGTTCTGATTCCGGTTGTCGGGAAATAGCTTCCAATGCACTGCTGATCGCTTTGCCCATGGCTAACGCCGGCAACATGACACCCAAGGCAATGCCGATGATTGCCGCAACGCTTGATCCAAATACGATAAGGGAAATTTCTGACACGATGGCTTCCTATGAGTTTGGTTGTTGGGACTGCATGGCACCGGCCAGATAGATCAAAGCCAGCATGCCGAAAATATAGGCTTGCACCAATGCTTCGATGATGTGCAGCATCAAAATCGGAATAGGCGCCAGAAAACCGGCCACCAATAAAATTAACATGGCGGCCATTTCCAGGCTCATGATATTGCCGAACAGACGAATGGCCAGTGCCAGCGTCCGGGACAATTCGCTGATTAAATGAAACGGCAATAAAATCGGGCTGGGTGATAAATAATGACGCAGATAGTTTTTCAAGCCCAGATTTTTGATGCCAAACCAATGCGCTGAAAAAAACACCAGCACAGCCAACGCGCACGTCACCGATAGATCGCGGGTGGGGGAATGCAAGCCGGGGATCAAGCCAGCCAAATTGGCTATCAGTAAAAATAACCAGAGGGTTGCAATAAAAGGCAAGATCTGACGTCCGTGTTGGGGGGCTACGGCAAGAATAGCCTCATCAATAGCCGACACGACAATTTCAACGCTGGTTTGTACCGAATCCGGCAGTTTTTCCAGATGCCGCGTCGATAGCCAGGCTAAGCAGGCAATGGCCAGCATGACACCCCATGTGGTAATGACAGAACCACTTATCATCAGTGGACCGAAGGCAACATAAAACTCGTTTTCCATGGGTTTGCCTAAAGTTCTTTAATTAAAAAATAGACATTGGCAATTCCAATCAGGACACCCAGAAATAAAAGACTCAGTGTCCAACGCATTGAATAACCGGGTATGCCGCTATCCAGCCAATGACCTAAATAGATTCCGGCAACAATAGGCAGCACCATGACCAAACCCAAGGTGCCGATGTAAATGGTTTGCGACAATAAATTGGGGCGGTCTTTATCGGCTTGTTTTATTCGTTTTATTTGGCTCTCAATCT
Source organism: Methylicorpusculum sp. (assembly GCF_030651835.1). GTDB lineage: Bacteria > Pseudomonadota > Gammaproteobacteria > Methylococcales > Methylomonadaceae > Methylicorpusculum. The sequence continues at coordinate 34,124 of NZ_JAUSBX010000008.1, read as the reverse complement.
TTTTTTTCAAATGCAGTCGGCTGTTCATAGCAACTCCATCGATTTTCGGTTTAGCGCCATCATCCGCTTGATCATGGCTTGCTCGAGATTTTTTATTGATTCTCGTGTTGCCTGAAGATTTTCTTCTTCCTTGAGCAGTTGTTCTTCCAATAGAGCACTGATGTTTTCCAGATCGCTGTCAATTATAAAATGCCGGGTGCTCACCGTTAATTCATTATTGTGAAAATAAAGCACGCCTCCGGGTAAACCCAAGTATTGCCAATCACTTTGCGTCTGGCGGAAACGCGCCAAACCAAACACCAGGACAGTCATAAAGCGGACATGATTCGGCTGAATGCCGAAACTGCCGGAAGCATCTTCTCCTATAAAGGACGTAACTCCGGCTATCCTTTGCTCATGCGCAGCATCGTAAATATGAAGCACGAAATCAGCCATGAGGTAGCTCCATGCCGCCGCGCATATAGCATTGCTCTTCGGAAAGATCATCGTATTTTCCGGAGAGGAAGGCGTCGCAATCGTCCAGTGTTTTACTCAAGGGTACCGACATGCCCGCTTGTTTGGTGTGATCGGCCAGCACCGAGAAAGGCTGAGTCAAATAGCGCTGCAATTTACGGGCACGCAGGATGATTTTTCGATCATTTTCGGACAATTCCTCAATCCCCAACATCGCGATGATATCTTCCATCTCCCTGTATTTGGCCAAATGCTCTCTTACGCCTTCTGCTACCGCATAATGGCGCTCACCCAGAGTCGTTCTGTCCATTAATTTACTGCCCGACCGTAAGGGGTCGACGGCGGGGTATATACCTTTGCTCGCCTGGTCTCTGGATAGCACCACGGTGGTATCCAGATGGCTGAGTATCGCACTTACCGCAGGATCGGTCATATCATCGGCCGGCACATAAACCGCCTGTACCGAGGTGATGGCGCCTTGCCGACTCGAAAGGATGCGGTCCTGCAACTCAGCCACTTCGGTTGTCAATGTGGGCTGATACCCTACAGTCGCGGGCATTCGGCCCAATAAACTGGAGATTTCACTTCCCGCTTGTACGAAGCGAAAGACATTGTCGATTACAAAAAGTACTTCTTTATGTAAGGTATCGCGTAAATACTCGGCATACGTCAACGCAGAAAGCCCCACCCTAAATCGAACGCCGGGCGACTCATCCATTTGTCCGAATACCATTAGCGTATCGTCCATTACCCCGGCACGCTGCAACTCTTGCCATAATTCATGCGCTTCACGGATGCGCTCGCCTATTCCGGCAAAAACTGAAACACCTTTGTGAATTGACGATATTGCATGAATAAACTCCATCACCAAGACGGTCTTGCCCACCCCGGCTCCGCCGAACAAACCGGTTTTACCGCCTTTGACAAAGGGGCAGAGTAAATCAATCACTTTGATACCGGTTTCCAGAATACCTGATATGCCAATTGATTCGGAAAGCGGCAAGGGTTTGGCGTGAATGTTTCTGAAATTTTGCTGAGGCAGGTCAGGGCCGCCATCCAAAGGTTCACCAAACACGTTTAATAAGCGGCCTAAACACGACTCGGAAACAGGCACATGGAGTGGTGAGCCGGTATCGAAGACGATCATACCTCGGCGTAATCCGGCTGTGCCATGAAGCGTAATCGCGCGCACCATTTTTTCGTCCAGGTGTTGATGAACTTCGAAAAGATAAAGCGTATGGTCAAAGCGTGTGCACAACGCCTGTTTCAATGGCGGTAAACGGTTGCAATCGATAACTACCACAGGCCCATGGACTTCGATAATGATTCCTATGGGTTGGTTGTTATCTTTAAAGTGCATCGCGGATTCAACTAACCTATGGAAGCCGGTTAATAGGCCGATTATTTATGCCTGTTTTTTCGGCAAGTGTTGCGGATGATTTTTTGGAAGTGTAACGTGGCTTTTTTTTGATAAACAACAAATTGAATAAGCCTTTGATTCTATTGGTGGGGCGTCAGGGATTCGAACCCTGGACCCATGGATTAAGAGTCCACTGCTCTACCAGCTGAGCTAACACCCCAATTGAATGGTTTAATGCCCGGTAATCGATAGATATAAGCCGATATACTGAATTGGCCGGTAGATTAGCATAAGTTAGAGGGAGATTAAAGCCTTTAAAGTGTGGCCTAAATATGCTTATCTGATTTCATTTCTATCCGTTCTGCATCACCGATAATTACGGCTGACACCATTTACGTTTAAAGGACGAAACTCCTTGTAATGTCAGCAATTTTCAGTTTGAACTTTTAGTGTAGTTTTAAGGGGTGGCGTAAGCCTTGCGATGAACGCCGTAAACCCATCCATGGGGGCTTGACGGTAGCATCCTTGCTGCCAACATCCCCGCAAAGCTTACGACTCCCTTTTTTATCATCAAACTGGAAATTGCTGCTGTAATCTTCAAAATGAGAATTGCTGCTAAAAAACTGGCAAATTGGAAAAGGTGGTAAAGTAAGCCTCGTTGGTTGGCATGGATTGAGCTGATGAGTGATTTCTAAACATCACAAAAGCGTTAGAAAAAACATGAGACCCGCTCGTGTGGATTTTATTTTAATACTTTAGTGGCACTTCCAAATTGGGATATCTTTGCCGCTTTTAACCGTGACGGGGTGTTTTGTCTTTTAGGGCTTCACGATCATCTTCATCCCTTGTCAGCTGTGAGACAACTTATTTTTAAGTGTCGTAATTTTGCCGGTTTTTCAATGTGCGGGATTAAAGAAATACAGGAAATGCTGGATTTCTGCGCTGAACTTAAGATAGTCTTGGATATACAAATCATCCTGAAACAAATAATTAATGAGGCTTATGAGCGAATGCTGAAAAGCGGTGTTAACTATCGCTTTGTGACCGATATGAGCAGTCTTGAAATCGCTTAAACCTTAAAAAAGCAGTTGTTGTGCAGACTTCGATTAAGTTTTCTGCCAAGGTAAGAGCTGCTTTTTTAGGTTAATTCGATGAATATTTTTCTACTCTACGTTGTAAATTCGAGTATGGATTAATTTAGCGTTAACTTAAGGAGTTCCCATTGTGAAAAAAATAATAATTGAAGATCAGTCAGATATTGAGGGTTCTTTTCAGCCTGAGAACTGGCTGAATTTAGAAAGCGGCGTTACCGTTGAAGTGACCTCGGAAGATCCTGAACATCCCATCGAATCTGCGTTACTGGAGAGCGGCAACGGCGGATGGAAGTCTGCAAAGCCGGGTAAACAAACAATCCGCCTGGTGTTTGATCATCCTCAATCACTCAATGGAATTCAATTACGCTTTGTTGAATCATCGGTAGTAAGAACACAACAGTTTGTTCTGAAATGGGCTGACGAGACAGGTGATGTGCGGGGCGAGATCGTCAGGCAACAATGGAATTTCAATCCAACGAACGCCTCTTGCGAAATAGAGAATTACACAGTTCACCTGACCGGGGTCAAGTTGCTTGAATTGACGATCATACCCGATATTCATGGCAGTTCAGCCTATGCCTCAATGGTGCATTGGCGAATAAAGTAAGCATCAGAAAAGTTCATCTGAAGCTCTGTTATGAACAAACAGATAATTTAGCAGTCCTATTTACGTAAAAAACAATAACAGCTTACTTTTTTAGGACAAGCAAAAAACAAGTTCCGCAACTGATGGGGTTAATCGCATTAGTTGCAGAATTTATAAGAATTGGAGCCTTCAAGTTTAATCCTATTTAAGTGGGTCAACCCATTCAAAGGAGATATAAGATGAACGACATCATGAATACCCCATCAAATGATGAACAAATAAAATCACTGAAAAAACTGACCGCCATTGTCTACCTGTGTCAGGTGTTAACCTTCGGGTTTGCCGGCATACCGTTGATTGTGGGTGTCATCATCAACTTCGTTAAGCGTGAACAAGTGAGAGGGACCTGGCTGGAGTCACATTTCGAATGGCAAATAACAACAGCCTGGATGACGCTGGCCGGTTTGACTTTATCTGCGCTGACTTTCCAGGTGGGTATTGGATTCTTTATTCTGATACCGACTATTTTGCTTTATTTATACCGGATTGCTATTGGCTGGTATGCTTTACATGCCGATAAACCGGTCAAAGAGCCCAAGTAAAGTCTTACTCGAGTATCTTGCGAGGCGGAATTGACGTTTTTGCTCATTTAGCGAATAGCTGGCCATGAATTTTGTTACATTCGAGTCTCGCTGTATCTACCCCTCAAAAATTGTCTGCGTCGGGCGAAATTATGCAGAACATGTTGCCGAACTTAACAATGCAATTCCAGATGAACCGGTTTTGTTTGTCAAACCTAATTCCGCGATTGCTGACGAGTTATATGCCAATGATGTTTCACCGATTCATTACGAAGGTGAAATAGTCTGTCTGATCGAACGGGCTAAAATTGTTGCATTAGCCTTTGGTTTTGACCTGACCAAACGGGACTTGCAAACCGGCTTAAAATCAAAGGGCTTTCCCTGGGAAAGAGCAAAAGCATTCGATCGATCAGCGGTATTTTCCGGATTTGTTGAATTAACAGTTCCAATGGCCAGCGTTCGCATGGAATTATGGCTCAATGATGGTTTGGTTCAGTCAGACGGTTATGAGGCTATGCTTTTCAAGCCGGAATTTTTGTTGGAAGACATCAGCCGATTTATGACATTGGCTGATGGGGATTTGTTGATGACCGGCACGCCTAAAGGTGTCGGTCCGCTAATACGCGATGACCGCTTTGTGGGAAAGCTTTTTAGCGACGATAAACTATTGCTGGATCAGCAGTGGATTGTTAAATAACAGAGGCCCTTCACTGTTTTAACGTCACTCACACCAACTTTTCTCGATCCCCAGCTTTTAAATTGTGGTACTGATTTTTTGATCTTGTTTATAATCCGCACCTTCCGATTTAACTGGTAAATTTTCAAACTTTATGAAGAAATGGATCAACAAAAGTTTTGTCACTAATTTTGTGGCAATAGGCATCATTATGACCGGTTATCTTTGTCCGGTTCAGTCTGCGCTGATGAAATCCATCGGTTTTTTTGCCTTATCAGGGGCCGTTACCAACTGGTTGGCAGTGTATATGCTCTTTGAAAAAGTGCCCTTACTCTATGGCTCTGGCGTGATTCCCAGTCGCTTTGAAGAATTCAAGTATTCGATTAAGCAATTGATGATGGAGCAATTCTTTACGGTTGAGAATATCGAGCAATTTATTCAGAAAGAGGAAAGGGAAGGTAGCAAGATTCTTAATCTTGATCCGATTTTAAATGCGGTCGACTATGACAAGGTTTATGAGGGTCTGGTGTCGTCAATCATGAATTCATCGTTCGGTGGCATGCTGATGATGATGGGCGGGCAAGAAGCTTTGCTGCCTTTGAAAGAACCCTTCACTGAAAAAATGAAAAATGTACTCAGCGAAATGGTTGAATCCGACCGTTTTAAAGATGCGCTACAGCAAGGTTTGGATGCCCATAAAATCGGTACCGATATTATCGAACGGATCGAAACAGTGATTGACAATCGGCTAAAAGAATTGACCCCTCAGTTGGTCAAAGAGATGGTGCAGAAAATCATTCGCCAGCATTTAGGTTGGCTGGTTGTCTGGGGTGGGGTGTTTGGCGGCATTCTGGGTGCTTTTTTTAATTACGCATGACTCCAAATACCGTCCCGTTAGTTTTTGAAAGCTTTGGCGATCACGCGAATCCCCCTTTAATTATTCTGCATGGTTTTTTTGCGTCATCCCGAAACTGGCGGCAAATAGCCCAACAACTGGCTCAGCAACACTATGTTTATGTGGTCGACCAGCGCAACCATGGCCGTTCGCCCCATGATCCGGTGATGGACTACCCTTCTATGGCGCGGGATTTGGCTGGGTTTATGGATGATCAGGGTTTGGAGAAGTCCGCATTATTGGGTCACAGCATGGGTGGTAAGGTGGCTATGTGGTTTGCCTTGAAACAGCCTGAGCGGGTTAACAAAATGATCATCGTCGATATTGCGCCGGTATCCTATCAGCACAGTTTTAATGATTTGATCAATGCGCTAAAAAATCTGCCATTACCTGAACTCAACAACCGGAAAGAGGCAGATAGCTGGTTGCAAGCAGCTATCCCGGAGGCAAGCTTCCGACAATTTCTACTTCAAAATCTCGTATTGGAGCAAACTAGGTTCTCCTGGCGCATCAATCTGGATATTTTTTACCATTCAGCGCCTCACATCATCGATTTTCCCGATACCAACGGCATGAATTATCAGCAGGATAACGTGCTGTTTATAGTGGGGGGTAATTCAAACTATACCGATCCCAACGCGGTTTATGACCTGTTTCCGAATGCCGGAATTAAAGCGATTGAAAATGCCGGGCATTGGTTACATGCTGAAAAACCGGGCGAGTTTGTTGAAATCGCCAATTCTTTTTTATTAAAGGACTAAATTACGCGCGCCTGTTGCCGATAACCCCAATGAACCGGTTAATTCAACTTTGTCAGATTCTAAAAGGCGCTCGTCATTCCGGCAGGGATTGCCGGAATCCAGGATTCATGGATGAATCGAAGCTGACCTTCCATGCCCCTGGATGCCAGCTTCCAGTCGGGCTTGGCGTTGTTATCTGACAAAGTAGAGTTAAGGCAGTCAGTTAAATCAGGATTAATGGTTGATTAATCCTTTTTCAATCGCTTTGGCATACACGTTGGCGCACCATGAAGCGTAATATCAGTTTGATCAGTCTTTGTCTCATTCTAAGCAGCTTGAACAGCTATGCGGACTACTATGACGTGCCGATGTTGGAGGCAAGCTGGGTTCTTAGCAAAACCAAATCGGCTTGCCTGCTGACACAAGAGATTCCTCGTTATGGAAAAGCCGAATTTGTTCATCAATCAGGTTCATCCCTCAGGTTTTCAATTCAGGAATATCGAGTCAGGCCAACGATTATCAAGGCCAATCTGGCCATTGCCCCAGCGCAATGGATGCATCATGAGGCGTCTTTTGATCAACATCTGGTTTACCTGGACCCCCCCGAAAAAATCAAGGATTTTAGCCGGCTCAGCGCCTATGGCGATGCGGCAGAGCTTATGATGGATGCTTTATTACAAGGCCACTCGCCGACTTTCATTTATTTGAGCGCAATTTCTGATCTGGACATGCGGGAAATACGCGTCGCTGTTTCGCCGATAAAATTCGGGATCGCTTACGATGAGTTTTTAAATTGCCGGAAAAATATGGTTCATTCCCGTTCAACTCCCGAAAACTTTTAGCGTCTTTTTCGAGAGTGGATTAGAAATTCCTCTTTCACACAAGCGCTTCTTAAATAGCCCGCTTGATGGTCTGGGCCAGTTCATGGATAGCCATCGCATAATGGGTGCTTTGGTTATAACGGGTGATGACATAAAAATTGGGGTGACCTAAGCGGTATTCATCATGCGTTTCATGTCTGAGCAACAATAAATTCAGCGGATCATTACACGCGCATGGCTCGGCCGGAAAAACACCGGCCCGGTTCAATTCAGGCAACAGGTAACGAGTTTTCAAGCCAAACTCGATATTCAAAGGTTGGTTGGTTTTAAGCTTGGCCCTCGTAACGACGGGTTTACCCGGTTGCCATCCGTGTTGCGCAAAATAATTGGCAACACTGCCGATGGCGTCTTCGGGATTCCACAAATCTTTTTTACCATCACCATTGAAATCTACGGCCCAGTTCAAAAAACTGCTGGGCATAAATTGGCCCAGTCCCATGGCGCCCGCAAATGAACCCACCGGTTTTGCGGGGTCCATCCGTTCGCGGGCCGTCATGACCAGAAAATTCTCCAGTTCTCCACGAAAATAGTCTGCTCTGCGCGGGTAATCAAACGCCAGCGTTGTGAGTGCGTCAATAATACGGTGATTGCCGACAAAGCCACCGTAAGAGGTTTCTACACCCAGTATGCCGATGATGTATTCGGAAGGGACGCCATAGGTCTGTGTCGCTTTTTGCAGGGTATTGTGATATTTCCTGGCAAAAGCTACGCCGCCATTAATATGCCGTTCGCCCAGAAATTTGGACCGGTAACGTGTCCAGCTCCCTTTGGAGGGCTTAACCGGCAAAGGACTCACGGTACCTCCAGGACCGAACCCCGCTTCTGCATCCGATTTTCTCAGATAATCCAGCGTCCAGTTCTTCCGTTTTGCTTGTGAAAACAGACCTTTAAGGTATTCAGGACTTATCCCGTGCTTTTGATGCATAGAATCAATGAATTTTGCTAATTCCGCATAACGGGCATAGTCTCCGGTCACTTGCTGTGCAGAGTAACCGCCAACCGGCATAGGTAAAGCCTGAATCACCGGTTTTTGAATCAAAACAGCTTGCTTTGCCGGCGCTTTCGGAGTTTTAGGTGGATCGACCTGTTGGGTCTGTGAGGCGCATCCTGTCAGGAGTAGCATTAATAGGACGACATTTCTTCTCACGCTGATTTCCTCTTTACACTCTGATTAACTGAAAATTGTAACCTTATACAGTTAAAGTCTGGCTTACTTTACTTGTGGTTAATTTGCGGTAGAGCTTAAATCAATCTTAACGCATTGACCAGTCAAAAAACAGTTCACCTTTAATGGGCTTTTCGGGTTATCAGTTGACTTAAAAAAACGGCGCAGCCTGCCGCAGCCGCCAAGTGTTTCAAACTGTGTCCGCTGATAAATCCCAATAGTTGATAAATCGGCAAGTCCGCGATTTCAAAAACTTTGGCTAGCCCGTATAAGCCATAAAAAACCCAATACCGGTTTCCGTGAGAGAACTTGGCAGGGTATATCAGTAAAATGACCGGCATCAACAAAAGCGGCAGATACTGGACAAGACCATAGATGCGTAGATCACCGTGGCCCTGTTTTTCGCCTAACCACCAATAAAGAACAGACCCGGCTCCGACAAGCAGTAAAGGATAACTGAGTGATTTAGCCATTTTTATCGACACATATTCGCCGAGAATAATGCAAAAAAATGACATAAAAGCAATCGACATGGGCAGCCTGTCCCACAATAATGTGTCATTGGACGGATCGCTGTGATAGTAAATCGAACCCAATCCAACGCCTGCGATGCCGGTGAAAAACCAGTAATAACAGGCCTTCAGTTCGACAAGCACGTTCAGTGCGTGCTCTTTTGCAAGCAAGCGGATACCGGCTATGCCAACGAGTGTGAAAGGTATGTTGGTCAATATGTTCAACATATTCGGTATACCCAAGAGGCTGCGATCATCAGCTAATCCGTGATAGCCCGGAAGCTGCGGAATGGCCGGTAAAAACAACACCCCAATTATGCAAGTCAGACTGATGCAGACCAGGGCCCATGAGCGGTATTTAAGTAATAATGGATTTTTCATTTTCCACGCCTTACACAGTTAGCGTTAACAAAGCCTGATACGGTTGAATCATCAGCAATGCCAGAAGTGTTTGAAGGGCGGCGTAAGCCTTGCCAGGAACGCCGTAGACCTATTCATGGGGCTTGATGGCAGCATCCCCGCAAAGCTTAACCCAACCTTTTTTTAGCATCAAACTTAGAATTGTTGATTGATTCATTTGATAAACGACGCCAGCGATTCGTCATGATAGAATCGATACTATTATTTTTCGACCCAACAATAGGTTAAATTTGATGTCAATTTCATCTGCTCAGCTTGAAAAAATAGTGCGTGAAGCCGGAGCGATCGCATTAAGCCATTTTAAAGACCTTAAAAATCTGAGCATCAATAAAAAGAAACCTCGCGACTTTGTTACCGCGGCCGATGTGGCCGTTGAAGCTTATCTCCAGAAGGTTCTGACAAAAGAATATCCTGAATACGGCTTTTGGGGAGAAGAAAGCGGACAAACTGCCAATCAGAGCAGTCGCTGGATTGTCGATCCGATAGACGGTACACATTCTTTCGCCAAAGGACAATATTTCTGGTCCATCAGTGTGGCGCTGGAAATCGATAATCAGATCGTTTTTGGTGCTGTTTATGTTCCCACCGTCAATGACTATTACTGCGCGGAGCTGGGTAAAGGCGCATTTAAAAACGGCGAACCCACCACCGTATCATCCGAAACAGTGCTGGGTGATGCGATGGTAGCGACCGGCTTTGCGTGTCTCAGAAGCTATTTGAAAGAAAACAACCTACAACGTTTCTGTCGTATTGCCGAGCGAACGACCGGCCAGAGACGGTTTGGTTCGGCAGCAATGGATATTTGTATGGTGGCGGACGGGCAGGTCGATGCTTTCTGGGAACAGGAGCTTAATTTATATGATGTCGCTGCCGGCGCATTGATTGCCAAAGAAGCCGGGGCAACCGTTACCGATTTTAAGGGCAATGAAGGTATTTTTCCGAAACAGATACTGGTTACCAACGGTAAAATTCTGGATCAAATTCTGCCTTTAATGTAATACGTTACTATTTCTACTGGGGGGTGTCTGGTGATTGGGACAATATCGGCTTTGCTTATCTCGTATTGGTATTATAAAAACGCGCTCAAAAAGGGTAAAAATGCCATTTTACATGCTGCTTTGGGTTTTGGTTTTTATCTGGTTCCTGCGCTGCTATGGACTATTTTTGTGACGCCGCACCTGCGTGATGCAGTTTCACACTCCCCGGGGCAGATCATGTCTTTTTTTGCCAACTATGCCTTCGTGATTGTTGGTATCAGTTGTGCCGTCTGGGTTAAATATAAACATTTTTAACCTTTGAAATTATGGCGCTCTTTGTTCAATGATGATGCGCCAGGGTCTATTGGCATTGGGCACCACATGACCATCGGCATCCAGTTCTACTTCAGTCATGCTCACCGCATCCAGAACATTGCCGCCTATCACTGTGAGACTGCGCTCGTGCCGGTTCACGGCTAAATCGCAGTGATAGGGGCCTCGAACCAAGTGGACAAATGAATCCACTTTATCAATAAAACTTTTGCCGCGCGGCGCGCAAATCAAATCACCCGGTTTCGGGGCATGAAAACGCGCATCGTGAGCGATAAACCGTCCGAACGAACCCTGTTTAAGGATGTGTTCAATATAATCCCAATGAAGTACCGATGAAGGTAATTCACTTTCGGAAACCCCCGCACTCCTAGCCAGCCAGACAATAAAAGCAGCCGACCAAGGCCTAAGTTCGCCTTCATAACCGAACAGTGGCAGTGATGATACGCTTTGCCAGTACATAAATACCCGGGAAAACAAGGCAGGATGGGCCTCATCTACCGGCGTATTTTTATCCGGAAAAATCAATTTTGGCGGATCGCTTTGATAGTCGGCGACCGGATTGCCGAATAAGTTCCATTCTTGAATAGCCAGATAAATCATGCGTTCGCGGACACTCGGAACAGCCATTTCCGGTGCGATTTTGGCATCGCGAGGAGATAGGGAATATAACTGCTCAGATACCTGTGGAGTACAACTCATAAGCATGAATGCACTTGACAATAAGGCGTTGGAAAAAAACAGGCGAGTCAGAAAATTGTTGCTCCGTTTCATACTTTAGGCTAGATAAACTCCATGGGTATTTTTACTGAAAGGCAGAATTTACAACGTTTAATCGGTCTTGTACTCGCTTGAGGCAGCGTTGTGAATCATATTGAAATAGTCCTATGAAGTGGAGCATTTTTTTTCAGTGCATCTTCTCTGATCCTTGTCCACTAATCAATAGACTAATTGGATGTCTCTCAGTATTCAGGAAGAAAGCTGATTATCGTGGCAAAAACTTTAATATTTGTGTCTAACTTGGGCTAAGTTAGAACATCTGTGCATTTTCAGTTTGATTTCAGGCTGTCTTCATATGATTCGTTTTTGTTTTATTCAAGAGGGCTTCACTATGAAAGACAAAATAAAGGTTTGGGATTTACCGGTTCGGTTATTTCACTGGATTTTGGTATTAAGTTTTTTTATTGCCTACTTTACTGAAGAGGAATTTTTAACACCGCATGTTTATGCCGGTTATGTTGTGATTGGTTTGATGGTATTCCGTCTTATTTGGGGTTTTACCGGTAGCCGGTTTGCCAGGTTTTCAAATTTTATTTGTTCACCCGCTAAATCACTCGCTTATTTGAAGGACTTGGCCACCTCCAAGGCTAAACGTTATATCGGGCATAATCCTGCCGGTTCGGCCATGATTTTGCTGTTATTCATCAGTCTTTTGATGATATGTATTTCCGGTTTAGCCGTTTATGCCGCAGAGGAACATGCAGGGCCTCTGGCCCGATTTGGAATCAGTCACGGTGACTTTTGGGAGGAAGCTCATGAATTTTTTGCTAATTTCACCCTGTTTTTAGTGGTTCTGCATGTTGCCGGTGTTATAGTCGAAAGTCGTTTGCATGGCGAAAGTTTGGTGAAGTCCATGTTGACAGGCTATAAGTTAATCAAAACCAAGTCTGAACAATAACCCAACCTGCGCTTAATTTATCCGGGTAACTGAAACATCTTACTATGGCCGCTATTAAAAGTACTCACACACAACTCCTTTCGTTTGAAGCATTGATTGCTGCATTCAGTCTTGGCGGCATAAGCGGTTATTTGCTATTGAACTATGGCTTTAACCCCAGCGGTGTCCATGATCACTATACAGTAGGGGTGCAAATTTGGCTGGATCACTCGGCCTTCAGGTTGTTTGCAAACCAACTGCAGCTCCACGCGACCTTGATGGAGTTGCCATTGATTGCAGTCCTTCTGGTAGGCGGTCTGCCTTTGATAGTCAAATTGACAGCCAAGCTTTTTCAAGGTGACTGGGGTGCTGATTTATTAGCCGGAATCGCTATCATTACATCCGTGTTGCTGGATGAATATCTGGCAGGCGCTTTAGTCGTATTAATGCTTTCAGGTGGCTCGGTGCTTGAAGCGTATGCGGTAAAAAAGGCGTCATCAGTGCTGGATGCACTGGCCAACCGAATGCCTTCAGTGGCTCACAGGACATCGACGGAGGGTATCGTCGATATTGCGATTGAGGACGTCAAGATTGGCGATACCTTGGTTATTCTGCCTCATGAAATCTGTCCTGTTGATGGTACGGTGATTAGAGGTTCGGGAATCATGGACGAATCCTACTTAACGGGCGAGCCTTATAGGATGTCAAAAGTTGTTGGATCTTCAGTGCTTTCCGGGGCTATCAACGGTGATGCCGGATTGACCATTCAGGCCGACAAGCTGGCGGTCGATTCCCGCTATGCAAAAATCATGAATGTCATGCGTGAATCCGAACAACAACGGCCCACACTCAGAAGGTTAGGGGACCAGTTGGGTGCCATCTATACCCCCATCGCCGTGGCTATCGCATTGATTGCCTGGAGCTTCAGTGGAGACGCAGTCAGGTTTTTGGCGGTGTTGGTTATTGCAACGCCGTGTCCTCTGTTGATCGGCATCCCGGTCGCCATTATCAGTTCCATCTCGTTGGCGGCAAAACGCGACATTGTGATAAAAAATCCGGCGATTCTTGAAACAATAGGCAGTTGCCGGACAGCCATTTTTGATAAAACCGGCACGCTGACTTATGGGCGTCCGGTTTTGACTGAATTGCTGCCTATTCCCGAATTTGCCAAGGACGACATCCTCCGATATGCGGCAAGCCTTGAGCGTTACTCTAAACATCCCTTGTCCAGTGCCATCGTCATGGCGGCTGAAAAAGCGGATATACGGTTATCCGAAGTTGCCAATATTCAAGAACTGCCAGGCAAAGGTCTCAAAGGCTATGTGCTTGATAAGCAGATTCAAATCACCAGCCGAAAAAACTTGACGACCAGCATACCCATGCAAGCGGCCGGTTTGCCTCCTATCACTGACGGGATGGAGTGTATCGTATTGATTGACGAACGCTATGCCGCTACCTTGCGGTTTCGCGACGAGGTTCGAAGCGATAGTTCGTCTTTCATCAACCATTTAAAACCCAGTCATTTGTTTGATAAGGTCATGCTGGTTTCCGGTGACCGTGAATCAGAAGTCAGATACCTGGCTGAGCTGGTAGGGATTGAGCATGTGTTTTTCGGACAAACGCCTGAGCAAAAATTGCAGTTGGTCCGCAAAGAGACTGAATTGGCCAAAACCATATTTATGGGGGACGGTATCAATGATGCTCCGGCATTAACGGCCGCCACCATTGGCATCGCGTTTGGACAAAATAGTGATATTACCGCCGAGTCCGCAGATGCCGTCATTTTGGACAGTTCGCTGTTAAAAGTGGATGAGCTTTTTCATATCGGTAAACGGATGCGCACCATTGCACTGCAAAGTGCAGTCGGTGGCATGGCCTTAAGCATCATCGGCATGGGGTTCGCTGGAATGGGTTATTTATCGCCTGTAGCCGGGGCAATAACGCAGGAAATTATCGATGTGTTTGCCGTGTTGAATGCACTAAGAGCCGCTGTGCCGCCCGGAACGTTATCGGATTATCGCAGGTAAGACAGGGCACTATTTGCGTTAAAAGTCAGGGTCGCCCCGGCACGGATTCCCGTAGCCCGGATGCCAAGCCGGAATAACGGTGTTGATGTCCTTTCAACGTAACTATACCTTTCGCACTTCAAATTTCGGCAGTGCCTAAGGAGGCAACGGGTTGTTCGACAAAGGCTATGCCAGCATGGATGTATTTACGGCGTCCTTTGACGGGCACCCCGGTGCCGAATTTCGATCTATGATGGGTATATTCAGTCTCCCTCTTTGAAAAAGAGAGGTTAGGAGAGATCGTTAAAATAAATCCCCCCCTTTTCCATAGGGAGAGGTGAATAGTTGCTTTTCAACTACTCACGTAAACAGTGCTTAAAGTGGTGCAGCACGCGTTCTGAACCTTTAACGTCATCACTGATGAATAGCGATCGAAAGGCAGATGAAGCAGAGCCTGTATTTTTGTAGACTCAAGTGATCATTGTTGGTATTCACTATGAAAAATATTTACTTTTTCTCAGGCTGAAAAATGGCATGAGAACTTTCATGACGATCAGGATTAGCTATCATGCGATTACTACTGGTAGAAGACGATAAGAATTTGGTTAAATCGGTAAAAAAGGCTTTGGAAAAAGCCGGATTTGCTGTTGATGTTGCCTATGACGGCGTTGAAGGCGAGTTTTTGGGTAATGAGGGAATTTACAGCGTCGCCATTCTCGATTTGGGTCTGCCTTTGCGCAACGGTCTGGAGGTTTTGGCCAACTGGCGGGCCTGTTCCAATGCAATACCCGTGCTTGTGCTGACTGCACGCGATGCCTGGTATGAAAAAGTGGATGGGTTTAAAGCCGGTGCCGATGATTATCTGGGTAAACCTTTTCACATCGAAGAATTGATTGCTCGTGTCAATGCCCTGATTCACAGAGTGAATCGTCAGCCTTCAGGCCTGTTAAAGGCGGGAGGATTGACGCTGGATGAAACGCGCCAGCAAGTGACTACAGAAACGGGTTTAACGCATGAATTAACCGGTACAGAGTTTCGCTTGTTGCGTTGTTTTTTGCTTAATCCTGGACGGGTGTTAAGCAAATCGGCATTGACTGACCTGGTCTACGATCTGGATTCGGATAAAAACAGTAATGTGATTGAAGTGTATGTCAATCATTTGCGGCGTTTACTCGGCAAGGAGCGTTTTGAGACACGCAGAGGGCAAGGGTATATTTTTAAGGATACTGATACATGAAATCTTTGCAGTTACAGCTCACTATAGGCTTGTTGTTGAGCCTGATCGTTTCCTTTATAGTTTTGTGGTCGATGACCGGATCGACATTACAGCAGTTGGCCGAAGACTATTTGGCCGGGCATCTGGCCCATGACGGCGAGAGTATCATGCAAGCCGTTTCACTGACTGCCGATCAGCAGATTGCAGTTGATACCACTATTGTTGAGCCGGTCTATAAACGGCCATTATCTGGCAATTATTATCTGGTGACTACCTCAGCAGGCAGCATCAAATCAGACTCTCTTGCAGGTCAAGGATTTGAAGTTCCACTTTTGTCTTCCGGGCAGACCTTACGTTTTTTTAACCCAGGGCCCGATGGACAGCCCTTATTGATTCTGGCGCAGGCTTTTTCACTGAAAGGGGTACGCGTTACCGTTGCGGTTGCCGAGGATTTTTCAAAAGCGCTTGGCATGATTGACGCTGTTCAACAAGGTTATACAAAGCTGGCCTTGGCGTTATTGATGGCTTTGATCGCAATCCAAATCATCATTCTTAGGGCCGGATTCAAGCCGTTAAAAAAAATTCAGCATCAATTACAGGCATTGGAGGAAGGTGAGCTTTATCAACTCGAAACGGATGTGCCTAAAGAGGTTGTCGGCCTGGTCAACGAGGTTAATGATTTGCTCAGAATCATGGATCAACGCTTGCAAAGAAAGCGTAATTCATTGGGTGATTTGGCGCATGCGTTGAAAACCCCTTTAACGGTTTTGCAGCAACTGGCCCATGAAGATGAAATAACGCATCATACAGATGTTCAAGCTCAATTGATCACACAGACCTCCAATATGCATCGCATCATTGATCGTGTATTGAAACGCGTGCGTTTGGCAGGACCTGGCTCGGTATACACCAGCTTTGATGTGGAGCAGGAAATAACCGACTTGATCCATGCTATGAAACGGATTCACCACGATAAACAGCTGTTGATTCACGCCGAATTCAATGGTGTCAAAAGCTTAATGATAGACCGGGAAGATATGCTGGAATTGACCGGTAATCTGATGGATAACGCGTGTAAATGGTGTAAACGTCAAGTAGTCATTCGCTTTCATGCCGATAATCAACTTCTTATTGTTGTCGAGGATGATGGTAACGGTGCCCCGGATTCCGCCTTGCCGGCATTATCGCAACGCGGAATCCGCCTGGATGAGCGCATTGATGGACAGGGCTTGGGATTATCAATTGCGCAGGCAATCACTGATCAATATGACGGCGCATTAACGTTTAGCCGTTCTGCAGAGTTGGGCGGCTTTTGCGTTCAAGCCGTTTTGCATTTAAGGTCCGCTTCGATATAAATCCGGCCTGTAGCTCCCTGCAATATTCTTGTTGCAGAAGCCTTTTTAATCAATCACCTACAACCTCCATTCCAAGCGGGCGAGGAGTTATTTTAATAAGCCTTGTAACTCAGTATTCTTGAGTAAAAAGTCGGCTGAAATAATTGATTTCGTTTTATTTTTAAAAGCATGCTGATAAACGATGCCTTTACTGTCAACGTGCTTTTTTCGTTTGTGAGCGATAATGATATAACCATCCGGATGCTGCATAGACCATTTCAGCGCGTCTGATACTACCGGCAAACCGTGAGTTAAGCGCCCATAAAAATTGTATTCCCCATGATATTTTTTATAGTGAACCACGGGCTTACCTTCTGCAAGCAAACTGGCAATGGCTTTGGACGGTTGCTCAAGATCATACCGCTGATGCTCAAGCGAAAAGTAAGCGGATGACGAAACGGCTAACAAGACTATGGATGTCAGGCAAATCAAAAGCGCTGAATGCTTGATTGAGTGGACAACAATGAACCTTAAGATCAACGCGCTTATCAGTAAAAAACCACCCCAACTGATCAACAGCGATTTAGCTGCTTCCGGCCATGACAGCACATCACTGATGTTGGACAAACCTACAGCAATCAAACCCGCCAAGACGGCCATGCCGGTTAATAAATGATGGAATTGCCGGCCTTTTATTAGCAACACGCCATCCGCTGAACGGGCAATGAGTAAGGCCAATGCCGGTATTTCCGGTAACAAATAATGAAACTGTTTGCCGCTGACAAATGAAAAAGTAATGAATACCGGCAAAAACCAGGCGATACAAAATCGCACGCCTTTTTCGTCTAGTTTCAGTGAGATCAATCCCGCCCAGAATGGCCGCCATAACAGCCAAGGCAATAAAAAAAGCGGCAAAAATGCCAGATACCACCACCAAGGTGCGGCATGTGCAAATGAATTGACTAATCGTCCGGTTGTTTGCCCTAGAAAAATAGCTTTTTGATAAGCCTCGCCACCCGCAAACCCGGCCGGTATTGCCCAAGATAAGGCGATTAAAGCCCCGGTCAATAAACCCGCTAAAACCCCAAAATACCAGTACCGCCAGTTAAAGTTGACTTCGGTTTTTTGGGCCCACCAGGGTGCCAGAAGCGAGACCGGTAATAAGTGGATCAGAATCACCGGTCCTTTCGTTAGAATTCCTCCTCCTACAGCCAATCCCAACAGCAGCCAATATTGGAAACTATGAGTCAGGCTAGCTTTAACCAAGCTATAAAGGCCCAGCAAAACAAAGAAGGCTAACAGCATATCGAACATCGTTAATGTGCTGAAAACAATCCACAGCCAAAAACCCAGCAATATAAACGGGACGGAATCGGCAATGGCAGGACGTTGCGGCCAAAGCAGTCGTGCGAAAGGCACTGTCAGAAAAACCGAAGCCAGCGCAAACGCGGGAGAGATCAAGCGCGGTGTCCATTCATTGACGCCAAAAACTGCCCAGCTCAACTGCATTAACCAAAACAGAAAAGGCGGCTTATGGCTGTAGGGTTGTCCGTTCAAATAGGGCACCAAAAAATCATTTCGACTCCACATTTCCCACGCTACCGCCAGGTAACGAGTTTCATCGATAGGAAATAAAGGCCGGTTGATCAATGACACCGATACCAAGGCGGCCCACAGGACCACCAGCCAAATCGGGTTAGGGAGTTTTAAGTGCACGAGACAACCTCAAAGAAGAAGGCTAGGGGGGGATAGTGGAAAATCAGAAATTGGAAAGTTAAATCACCCGCGGCAAAGCAGGGGGTGTTTATGTTATTCCCCCAAAGAGGCCTCTTTATGAACAGCAAAAAGGCGGTTTGTCGTTTAATAAATTCATCTGTTACTCAGTGAAGCAATTCGCGTAGCCCGTATGGAGTGTAAGCGAAATACGGGAAATAGCTCCGGATTCCGTTTCACTTCATCCAGGCTACATGGCTGAGCCTGTCGAAGGCGTCAGTGGTCCATGATCCGATAACATTCATGTCTGCAGTGCGGCATTCTTTTCGTAAACGACAAAATATAAATTACGCAAATAAATAAACAAGCCGCTGGCTTGGCCGATAATAAAAACCGGATCTTGTTTATGAATGGCGTAAGCGAGCAGCGTGAGTCCGCCACCAATACTGAAATACCAGAAGGCGACAGGAAATACACTTTTTTTCTCCCGTTCACTTTTAATCCACTGCACCACAAACCGCGCGGAAAACAGACCTTGTCCCAAAAAACCAATGACTAACCAATAAGATTCATTATTCACTTCTAACCTCCATTGCCAATACCTGGCGACTGCGTTTTTTTAACCATAACACGCCCATCAGATCAATGATTCCAGCGGCTAATCTGTCCAATGTGCCGTACTTGGAATGACCGTTAATTCTGGGCCTGTGATTGACCGGCTCGGAGTGAACCCGTCCCCCGGCTCTTAAAATCAGTGCCGGCAAAAAACGATGCATATGATCAAAATAAGGCAACATTAAAAATTGATCGCGTAGAACCAGTTTCAAACCGCATCCGGTATCCGGGGTATTATCACCCAACAAATTTCCTCGGACAAAATTGGCCACTTTTGATGAAATCTTCCGCCATGCAGAGTCATGACGGTGCTTGCGCCATCCGGCAATCATCCATACCTGCGGGTCTATTTGAGACAGCTGAGTAAAAACCGCACACAAATGCATAATGTCGGCAGGATCATTCTGGCCGTCACCGTCCAAGGTTGCAATCCAGGGGTATTTGGCAGCGCTAATGCCGTTATGCAACGCCCGGCTCTGACCACAGCTATGCGCATGCCTGATCACTCTTAAAGCCGGAATTTTTGACAGGGCATCTTGAAGAATGGCCGGTGTCGCATCATCGCTGCCATCGTCAACAAAGATTATTTCATAAGCCGTTGCTGACGCTAAAGCGCTTTGAATTTCCTGTAGCAAGGGCAATACATTTTCGGCTTCATTAAAGACAGGTATCACAACTGATAGCTTCATACTGACCTATATCTTAAAGAAAACTGGTTTTATCATTGTTTGAGTTCATCTTTTATTATTCATACGTTCTGTTTTGATGCCTATGTGAATTCAAATTAACCGGCATTCAGCTTTAGGCTATAGATGTTCCATCTTAGGGGGCCGATCTTAAACCAAACTGAATATTTTTCACGATAGTAGCTGGTACCCATCTCAATCCCCCGGGGCCACGCGAAGTATAATAGAGTGTACTGATCATTAACGACCTGCTTTGATCATCTGGTTGTTCAAGGCTTTTTCGGTAATCTCATGGTAAAGGAAAGTTATTTTTCCTATTAACTCCTTGAATTCAGGGTGCCGTTGAAAAACTGGCATATTATTTTGGGCATCAATTATCAAACCCTTCAAAAATTTAATATCTATTTCTTCAAGACATTGAAGATCGTCAACTTTAGCTTTGATTCCAAGGACCCTAGGTAGTCGTTGTTTTTCAAAACGTTCCAGAAGGACTGTAATAACGCCTAAATCATTTGATATATTCATAATTCTTCTTGAGTAGCGATGTAAGATCGGTTATGCATAATCTTTAAAAGGAAGATTAAACTTTTCTATAAGCATAGTTTTCATTAAAAATTCAGAAATGTAATCTTGAGCGTTGAAGTTTTTTGGTTAATGCCTGTAAATTCTACTTCTAGTCATAGCGACTCATGCGATGGGTCCAGCGATAATTAGCTGACTGGTAATAAGCCATGGTTTCTTCAATCATTCCAAGGCTTGCTTCAATACTGAGCGGGCTTGGCTTTCTTTGCGAATGATCCACGCTGACGACATGTTGTTGTGGCGCCAAATAAACTAATTTGTCTTCTTTAAAGAGCCCCAATTTTTGATAGTTGGAAATCAACGCTCTGCCTTCTGATTTTGCCATGTGCAAAATATCTTTGCCGTAAAACTGACTGTCATAATTAAAATTTAATAAACCCAATAATGTAGGTGCAACATCAATTTGGCTTGATAACGTATCTATTTCTGCTGCTTGAATCAGGTTTGGTGCGTAAATTAATAAGGGAACGTGATAGTTTTCAACCGGCAATGCTGCTTTTCTGGCACTGCCTGCGCAATGGTCGGCCACGATGACAAACACAGTATTTTGAAACCAGGGTTTTGTTTTGGCTTGTTCAATAAATTGACCGATAGCGTAATCGGTATATTTCACTGCACCTGATCGCCCGCTGCCTGAAGCCTTATCAATTTTCCCTTCCGGGAACGTGTAAGGCCGGTGATTGCTTGTCGTCATTATTTGAAACAAAAACGGCTTATGTTGAGAATAGTCAGCGTCAGCTTCCTTCAGCGTTCGATCAAGCAAATCTCCGTCCGAGACTCCCCAGGCATTTTTAAAGTGAATGTCTTCTTTGCTAAAGTCGGTTTCATCGATGATGCGATAGCCATTACCGGAAAAAAATGCGTTCATGTTGTCGAAATAACCTAAACCGCCATACAAAAATACAGTGTCATAACCTTTTAGTTGAAACACACGGCCCAAATTAAAAAGCTTTTCGTTATCCGGTCTTTTGACAATTGATTGGCCCGGTGTTGGGGGTACTGACAAAGTCAAGGCTTCCAGGCCTCTGGTCGTGCGGGTGCCGGTCGCATAAAATCGGGTAAACAGCAGGCTTTGCTTGGCCAGTTCATCCAGGTACGGCGTTATGTTTTCGCGATTGCCAAACCGGTTAAAGAAATTGGCGCTTAAGCTTTCAACCGTCAGTAAAATCACATTTAGAGGGCGCTCAGGTTGTTGGGCCTTAACGGAACGGTTAATTTGATAAAGATCGGTACCCAGAACAGGGGAGGCAGAATTGGAGACCAGTCGTTTGATATCCGAAGATAAATCAGGGTCTTTACCCTGAGCATAAAATTGCAGGTAATCAATTTCATTATTCCTGAATGCGGCAGCAAACTGATAAAGCCCATTGGCGGCGATTTCAGTAACAAAGCGGTTATCTGAAATTTCCTGTAAAGATTGGTCAATTGAGGCATAACTCAAAGCCGGAAAAAGTAAAAAAATCAAAGCATATTGGCTGCGGATGAAGAAATTATCTTCATCCTCTAACGATTCGCTGAGTTGTGATTTAAAAAGCCAGTAGGTCAGCAAAGAGACTGCCGCTATACCGCTTAAAAGCAACGCCAACGGATAGGATTCGATGATGTTTCTGAATACCTCATGGGTGTAAACGAGGTAATCCAGAGCAATGAAATTAAAACGCGTATGAAACTCGTCCCAAAACAACCATTCGCTGACCATTGAGAGATATAACAGATTCAGACAGACTAAAAATACTACGTGCACCAGTGTTTTATTGAAAATACTGCGGTAGATAAACTCGGGTATTAACCATAAATATATAACGAAAGGAATGAGGAAGTAGCTTAAAAATGACAGATCGTAAAAGAGACCGACCACAAAAGCTTTGGCCAAAGTAATAAAAGAGTCATCTAACTCCGGATAGTGTCGGACAACTAAAATGACCCTGAATATAAAAAAAAGAGGGAGAGAAATGGTTATTGCCAAGCGCAATAGCCGGAATCTCGATTGTCGGGTTCGCGCTTTGAAATGTCCTAAAGTCATTTACAACCTCCAGTTGCTGTTGATTCGGAGGCAGTCTAAACAATGCAAGGTTAACGAATGGTTCGCGAATGGTTAATTTTTGGTTAATTTTCAAGATAAAACGTCACTACATGTAAGAGGGATGGCAGGGAGTTTTCAGTAAATAGGAAGGCTGCGCGCCAACGGATTTTGCCGGTAATAAAGTTGAAGTTGTTGATAAACATCTGCAAAGCGATTATGCAAAGTGTGGGGGGCGCAGAAAAAATATTCGCTGATCACCGCAAAAAACTCGGCGGGACTGGTTGCAGCATAGGGGTTAATACTGGTGAGATGTTGAGCTTCGACTTGTCGAACCAGGCTTGCATAAGTCTCGCTGAGCGCTGTTGTCCATTCGGGAACAGCCATGCCATGAGGCAACGGCGGGAAGCCGTCGGCGGGTCCATTCAGCATATCCAGCTTGTGGGCGATTTCATGGATCACGACATTGCGGCCGGATTGTTTCTCCTGCATGTCACGTTCAACATCATTCCATGACACGATAAGCGGTCCCCTCGACCATGATTCTCCAATTAGCGCTTGTTCCTGATGATGGACAACACCTGCCGCATCCTTTACGTCCCGGCTAATCCGGAACGCAGCCGGGTAGACGATGATCTCGGTCCAACCTGACAAACAGCGAATCCCAAGCTCAAGCGCCGGAAGACAGGCTTGCACGGCGATGATTAAACACATGGCGTCGGTGAGTTGGAAATCCTGAGCGCCGAAGAATTTTTTTTCATGCATAAACAACGTCGTCAGTTTGCGCAAGTGCGCTTTCTCAACCGCAGTCATCCCCTGTAAAACGGATAGCTTTTCAGTAACTCCCGCCCACTGATTATAAGCGATGGCATGATGGTGCAGTATATAGCGTGTTCGTGCATGATTAAAAATATTCATGGTCGATCAAATTCTGATGTCATCGATACAGGTGAAAGTGAGTAGATAAAATCCAGGTTAAACGATTTCAAACGAGAAGATCACTGTAATCAATGTCATTGAGACCAACCCCAATAAGAAAATTTTTTCCGCCCAACGCTCCAGACGTTTAGTGGACTGCTCTAGCCGAATTGATGAGAATGAGAGTAATGCACTGATCATGAATAATAAGCTGTCGATAGCCAAAGCTTTATCGATCAGATAGTTCGTAAACCCCGGCTCCATGCTTTTAACGATACTGATAACCGTGATGCAAAAACCCACCATCGTTGCGGAATTCGGCAAAATGTGATGAGAGAGATCAAAAGGAGTAGGGTTAATTTTTTTCATTAATTCTCCTTTGTTACGTCTTACGATGATTAGCGCTGTTGATAGACTCCAGAGCAATCACCAGAAAAATAATGAGAAAAACCGGCCAGAAATAAGGTGCCAAGATAACCATGCCGAAAACTGCAAAACATAGCGCACCAAAAAATATAAATAGCCCTACACCGAAAAACAACAATACACCAAGAAAAAGGCTTATGGCTAAAGCCAGCAACATAGTTGGAACCGCAGCAAATCGTGATACAGGATCTGCAACCAGTTTCCCGTTGATGATCACACTTAGTTGTCCTATGTCGGGGTGGAGTAAATAAAGCAGTGCGGCTATGAAAATGCCGACAACTAAAACTTTACTTATCAAATTGTGATTGCGCGAATAGTTCATTGCAGAGCCCCGAACAAAATTAGAAAAGTGGATTTCCGTCTTTTCGGATTGACTAAAAATACTGGATAAATAGGAATCAGCAATCGATTCAACATGCTTTGGTTTTAATGGCTTATCTCCCATCATTCAAAATTAATAAACGCATCGGCTTAAAAATTCAAGTTGATACTGGTCATCCAGATATTATTGTTCAGATCTTCGGAAGGTGGATTTTTCCATACGTGCTGATACAAGTATCCCGTTTCGAACTGGACTTCAGGTGCAAAACGATAACCGACTCCCAAATAGGCCCGATTTTGCTGAACTCCGGCTTGTAGTTGAGGGTTATTGGAATTGTCGTTCAGATTCACAAATAATTCTTCAGAGGCAATGATGGACAAAGGCGTCCAGCCAGAAATCAGCTGCTCAACTCGAATTCGCGTCCGCCAGCGAATACTGGGGTCTGCATTTTGGGCTAGAAAGCGCTCCTCCAAGCGATTTCGAACTTCCCAGATAAATTGCTTGTTATTGGCGGTATCTTTCCATGAAAAGCCTTGCCATGCCCGATTTTCGAAAATATAGGTATCGGAATCAGGCTTAATGCTGTCAGCCTCCATTAAATAACCGCCCCAGACAGTTGCCTGTTCGTTGATCGCCCAGCCTAAAGCGGGTCGCACCATAGCTGTGGTGAGATTTGATGCATCGTTGCCAATGCGTGGCTGCAATTCCAAAAATCCGCGCAATTGATCGGTCAGTTTTGCATTCATGTTGACAGGCACCCATATTTGAAAATCTGAGGCAGATTCAACATTTGCGCTGAATAAGGTGCCGGTCAAGCTAAGATACAAACTCACCCTAAGTATTTGTTGCTTTACTGTCATTATTTTTTCAGTTCTTTCGGGATCATGAATTCAGTTTTACCGACATGGGATAAACCGATGTAAGCAGGAAGCCGAATCTTTCAGGTAACTAATTCTACCGGCCTGCCCATGCATAATCTTTGATAGACCCGTGCGGCGGCAATACCGTTAATCACAAACGCGATGGCAATAGGTAAAGCAAACCAAAGATCATGACTGCTTGCGTGGGCTAACAATAAGTCTTCGCCCAAAAATGCCGGTGTTATGGGAAATCCTACCAATCCCAAAAAGCTCACGAATAACCACAGTGACAGGGTAGGCCGGGTTTCAGCGTAAGCCCTGTATGCAAAAGGAGCGGCATCAAAGCGATCGCTACCCAGCAGCTTGTTGATCAGCCAAAGCCCTAGTACCCAGGCCGGCACTATGCCGCTGGCAAAGATCACAACATCCGCCCAGGCATTCGGGTTTAGAAAAAATATCGCCGTGCCTGCAAAAACCGCGCTTAAACCAATCGAATTCCAGACTTTGAAGGGGCTGTGTTTCTGACTGAATGCACTGACCGAGGCCAGTACCATAAATATCGCCAATGGCGCCGCGAGAAAGCCGTTTCCGGCGATGCCAAAAGTCACGGCGAGCACAAACGGCAAGCATAGGCCCGCGCTATAAATTACTTTTCTGGACAGGTCCAACCTATTAATGACGGCGCCCAGTTTTTTCAACGGAGTCCACAATATGCCGCGTACCAGCATTTCCAGATTGCCTTCCTGCAGAGAAAACACGTACAAGGTGTTTTGCAGCACATCGGGAACGGTATTCCGTATCGAAGCAGGCAAAAAGTGAAAGCGCTCGTAACTATTAATATAAAACTGCGTATCGACTGATCCTTCCACCCTGAGCAGATGAGCGACAATCGAGGGTGAAACCAGCAGTTGATAGCAACGCAGAAAGGCATTGCCCATAAAATGCACTAACACCAGCATTTCCAGGCCCAAAGACAATTCCATAAACATAAATCCCACTTGAGTGATCGATGCATAAGCAATTTGACCTTTGATATTCGACTGGGTCTTTTCACTCAGACTGGCGACAATGACGGTTAACAAGCCGATGCCGAAAACGATAAAGCGGGTCAGCAAGTGATATGTCCAGATGGGTGTTGTTCTCAGCAATAGAAACACGCCCAAATGCACGGACAAGGCGCCGTAAAAGATGGCACTGGACGGCGTCGGTCCTTCCATGGCCCTGGGCAACCAAAAACAAAATGGAAACTGGGCCGACTTGCCCGAGGCTGCGATTAAAATCAAACACGATAATAACAACAACGCCGCATAACCGGCCGGTGGAAAGGCAGGGTTATCAAAGAGTGCTTTGAGCTGACTGAAATGTTGGCTTTCATGAAACAACAAGTGGCTCATCCAGGTGCCTAAAAGCAGTCCGATATCACAAAACCGGTAAATCGTATAAGCACGTAGCGCATTACGTATCGGTTGAACGCGGTGCCTGTAGAATGCAATCAATAAAAATGAGGCGATACCGGCAATTTCCCAGCCGGCAAACAATAGGTCGATGGAGCCGGCCAATATGATCAGATTCAAACCGAATATAAAACTGAAAATGGTCATGAAAAAGCGCTGATATCCGGGCTCTCTGTGTAAATAGACACGGCAGTATTTAACAATGATGGCAAATACTGCCCAAGCACAAAAAAGATAAACGGCGCCGACCGTGTCCAGATAAAACAGAATAGTAAATCGATAATCATCGGCGGCGTAGAGGGTAAACCATTCATACTCCCAATGAGGAAATCCCTTGATGGCCCATAAGCCCAGCAGGGCGGCTACGCTGACACCCAGTGCATGGCTGCCCCAAAAGCTGATGGCGGCTATTCTTTTTTCATTATGCTCGGAAAGAAAAATCAATAAAAACACCAGCAACGGAATAAACAAGCTGACTAAAATCAAGGCATTCATGCGTGTCTCCTGATCAAGCGATGGACAGGAATGGTTGCGGTTTTGCCGGCAATGATAGGCTCGGAATGGACAGCTTCCGGAACGTCTTTTTGCGACTCCAGGTCAATGGCTTCCCAGCCTTCAGCGGAATAGCGGAAAAGTGTCCGATTGACCGGATGACATGCAACCAGACGCACCCACTCGTTATCCAGCCATTCCTTGAGTTCCCCCAAATTAGCCAGGGTCTGATCGATGACCTCACAGGATTGCTCAACAACGATCAGTAAACGCGCAGGCTCATGCACTTCTATCATTTGCGACGGTAAGCCGGTGCGCAAATCACCCTCGACACCATTTGCCACACCCAACAGGCCGATGACATTATGAGGAAGCTTGGTGCCGGCGCCATAAACAGAGTTATCGATGCGTGAAAACAAATATTCCAGATTGATGCCGCCGCACACCGGAATAATTGCCGACATTATCTTGACCAGGATGTCGCCGTGCGCATCGGTGTCAGGATCGTAGGAATGCAGAAATGCGCGTCTATCCAGGAATAAATCGCGAGTGAGCGATCTACGGCCAACGATGCAGTA
Source organism: Methylicorpusculum sp. (assembly GCF_030651835.1). Lineage (GTDB taxonomy): Bacteria > Pseudomonadota > Gammaproteobacteria > Methylococcales > Methylomonadaceae > Methylicorpusculum. Next base: position 6,575 of record NZ_JAUSBX010000008.1, on the reverse strand, counting down.
AAGATTGTTGGAATGATTGAGTTCCGGGCGGGGTTCAAAAATGGATGAAGCTCTGGCTATCACATGCTCATGTGCAATTTGATTGTCAGGCGTCTTGGGGCCTAATTCAAACCAGCGGCAACGCTCCCGGGCATTACGCTGTAAAGCCTTGCTCATGATTTGTTGAAACGCATGCAAGCCCGGCACAGACGGTTTTCCTTTGTCGGGCAGATCGAAGTAGGTTATTTCATCGCGACTGGTATTGTGCATCGCAGCAATAAATCGCGTACTGTCAGGAATTGATAGGCCGCGCTCAGAGAGAATGCTTCTGACAGAGGGGTGATTAGCCATCCAGGCAAAGGCGCGGGCATTCGGTGCACCGGGTTTTCCTGCACAGGCCCCGCAATCATAGGCGGCAAAGTGTGGGTTATTGACACTGCTGGAACCATGCGCTACCACCATGACCAGTGGTGAATAATGCTGAGTCAAGCCTATATTACGCAGTAAACCGCCAACCCGATCCGCCATTTCCGAAAAGGTGAATCCCAACAAATGGCCTTGTTCATCGGTTTGGTCGGATTCGCGCAGAAGATGTAAGTGAGAATGGCTGTCCAATTCACTCAAACTTCTGATATTGGGTAATCGCGAGCCGGGATTGAATACACTCCATGCCATACGTACGGCATAACCTAAACCTAACGTTTGGGTGTATAGCCAGCCGCGCAGCAGAGAATGCGGTGTAAAATGCAGGTCCGGCATGGGTGCTGATTTGGACTTGTTTTTCGGCTGTTGATGGAGGCTTGATTCCTTAATCAAATGTTTGGGTGTGATCGCAACCGGGCATTGTGCAACAGGATAGGCATCGTCTATGCCCTGATAGAGAAAATCGATGCCAAAGAATCCCGCCGCGCCAAATGTTTCCACTGCCGGACTGATTTCCTCGAGGTAGCGTCTTAGCGAGCACTCCCTATCATCGATACAAAATAAGGCTTGGACAGCAGGCTGGGTTTTTTCTTGTGTTACGGATGCTTCCGGCTTGGTTTGAAGCGCTTTTAGCAGTTCGGCATGAAGCGCCCACTCCATGGCTTCATGCCAGATTTTTAAGCGTAACGGCACATCCGGATCGGCAACGATGTCAGCCAACAAAGGTATTTTATCAAACGACAACACAGACGAGAGATTCTGCCAATGCCGTGCTTTTTTCTGGTTTAAACAGGCCAGTTCACACACCAGCTCAGCCGCAAGCAACTGTTGCAAAGAAATATCACGCTTGGCCAATAAGGTCTCAGGATTGAGTTCGATCATGCGCACCATGCCTGACCAGCCGGGATGTGCCAGTAAAATTTCCAGCAAATATTGTTCGTAGTAGCGTTCCTGTCCGACAATTTTATCAAGGCAGCTTAAGATAACCTGATCCGGTGTGTTATTGAGCGACTGGCGCGCAGCCGGTTCATTGAAGGGATAAAGCGGCACCAAACTGTTTTGAGCCAGGCGGGCGACGCAATTCCAAAACGATTCACCGTCCTTGGGTAAACTCCAACGGCTAATCCCCTGATCCAGAAAGTTTGCCAACAACCGAAACAGGATGGGATGAACCATAGCATTGAGGTCGATCTCAAGCTCTGTCAGCCAAGTACTGCGCAAGCCATGATTCGCTAATGAAAGCGGTGGATAATGACATCTGTCGTCGGCTTCGCGTAAATCCAACCGAAGCTGTGCAGGGTTTTGATCCGAACCGAACTTTGCAATAGCCCAATCCAGCGCGTTATTGCCTATTCGTCCTTGCCTGTATAATTCTTGGTAATCCTCCAACGCCAGATAACTGCGTGCGCCAAATATTTTAGCAGCCACAGCGATACCTTCGTGAAAAGGATAATGCTGCACCGCATGCAAGGTATTATGGTGAATAAAGTCCTTCAAAGGCCCCTGAGTTGGTAACCAGTGTGCAATGCGATTAATTACTTCATCAAGACAAAATCCCTTATCTTTTGCGTAATTGCCAGCCTTGTTTAAAGACGTCTGCCTATGTTCTAGATAAGCCATAAGATTATCTTTTTACCTCTTGAAATGTTGCTAGATAAAGTGCTGGCAGAATGCGCACCCTTCAGGGTCTTGATAAGCTGCTCTTCAAGCCTTGATTAAACGCCCAGATGGTCGCTTTTCCGGCGAGACATATTGTTGCGTTTCATCTTGCGAACGGCCAATGGATGGGCGGAATAAGCATCGTGATACTCCATGCCAATAAACCTGCAGTGTCCACCGTGAGTTTCATAGCTGTTTTTAAAATCATGCAAATACTCCATCACCGTGTGATCAAGCATGTAGGCATTGTTGAGTTGAAGGATGATGGTTTTACCTTTTTCAACGGATTCCAATTCACTTTTAAGCGGCATGTAGTTGGAAAAAATTGCTGCGCCGGTAAGACCTATCAAATGCTCACCGGTATCACGCAGTTCCATGACCAAATGGATCTTGAACAAATTGTTAAATCTGACCCCTCGGACCAGGTGAATGGCAAATTCGGCCAGAATGCCGATGAAAACTCCAATCAGCAGATCGGTTGCCAGGACGCCGATAATGGTGGCGACAAAGATTAACAATTGCTCTTTGCCTATGCCCATGACTTTGGCAAATGCGGTTGGTGAAGCCAGACGAAATCCGGTATACACCAACAACGAAGCGAGTGCCGCTAGAGGTATGCTGTGGATCAGGCGCGGAAACAGCACCACGAACAGCAGCATGAAACAGCCATGGAAAAAATTCGCCCAGGCCGTCTTCGCGCCGTCATTGATATTGGCGGAACTCCGCACAATCTCGGCAATCATCGGCAAGCCGCCGATACTGCCGGCAATCAGATTGCCCATACCCATCGCGGTCAAATCCCGGTCAGGATTAGATGTGCGCTTAAAAGGATCCAGTTTGTCGACCGCGGCCGCACTCAGCAGGCTCTCCAAACTGCCAACTAAAGCTATGGTAATGGCCGCTCTCCAAAAATCTATGGAGCCAATTTTTGAAAAATCCGGAAAATAAAAACTGCTCAGAAAATTTTCTGAAATAGTCACTAAAAATTTGGGACCTACCGTATCTTCGTGATGGGGTAAAAAATCGGCATCCGGTAAAAAAAGATAAATATGTTCATGGTTTAAATCGAAATACCGGCCCAGCGCCATTCCCGCGAGAACCACCAGAATAGGTGCCGGAATTCGCTTTGCAACAGGATGCTTGACAACAGACCAAAGCACTAATATTGCTAGACCTGTCAGACCGATAATCGCAATTTCATAGTTGGGATTTATGAGGCTGGACGGCAATTGCGCCATTGAAGAAAATAAACTGCCGGATTTCGGTGTAACGCCCATCATGACATGTATTTGTTTGGTCATGATAATGATGCCGATCGCTGCCAGCATGCCATGGACAACCGATGCCGGAAAAAACGATCGTAACCGGCCCGCTTTCATTAATCCCAGCACAATCTGGAACAGACTGGCTACGACAATAGCGGCTAAAGTGAACCGGTAACCTGCCATATAATCGCCTTGGCCCAATGTCTGCACAGCATCAAGTACAACCACGATAAGACCGGCGGCTGGCCCATTGATCGTTAAGTGAGAACCGCCGATACGCGAAACCAGAATGCCGCCGACAATCGCGGAAATAATACCCGCTGAAGGCGGAAATCCTGAAGCCATGGATATCCCCAAACACAGGGGTAAGGCAATCAGGAAGACCAGGAACCCGGCCGGCAAATCAGCGCGCCAGTGGGTTTTTAATCCAAGTAACCCGGTTTTAGGAAGCGTAGGTAATGGATTTGAAGACATGCGTTAAACCTTTTTTAAAGTAATCATTAACAATTCCTGATTATAAAGATACCTCAGCAACAACGTCTTTCCGGCAGGGATTGCCGGAATCCAGAGCACAAGGAGGTGTTCGGCGCTCGCCGTCCATGGCATCTGGATCTCGGCAATCCCTGCCGAGATGACGTTTTTTGACTGAGCTGATTGATCTTTATAATCAGGTAACAATTTGTAATTATTTAGCGTAGGTTGGGATGCATGCATTTCGCAACCCAACAATTAGCGCCATGGTCCTGAAAGATATTTGTAATGAATTAAGAAATAGTTGGGGCAAACATTCAAAATGCCGCACGACTAAAATGACTGGAAATACTAGAAAAGGGGAGGGTTCAGCAATGTCGAATTTCAATGGCAATGGTGACAATCTCTATCGCAGGATTTGTGCTTTATAGTGATCAAACGACATTTTTAACCTCCAGTTATTGATGATTAGGAGGCAGTTTAATGAAAGGAAGGTTAATAAATGGTTCGCGAATGGTTAACTTTTGGTTAATTTTTAAAATAAATTATTATGGTTGTACCCTTATCTACGGAACTTTTAATGTCAAGCCGCCAGTTATAGTGTTCGGTAATGCGTTGCACAATCGACAGCCCCAGTCCTAGTCCCTGACTTGAATCACTTTTAACGCCTCTTTCGAAAATATGGACAAGTTGGCTGTCGGGTATTCCTCGGCCTGTATCAGTGATACTGAAAGAGGTGTTATCCGCCTGAATTAGAATGCTGCCCTGATCAGTGTAGCTAAACGCATTTTTTATCAGATTAGACAGTAGCATGGAAATGATGGTGTAGGGCGCTGAAACAATCGGCTGTCCATGGATAAGTTTTTCCAATTGCACTGATTTTTTCAATAAATTTGCATGATCTTCAAGCAAATGATCAATCAGCGGCACTAATTCTGTTCGGCTTTTCAATTCTGTTTCATTTTCGGGATTTCTAGCCAGAGTTAAAAGCAGCTCCAAACGGTTTTTCATTTCATTGGCTGAACGTTCAATACGCTGTAACTTGGGCCTTATTTTTTCCGGCAAGTCTTGCTGCATCAATAAACTCTCGGTGACGGCCATAATGACGGCCAGTGGCGTCCTGAGTTCATGACTGGCATTGGCAGTAAATTCCCGTTCGCGAGCGATCAATAAGTGAATATGGTTGAGATAGACATCAAATTCCTGGGCTAAAAATCCAACCTCATCATTGGCATAATGAGAGCCCAGAGAGGTATTTACGTTTTCTCGATCCAGGTTTTTAACCTGATTTGCCAAAGTGATGATAGGGAGCATCACCTTTTTTGACAGCCAAATGCCATACCAGGTGGCCGCGCAAATAATCATCAGGGTGCCTGACAGCACATAGATCATTAGCTTCTTTTCCAATACCCGAAAACCAGACTCATCATGCAAAATGTAAAAGCGATAGCCTTGCTTTTCCATCACCACGACATCGTAGTGTTTGTTGTTTAAGGTTATTTCAAAGATGCCGGGTACATAACCTTTCAAAGAGGGTAGTGTGTCTGAGGGTTGGTTTGGATCGATTTTGTATGCAGCCCAGTTTCTGGCTATTTGTTGGGTCACCGCAGGATTTTTTTGAGTCAGTTCGATAAAGTGTTCAAGCTCTTCAGTGAGAAAGTCCTGACTCAGTTGCTGCTCCAACTGCTCAAACGAAAACCAAAAAAACACGATGACAATCAGACTGATCAAAAGACCCAGTATCGGGTAGGATAAAAAAATTCTAAACCGCAGTTTATGCTGATAGCGCATGGTTTTCCGCCAACTGATAGCCTATGCCCCTGATAGTATGCAGCAAAGGTTGCTCAAAGGGTTTATCAATGGCATTGCGGAGATGATGAATATGCACTTTCAAGGTATCTGCATCGGTGGGAGAGTCATTCCATATAGCCCGCGACAGTTCATCCCGACTGACAACGTGGGGCGATTTTCTCATCAATAATTCTAATATCTGGAATTCAATTACCGTGAGTTCGATCTTTATCCCATTGCGCATCACCTGACGAGTATTAATTTGCAATTCAAGCCCGGCAACATTTAACGTTGTTGAACGCTTGATGCCTGAACTTCGTCTGACCAATGCATCCAGTCTTAAGTTGAGTTCTTTAAGAGAAAAAGGCTTGACCAGATAATCATCCGCGCCGTATTCAAAGCCTTTAATGCGGTCTGTCAGCGTATCTCGGGCGGTTAACATCAATATAGGTGTCCACTTTTCTTCTTGGCGCAACCGTTGACAGACCGTCAATCCATCGAGTCCAGGTAAATTCAAGTCCAACACGATGACATCATAATGATTGACGATAGCTAAATGGAGCGCCGTGATGCCGTCGGTTGCAGCATCGATAGAATGGCCTTGGGCTTCAAAAAAATCCGCCAACTCAATGGCTAAATCATTGTTGTCTTCTACCAGTAATATTTCCATTGGGAATTGTTTCTAATTTAAATAAACGAAAAGACCAGCGTCTTATTAGTCGCCAATTCTAAACCAAGCGCACGGATCAAATCGAAATGTATCTATTCCGAGCTGTTTATCCCGTGACTAAAGGAGTATTTAAGCAGCAATTCCCAGTTTGATATTTATAGCGTCATTTTGGGCTTCTACTCCCTTTATACTCAAAAAATGGTTAACTTTATGAAGGTATGGGGTGTGGCTAGCGAGGATGTCGGCAGCAGGGATTGCTGCCGTCAAGCCCCCATGGAGGGGTTCACGGCGGTCCTCGATAGACACATCCCATACCT
>NZ_JAUSBX010000007.1 GCF_030651835.1 Methylicorpusculum sp. | reverse complement strand
CTTTGGAATAAACACCACATGGTATTTGCAATCCCATTTGCTATGGCTCAAACTTTGATATTCTCTCATTTTCGATTCTCCTATCTTTTGGTCGAGATAAGAGCATCGTTGCGACCGCCTTATAGGTCAAACCTTTGAGAGTCCCCCGGCATAGCCGGGGGTTTACCAATATTAATTATGCCTTTACGTTGTAAAGCGGGAATCACCCATCGCTTTATCGAGTGCCGACAATTTACTCAAATTCTTATTAGTTCTGACAGAAATGACTGAATTGCTTGTCTCGAGAAACCGGAAAGCCTGAGACTTTCCGGCTGTCCCCCAGCTATTTCACTTTGACAGAATAATCTTTAAAGTGGCTGTACCATGAACGGTAATCTGCATAAGTTACGCAGCCGCTGCGATCGTAATCGGCCTCTGGGTTGTAGTTTTTCTTACCATCGCATTGACCAAGCGTTCGGCTGAACGCAACCCTGTCTTGGTTATCGACATCACCGTCGTTATCCAGATCGCCCTTAACCAACACTTCAACCAGCAAAGGATCATGATCGGAAGAACGAAAGACATCGGGACTGTAAAACTCAGTCACTTGACCGGCTGATTTGAACTCGACGTTATAATCCAAGGCTCTGGGTTCATCCGCGTTGATATGCCATACGGCTAAACCTTTGACTTGCTTGGTCAAACTGGAGTTTGCCAGCGCATGATCCAAAACACCCGACTCACCGCCGAACACATAGCTGTAAGCAGCACTGTCGCCAATCATCTTATCTACCAGATTAACGTAACCCGCGGTCTTGAGTGCGGCAATAGGATCTTCTTTGGCATAGGCATTCAAGTCGCCGATAATCATGACATTAGCCCCATTACTGCCGGTCGGATCGGTCATCAACCAGTCTGCCAACGCCAGCGCTGCAGCAGTTCTGGTTAAATTGCAATTCCCTTGACCGTCTCCGGTATCGGGATCACTCACGTCATCACAGCTGGACCCTTTGGATTTAAAGTGATTGACCGCAACGGTAACGGTGTCCGCAATATTATTTAGGATAGCAAGAACTATGGATACCAGCGTTGCACTGGAGCCGCGTAAAGCACAAACAGCCACATTTAATGGCCGAGAACACTTGATTAATAGGGCGCTCAAGGACGAATAGCAAAGGCCGGAGCGCATGAAAAATAATTTAAAAAAAGCTTGACAGGTCAGTCAGAGCATGATCGCGTAATATTGTTTATAATCAACAGTTTACGCCAAAATAATGACAAAAAGACTCGACTCCCTAAAAGCGATTTTACTGACTAATACGGTTTTGGAAGAATGGTTCCGTCCACTGCAAAACACCTTGGATAAAGTCCGCTACTCACGTAAACGCTTTTCCACACTGAGCGTTGAATTCTTTATCCTATTGGGCTGTCTACGCCAGCTACAAGGAACTCAAATAATGCGCGATCAGATTCAATCGTTGTTTGATCTGGACGAGTCTTCGGGCAAGGTGCCTTTGGCACGATCAACCTGGTCTGATGCCCTGGCTAATCTGCAGCGCACAGAAATTCTCAGGGACGCATTGCAAGTCTTGGTTAACGATGCACGAAACGAACTACCCGATCGGTTTGCCGATTTCAAAGAGTTAGGCGCACGACCGATTTATGCGCTCGATGCCACCTATCAAGATGAATCCAGCCATTACCAGCCCTGCTATCCTCATGAGGGCGGCACCGATAACCGAAAAGGCCACATGACGCTGACAACCTATGACCTGCGTGCCGGGATTGCCGTGGATTCGAATACCGAAACGCGCTCTATTGATGAAATGCGTTTTGTTAAAGACGTGTGGCGAGCCTCATGGTGGACCCGTCAAAAAAATGCCCTCTATGTCGTGGATCGAGCTTTTATTGAAGCGCGTTATTGGGATCAAGGTAAAAAAGACGTTAAAGCGACCGTGATTACGCGTATGAAATCCAGTTTTTCATATCAGGTGCTGGAAAACCTGGCCATAGCCGCTGATCCTGTCAACGACGGGGTGGTATCGGATCAGTTGATACACTTGAGGAGCTCATCAGCGGTGTGGCGATTAATCCGGTTTAACGCACCGGATGGTAAGGAATATGAGTATCTGAGTAATGACTATGATTTATCCCCCGGGCTAATAGCCTTTCTCTATCATCGGCGCTGGGATGAAGAAAAATATTTTGATAATTACAAAACAGATATGACCAACTCGAAGGCCTGGGCAAAATCCCCCATGGCTATTGAGCAGCAAGCTCTGTTAGGTTTAGCGACACATCTTTTGATGCGGCTGTTTCTGTATAAAAAAGCACAAGAACTGGGCTTAGAGGAAGATCATCAAACCCAACAAAGAAGGCATGAGAAAAAAGCCGCGGATTACATTGTTAACTGGGAAGGAAACTATAATCGGGTTTTTTTCAAAAAACTCTCAAAAATAACCAAACAGGCCTGGCGCTTCGTCAAAAACAATTTTCTTAAAAAAAGCTCTCAGCGGCTCTTTGAACTCAAGTTACGGCCTGCTTTAATGGCGTATCTATAATTAAAACCGGACACCGTTACCGCAACGGTGAGGGTTTTATTGGACGCTTTGTCCAGGAAAGTTTGCGCTAATACTGGCCGGCTTTTTGTATCTAAAAAGCGCGGATCAACCGAATTATCTAAAATCGCCGAGGCCGCTACGGGCTCTGCCTTAGCGGATTTGAAGATAATACCGACCGCGATTTCATCGGTGCCGATGCGACTGACGCCCGGATCGATGTATTCATATGTGCCTGATCCGGCCACGGCATTAAGCCCATCAACCAGATCCGCAATGGCACTGTGAGCCGCGTAACCGTCATTCTCGATTTCCATTAAGCCGACTATATCGGCATCCATATCGACGATCGCCGCAATGATTTTATCCCGTTGTCGGTTAAATTCAGCTAACGAATTGGCGCCACGCGAAGTGGGAAAACCGCCGCCTAAACCGTCACCGTTAAAATAATTGAGCACATTGAATGAAGCGACTTTCAGCGAACCTATTCCCGGCAATACTGGAGGTGCTGGCCTTGCATTAGTTGAGGAAAATTGGGGGGCTTCAGTAGGATGCAACCGAAACAGGCTGAAATCATAAGCTAAAACCCCTATCGCATCCGACACTGTGTCGCCAATTCTAAGGGTGTTATCAGCATTCAGGCCATTAGGCCCTGGATAAACGACCGGATCAGGGTTCTGCCTATTACTGCCGTCATCAATAACCAAACGGTTCAGCAAATTTTGACCCTTAACAGCATTGGCTGCGTCACCCGGATCGGCAACTTGAGTAGGAATCATCAACCGCGAACCGGACGAAACCATCACTTCCCCAAAACGGGCTAAATTGAAGTTTTCTGTTACCGTCAGCGTTTGTGGGAAATTGACTAACATCCCTTCACGCCACTCCGGATCATTAGTAACCGGATCAAACGGTAAACTCAACTCGGTTACCGCCGGTAAAGGTAATGCGCCGGCACAGATATCGACTGACTTGACTGACTCCAACCGCGTCATATTAAACCGCTCGGACACGGTACCCACGATATGCACCCTATCGCCGACAGTTACAGGAAGGTTAGACGCGATAAACAGACCTTCGGATGTTTTGGAATCGTTATCCGCATCACTGTCTTCTTCCTGCACAAAGAAACCGTTTAGGCCGTTACTGTCCTGAAAACCCCCAATAACAACGGCTTCTATAGACTGCTCGCTACCCAGCAACGGACTATCACTGCCTGAACCTTGAATAGCACTGATTAACACCGCCGGTTGACCACACTTTGAAATGGGCGGTGGAGGCGGTGGCGCCGACGCAAAAAATTGATTGGGATTAATCCGTCCAAAACTATTTTCACTGGGTGAATTCCAGCTAAAGTCTTCATATTCGGAACCGGTTCCGGTCAGTTGCAGCGAATAATTTAAGGGTGTATCACCGGTTTCAGCCACATTGATATCCTGACTTAACCTACCGACCGCAGGACCATTCAATGCGGTAAATGCACCTTCATAACTTAAAAATTGCACCACATTATTCGCTGCATCCACTAATGCCATGCCATCAGGCGCACCATTTTGAATACCGTTGACGGGATAATCGATGATTAGCGTTCCCATGCCGGAGCCTGATTCGTCCGGCAATACACCATTCAGAGTAACGGTGCTGTAGCTTAGACCATTGGCTCCGTTATAGAGAATGACTTGCCATCCGGTCAGGTCTGTTCCTGCAGGACCCACAATTTCTATAGCCTCACCGGCATCGGTTCCCGCGTTATCGTAATGAATTTCGTTAATAAAAACCGGTGTAGCCGCTTGGGCGGTCACCCCTAAATTGAGCACACTCAGCACAGCCAGAGCCGTAATGCGTAATTTATAATGTTGAAAACGTAGCATATCGAAAAACTCCCCCCTCAATTAAATACCCAAAACAGACTCGCCGTATGCTCTGTTACCTTTGCCAGCAGGATTAAAACGGTGCTGACGCTTTACCGACTCTGACTGAGCGTTACAAAAAGTCGATATAACACCCGCAGATCAGGTCAAGCCTTGAGATAGTGTGAGAGATTAAGGTTTTAGGACTATTACGATTACCCGAAATTTTGATTAAACGTATTACGATTTTTGAAAACTCGGAAAGAGGGGGATGGGGAAAAGCGTTGATGAACTGAAGTTTCTTCGTTTTTTAGCGTTATTCAGGTTTGCAGAGGTATGAATTAAGCTTATGTTGGCCTTAATTGTTAACGCTCCCGATCTCAATTTTAGCCAGGCCAGTTTCAAAAAAGGGCTGGAAATTAATCCCCGCCGCCACATCCACCACCGCAACCGCCATCACTGCTGTCGCCGCTGTCGGACCAGTCGCCAAAGCCGTCGGTTGAACCGTCGAAATCAGAACTGGAAAAATCGCCGCCGCAAAAAGGGGTACTTGAGCCGGTGTCGTCGCTGCGCCGGATGCCTCGGCAATCCGGCACGTAGACAAAGCCGTCGGTGATATTGAGTTTTTTGTCGATAGCGAACAGCAGCGGCAAACGAAGGGGTTTGCGAGGATCGATGCTTTCCTCGCGGCAGGTCAGCCACCAGATGCGGCGCAGACCGCTGTTGTTTTGCTTGCTCCGACTTAACACCACCGCCGGGGTATGATGCAGAAAGCCGCCAAAGGCTTTTTTGCAAAAGTTGTCGTAATGGCGGGTATACAGAATCAGCTCATGCCAGAGGTCGTCGGTGACTTGTGACGGCATCGAAACATAACGGCAACCGCCCTGCAAGTAAGCCAGGAAAAACTGCCGCAAAGCCCGCCCCACCAATTGGCAATCCTTCAACGCCAATTCCGGCCGCCGCTTGCGGAGTTTCTCGTAAAGTGCCGGCGGAAAGGAGTAAGTGCGGATATAGTCGGCACGCACGCTCCGCCGCCAGTGCCGCCAAAGCAAGGTCAGCACTATCAACAGGGTGGCAATGATGGCAAGGGAGGCAAACTTCATGCGGCTTGTTTGCTGGCCGGTACCAGCGCTTCGTGCAATAAGGACTCCAGTAGCCGGCGGCTGTCGGCAGCGGTGCGGGTGAGCTGAGCTTCCAGTTGGTCGCACAACGCCATCAGTTCATCGACTTTGGCGACGATGCGGTGTTGTTCGGGGAGAGGGGGAAGTGGAATTAACATTTCTCCAACATCACCCAACCTAAAACTATTTTTGATTCCACGTTGAGGAGCATCGAACTGAAGCTTTGCCCAAGGTGATCGCATTAATTCTGGAAAATACCGATTCTGAACCTCTGGCATAAAGCGCAACAGACAAGTATGTTGATTAATATATGCATCGCCAAAATCCGACGGTATCAAACCTAAATTTCCGACATCGCCAGTTATTGAAATAAGTAAATCATTTACCTCGAGTTTTGTACGAGAGCCTTCGCCATCTTTGGGAGGATTAACATAACGAAATGAATCCGTTCTCAGATTATAGTGCCCTCTCGACAAATTCCCCATCGTTACAAAAACGGCACCTTTAGTTGAGTAATACTTTGCCCAGTCGCGTGAACCAGATGTTATTAATTGAGCAACATCCCAAACTCTAGCCCATGTCCAACCAATAGGAATGGAAAATGGCTGTTCCACATCGGAGATGTATGCCGATATTTTCGGTTTTGGTATTTTTCCATCTTTAAACAAACGGTTCTTTTCCGTTTGAATCCTCTTCAACAACTCCGCCGCAGGCTCATCATTCGTGTTTTGCGGAACCAGCTTCCCGCGGACGGCGAGATTGAGGATGGTTTGTCGGAGTTGTTTAATGTGGGCCGGACGAGTGGTGAGGCGCGGTAGGTTTTCAAGTACGAAACGCACGTCATCGAAGCCCGTCGTCCCGGCAGGGATTGCCGGGATCCAGTTTACAGGGATGTATGCCTGTTTACCTTCCATGCTGCTGACGTTTTGCTGTTTTGGATTCGTATCAGGTAGAAAGGAACCCAAGCCGCTCTCGTCCATGAAGTCTGGATCCCGGCAATCCCTACCGGGACGACGGCTTTGATCAGACTGGTTTAATCTATTCAGGCTGGCGGCCACTAATCGGTCGCGACTTTGTTCCCGCTCAGTTTGCGCCGCCTGCAACCGGTCGCACAGCGCCATCAACTCATCGACTTTGGCGACGATGCGGTGTTGTTCGGCGAGGGGTGCTAAAGGGAATGGAATATTTAGAAGCTCTTCAACCTTTATTCCCTTTACAGTTAACCCTGAACCTTTAAATCCATACGTCTTTAAAAAGTTGTAGAAGTAGTCGATTTCAGAAAGACTCGAAAGCGACAATGCACGCAAGTCTTGATTAATCGCAATTGCCACCCGATTGATAGAAACTTTTCCGAGGCCCATTCGAGTTACGACGATAAGGTTCCCTGCTGGAATTAGGTTTGAAGAACTATCCGCCAAACCTGCTTCAGTGATTCGGTCAATCGTTGAATCAACGTACTTATCTTTGCCAATATCCTTGACGCTTGCCCAGTAAATGTCGCCGCCCCAATAAGTAGAATTATTCTTAGACGGGGTACCTCCCCCAACATGATTATTTACAGAAACCCCAAGTGGAACCCATTTCCAGGTTGCTGGCAGTTCATATGGCATATTAGTGGTGATTGGGGCTAGAGTTTTTGATTCTTTGTTATTTCCCTCTTTAAGCAATCGCTCTTTCTCAACCTGAATCCGAGCCAATAACTCCCCAGCCGGCTCATCATCCGGATCCTGCTCGACCAATTTCCCGCGCACCGCCAAATCCAGTATAAACCGCCGTAAACGCGGAATAGCATCCGGCGCTTCGCTAATGCGGTCAAAATGTTGCAGTAATTGGTCCGGGTTCATACTTTTATTTTGGGTTGTAAGTGCAAATGGCCGTCGCCCCGGCAGGGAATGCCGGGGTCCAGTTTACAGGGAGGTAAGCTGTATTAAACGGTTTGGCCCCAGGCGCTTCGCTGATGCAGTCGAAGTGTTGCAGTAATTGTTCCGGGTTCATACTTTTATTTTGGGTTGTAAGTGCAAATGGCCGTCGCCCCGGCAGGGAATGCCGGGGTCCAGTTTACAGGGATGTAGGCAGTGTCGATCACAGTAAAGTATTGAGCCAGTCGCATCCTTGCAGTCTGGGTCCCAGCACCCGTTAGAGCGCGCAAGCGAATCCCTGCCGGGACGACGGAGTTGGTTAAGGCTTGGATAATTCGGGCCATAAGTCCTGCCATTGCGGGTTGTTCTGCTCAATCAAACCTATTTTAGCTTTTCTATCCCATTTTTTAAGTTGCTTTTCGCGCTGGATGGCGCTTTCCATGGTTTGGTGAGGTTCGTACCACACCAGATCGTGTATTTTGTAGCGTTTGGTGAAGCCTTCGGCCAGCTCGTTTCGGTGTTGGTACACCCGACCGACCAAGTCCGTAGTGACGCCGATGTACAAGGTACCGTTGCGTTGGCTGGCGAGTAGGTATACGCAGGGGTGCTTTGTCATCAGAGGCTTTTCAACATCCATGTGGGCTGGATTCCGGCAATCCATGCCGGAATGACGAATTTCTTGAAGCTGGCGGACAAAGTGTCGAGGTGAATTTGTGACAGCACTGCTGACACTTTTGCGGGATTGAGTACGGTGCGCTCGAACAAGGCTGTTTTGAGTTGGCGTTCCAGGTCGCGGCTGCTCCATTGCTCTTTAATCGCCAGACGCAGGTAAAACTCGCGTTCTTCCGGGCGTTTGCTTTGATTGAGGATGATCAGGTTATGGGTCCAGGGTAATTGTCTCAGCAGTGCCGAGACTTTTTCATCGTCCTTATAAGCCTCGTAAAGCTGTCGCATTCTGAACAAGTTGGCACGGGTAAAACCTCGCAAACCGGGTTGGGTCTGAGCCAGATGAGCAGCTAGCTGTGACACCACGCCATCACCCCATTCGGCGGCTTCGATCTTGCGGCTGATGATCTGACCGACCTGCCAATACAGGTCGATCAAGGCAGTATTGACCGCCTGCACCGCACGTTGGCGTGCGCTGACGATCAGTTGGGTGATTTCTGTGAAGTCGCTGCTAGCAAGCTGGTTCATCGCAGTAAGGCCTCGGCCAGAATGTTCTTGAGCTGGTCACGCAAATGGGCAACGGTTTGTTCATCCTGTTCCAGCTTGGCTAACAGTTCTGCCGGATCGCCGTGATCGTCGGCAATGGTGTGCGGATTTTTAGAATCCAGGTTGTAGTTGCGGGCCTTGATATCATCGATGGTCACTTTCCAGGCGTATTCGGTTTCCTGGCGCCCTACTCTATCCGCCCCGCCCCACCAATCGACACAGCCTTGCAGGTGTTCGACGCGGATGGGTTTGGTCATCGAGTAGGCTTTTTGCGTAACCGGCACTTGATGCTCGAAGAACCAAACGTCCTGAGTGGGCTGGCCTTTCTCGAAAAACAGCAAGTTGGTGCCGATGCTGGCATAAGGTTTGAACACGCTGTTGGGCAGGCGCACGATGGTGTGCAGATTACATTCTTCCAACAGGTGTTCTTTCAGGCGGGTTTTGACGCCTTCGCCGAACAGCGAGCCGTCCGGCAAAACGATAGCGGCACGGCCGCCGGGCTTGAGCAGGCGGATGAACAAGGCCAGGAACAAATCGGCGGTTTCCTTGGTACGGAAATGGGCCGGGAAGTTGGATTCGATGCCATCTTCCTCACGACCACCAAAAGGCGGATTGGTCAGAATGATGTCAACCCGGTCGGCTTGGCCGTAACTGATGTAGGGCTTGGCCAGGGTGTTGTCGTGGCGGACAAAGCTGGGGTCTTCGATGCCGTGCAGCAGCATGTTGGTGACGCAGAGCATGTGGGGCAGCTGCTTTTTCTCGACTGCGCGCAGACTGGCTTGCAGCGATTGTTCGTTTTCGACTTTTTTGACGTAGCGGTCGCGCATGTGGCGGATCGAGCAAGTCAGAAAGCCGCCGGTGCCGCAACTGGGATCGAACAGAATTTCGCCGGGCTTGGGATCGATACGATCCACCATGAAGGCAGTAACAGCGCGTGGGGTGTAATATTCGCCGGCATTACCGGCGCTTTGCAGGTCGTTGAGCAGTTGTTCATAAATATCGCCGAAATGCTTACGCTCGGCGAGGTCGTTGAAATCGACGTCGCTGATTTTGTTGATGACTTGGCGCATCAACTGGCCGGACTTCATGTAGTTATAGGCATCTTCGAACACGCTTTTGACCACGCGAATGCGGTTGGCTTGCTTGCCGAACACCAGTAAATCTTTCAGGGCCGGGAACAGTTCGGTATTGATGAAAGCCATCAAGGCGTCGCCGGTGATGCCTTCCGGATCGGCAGCCCAGTTGCGCCATTGGAATTGTTCAGGAATCGGCGATTGGTAATCGTCCTGCATGATTTCCAGTTGCTGATCCTGGTCGTCGATGATTTTTAAAAAGAACATCCAGCACAGTTGCGACAGGCGCTGGGCATCACCATCGACGCCGACGTCCTGGCGCATGATGTCTTGAATGGATTTAACGGTGTTTCTGGCTGACATGGGTTAGGCGACTTCCTCGTAGAGTGCGGCTTGCAGTGCGTGGACGGCTTGTTCGAAATGGGCTTTGCCGCCGAATTGTTTGATCAATTGGAATGCAGTGCCCATCCGGTCGAACGGGGCAATTTCCAGTATTTTGACATTATCCAGGCCGGTGACCACGCCTTCGTCCTGATATTTATCCAGCAAGGCTTCCAGAACGGCACGGGCTTGTTCTCCGTATTGGGTGAATACATCGCGTTTTTTGACGTTGTTGGCCCGTTCCCGGCGAGTCAGCGGTGGCTGATCGAAGGCGATGTGGCAGATCAGGTCGAAGGGGTCGAGGTCTTTGCCGACTTCTTCCAGCAAGGGTTCCAAAAGCAAGCCTTCTTCGGCCAATTCTTCGATGATGGCCTCTTTGCGTTCGGCGCTTTTCCAGCGTTTTAAAAACTGATCCAGGCTGGCGAAATGAGCACGAATGGCTTTGCGGGAAAAATCGCGCAGGGATTCGGTAATCAGTTTGCCGTTTTCGTCCAGGTATTCGACCCGTTCTTTCAACACGCTGACCGGCTTACCTTTGACACGGTATTTGGGGGGCGGCTCTTTGACGTCTGGCGGGTCCGGCTCTAGCGTTGGCGGTACAAACAGGATTTCTTCATCGTCGGCGGGAGTATCCGAGATCGGGTTTTCGGGATCGACAGTCGGGGGAATGGCGTCCGGCGGCGTGACAGGATCGTCTTCGTCAGGTGCGTAGATTTGGACCGGTTCGCCGTCAAAATCTTTGTCGGCAAAATGCGCACTGGCTTGGCGAAAATCGACCAGCGTAAAATAGAATTTTTTCAGGTATTCATACAGTCGGGTACCACGCCCCAGAATTTGCTTGAATTCGGTCATCGAGCCAACGGAGCGGTCGATAACGATCAGTTTGCACGTTTGGGCATCCACACCGGTTGATAACAGGCGCGAGGTGGTGACGATGACCGGGTAGGTGGATTCCGGGTCGATAAAGTTATCCAGTTGGGCGATGCCGGCACCATCGTCGCCGGTAATGCGCATGATGTAGCGTTCGTTTTTTAACACCTCATCCTGATTTTCCAGGATCAATGCCTGACGCAATAATGCGGCGTGTTCGGTATCAACGCAGAAGACGATGGTCTTTTGGTATCGGTCGCCGCTTTGCTTGAGGTAATCGGAAATCCATTTGGCGACTCGCCGGGTGCGGCTGTCGATGATGATGTTACGGTCGAAATCCTTGATGTTGTAAATGCGATCGTCGATCAGCCGTCCTTGTCGGTCGGTTTCACCTTTGTTGGGTCGGTAGCCTTCGACATCAATGTCCAGATGCACTTTGATGACTTTATACGGGGCCAGAAAGCCGTCGCTGATACCCTGTTTTAACGAATAGGTGTAAACCGGTTCACCGAAATAATGGAGATTGGAAACGTATTCGGTTTCCTTGGGTGTAGCGGTCAAACCAATCTGGGTGGCGGGTTTGAAATGCTCCAGAATTTCACGCCAGGCAGAATCTTCGGCGGCGCTACCCCGATGGCATTCGTCGATGATGATCAGGTCGAAAAAGTCGGGCGATAACTCACGGTAAATCTTTTGCCGCTCTTCAGGGCCAGTCAGTGCCTGATAAAGGCCAAGGTAAATTTCATAGGCGGTATCTATACGGCGTTTGTTATCGATT
The DNA here is from genome assembly GCF_030651835.1 of Methylicorpusculum sp. GTDB lineage: Bacteria > Pseudomonadota > Gammaproteobacteria > Methylococcales > Methylomonadaceae > Methylicorpusculum. Next base: position 11,493 of record NZ_JAUSBX010000007.1, on the reverse strand, counting down.
GCAGTAGTCAAATCAACGAAGCTGCCATCGTTGCGTTCGATGGTTTTGGCGTTGGTGCTGAGCTTGGCCATGGCGGGGCCGAAGGGGCGAAAATCGTTGACCATGGTTTGGTTGACCAGAATATTGCGGTCGGCCAAAAACAGGACTCGCTTTTGCCTGCTTTTGTGCCAGTCGGATTTCCACAAACGCCAGATGATTTGAAAGGCGGTGTAGGTTTTACCTGTGCCGGTCGCCATCACCAAAAGCACACGGTCCTGGCCTTTTGCAATGGCTTCGATCGTGGCGTTGATGGCATTGCGCTGGTAGTAGCGTGGTTCTTTGCCGCTACCGTCGTCGTAATAGGGTTCGAGGATGATGTCTTCTTGCTGCGAATCGATATGCTTCCAAAGCCGATAGTGTTGCCAAAGGAGAGCGGGGCTTGGAAATTGATCCGGCGCGAGGATTTGTTCCAACGGGTCGGATTGGCCGGTTTTGTCGTGAAACAGAAAACCGTCACCATTGCTGGAGAATACAAACGGTACTTGCAATGTGGCGGCATAATCAAGAGCTTGTTGCATGCCGTCGCCAATGGCGTGGTTGTTGTCCTTGGCTTCGATGATGGCAATGGGAATATGCTGATAGTACAACACATAATCGGCGCGCTTGGCTTTACCGCGAGTCACCAGTCGGCCCCGGACGATAATCCGGCCCTTGGTGAACGTCACTTCCCGACGGATTTGTGTCGCTTCATCCCAGCCAGACTGAATCAGCTTGGGTGTAATGTATTTGGCACAGATGTCGGCTTCGCTGAGTCCTTTTTTTGACATTCTATCGATGTTTCTAATCCAAAAGGGAAATACCCCGAAAATCGTTGCCGTTCAGGTAGTCGGCAAACAACGCCAACGACAGGGATTGACCCGGAAACGAGGCGTAATAGTCAAACAATTACCCAACAAAATCAAGCAATATCGATACAGCATGAAACGGCACCCGGCCAAGTAAATTTATCTCTTTACGCCGGTCTTCAGTTTTTCGGCGAGGTTAACATCGATCGCAAGTCTCTAGCCATGACCGTGGATTTAAAGGATATTGAAGCCAACGTTGTATTTAGCCAAACCCTGTCGGCTTCTCAGCACCCTTATAAAGGCCGTGACCGTGACTAATCGGTATCGCCGTAATCCATAGCGGGATCTGGCAATTTATTTCCAACTGTTTTCTTTGCCGATTTTAAATGGGTATAAACCACGAGTTAATAGTTGAAAAGACATCGAAGCCGTCATCCCGGCATGGATTGCCGGGAATCAGGTCACAAGGATGTGATTGATTTTCGCCATCCAAGGCTTCTGGAGCCCGGCAATCCAAACCGGGGCAACGGCAACAATTACCGCAAACATCGCCATTTAACGATAGGCGGTATTGTACTGCGGGCCATACCCCCGACAAAAGGCGGTTCAATCGCGGGCATGGCCCGCTCCTACTCAATACGCTTAACTATAAAGCATTGGAAGGCACCCTCCCCCAGCATTTTAATCCAGTAAAAAATTAGCCCGTTCCAGTTGCGAGGCAGGATGAGCATCGCTGGTTTCGTCTTTTAAATTGACACCCGAAAACTGTAAACGCTCTGCTTCATCGATAAGATAGAGTAATTTTTTGAGCGCTTGTGCATAACTCAGGCCATGTTGGTGGATATTGGAAATACAGTTGCGATCAGCATCCGTAGTCTTGCCGGATCTGGCCTGGTAGGTAAAATAAATTCCCATGCTGTCGGGGGAACTGAGTCCCGGTCTTTCTCCGATCAACACCATACACAATCGGGCTGAAAAATGTTCGGCTAACGCATCGCCAATGGCAACCCGTCCATGCCGGACCAGACACATCGGCGGCACTGCGTAGCCGCGATGAGACAGTTCGGGTAGTAATAAAGTCAAAAAAAGGATGGCATGCCGTTCAATGGCTTTCGATGATAAACCGTCGGCCACCACCACGACGGCATCAAACGGCCTACTTTCCAACTGCGTTAAAGTCTGTAAAGCTGACTCGCTCAGTAGGCGGCCCAAATCAGGTCTTTGCAAGTAGGCGCGATGATGTTCCACTTGAGTTTGCAAGGTGATGGCCGCCATTCCCTGCTGATTTAAGTGTCGAGTCAGCGCCGAAAAGTCCAAAGGACTTTTCACTGCATCACGCGCCAAAGCATGAGCCAACTGAAAATCCAGACAGGCTTGCGTCGGCAAACTCATGCCCGCCTTCCCTAATGCAATACGCGCCGGGGTGAATTGTTTCATGCTCAGCCAGGGATCGTGGCTTAGCTCCAGATCATTAGGATCAGTAAGATCACTCATAGTTTAATTTAGGCTAATAGTAGGCGTCGCCCCGGCAGGGATTGCCGGGGTCCAGAAGCCATGGATTGCGTTAGGCTTTCACATCCTTGTGACCTGGGTTCCGGCAATCCATGCCGGAATGACGGTGTTGATTTACTTTCAACTACTAACGCGAACATAGCCTTAATATAGGCAGCTTTTGTAAAGACGATTTAAACAGTTCAGGCACGTCAGACCTTTGTTGCAACTGATTAACCGCGTTAAAAATTTCGTGTTGCTGAAGCCACTGCTCAAATTCAGGCGCCGGTCGCAAACCCATCAGTTGACGTACATACAGCGCATCATGAAACGAGGTGGATTGATAATTGAGCATCACATCATCGGCTCCGGGTACACCCATGACAAAGGTGCCTCCGGCAATGGCAAATTGAGTCAGCAACATATCCATATCATCCTGATCGGCTTCGGCGTGATTGGTGTAACAGACATCGCAGCCCATGGGCAGACTCAATAATTTACCGCAAAAATGATCTTCCAAGCCGGCGCGGATAATCTGTTTACCATCGTAAAGGTATTCGGGGCCGATAAATCCGACCACGGTATTGACCAGCAACGGCGAAAATTTACGAGCAACCGCGTAAGCTCTGGCCTCACAGGTTTGTTGATCTAAGCCTTCATGAGCATTCGCTGATAACGCACTGCCCTGCCCGGTTTCAAAATACATGCAGTTGTTGCCCAGCGGGCCTCGATTCAGGTCCAATGCTGCCAAGTGAGCTTCTTTCAATAGACTTAAACTGATGCCAAAGCTGTCATTGGCCTTTTGCGTTCCGGCAATGGACTGAAAGACCAAATCGACCGGCGCACCCTGTTCAATGGCTTTTAGTGTGGTTGTGACATGCGCCAACACACAGGCTTGAGTCGGTATTTGATAACGTTCGATGACATCGTTGAGCATGTGCAACAAGCGCAACGTCGCCTCAAGATTATCGGTGGCAGGGTTGATTCCGATAACGGCATCACCGCAGCCGTAGAGCAGACCGTCCAGTAGACTGGCCGCAACGCCGGCCGGGTCATCAGTGGGATGATTCGGTTGCAAGCGCGTCGAAAAGCGCTTTTCCAGGCCGATGGTATTACGGAAACGGGTAATCACCCGGCATTTTTTGGCAACCAGGATCAAATCCTGGATACGCATGATTTTAGACACGGCCGCCACCATTTCCGGCGTCAAACCTTGTGAAACAGCAGAAAGTGTCTCTGGTGTGGCTTGTTCAGATAATAACCAGTTGCGAAAATCACCCACGGTCAGATGGCTAATAGGGGCAAAAGCAACCTGATCATGTTCGTCAATAATCAGTCGTGTGACTTCGTCCCGTTCATAAGGCACCACGGCTTCATTGAGAAACTGTTTAAGCGGCATATCGGCCAGCACAAATTGGGCGGCAACGCGTTCCAGATTATTAACGGCTGCCACACCGGCCAGATAATCACCCGACCGCGCCGGCGTCGCTTTGGCCATCAGGTTTCGCAAATTCCTAAAATCATAGGATAAATGGGCAACACGGGTTTTATACATGGATGCGATAGGGGAATGATTGAAGCGCTTTGACCCGGCGCGATTTTGTTGTCATGTAAGTGAACACGCTCAAAAAAGATCGAATCGGGCCAAATAACCAAAATGATCTGAAACGACAGGATAGAAATGATCATTGAAAATTAAATCCATCGTCCTGATTTGCATGGCACTACCGTTACGTTTGAAGATATAGTCGATACGTTTGGGACTATCGTTTTTCCAGCCGTCAATCTGGCCATGATAACTGGGCTGGTAAAAACGCTGCGGATGCACGCTGAAATATTGATCCACATATTCGCCATTGCCAACAATAGTCTGATACGCCTGTTCTCCGGCAGGCGCATTGAAATCACCCGCTATCAAATCCGCTCTGACGCCAAAATGCAGGCGTGAATAGATTAATTGTTTAAGGTTATAAAACTCTTCATAAAAGCCATGATGCGCCCAGCTTAAGTGGACGTTGGCAACATGTAACAACCCAAACCACGGAACATCAATACAGGACAGAGTGACGTTTCGGGACATATAATTGTCTCGGCGGTGGTCTCTGGAAACATAAGCCGAATAATTATGGTGCATTGGGTAGCGGCTTAAAATCGCAGTCCCTTCCCGCCAGCGATAAAAGCCGATATGACTCCAATCCTGATGAAGGTGATACCAAAGTCCCCAAGTCCGCAATTTGTTACATATCCTAAACGCCATGTTCGACGGTGACTCACCGTAAGGATGGGTAATAGGATCGTACATGTATTCGCCAACTTCCTGAAAAGCAATGACGTCAATCTGTAAATGAGCAATGGCTTCAGCGATGATCTGCACCTCGCGCTCATGCTGATGCATCGTGTCAAAACAGCAATGACGGGGATGTTGCTGATAGGTATGCAGGTTCAGTGTTAAAACCGAGAGTTCCATGGACTCCGTTTTATTCGTAAGTGATTAATTTAAATTAGCCGGTCAGTCAAGCAACCGCTTTTTTCATGGGATAAAGTTTGCCTGATCTTTGTTACCGGTTTATGACCAACGAAGCGAATGGGGTCCGGATACCCAAAGAACGTCGGCAAGCTCAAAAAACGTGAAAATACGACCTTAGCTTTTTCTGTTCACCAAACCAGGGCACAGACCGCCTGATATGTAGCTTATTGTCTCTTTCAATGATGTTGTTTTACGTAGCTTTGGAACCACACATTCAATTCGTTGGCAGGTATTGGCCTGGAGATCAAATAACCTTGAATTTCCTGACAATCAAACAGTTTAATGGCTTCAAGTTCAGCCATGCTTTCTACCCCTTCAGCGATCATTTCTATATTCAGACTATTGCCAAGCGCCATAATCGCGCGAACTATCGCCTGATTAGCGACTGTCTTGGAGATGTTACGAATAAACGACTGATCGATTTTGATCCGGTCAACAGCAAATTTATGCAGATAACTTAAGCTGGAATAACCGGTTCCAAAATCATCTATGGCTAATTTGATGCCTATTTCCCTTAGCTGTGCCAATGTTTGAGCGACATACTCCGTGTTCGTCATCATCAAACCTTCAGTAAGTTCCAATTCAAGATACTGAGGATCAATACTCGTTTCATCAATAACCGCTTTAATCAGGTCGCAAAAACCTTTTTGCCGAAACTGTAAGGGTGAAATATTGACTGCAATTTTGACAGGCGGCATACCTTGATCCATCCATTCTCGGTGTTGCCTGCCCACGTTATACAATACCCACTCGCCGATTGCGTGGATGAGTCCGGTATCTTCAGCGATGGGAATAAACTTGATAGGTGGCACCAAGCCCAGTTCCGGATGATTCCAGCGTAATAACGCCTCGACTCCGACCATTTTATTCTTGGTTACATCGACTTGGGGTTGATACACCAGAAAGAATTGATCATTTTCCAAGGCAGTATTCAGCCGGCTTTCCAGTTTATTTTTTTCGATCATCCCGAAAGTCAGGGTGTCACAATAAATCTGATAAGTATTTCTGCCCTGTTGTTTTACTTCATACATGGCCGCATCGGCTTTTTGAATCAAGCCGTCAAGGTTCTCATCATGCAGTGGATAAATGGCCAGCCCCAGACTTGCTGAAATGCTTAAATTTCGATTACAAAGTTGCATCGGTTCACGTATTTTGGCGACTATCAATTCGGCTACTTTTTCCGCATCAACAATACTTTCAAGGTTTTGCAGAACAACAACAAATTCATCCCCACCCAAACGCGCTAAAGTATCGGATTCCCGCATGCACTGTTGCAGTCGATCAGAAATGACAATCAATAATTGATCACCGGCACTGTGACCCATTGTATCGTTAATAAATTTGAAGCGATCCAAATCAACGAAAATCAATGCCACCAATTTTTTTGTACGTTTGGCACTCAGGCAAGCTTGTTGTAAACGATCTTTAAACAGCAAACGATTCGGCACGCCGGTCAGCTGATCGTAATGAGCCAATTGAAATAAATCGCGTTGCTTTCTCTGCGCAATCTCTTCAAGTAAAGCATGTCCGGTCGCCATTCCTGAATACAAACCGTTTTCGACGATGATGACCCCGTTAACCATATGCCTCATGCCGGACTCAATGATTATCTGAGCCAAATCGTCAATGCAGGTATTGATATCAATAATAATGGGCTCTTTATCCATCATGTTTTTGATCGGATTTTTATGGTTCAGATCACGGGCAAAGGGTTTTAAAAAGATCTCGGTTATCCGCCCTCTCTCAACTAAACCCACGGGTTTTCCCATGTCATCGATAATGGCGCTGGCAAATAAAGTTTTGTCATTAATAAAACAATCCAACACCAGAACAGCTAAGTCTGACTCTAAAAAAGGTTCTACATAGTGGTGCAGCAATCTGACCGTTGATAAGCCCTTAGTATTGTTGAGTAATTCGCTGGAATGCATGATGTTAAAAATAACCGGACATGTTCATCTCGCTAGTCACTTACGACTCGCAGATGATTTGGAGTTGAAATGGAGTATCGTGTTCACTGATCGAACGATCGCATGTTGACTTAAAGAAAAATACGTCACTCAAGTTGGAATTTATCACTGTGACACTTATAAACAATTAGGTCAGGCTAATGTCATGAGTAGAAATGAAAACGCTGAGGTCCGGTTTACCTTAATACGTTATGACATCCCATAAAGAGTGATCAGGAAGTGGCATCCATACCGTCAATCCGACATGGATTGCCGGAGCCGTTAGACCGCATAAGCGAATCCAGGTCACAAGAATGTGAAAGAACAACGCCATCCGAACCCCGCCATTTGGTGCCGTGGCCACATCTATTATTAAAGCAAACATACGCTTAATTGAGCTCATGTTAAGTCCTTAAAATGACAGCATTGTTACAAGCCCTAAAGAAAATGAATCTCCAGCCGTATCTGCTCACCCCCTCCAATTTTAGTGGGTGTTGATGCTTGATTGAAAAGACTTCTGCAACAGGGATGTTGCAGAGAGCTACAGAGATGTATTTATGCGTCCTTTTAAATCAAGCACCTACAACCTTAATTCAAAGAGAGCGAGTAGTTTCCGCCAACCAATTCAACAAAAGCCCTATCATAAATTGGTAATCAAAAACAGAATACGATTCACAAAATCTTAATCAATTTGTCATCGTTCAGTCACTCCTCTCGATTTTAATTAAAGGGCCGTTTCCAGGTAACGGCACACCCGGTCTGGGCATTAATTTTTAAGGTCTGAATCGGGTTAAATTTGCACATTCATCATTTTTTAACCGATTTTTTCCTTTGAAAGAGGCCCCAGAATGAATTCGAACTTGTTACTCGCGGCATTCGCGCTGAGCTTAGTCAGTGCGGGCTCCCAAGCCAACGTCATCACCCAGTGGAATTTCAACTCCATCGTCCCGGACAATGCTACAGGCACGGGTACTACGGTTCCCAATATTGGCAACGGCAACGCGTCACTGGTTGGCGGTGTTGCCGCATCCTTCGCCAGTGGTTCGGCCAGCGGTGGTTCATCCGATCCGGCCCTGAGCGACAATTCAGGTTGGCAAACCACGACATACGCGGCACAAGGCACCGGCGACAAAACCCGAGGCGTGCAATTCAACGTTAGCACCCTTGGATACCAAAACATTTCGATCAGCTATGACTTACGCCACAGCAACACCAGTTCGCGTTACGAACAGGTGCAATACTCACTCGACGGTAACTCCTTCATAGACAGCACTGTTTTCGACGGTAACAGCGGTGATACCTGGTTCAACAACCGGATGATCGACTTTAGTGCGATTCCCGGCGTATCCGATAACGCCAATTTCGCCTTCCGTATCCTCGCCACATTTGCTCCGGACTCATCCACCTACCTCCCATCAAATGGCACCAGCAGCTACGGAACAGCGGGTACTTGGCGTTTCGACATGGTAACTGTCACTGGATCACCGGTACCGGTACCTGCTGCCGTTTGGTTAATGGGTTCGGCTCTGTTCGGCCTGATCGGATTTCGCAGAGCTCAGTCCTGATTTTTTTGGACTTACTATAACCCTATCCGATCGGGGTTTTCGCGATCAATGAAATGATTTACGAAACCCCGATGTTCAGAATCTTTATCAGAGAAACGATCATGCAACTTACAACACCCATTACCAAAGCTTTTTTAGTGGCTGCGCTCGCTACCGCGAACTCTTCGTTCGCTAATACTGAGACTTTCAGCAGTCTGACCTTATTTCACAATAACGATGGAGAATCCAAGTTGTTCGGCGACGCCAACTTCGGTGGCGCCGCCTATTTCAAAACGACACTGGACAGTTTACGGATTCAAAATGCCGGGCGCGATCAATTGACGATTTCGTCCGGAGATAATTTTTTGGCCGGCTTGGCTTTCAACGCGAGTCTGGCTAGCGGACCTTTAGGATCAAGAACCTATTACGACGCACTGGCATTGCAACAGATCGGTTACGATGCCATCACCATCGGCAACCATGATTTCGATTTCGGCCCCCAAGTATTGGCTGACTTCATCACTTTTTATAACGGTCAAGGCGGAACCGCGCCATTCCTGTCGGCCAATCTGAATTTTTCAGGCGAAACCAACCTGCAAAGTCTGGTCAATACCGGCAGTATCGCGAAAAGCACGATCGTCACTAAAAACGGCAATCAATACGGCATCATCGGCGTGACCACCGAAACTTTGCCTAATGTCTCATCGCCCGGCAATGTAACGGTCAATCCGGTATTGAGTGCCATTCAGGCCGAAGTGACCGCACTGGAAAGTCAAGGCATCAACAAAATCATCCTGTCGTCCCATTTGCAGGCCATCGGTAATGAATTGGCATTAATTCCTCAACTGAAAGGGATAGACGTGGTCATCGCCGGGGGCGGCGACGAATTACTGTTGAATGCCGATAACGCCCGGAATACAGTGGCGCAACGCAGCGGTCAATATCCTTTGACCGTACAGGATGCCGACGGTAAAAACGTCGCGGTGGTCACTACCGTGGGTGAATATCTCTATGTTGGAAAATTGGATGTCGAATTCGACGGCGACGGCAAGGTCGTTAACGTTTCAGGCAACCCTGTCGTGGTCGACAAAAATGCCGTCAGCGCCGATCCTGAAATGCAAGCCTCAGTAATCGCTCCTTTGAATAATGCCTTGGCAGCGGCCAATGCTCAGCAAGTTGCAACTACGAACGTCTTCCTGGAGCACAGTGAAGGGAATACCAACGGTCCCAGAGTCATAAGACAACGTGAAACCAATTTGGGCAATCTAATTGCCGACGCGTTTGTTTGGGCCGTGCAAAATGAAAATAAAGGCCTGACGGAAGTGAACCGGCTCCTCGGTCTAACCAATTCTGGCGGCATTCGGGAAGACCTGGACAATGACGAAAACGGTCTGATCACTCAAGGAGAGGTTCAAGCGGTACTGCCCTTCCAAAACTCCATGGCCGTCATCGGCAATGTGAGCGTGCCGACACTGATTGCCGCTCTGGAAAATTCCGTTTCTCGGATTCAAGCCAGCGGCACTGGAACGGACGGACGATTCGCCCAAATTAGCGGATTCGAGTTCGATTACGACAGTAATCGGGCGGCTGGAAACCGGATTATCGAAATCCGGTTGGCGGATGGGACGAAAGTATGGTCGATCAACGAACAAGTGAATTTTGAAGGTTTGTTCGACATTGCTACCAACAGTTTCCTGGCCGGCTCAGGCACACCGGACGGTTACAATTTCGGCTCAGACGTCACCAAGACTATTTTGAGCACAGGTTATGCCGACGCATTACTCGGTTACATCCAATTAGGACTCAATGGCGTCATTACTGCCGATGCCTATCCCTTATCGAGCTCAGGTCGTATCAATCCGGTACCGGTTCCTGCTGCGGTCTGGTTACTAGGCTCGGGCATCCTGGGTTTAGCCGGTCTTCGCCGCAGATCCCTTGATAAAGCCTGATTTCAACGAGCCATTCAAGTGCCGATACTCTCTCCGGGTATCGGCCTATTCCACCAGTTTTATCAGCACAACTCTTTCGGTTCGCTCATTTGAACGCGGTCCTTTTTAAACTTATTCCAGCCAAAAACTAATCGGAATTAAAGATGAAGATTTCAATGCAATTCACGGCAACGTTGGTCATGACATATGTTTGTCTGTCCGCATCGGTAAACGCAGCTGATGAGCAGGGGCGATTCATGGTCAAAGGCGGAGGACGGATCGGTTGCGAACATTATTTAACAGCGCTGGAAACCAAAGGACCCGAATTCATCAGTTTGGCGGGCTGGATCGAAGGATTTATTACTTACGCCAACCAACAAGAACAAGATACATTCGATCTGGTGCCCTGGCAAAGTACTGAATTATTGATGTCAGCCGTAGCAAATCACTGCCGCCAAAATCCCGAAAAAAGTTTTCATCAATCCGCCTATCATGTCTTGCAAGGGGTTAAAACGGGACGACTGAAGAGCAAATCGGAACCGGTCAGCGCAACGGTTGCCGATCAGTCCGTCGTTCTGTACGCGGACATCGTTCGCCGTCTGCAGCAAAAACTTAAGCTACGGGGCTTGTTGACAGGAGATCCCACGGGAATTTACGACAAGGAAACAATCGACGCCGTTCGTGAATTTCAACGGGTCAAAAAATTACCGGAAACAGGCTTACCGGACCAAATGACCTTAGCCCACCTTCTTTAACATATTTCCTGAATATAAAGATCAATCAGCTCAGTTAAAAATTGTCATCTCGGCAGAGCCTGCCCCGGTCAGGGAATGCCGGGTGATTGCCAGATTCAGATGCCATGGATGGCGAGCGCTGAACACCTCCTTGTGCCCTGGATTCCTGCAATCCCAAGGCAAACGCATTAAAATAATATATATATCAATATGTTATCTGGTTGCTTAGAGCGCATAGTCAATTTGGTTTAACTTATGGTGACCCACCCTGGTTCCCGTTTGGCCGCGCCGAGCACTGGCGATTTTGCCGAGAATTGCCCGCTAGGGGAGCGGCAGGGATGCCGCTCGTTTTCGGAGGGCTAGGGATAGCCCATCCGAAAACCCTCGGTGAAATCGTCAGCGCGCAGGATGCAGCGGCCTCCGGGTGTCTTTTCTTTTGGATACTTTTCTTTGGACAAGCAAAGACAAAATCGGCGGGAACGATTTTGAACAGCTTTAG
>NZ_JAUSBX010000149.1 GCF_030651835.1 Methylicorpusculum sp. | reverse complement strand
CAACGCCGCGCTGATTGACGTACTGGAATGGCCGACCCCGAACGCATCGTATTCACTTTCGGCACGATTAGGGAAGGCGCATATACCGTCCCGGGTCCGGATCGTCGTCATGCGGTCTTTACGGCCGGTCAGGATTTTATGTGGATAAGCCTGATGTCCCACATCCCAGACCAGCTGGTCAGACGGGGTATCGAACACGTAATGCAACGCCACCGTCAGCTCCACCGTGCCCAGACCCGCCGAGAAATGGCCGCCCGAAATACTCACCGTGTGCGTCAGAAATTCACGAAGTTCTGCGGCCAGCGGTTTGAGCAATTCCTTGGGCAGGCGCCGAAGATCGGCGGGAGAATCGATGTCTTGAAGCAACGGGTAGTTTTTTAATGAAATCATATTAATAGAGGGGTTCGCGGTAGAACATCAGGATGAGTCCTATTAAAAATAAGGCTGCGACCGAGACAAATCCGGCTATATCTTTGCCCGGTTTATCCAGTTTTAACTCCAGCCAGCGGCCGCAAGCCAGTATCAGGGACATAACGCCCATCATCGTGTGGCCCACTTGAATCAGGAATGCACTTTTAGGTTGAAAGCCCACATGAGAATGCGTCAACAGCATTAATCCGCCAAATGCGGCCAGAATGGGAAAGAAATAAGGCATATGGGTATTCGCATTTTTCGATTTTCTGGCCTGGAGTTCCAGTATGCCTAAAACAAAAACCAGCAGTGTTGCAATTCTGTGCTGCAGGACTTCACCATTGTTAAACGTGCTTTCCCAAAACCCAATAGGGCCCAAGGGCCAGCTTTCCGCATCGCTGCGGAAAAATAAAAACACCCCTAGCGCTACAAAGCCAAAAGGCCAATAGCGGGTATATTTTAGGCAGCCATCAAACAGCGAAAATGCAGACGGCAAGCGTTTCGCATAAGACAGCATCGCAAAAAAACTCATTACCGTGAGGAAGATGCCCGATATGTTGTGATTATAGTCTGACCAGGCGGTTGCAGCCGGTGAAGGGACCTGGCCTATTATTGCCACTCTACCTGCTTCCCCTGCCAGTAATTCTTCATGAGTCGGTGATTGTGTTCTGGGTACGCGCGGCGTAAAAGTGCCGACAACGTCCTGCCAGCTGGCCGTTAAATTTGGAATGTCAGAGGCGGGAGGTTGTGATGCGAGACTGGCGGCCGTGAACAACAACGTGACCAGCACGAAAGTTTCGGCTTCAATGTAGTAAGGAACACGATGGTTTAACGCATAGTTATTGCCGGTCAGCTGAAATTGTTTGATTGCTTTTCGGTTCAACAGAGCAAAGCCCAGAGCCAAGCCCAATAAGATTATTTTCACCATCAACAGGTTGCCATAGCCGGTGCCGATAAAGCCGTTTATGGAATCGATGTACTGGAAAGCCATTGGTACGCCGGTACCCAGCAGTAAAATGACACCCGCGATACCGAAAGGTGAAAAACTTTTCAGAAATTGCGGCCATAAATGCGCGGGAATATCTTTACGTTGATGTAACAGCCAGACATTAACCAGTTGAAAAACCCCGCCTATCCATGCTGCAGCGGCAACCTGGTGTGCAACAGTCAAAAACATCAGCAGATATCGATTTTCAAATCGCCCGGCGCCGTGGACCAGCCAGGCACCAGAAATGATCATTGGAATGGCGATATAAGCGGCTATTCGCCAATGACTTTTCGAATAAGGATTTTGTTTTAAAAAGTAATGACAATAATAAGCCACTGACAGCGTCAGCAGCATACGCACCAGTCCCCCTTGAAACTGGACGGTATCGGCAATCTCGGGGAAGGGCCAGCGATCCAGGATGGCCGTCATCAGCCAAATTTTAAGAACGACCTTGAATAATTGCGCAAAAGCCAGGAAACAGGCCGCTTTAAAAATCAGGGCGATGACTTTTTGCAACATCAACGGGTTGTAATCGTGCGGTTTTTGCCAGGGACGCAGCAGTAAATTTGCCCAAAGGAGTCCACCAACCAACATTGAATAAAAAATCAGATCGACTCCGCCTATTAAGGAGTCAAGAAAATCTGCAATGCCTTCCATTTTCTTATCCTATTGCGAAACGGTGAAGTGAATCACGTCTTCGGTCAGATGGCCGTCTGCGGCCAGCACTTTGAGCCTGAGTGCATATTGACCCGCCGTCAACGGGGGGATGTCAACCACGATTTGACCCTGTTGATCGCCTTTGTGAATAGCTAATGTTTTATGTTTGTCACCTTCGCTGACCAGAAAAACCTGGGATAAACCAACTTCAATTTTTGAATTGAAGTTGAGTGTAACTTGAGCCGGTTGATTGGCTTGGACCGGAGCAATTTTAAGCGAATAATCCATGACGACCGCGTGTGCTAGCGTGCTTGAAGATTGAGCTGTCAGGAAAATTAAAAATAGTAAGGCTGAAAATCGTTTCATAATGATTGAGCTGAAATTAGTTTTTCTTGTTTTTTAGCGCGTGACTGGCCAAATTTTTCCCTAAATCCCAAATTGAACCGGGTACCTGATGAGTATCGGCAATCGTTTTTTCAAAGGATTGGATAATATGGTCTCTGTCTTTTTGAGTCAGTATCAGGGGCGGCAGCAGTTTGACAACGTTCATGCCGTGCCCGGCCACCTGGGTCAATATTCTGTGTTCTTTAAACAGAGGAATGGTAATCATCTGACAAAACAAACCTTTATTTGCCGTTTCGAGCATGACCCACGCGGCTTTTAAGGAAAGGCTTTTGGGTGCGTTGAATTCAATCGCAATCATGGAGCCTTTTCCACGCGCTTCTTTGAGAAATTCGTATTTACCGGACATCGCATTTAATGTGCGGATGATGTCTTCTCCCACTTTCGCGCTGTTCTCAACCAGGTTTTCAGCTTTAATCACTTCCAAACTGGCTAAGCCCGCAGCCATGGCCATATTGTTTTTGGAAAATGTTGAACCATGAACGACGGCCCTGTCCATTCGGTTAAAAACACTGTCCATAATATGATGTGTCATAGCGACGGCGCCTACCGGCACAAAACCTCCGGATAGGGCTTTAGCCATGCAGATCATGTCTGGTTTGACATTCCAATGTTCGATAGCCCAAAACTTTCCGGTACGGCCAATGCCGGTTTGTATTTCATCCGCTACAAACAAGGTGCCGTATTTTTTACAAAGCCGCTCAACTTCAGGCAGGTAACTATCATCCGGTAAATTAACGCCTTTACCCTGAATGGGTTCGACTATAAATGCTGCGACATCTTTATTGCTGAGCGCTTTTTCAAGGGCTGCCAAATCATTAAAAGGAACGGCTACACAATCAGGCAGCAGAGGGCCGAAACCTTCACGGAAAATGTGTTCGCCATTTAACGATAAAGCGCCCATGGTCAGGCCGTGATAGCCATGTTCGCAATAAACAATTTTGCTGCGCTTTGTGGTGTAGCGGGCAAATTTGATGGCGGCTTCAACCGCTTCCGTTCCTGAATTACAGAAAAACACCTTATCCAGATTATCCGGCGTTGTCGTCAAAAGTTCCTTGGCCAGCAAACCGCTGAGTATGGAAACGTCAAGCTGAACAAGATTGGGTAATTCCAATGTTAAAGTTTCTTGCAAAGCACTTATCACCGAGGGGTGGTTACGCCCGATTGCAAAAACGCCAAAGCCGCTGAGCAGATCGAGATATTCATTATCATGCTCATCGTACAGATACTGTCCCTTGGCTCTTTTATAATTACGATCGTAACCAATGGTTTTCAGGACTCTGACCATCTGGTTGTTAAGATGCTTTTCATGCAACTCGAATTTATCGGTGCTGTGTTGCGCTAAAAGCTCGGCTATGCTGAAAGACATGGATGACCTCTAATTAATTTTTTTACTGGTGAATGCAGGCAGGATGATTAAACTGCAAACGATCATGAACAATATGCCGATTGCCAGTAATAATCCCATGCTCGCTGTTCCTTTGTGGGGCACAAAGGCGAGACTGGAAAAGCTGCATAAGGTGGTTAATGCGCTAAATAAAACACCTCTGGCGGTGCTGCTTTGCAAAAAATCAGTGCGATCCGACCAGCCGTGATGAAGTCTGTGGACTACATGAATGGAGCTGTCTACTCCCATGCCCATCAATAAGGGCAGGGCAATCACATTGGCAAAGTTAAAAGGATTGTCGAGTAAAACGTTGGTGGCTCCCGTGTACAAAGCGGCAAGTATCAGAGGGCTAACGGTTAAAATAGTTTCCTTGATACTTTTTGAAATGATCAAAATAAGTAAAATGATAGCGACAAGCGCGCCGCCAAACGCTTCAATAAATGATTCAGCTACGGCATTTCCAGAGGCCTGATCCGCGACCGGTAAGCCGGAGATCGTGTCATCTACCGTTTGTACTTCGCGGACAAATTCTTTTAGGTTGCGGCTTATGTTTTGGTCTTTAGCCGGTGTGATCAGAATTTTGTAGAGTCCATCGGCGCTGATCCAATGTTCGGTGATGTACTCCGGTAAATCTTCCAGCCCATAATCCGTAGCGGTCAGGCTCGTGCTCAATCTCTGCATGGTGAAGGGCAGAAGGCTCAGCAGATTTTCCTCTAGAGCCGTGTATTCATGGTTAGTGTCGGTTTGTTGATCAGCAAAATGGGTAAATTTTTTGATGGTGTCCTGCAATGATTGCATGGCCGCCAACGGCGCAGTGGCATCTGCAGCATTGATGGCTTTTCTCAAGGTCTCGGAAAAATCCAGCAAAGCTGCTTTTTGGTCGTTCGGTGACAACGGATTATCAAATTGTTTAAGCTGTGCACCCAGGATCATGTCCAGTTCTTCAAGCATGGCCAGTTTGTCATCTTGATCCTCGGCCACAAAACTTTTTAAGGTAATGGTTTCATGCACTGAGGGCAGTTTTTCAAGTTTACCGGCAAGAATCAGGGCCTCGTCCAGGTTGTTGGTGAGCCCTGTTAATGAAAAAGGGGAGTCCGTTTTTGATTTAAGTAATTCTCTAATGGCTTTTACTGATTCGCTATCAGGGTTTCTTAAATTAATTGGGTTTGAGTCGAACTCAAGGTCCGTCAGAATAAAGCAGGAGGCTATAGCCGTCAGCAGAGTCACTATGCGAATCGGTTTGGCATGCTTGAATGGAAAAAGTGCCAGATTAGGGGGTAACTGAGATGAGCTGAATGGCTTTACATTCTTTAGCGGCATCACTTTAAAAAGAGCGGGTACGATGCTGAGCGATAAAGCCAGACCTATAAACATGCCGCCGCTAGCAATAATGCCTAATTCTGATACACCGGCATAATCGGTAGGGATAAAAGCAAGAAAGCCTAAAGCGGTGGTCAATGCGCATATAAATAAAGAAAAGCCGATGTTGTTGATGCTATCGCTGATGGCTAGCTCGTTGCTCATGCCTTCGGCTCTGCATTCCCGGTAGCGCAGGCTGATATGAGTAGCATAATCGACCCCTAGGCCAATATAGAGTACGGCAAACGCCACCGAAATAATATTCAGATGCCCTACAGACAAGGTGGCAAAGCCTGCGGTCAGGGCAAGTCCCATGATCAGAGCAATGAAAGTAATAAACAACAGCTTGAATGAACGAAAGCCAAGCCAAAGCACGGTGCATACCAGCATTAAAGAGGCAATGCCTGAAAATATGGCGCCATCGGTAACACTTTCTAATTCTTCATGTTCTAGAGCGGTTTCGCCGGTCATGCGAATGTTGACTGCCGGGTATTCGGCCATCAGCTTCTCCGCAATCTCATGTGCTGATGTGAGTGCGCTATCGGCAGGCAAAATCTCGGAGAAATCCATTTTTGGTTTAGCGATAACCAAGGTGCGCCTGGACTCAGTATTGAGTTTGTTGCCGGCCAGTAAATTTTGCCAGGATAAGTGTTGCGGTTGCTGTTCAATTCTTTGATGCAAGATGTGTTCGATTCCGGAGAGTAAAGGCACCAAATCCATAGGTAGGGTTTCTTTTTTCTCTTCCAGAGCGAGTCGAATAATCTCAAACAAACCTTTCAGATTATAATTTTCAGACAGATGTCCAATGAAAGGTTGAGCGTCAGTCAGCTTTTGGGTGAGTTCTTCCAGTTCGTCAATGTCCAGAAACAAGAGTGCTTGCTGGCGAAAAAAGGGGTTGTCGGTCGGGATATAGACAGAATCAAAAAGATTGCCCTGTTGCGTGAGTTGCAGTGCCAGTTTTTCAGCAACCTGTGACGTTTGCTCCGGCGTTTGTCCGTCAACGATCAGTAAAAGGGTTGATGCGTCTTTTGGAAAAGCATTTTCCACTCGTTTACGATTCACCTGAAAGGGCAAATCAGGTGACAGCATGTCTGCCGTATTGGTATAAAAGCCGAGATTTTCTGCCGTGTAGAATAGACTTCCGGCGCTAAGCAGCGTCGTTACTATCAACAATACCCACGGAAACTGTAAGACTTTTTTTTCCCACCACAAAAGTAGTTTGATGAGTGAGCCAACTAAAAAAGAGTGTTTGGACTTTGACATAGCAAGTAAATAGGCCTAGGGGATTAGTTCGCGTAAAGCGTGAACGTGTTTAATTTTTTGGCCGCTAATTGTAAGGTTTTTCTAGCTGAGCTGAAATCCTTTCCCAGTCTTATCAGGCTTGGAATTTCATTAGGGTGAGTCATTAAATAGCATAATAGTCTTGTCAATACGACTTCACCTTGCTTATCAATTGCAAAGCTGATGGCTTTGGGAAGATCCATCGAAGCCGGGTCGGCAATGGCTCGCACGACCAGGCAGGGCAATTCATACTGGTTTGCAACCTGTGCTATCGCATAGCTTTCCATGTCCAGTGCTTTTGCCTGCATCTGTTCGGCTATCCCTTTTTTTTCCAGTGCAGTTGAGACAATATGGGCGCTTTCCGCTAAGGTGCCGCTGAGATCACAATCCAAATTAATCGCTTGTAAAACAGTCCTGGTTTCTTCAAGCCAGGGCGAATTCAGGAAAATTGGCGGCGAGTTATCCGATACCAGACGGTCAGGAAGAATTAAATCGCCCGGTTTACAGGCTTTATGTAATGCAGCGGCACATCCCCAGCTCACTAAACGGTTTGCACCGTTACTGATTAATTGATTTGCAGTTCGGGCGGCGTTTTCCGGGCCGGTACCGGATAAACAGAGGAGTGTCGTTTCATTCAATGAATGACAGCACCCTTTAACCAGTTTTTGGCTGGTCAGGGTGCTGAGTTCTTCAGGAAGGGCAACGACAATCCCCGTGATCACGGATGACCGACCGCATTGCGGTACTTGGCAAGTGCCCAAAGCGGGAAGAACTTGTCGTAACCGTGGTATTTCAGATAGAAAACTCTTGGAAAACCAGGCGCTGTATAGCATTTGTCGTTCCAGCTGCCGTCAGTCAGTTGAGTTCTCAGTAAAAAATCAACGCCGTTTTTAACGGCCTGGCTTTTGGCTTCACCTGCTGCAATCAGACCCATCACGGCCCAGGCAGTTTGAAACGCGGTGCTGAATCGATATTGTCCTTTCAATTTATCATCGTGGTAACTGAAGTTGTCTTCGCCCCAGCCCCCATCTTCCCGCTGAACACTCTTTAACCATTGTGCAGCTCGGGTATACATGGGGTCTGATTTTTCCACCCGGGTTTGTTCAAGTCCTATCAATACAGACCATGTACCGTAAATGTAATTGGTGCCCCAGCGGCCAAACCAGGAACCATCGGCTTCCTGTTCGCTTCGTATGTAGTTGATGGTCCGCTCTAAGGCCGGCAGATATTCGTCATGATCTTTGCATACTTTGGCCATTAACATGGCGCAGCGTGCACTTACGTCCACGGTGGGCGGGTCCAGTAATGCACCGTGATCGGCAAATGGGATTTCGTTCAGATATTCGTAATTATTATCGACATCAAAAGCCCCATAACCGCCATTTTTAGACTGCATTCCTACAATCCAGCGTGTCGCTCTATGAATGGATTCATCCAGATCAGGAAGGTTGGAGTCGGCCATTGCGAAACCCACTAGACCGGTATCGTCAACATCAGGGTAATGCGGGTTGGCATATTGAAAAGCCCATCCGCCGCCTTCCAGGTTGGGTTGGGTGATCCGCCAGTCGCCGGGTTCGTCTTTAAGCTGTTTGCTTTTTAACCAATCATAGGCGCGTGTCAATGTTTCCTTGTTTTTGATCTTGTCGGTTTCTTGCAGGGCGAGTGCTACCAGGCCCGTATCCCATACGGGTGATAAGCAAGGCTGACAGTAGGCATAGTCCTCTTTGATGACCATCAATTTGTCGATGGCTTTCCTTGCAGTGACCAGTAATTCATGTTCTTTTGGCATGCCAAGCAAAAGCATGGCCTGATAAGCAGCCGCCATTGCAGGATAAATCGCGCCTAAGCCATCTTCACCATTCAATCGTTGAACAAACCAATCTTTTGCTTTGGCTATTGCTTTGTTCCGGACACGTTTGGGTATAAAAGGATTTGTTATCCGGCCAAATTTGTCGAGTCCTAGAAAAATCTTGTTCAGTAGCGTTCTTTCCGGAAAATAATGTTTTTCCAGGTCAGGGTGGACAACGAACAGCTCCAATACATCGATTTTCTTTGGATTTAGGGCTGTCGCTTTTAGCGTGCAAAGAATGAACAAAGGAACCATTACGGTTCTGGACCAGTAGGAGACCTTGTCTAAGTGGAAGGGGAACCATTTAGGCAGTAACATGATTTCAACCGGAATGTAAGGCACGCCGCGCCAAGGGATTTGCCCGAACATGGCCAGCGCAATCCGGGTAAAAACATTAGCTCGCGCAGCGCCTCCTTGGCTGAGAATATAGTTTTTCAACCTGACCATATGCGGTGCTTCGGGTGAGTCGCCAGCCAGCTTTAAAGCGTAATAGGTTTTGACGCTGCAACTGATATCGCCGGGGCCACCTGTAAACAGAGGATAGCTGCCGTCTTCGGATTGTTTGGATCTTAAGTAATTGGCAACCTTGGCTTGCAGAGGCTCATCTATTTCACCCAGATAATTCATAAACAGGATGAATTCTGATGGGATCGTGCAGTCGGCTTCCAACTCGAAGACCCAATGACCATCGGGCTGCTGCAGGTTAAGTAAATAGCTTTCCGCTTTGCTTATGGCTCTATTGAGATCATTAGGACGGCCGGTAATAGCCGTGGCGGTGCTTGGCAGATCATAGGTATTAATCTCTGTATGTGCGTCGGTAAACATAATACTTCCTTAAAGTGCTGACTTAGCTTTCAGGGATTGCGGAGAATAAGTCCAGCCGGGCGTTTTCAGGGGCCGGCTTGAAACGTTAAATAACAACGATAAAAAGGTGTTGCTGCGAACAGCAAGGCGGGTAGTGAAAATTGTCGCCTTGACGCTGTTCCGGGTAATTTTGACTTGGCTGGAATTGGTGAAATCAGGATGTTGCTTGATTTTTCTTAAAGTAAGCACTGCCATGCCTAAAGCCAGTAAGCAAAAGTTACGGATGCCCGTTTCATGGCTTGGAATCAACAAGGTAAAATTCAGCGCATTTTGTAAATGGCCTTGGGCAATGCCGATCAACCGTTCCAAGCCGAGTTGGAAATTTTTGTCATTGGTTGTGGTCGTTAGGTCCGACAGTTGATAACCCGTTTCGGTAAAAATATCCTGTGGTAGCCAACACACATCGCGGGACGCATCATCCCAAATATCTTTCAAGATATTGGTCATTTGCAAGCCCTGCCCAAATGACACGGACAGTTTTAGCAGTTCCGTCTCATGAGCGGCTATTTCCGGCGAGTAGTGGCAGAACAGTTTGGCCAGCATTTCGCCAACGCACCCGGCTACGTAGTAACAATAAGTGTCCATGTCTGCCAGGGTGCTTAGTCCCATTTTAAGGTTTTGCGCCTGAAAAACCGGCATGCCTTTAGCCATGGTTTCAACGCAGTTTGCCAATGCATCAATCTGATAGCGGCTGAAGCCGTGAGTAATGGCAATCACGCGGGGAATTTGTTGAATAAGCAGATGTTCGGCGGGAATAGTCTGGCTGGATAACAGTGGGCCTAATTCTTGAGCAAATGCTTCTGCTTGCCGGCCTGTTTTTGTGACAGAAATGAATCCGGTACAAAAATATTCTTTTTGGGCGGGTGAAAGCGAAACCTCATCTTCAATGGTATCGACTATGCGGCACAGAAGATAAGCATTAGCCACGGCTTCCTTTAAACCATTTGGCAGTTCAGGGATTGTCAATGCAAATGTGCGTGATACATCTTGCAGCAAATAAGCTTGAAAATCATCATCGGATAGATGATCAAGCATAATTTTGGTATCTGAAGATGGAGAGTTTTCGCTCATTATTAATCTGTGTTTGGGCCGGGTTAAAACGCTTCTTTAAAACAATGATAGACTTTTTGTTGGTATTTTGCAAAGTAATGTTGTTTTCTAGCCAAGAGTGAGTGTTTTCGGGCGGTTAAGCGCTTATGCCCTAGTATAGGTGGGGTGATTTTTAACAAAACGTTGTATTTTGGTGAAATGGCAACAAATATGAATTTTTGTTGTTTATTCTGCATTAATTCGTGCTAAAACTGGAGTCTTTCCAAAAAAGATAGTATTCTACTGGGTAATGGTTAAGCTCCCGTAATACATGGATAGGCTGTTTTTTAGAAGAATTCTGGCAGCCTTTCAATCCTTGTTTATTGCATGCAAATACAATGGATAGGGTGTTGTTGTTTTGCAACATTTTGGAGTGTGGCCGCTTTTTTTGGGGTGACTTTTGCGAAGTTTATCCGGATTTATTTTTACCGCATTATGGAGGGTGTTCTCGTGGGTGTTCCTTTACGTCAACAATTGGCAGTAGGCAGTTATTTATTAAAGCAAAAAATTAAAGGGGTAAAAAAATATCCTTTGGTTCTTATGTTGGAGCCACTTTTTCGATGCAACTTGGCATGTTCCGGCTGCGGAAAGATTGATTATCCGGATGATATTCTTGACAAGCGCCTGACGGTTGAAGAATGTTTACAAGCCGTTGACGAGTGCGGCGCCCCGATGGTCTCTATACCCGGCGGCGAGCCTTTGCTCCATAAGGATATGCCAAAAATTGTGGAAGGGATCGTTGCAAGAAAGAAATTTGTCTATCTTTGCACCAACGCGTTACTTCTCAAAAAGCGCATTGGTGATTACACGCCGTCACCTTATCTGACTTTTTCCGTCCATTTGGATGGTAATCAGGAAAGACATGATGCTTCTGTATGTCAGGATGGGGTTTTTGAAAGAGCCGTTGAAGCCATTAAGCTAGCGCTTGATAAAGGCTTCAGAGTCACTGTTAACTGTACGCTATTCCAGGGAGAGAATGCGCCTGAGGTGGCTGAGTTTCTTGATTATGCAATGGAATTAGGGGTTGAAGGCATTACTATTGCGCCCGGCTTCAGCTACGAACGGGCTCCCCGGCAGGATGTGTTTATCAAAGGCAAGGATGTTAAAGAGCTGTTTCGCGGTATATTCAAGATTGGCAAAAACCGTAAATGGAAATTGAATCACTCTTCGCTTTATCTGGATTTTTTGGCGGGGAATCAGAGTTACGACTGTACGCCATGGGGTAATCCTACTCGTAACGTATTTGGCTGGCAAAAGCCCTGTTATTTGTTGTCTGATGAAGGCTATGCCGATAGTTTCAAAGACCTTCTTGAAGAAACGCCTTGGGAAAAATACGGCACTGTCAATAATCCAAAATGCGCTAATTGCATGGCCCATTGCGGCTACGAAGCGACGGCTGTTGAAGATATGTTGAAACACCCTATTAAAGCCTTGTTGACTTCTGTCAGAGGGCCTAAAACTGAGGGTGAAATGGCTCCTGAAAAAGCCCCGGTTTATGTTGGTGGCGACAAATCATTGCCAAATATCGGAGGAATTCCCGTTAGAACAGAAGTTTAAGCTTAACTGGCAGGATCTGCCTAACGCCTGATACTGCTGTGTAGTTTCCAAACCCCGTCGTATTCGCAGGGACGCGAGTATCCAATCCTGCTAAAAGGCTCACTGTTTCCAGAAGTTATTTAGCGGCAAGTCCTTACGGTTTTACGGGTTAATTAAAGTTAAATGGTTTAAGGCATGTGTCTACATGCAATAACAAATGGAGATTTCAATGCAACAATTTTATAAGCGAATACCGTCCGCGTTATTAATTTGTTTATTGAGCTTTCAGTCCTGGCCGCTTATGGCCTCCGAAGCTGAAAGTGCGCGTGTCATTGTCGAATCTTTTCAAATGGCTCTGATAGATACGATGAAACAGGGCAAAGAGTTAGGCTATGAAGGCCGTTTCAATAAACTGGCTGAACCGGTAAAAGTGAGTCATGATCTGATCAAAATAGCCCGAATTGTGGTAGGTCGTGAGTGGGAAAACTTAACGGCTGAACAGCAGACTCAATTAGTCGACGTATTCAGTAAATTAAGCATTTCATCCTATGCGCATAATTTTAAAGATTTTGATGGTGAATCGTTCGTATTTGATTCTGAAGAGGAAACCGCTAGAGGCGGCGTTATCATCCACACAACGTTAATTATTCCGAATGATAAAAATGTAAAATTCGATTATATGTTGAAAAAAAAGGGAAATAGCTGGAAGATAATCAACATCATTGCAAACGGCGTCAGTGATTTGGCTTTAAAACGGTCCGAGTACACCAGCATTCTCAAGAGAGAAGGTTTTGATCCGTTAATAACCAAGATAAACGAAAAAATCGATAATTATTCAAAACAATAGGTTTTTTGATGAAAAAGTTTGGGCATGGCATAAATCAGCGAGCAGCTATTCAGTTGGCTGCATTGCTTTTTGTTGGAGCAAGTCTTTTTATACAGGGTTGTGCCTCCACTCCAACAGAAGGTCAAGCTGATTCTTCGGCTCAAATTGATCCTTACGAGGATTTCAATCGTTCCATGTACGACTTTAACAGCCAGGTCGATAAATATGTTGCTGCGCCTGTGTCGGATGGCTACAAATATATTACGCCCGGGATAGTCCAGACAGGCATTACTAATTTTTTCGATAATCTGAAAGGCATTAACACGGTTATCAACGATTTGTTGCAGGCCAAGTTTGAACAAGGTGCTCAGGACACAGGCCGGTTTCTGCTCAATACTACGGTAGGTGTCGGTGGGCTGTTTGATGTTGCAAAGGCAGCCGGTTTGGAGCACAACGAAGAGGATTTTGAACAAACGCTGGCGGTGTGGGGTGTACCTCAGGGGGCCTATCTGGTATTGCCGTTGATGGGGCCATCAACAACTCGAGGAATTCCCGGCGCCGTATTCGACACAGCGGCTAATCCTGCAACCTATGTCGGCTATCCGGTTCAGCTGCTATCGGTGATAAACTCTCGTGCCAATGCGGATGGTGCTTTAAAATTTGTCGATGAAGCCTCTCTTGATTCCTACGTGTTTACGCGTGAATCTTTTTTACAATGGCGCCAATTCATGGCGACTGATGGCGCATCCGGGGTTGCCGATGATGATCTGCTGGGTGAAGACGATGATTTTATGGATGAAGATCTTTCCGGTGGCGAAGCCAAATCCAATGCAGGAAAGGAAAAATCGTCTTCTGTTGAATCCGCTCAGCCAGGGCTGACACCCGTGATCAGCGGCTCTAGTGATTCTGCTCTTTCGCAAGGTAAGCCGGCAGAATCTAAATAAGCAAGCGTTAGGGCTGGGGACAGTGTAAACAAGCTGACTTTCCCGCAATCGAGGCGCCTAAAAATACAGCTAATTATGCAGCGTAAGGTGGTTTAGCTCGGAGAGCACAACCCACAATCCAAGCATTCATCTTTCGTAAAAAGCCATCTGTTGGGTTACGGCTGTCGCCTAACCCAACCTACGCGGTGTATCACCTTGGTTTTTTTGTTCCGCTGAACAGTTAAAAATGCAGCAAAGAAAACACTTCATAGTTTTTTAGTTTTTCTCGTCCGTTAAGAAAATCCAGTTCTACTACAAAAGCGCATGCTTCAACGGTGGCGCCCAGTTTTTCTACCAATTCGCAGCTCGCTTTTGCCGTGCCGCCGGTTGCCAGTAGATCATCAATCAGCAAAACCCTGTCATTTGGCTCAAATGCATCGATATGAGCTTCCAGCGAAGCCGAACCGTATTCCAAATCGTAAGAAACGCTTTGAACGTCGTAAGGCAATTTACCGGGCTTTCTCAATGGAATAAAACTAACGCCCAATTCCCAAGCCACCAATGATCCGAAAATAAAGCCTCTGGCTTCCATGCCCGCTACCGCAGTAATCGGGCGTTCCAAAAAAGGCTGCATCAGCAAATGCACAGCCAATCTTAAGCTCGTCGGATCTTTAACCAGAGGGGTAATGTCTTTGAAAATAATGCCGGGTTTTGGAAAGTCCGGAATATCTCTGATTTTAGTGATTAATTTTTCCATAGATGATCGATAAACGGGTAGATTTGATGTTTACGTTGCAAGGATGTAAAGCTATAAACTCAGCTTCGCTCGATAATTTCCAAAGCATTGCCGTCAAGGTCTCTAAAGAATAATGCCCGGCGCCCTGATTTACTCAAGGTATAAATAATATTTTTTTGATCCAATTCGGCTTTGACCAGATCCAGATCGTCGACATTAAAGGCTACATGCCTATCGCGTCCGCCATGCTCCGGCCTACCGGTTGCCGGATCAGGATTGGGAAGTTCTAAAATGTGTATTTGCTGAGGTCCCAATTGAAACCAGGCGCCGGGAAAACCAAGATCAGGGCGTGCAACTGATTTTAATCCCAGTACCTCTGAGTAAAACTGCAGGGCTTTTTCAGTATTTGAGACCACCAGGCTGACATGGTGCAAGCTGATATTATTTTTTTCCATCATGATTACGGCATGTGTTGAACAAGTTTTGAGTATACCTTAACTTGCATGAGGGCTGAACTGTTTATAAAGGCAGACCCAGCCCTTCACAAAATGTTTAAATGCCGATGATTCAACAAGATAAGCCTCTCTGTTTAAAACCATTAGCATTTTTTTATCATGCCGCTGTAATATTGGGTTTTTAGTAAGCACTGAAAATAACCGCACAGGCAAATAGGTATCACAAGCAATGATTATCTGCGTGTTTTTAAGATCGGTTCGGCGGACTATATACAAGCGTGCGGGTCTTATGACCATGTTATTAAAACCAATAAGCCGTTTTTACTGAGGCAGGTAAAATGAACGATAAACAAAAAGTAGCACAAGCGGCTGTTGAGTATGTTAAAGACGGGATGGTTGTTGGCTTGGGCACCGGATCGACAGCCAATTACTTTATTGAGGCCTTGGCTCTTTGCGTCAAAGAAAAACAATGGTCTATAAAAGTTGTTTCCAGCTCCACGGTGAGTTTAATCAAAGCTCAGGAATACGGTTTGCAGTTGGTAGGACTTGATCAATTGAGTCAGCTTGATTTGTATGTGGATGGTGCTGACGAAGTCACTCCCGATTTAACCTTGTTAAAGGGCCGAGGTTATGATTTAGTCAAAGAAAAACTGTTGGCAAAAGCATGCAAGCGGTTTTTGGTTTTGGTCGATCAGAGCAAGCAGGTCGAAACCATTGGCGAGAAATTTCCTGTGCCGATTGAAGTCATTCCTTTTGCCTGGCAGATGGTAAAAGAGAGCTTAAGGCAAATAGGCGCCGACAGCGAATTGCGGCAGACGGCTTCAAAAGACGGGCTCGTCATTACCTCGCATGGCAGTTTGGTTCTGGATACGCGTTTTCAAGACTCGCCAGGAACTAAAGAATTGAATGATAGGCTTAACGCTATTCCCGGAGTAGTAGAGCATGGCGTTTTTTATAAGTTGGCCAGTGATGTATTAATAGTAGACGAGGGAAAAGTGAGTGTCCTGAGCGGGGCGGATAGTCGAAGGTAACAGTAAGCATTGTATCAATCCTTGAGGAGATAAACATGTTAGAAAAAAATCAACCAGCACCTTATTTCAGATCTTTGCAGCAAGATAATAAACTGGTGTCATTAGACGACTACGCGTCATTAAAAAATGTGGTGCTTTATTTCTACCCCAAAGACGATACCCCCGGATGCACCATCGAAGCCAATGACTTTACGGCTATGGCGGCGGATTTTGCGCTGCTGGATACTGTTGTCATCGGCGTCAGTAAAGACTCTTGTGAGAGCCATCGCGCATTCATCAAAAAATACGATCTCAACGTTGAGTTATTGGCTGATGAGTCAGGCGAGATCTGCGAAAAATACGGTGTCTGGCAAGAAGTTGAAAAAGAAGGGGTGAAAAAATGGAAAATCGTTCGCTCCACATTTATCATCGATAAGAATGGGATTCTTGTCGAGGCGATGTATAACGTTACGCATGAAGGGCACGCGCAAGCGGTATTGGACATGATAAAAAACAGGGAAGAAAACGCAGATGCCTGAAGGGAGCCGTCAATCATGAATGAGAAAGCCAAGTTGAATTGGGGAATATTAGGTGCGGCCCGGGTTAATGAACGTCTTTTGCCCGCTATTGTTGAGGCGTCTAATAGCCGCTTGGTGGCGATTGCCAGCAGGCGTCCGGGAGCTGCCGCCGAAACGCTTGCTAAATATGCGCCCGGTCAACGCGATGTAGCATGCCACGATCAATTGGACGCCTTGCTTGCCAATGATCAGGTTCAAGCGGTCTATCTGCCGCTTGCCAATCATGAGCACGCAGAATGGGCAGTAAAAGCAATAGAAGCGGGGAAGCACGTCTTATGTGAAAAGCCCATGGCTTTAACAGTCGCTGATATTAATGCCATTGAAGCAGCGGCCAAAAAGCATAATGTTACTGTCACAGAAGGCTTTATGTACCGTTTTCACCCTCAGCATGCGCGGGTCAGGGAAATAATCAATTCCGGACTGATTGGTGAAATCAAAACGGTGCGAAGCTGTTTCTCATTTATGATGAAGCCGGCTCGAATGTACAGACTGGCGCTGGATGTCAATCAAGGCGGCGGTGCCATGTGGGATATCGGTTGCTATGCCATTCATACGGTCAGAATGTGGTTTGAAAACGATCCAGTGGCCGTTACCGCCCTCGCCAACTATGTACAAAGCGGAGCCGACACCGCAATGAGCGGCGTAATTGATTATGGAGAAGGGCGTTATGCCCATTTTGATTTTAGTTTTGAGCGCGCAAGACGCGCGGAATACGAAATCATCGGCACCTTAGGCGGTATCAAATGCCACAATGTCTGGCAATTGCCGGGCGATGTGCCGGTCATTTCATACTGGACAGAATCAGGGTTGCAAACCGAAGAACGTCTTCCCGCTCATAACCATTTCCGGCTTGAGATAGAAGGCGTCAGCCAACGTATTCTGGACGGCAAGCCGCCGTTGCTTTCCTTTGCAGACGCAAAAGGCAATTGCCGGGTTATTCAGGCGGCTATCAAGTCGGCTGAGGAAGGGCGGTTGGTTGGCGTGGCAGATATGGATATTCGTTAAAAGTGTTCCAAAACAGCTTCTCATTAATTTCATTTCGGATACGCTAGATTTTCACAATTACTACAAAATCATCAACACCGCTATCGGCAAAGGCGACAAACTGCATGACGTGTTCGAGCTGCATTACATCGAACTGCGCAAATTTATCAAACCGTACCGGGAAATCACGACCGCGCTGGATCGCTGGAGTACCTTTTTGACTAAAGCCCATCAACTCGACAAACAGGATGTACCGGAACAAATGCGCGGCGACCCGGCCATCGTCAAAGCGATCACGGCGGTAGACCGGATGTTCGACGAAGACGATCGTATAATCTATCAGATGCGCATGGAGGCCCTAGCCGACATTCGGAGTAAAATCGCTTCAGCGGAAGAAAAAGGACGAAAGCTACGAAAGCAAGGAATAGAAAAAGCACAGAGCGAGGTTGCCCAAGCCACCGCCCAAAATTTACTGAGACAAGGGCTTGACCATGAAACCATTGCCCGAGTGACACGCTTAACGGTCGATGCGACAGCTTCATTAAATGCAAAAGGGGGGGGATTTAGGCTGTCGAAATTTACCGATTTTCAAGTCAAAAAAAAATGACTGTTTTAAAAATTTGAAGAAAATAGAGTCGTCACAATGATAAGATAAATATCATTTAGAAAGACATAGTCTCTTAATTTAAGGAGTTATTGAAATGAGCGAAGTTGAAGAACTTGAATCCCGTGTTTACAACTTACCCAAAGAAGAATTTACTCAATTTCGCGATTGGTTCCTTCAACTTGAAAATGATCGTTGGGACGCTCAAATCAAATCTGACTTTCAGGCAGGGAAATTTAACAAACTTATTGCGAAAGCACGAGAAGCATTTGCCCAAGGCAAGGCCTGTGAACTTTGAAGCACTATACCTCATCGGATTTCTGGGAGTTGTACTGGAAACTTCCTGTCGAAATTCGAGAACTTGCTGATAAAAATTACGAATTGCTTAAGGAAAACCCTCGTCATTTATCTATTCGATTGAAACGTATTGAAGAATTATGGTCTGCGCGAGTGGGTCAGAATTACCGTGTCATCGGAATTGATACCCCCCAGATGAAATCCAATGGATTTGGATCGGTTCTCATGCCGACTATGAAAAGTTTATTGCCTAATATGAAGAAAAAGGTGGCGGGTTAAATTAATAATCTAACCGGACCCTTTTTTGTACTTTTTTCTTATCCCTTATCCGGCCTGATCAGCGAAGCCGTAATCATAGTGCAATACCAGGAACAACGCCATGTGCAGAATAAACCCACGAGTCGATTTTGCCTTCAAAAAACTGTTCGGCAGCGAAGAAAACAAAGACCTGCTGATCTCATTGATCAATGCTATCGTCTCCGAAGAGGACCGGGTGGCTGAAGTCGAGCTGAAAAACCCCTACAACCTGGCAGATTATCAAGCCGGAAAAATCTCGATCCTGGACATCAAGGCGAAAAGCGAACAAGGGCGTTGGTTTAATGTGGAAATGCAAATCAGCGAAGACTACAACTTCGACAAGCGCGCGATTTATTACTGGGCCAAACTGGTCACCGAACAGCTCAGCGAAGGCATGATGTTCCGAGAACTTAAAAAAACAATCAGCATCAATATCCTGGACTTCAATTTCATTCCGGATACGCTAGAGTTCCACAATTGCTACAAAATCATCAACACAGCTACCGGCAAAGACGACAAACTGCATGACGTATTCGAGCTGCACTACATCGAACTGCGCAAGTTCATTAAACCTTACCGGGAAATTACGACCGCATTGGATCGCTGGAGTACCTTTTTGACTAAAGCCCATCAACTCGACAAGCTGGATGTACCGGAACAACTGCGCGGCGACCCGGCCATCGTCAAAGCGATCACAGCGGTAGACCGGATGTTCGACGAAGACGAGCGACTGATCTACGAAACGCGCATGCAGGCCTTGGCGGACGTAGAGAGCAAAATCGCCTCGGCGGAGGAAAAGGGTTTGGAAAAAGGGCGAGAAGAGGGCATGGAAAAAGGTTTGGAAAAAGGAAAAGAAGAAGCGGCCCACGCCATCGCCCGTAACTTATTAAAGCAAGGTCTCGACCATGAAACCATTGCGCAAGCGACCGGTCTATCGGTCGGCGTGATTGCCGCGTTGGCGGAGGCGGGAGAATCTGCCGGTTTCCCTTAATGCTGAAATTTTAATTGTTGCGGTATTAGGCAGTTTTAAACTGCGGTAAGTATTCGATTTTTAATCGTTTTATGGGGGGCGATCTCGAGAAATTTCCGTCAAGTGGAGTGAATCAACGAATACTTTTGGAAATGAGTAAACTCAAGGTGACCATTATTCAAAAACGTTAATTTGAAAATTTGCGTGACTGCAAAACTTGCCCCTAGTCCCCGCATAAAGTGTGTATTCAATGCTATGTATGGTTTGCCTCGTATCCTCCTTGCTCATTGGAGTCCGGCAATCCATGCCGGAATCACGGCCTTCGTTAAGGAGTGGACGTGAAATCTGACAAAGTAGAACTAAGACTTTTCAGTGAGATACATATCCGCTTTTCTTTTGGAAAAAAACATCAATAACGGTGGTAAAAATAATAAATCCATAAGGAGAGCAATAGTGATAGTAAGGGCCGTTAACTGTCCCATGCCCGCATTTAAACTGAAATGAGAAAAGCTCAACACGATAAAACCGCAGACCAGAACCGCTGAAGTTATCCACATGGCATTGCCTACAGTGGAAAATGCGTGGCGGACTGCGTCTTCACTGCTTAATTGACCTTCTTTTCGTGCCCGTTCGTATTTACTGATGAAGTGAACGGTATCATCAACGACAATACCAAGAGTCATGCCTGCGACTATTGAGAGACCTAAATTAATTTGACCGTTAATCAGTCCCCATACGCCAAAGGCGATTCCAGCAGGCGCCAAGTTTGGTATCAGGCTTATTAAACCTAATTTGACCGATCGAAATGCTGCTATCAAAATAAATGAAATGACAGTCAATGCTAAAAACGCTCCCCCGATCAAGCTAATAATATTGCGTTTGCCAATATGAGAAAACATTAATCCGGGGCTGGCAATTGCAACATCAAGCTCCTGATAATGTGTAGTCAGACTTTGTCTGATTCGGTCTTCTAATTCCAACATTTCAATTGAGCTCATTTCGCGCAATGTTGCGATTATTCTGGTTGATGATTTGTCCAGGTTAACTTGGTCGTTTAGGTCAAGTCCGTAAGGCAGAGACATTTCATAGGTCAGTAAGTATTGGGCCGCCAAGTTCCTCTCTTCAGGCAGTTTGTAAAAGTTATTGTCATCGCCGTGCATATTTTTATTTAAGCGTTTAAAGGTGTCCGTCAGCGTGTTGACATGAACTACTTCTGGTTGGTTTCTTAACCATTTAGATAACGATTCTATTTCATTTAAAAATTTAGGCTCATTAATGCCGCCTGTTTCACCCGAATTGACAGCCAGTTCAATGGTGTAAATCCCCCCCATATTTTGATTAAGAAAATCGGTCGCTTTACGGAATTCAATGGTTTCGTCAAAATATTTGACAAGCTCATCATTCAGTTCATTTTGACCTGCAAATACAGAAAATGTAATTGCAATCACAACATTAGCAACGAGAAGGAACTTGCGGCGATGAATAACGAACTGTGCCAGTTTGTTAAAATTGGAATGGCCTAGATCATGAGTAAATTTTGTACGGACGGGTAAAAGTGTCATAAAAGCGGGCAAAAATGTCACTGTCAAAATAAAGGCACAAACAACGCCGATTGCAACGACATTGCCTAAATCACGGTAAGGTGGTGCATCACTGAAATTTAAGCTAAGAAAACCGATAGCTGTAGTTATGCTGGTCAAAAACATAGGTTGAAAATTGATCCTTAAGCTGTCTTGTATAGCGGCTTTTTTATCAAGTCCATTCCGTAAGTGATGCAGCATCGATGCTAAAAAATGTACACAATCTGCCACAGCCATCGTCAGTATGATGATAGGTGCCGGCGCCGAGGCCAACGTCAGGGCATTGTCCATCCAGCCGAATAAGCCTAAAGCTGGTGCGATCGAAAGTAAAATCAGTACAACTACAGCAAGAGTTGCTGATATTGACCTAAAACAAAGCCATAAGACCAGGATTACGACGCCAAACATTAAAGGCGCCAGTGTCATATTGTCGTGCATGGCGGCTTCAATGAAAGCATTATTCATCATTACAATGCCGGTCAAGTGAATTTTTATATCAGGATGTTTCTTGGTTATTGAAGTCGCGAGTTCTCTTGCTTTTTCGGTTACTTCCATCGCAGCAAGGGCATTGTTGTCAGGTAATTGAACAGTGACATTGATACCTGAAACATGACCCTTTAGTGAAATTAGCCGATTCGCTAGCAACGGCTCGTTAAGTGCAATCTGTTTGATGGTTTCAATATCGCTGATGTTCAGTTGATCGGGTTTTGCAACTAAATCGGAAACAACTAAATCATCTTCGATTGAGAGCGTGTTTTGAAAGTTCGTAATAGAGTCGACACGGCTAGTATAAGGGATTTGCCATGCTTTTTGGGTCAAGTCAGCAATGATTTGAAGGCCTTCCGGGGTAAAAATATCGCCATTTTCTGGCTCTATGACAAACATAACGTTGTCGCTTTTGTTGTAAGTGTTTTGAATGGCGTTAAAGGCAATTAACTGTGGATTCTCAGGGCCGAAAAAGACTCGGTAATCAGTTTTGAAGTCAAGTTTTGCGACTCCCGCAGTTAATGCGCTCACAATAAACAAAGTTAAAAAACAAACCAGCCAGGGAAAGTGAGTGACAAATCTTGCTAGACTAAGCGCGAGAGAGTTTTTCTGCATATCAATTACCTTATGTTTCATAGCGCGGGGGTATTAAATAAATTTAGCAGATTTTAACTATCCGGAATCTGATAAAAAATGTAAAAGATTAAAAATAACTAATAAGGAACCATTTATGCCTCTATTCGATTATGACTTAGCGTTTTCCAGAAATCATGGCATCACCAGTGCTGAGCAGCAGATTGGTTTAAAGCACTCGACTGTAGCAATTGCCGGAATGGGTGGAGTCGGGGGGGATTATTTGATCACCCTCGCCCGCATTGGTGTGGGCAATTTTAAAATATCTGATTTTGATAATTTTGAAATGGCGAACTTTAACCGGCAATATGGCGCCACAATGTCTACGATAGATCTCCCCAAAATGGAGGTAATGCATAAGTTGGCTTTGGATATCAACCCGGAGGCAAAAATACAAACCTTTGGAAGTGGTATAGACAGCACCAATATTGATGAATTTCTGGAAGGTGTGGATGTGGTGGTTGATGCTATCGAGTTTTTTGAAATCAATGCTCACCGCATTTTAGTGAATGCCTGCATGGCGAAAAGTATACCGGTCATTTTTGGTGTTCCCTTGGGGTATGGGGTGGGTATGCTTGTTTATACATCAGACGGGATGAGTTTTGATGACTATTTTGATCTGGACTATGCCGCACCTTTGGAACAGCAAGTATTAAAAATGTCACTAGGCTGTGCGCCTGCAGGCTTTCATCTCAAATATGTTGATCCGACTTCTGTTGATCTGAGTCAACGAAAAGC
Source organism: Methylicorpusculum sp. (assembly GCF_030651835.1). Classification (GTDB taxonomy): domain Bacteria; phylum Pseudomonadota; class Gammaproteobacteria; order Methylococcales; family Methylomonadaceae; genus Methylicorpusculum. The sequence continues at coordinate 27,025 of NZ_JAUSBX010000149.1, read as the reverse complement.
GCCTAGTATTGCCAGTGGTTGTAAACTGGCGACCGGCATGGTTATTACCCAGACAATAATGGCGCTGTTGCATCCCAAGGAGTTAAAGTCCATTCCGCATTACACCTGTTATGATGCGCGTCTCAATAAGTTGAAAAAAGGCTATTTATGGCGGGGTAATCGTCATCCGCTTCAGAAACTAAAATTTATTTTTGCCAGGAAGATGTTGGGTATATAAGCCTAAACGGATGCAGACGAATTAATCGAGAGCTTTACATTCGCTTGTTAAGTTGTCGGAAAATTTTACACTTTATTTCTGCTGAATAAAAACCCATTGTCGAGCCTGTTTTTTGTACCACATGGGTCTGTTTTTGATAAAACAATGGCTTATTGATGAATGATTCAATCTTTAATTTTAAAATTATTGGGCTCTAGCTCCTCTCTTTTACGCTCTAATGTCAGGCAAATGGCGGTATGAGAGTCAGAAAGGGGTAATGGGTGTCCGAAACTCAGTCGTTATGTAAAAATCTATTTGGCGAATGGCTTTGGGTGCCTATTCCGACCAATTTGACGGTATAAAAGAAGGGCAATTTTGCAGTCGCGGGGGGGTAATGGCGCAAAACTGAAGATTAAGTTTCCAAGCCCTTTGTTTAAAACCAAAAAACTGTCGATAAAATTTACATCTTCAGATTATTAGAAAGTAATGAAGTTTATTAACTATTTGATATTAAATAAATTATTTATTTTGGCGTAAATGGTGTATTAATTATTGCGAGCATGATGGCTTTAAACAAAAAAACTTTTATACCTTTGGAGAAAACAATGAAACTTTTAACCACTAAAAACTTGGCGGCAGCGACTTTAACTGCTGCAATGGGCATGGCCAGCACAAGCGCAATGGCATTCCCGCTTTTTACTGTCGATGAATCATCAGTCGAAGGTAATGTTAACACAGTCATTGCAGACAGAATTACTGGTGGCTACACTGAGGTAGTAACTTTTGAAGCGGTTACTGCTGCAACCGGGAACTTTTTTACATCGATCATATTCAATGCCGGTCAATTTTTTAATGGTGCAAACTCTCAAGGTACACTATTAAATAATATTTTTGGCACTATTGGATACGCATTATATGCAACCTTTTTAGGTGAAGGCACCTATGTCACTAATGCTGATTTGACAACTGACTTTGTTTTTACCGGCGGTACCTTTGACCTATTTGTAGATCCAGATAGGGATACTACTTTTGCAGGTCCTGCAGATGGAAAAACTGCATATGGCGTAACTCCGGGTGTTGCTGATTTAAAAGTTGGATCTGGATCTATAATTTTTGGAAATGGAACGCTAGATCCTACATCTGCCACCTGTATTAATGGCGTGAATTGTGGAAGTTTTGGTACTAACACCGATTTTCAACTGACAGCCTTTGGTGCAACCTATTTTGTAGATCCTATTCCTTTCTATAATTTGACTTTCGAATCAGGCCAGTTTTTAAATTTCACAGTAGCAGGAACTCAAACAATTTCTGGTTCTATGGATGTTGTCTTCGGTACTAAATCAGTTCCTGAGCCAACTACTGTTGCCCTGATGGGTCTTGGTTTACTCGGTTTAGGCTTGCGTCGTCGCAAAGCTTAAAATTGAGCTGAAATAAATGAAAACCCTCAAGGATCGCTCTTTGAGGGTTTTTTTTCGGTTAAATGAGTGAGGTTAAAAGCATAAAAATTATTTTTTTAATCCTTTTTAAATTTCCGTTTAATAAAACCTTAATGGTTTGTGAATAAAGTCACACTTTGTCAGCTTATTATAATGTCCAGGCAGAGAGGTGGTTATGCAAGAGGGAGTAAGATTTGTAGAGCAAGAGGAAGATTTGCGTGCTTGCTTTAAGCTTAGGTACCGTATTTATGTGGAAAACATGGGAAGACTTGCGGATAACAGCGATCATATCAACAAGGAGTTGTATGATGAATTTGATAATACCGCCAGAGTTTTGATGGCTGTCAAAAAGGGTAAGATTACAGGCACGCTGAGATTATCCTGGGGTGGTGATGCACCTTTTGCCGGTTCGATGATATCTGATTACCGGCTCATTCCATTTCTCAAACAGATTAAAAGGGAAAAAATTTGTATTGTCGAAAGACTGATGATTGATCCAGATTGCCGAGGGTCATCTCTGGTCGTGCGTATGTACAAAGAGGTGATGAATTTTGTGCTTCAGCATAAAGCTGAAGTGGTATTGCTCAATTGCGAACTGCACAATTTGAATGCCTATTTAAAACTAGGCTTTAGGGCTTTTGGCGATATTTATGACTATCCGAGTATTGGACCAGTTGTGCCTATGGCTTTAATCGTTGGGGATTATGATCATCTAGTAGCTGTTGGTTCGCCTGTTGCCTATTTGATTTCAAGCAAGGACGTTCAATATTGCTGCAAAACAGCAGAAATCACGAAAGTCGTGTTAAATGAAACGCCTCTATCAGTCGCTAATGCTCTTCCTATTATTCAAAAACTCAAAAATTTAAACAAAGCCAGAAAATCGTTGGTCAACAATAGAACGTTTCAATTTACTGAGCGTTTTCAGCTTAGATTGAGTGCTTAAAAACTTTTTTAGATATCATTTTTTCTAAATAAAAGCAGAAATGTGATTGAATCTGTGAAAAATAATGCGTGAGCTATTAGACTATCCCTTGTATATGACAGCAATAATTTAGTCTCAGACTAACTAAATGGTGAATACAATGGAAGATGGCGTTAGATTTGCGGAAACTGAAGAGGAATTAAGGGCTTCTTACCAACTACGTTACAAAGTTTACGTAGAATGTATGGGACGGCTTAAAGACAAAAGTAATCACGAGCTGAAAGAATTACGTGATGAATACGATAAAACTGCCAGAGCGGTAGTTGCTATCAAAGACAGTCAGCCGATAGGCACTTTAAGGCTTTTTTGGGGAGGCGATGCGCCTTTTACAGATACACTAAAAGAAGCCTATAGCTTGGCTTCATTCCTCGATATTCTTGAAGAAAAAGACATTTGCATCGTAGAGCGCTTGATGGTTGATGAAAAGCATCGAGGATCATCCACCACCCTCAGGATGTATAAGGAGGTCATGCACTTTGTGCTCGACAAAAAAGCTGAAGCGGTTTTTTTGGATTGTGAACCCCATCATCTTAACTCTTACTTGAAATTGGGTTTTCGCCCTTTTACACACACCTATTCTTATCCCGGTATTGGTTTGGTTATCCCTATGGTGCTGATTGCCGGGGATTACGAGCATTTTAAATTAGTCGGTTCACCTTTTGGAATGTTGACTCGGGAAGACGATCTGGTCCATTGTCGTCATACTGAACAGTTATTGCGTATTACAGAGCAAAGAACCAATATTCTTAGCCAAGCTTCAAGTAACCAGACTGAGTTTTTAAAAAACATTTATGATCAAACGGATTTGTTAATCAGTGATAAGCCAAAAATATTTGATGAATTAACCGAGGATGAGTTACGGCGTGTAATTGAGAGGAGTCATATTATCGATTGTATGCTCGGCGATCATATCATTGAGAAAAATAATGCCGCTAAAACGCTATTCGTATTACTCTCTGGTGTTGTTGAGGTAAGAAGAAATGGTCAGTTGCTGGCAATTATTACCCCGGGCGAAGTGATTGGTGAAATTGCTTATTTTCTGAACATTCCTCGTTCTGCCAATGTTACCGCCGCCACCGAAAATGTTAGATTACTTAGTCTTGATGAGCCTTCAATGACCCGGCTGCTCAAGTATGAAAGTGCTTTGGCTAATAAAGTCCTTATGAACATGTGTCGCAGTTTGTGTTCCAGAGTCATCAGTGGCGTTGAAATATCAGATTTAAGATGAATTATCCGCTAATCATCCTTGATTAGCGTAAGAATCCCCGTTTATTTTCTATTTTCCTTTGAGTTCATTCAGCAGGCCTACTGCCGATTCTTGAGTTGTGAACTTATCCTGTATAGAAACGATTTTTTCTAATATTTCAATTGCGGTCTTTGTATTGCCGTTAGCGTCATAAGCTTTGGCAAGATGAAATTGAATGTCATAGACAGTTGGAGCTAACTCCGCTGCTTTCTTTAAAGTCTCCAACGCTTCCTTATTATGGCCTTGTTTTAGTAGAGAGGTTCCATAAGTGTCAGCTATAGCGGCTGAGTTGGGTGATTTGTTATAGGCTTGTTTGGCATAATCAAGTGATTTCGGGTCGTTTTGATCTTGATAAAGCATAGCTAGATTGTTAAGCACAATTGCATTATCCGGTTTTTCTTTCAGGATAAATTGATAGTGAGACTCGGCTTTAGGATAGTTTTTTTGGACATAGAATAAATTTGCCACTTTGAAATGCGCATCCAGATCTTGGTTGTTTTTATCAAGATAATTTTCTAGCATCTTGATTGCTTCGTCTGTTTTGCCTTGCGTAGTAAGCAAGCTGATAATATTATTTAAAAGCTTTGGGTTGGGTTGAATTTTGTAAGCTTGTTGATTGATATCCAGTGCTTTTTCGAGTTCATTTTGGGCAAGATAGACATCGGCTTTTAGCATTTTACCTACGGCTAATTTCGGGAATTGCGCTTCAATGTAGTTAGCTTGATTCAAAGCCTCTTCGAAATTTTTGGTTCTGATCAGCAAAGCAGTTTTAAGTGTTAATGCGGGGCCGTTATTAGGATCAATTTTCAAAGCCTCATTAATTAAATCAAGCGCTGCTTTTTGTTTGCCCTCCTGGTCTCCGGTTATTTGGGCGAGAAATAGGCGATGATCTATATCTTTTTCATCCTGGTTAATAATTTTTAAAAGTGTTTGTTCGCCTTCTTCCTGTTTTTTATTAAGAATTTGAGCTTTTGCGAGTAAAGAAAGTGATTGCTTGTCATCCGGATAGTTTTTCGCCAGGTTTTGAGTAAGGGTGAGCGCTTTTTCAGGCTGTTTTTTTAGTAAGTAAAATTTAAACAAGTTTTCAGTAACTTGAGTCTCTAGGTTTTTATCTCCCTTCACTCGATTAAGCGCAGTCGATAAGGCGCTTTCTACTTCTTGATCATTTTTTTGTTTATAAGCGATATCTGCTTTTAAAAAATACGCTTTGATTAGTTTTGGATTTAGAGCTAAGGCTTTGTTTGCAGAGTCTTCGGCCGATTTAAGATCATTGGTTTCTAAGCTTATGGTTGCTAGACCTAAAAGAGCGATCTGACTGTTCGGATTTAACTTAAGTGCTTGTTCGTAGCTTTTTACCGCTCCTTGGGGATTCTTTTTCAATGTTTGCAAGAGAGCTTGTAAGCTGTGATATTCGGATTCTTCTGGGTATTGCTTAAGCAAGGCTTTGACTTTTTCCTCCGCCTTATCGAGTTTGTTCTGCTTAACAAGTTCAAGTACACTTTGATAGCTTTCCTTTTTTTCATCCACTTCAGATGATTGGAATGATTCTAGGATTGAAAATCCTTGGTCTGTATCGGTGTTAAGTTCAGGTTTATCAAATATATCATCGCTCTTAATGTCAAAGTTTGCCGCTTGGCTTGTTGAGCAAATAATCAGTAAAGCTAGGCTTACGGCTAAGCCGGAGTGGTATTGTCGAATAATTGGGTTCATTTGATTTCTCATGGATAAAAAATAAATTTTTAAATTGATGTATGCAGTTACGTGACGAAAGCCCCGTTTATTGGGTTGAACAGTCAGGTACTTGTCTATTAAAAAAATCTTTCGTATAGGTGCGGCTCTCTTGATGATTGAGGGTTCTTATATTTATAACCCTATCATTATGTGTTCGAACAGGGCAATAGTAATAATGGTTTTTGCCAAATGGAAATTCATTTTAGATAGGGTGATGAAATTTAACTTTAATAGTATAGTCTTTGACAGTAATGCCAATAGAGCTGATCTTGTCGCTGTTTATTTAATATTTGTTATTTCTGGAGTTTCAAAATGGCACTGGGCCAAGAAGATCTGATTCAAATTCAGCAATTGATCGACAAAACGCTGGCTTCGCGGCCGGAAGCGGCTAATGCCAATGTGCGTTATGAGTTGGATATTCGAGAGCGTATCGTGCGCGTCGAAGAAGAGCTTAAGCACCAGCGAGAACTGATGCTGCAAGGGTTTGAAAATAGCAATAAACGGTTTGAAGAAGTCAATAAGCATTTTGATGAAGCGCGCTCTGATGTCAACAAGCGTTTTGAAGAAATGCGTGCTGATATGAATAAACGCTTCGAGCAAGTCGATAGGCGTTTTGAGCAGGTCGATAAGCGTTTTGAACAAGTGGATAAACGCTTTGAGCAAATTGAAAAACACTTGACCATCATTACCCAGCGCATGGACAGGTTCATGTTCTGGTCGTTAGGTTTGACCGTTTCTGCTGTTATCGCTATCGTTAAGCTGACTTGAGTCTTTGACTGTTATTAGATCCAAGGATGACATTGGGTCGAAATTTCAAATGTCATCCAATGGATATTTCAAGCGTCAATCGTTTTTTAATATTACTCTTGCGGACGTTTGCTTTTTTTGGACGTGGAACTCATTCTTTTTTTACTTTTGTCTTTGCTGGCTATTTCGCCCATCCTGGAAATATTAAGCGGCAGTCCTGCCACGCGTACTTTTTTTAAGTCATTGAACAAGTCTTTGGGCATGCCGGCTGGCAGTTCGACTGTGCTGTAATTCTCTTCAATTTTAATGCGCGCAATATGATCGCCGTCAAGGCCGGTTTCGTTGGCGATTGCGCCGACGATATTGCCGGGTTTAACGCCATGGCTGCGGCCGACTTCTATTCTATAGGTTTCCATTTCTACGTCACTTTCCCCACTGCGTCTGGGTTTGCGGTCGCTACGATCGCGCGCGGGTTTGTCGCTGTTGTCAAATTTTGAAGGGCGACTGTCGCTGCTGGATTCTCTAGTGCTTTTAGGCGGATTTTTGATCAGTAATGGCGTATCACCTTGGACAATTTTAGCCAATGCCGAAGCGATTTGGATGGCGGTAACATTGTGTTCGGTCTGATATTGTTCCATCAGTTGAGTAAAGAAACTCAATTCTTCAGCCGCCAGCGTGTCGGTAATGCGTTGTTTGAAGCGGCTGATTCTTTTATTGTTGATGACTTCTGTCGAAGGCAATCCCATTTCTTCCACTTTTTGCCGGGTCGCTTTTTCTATGTTGCTGAGCAAGCGTCTTTCGCGAGGTGAAACAAAAAGGATGGCATCACCCGTGCGTCCTGCGCGGCCTGTGCGGCCTATGCGATGGATATAGGCTTCGGTATCGTAAGGAATGTCGTAGTTAATTACGTGGCTGATACGTTCCACATCCAATCCACGTGCGGCGACATCGGTAGCAACCAGTATATCTAGCTGACCGTTTTTAATGTGGGCGATGGTGCGTTCTCTTAAAGCCTGGGACATATCGCCGTTAATCGCAGACGCTGAATAACCCCGGGCCTCCAGCTTTTCGGCAAGCTCGATCGTTGCGGTTTTGGTACGGACGAAAATGATGATGCCGTCAAATGTTTCGGATTCAAGGATGCGCGTCAGTGCGTCCAACTTATGAATGCCGCTAACCAGCCAATAACGCTGGCGAATGGTTTCTGCTGTTGAGGTGCGAACTTTTACGGTAATTTCTTCGGGATTGTTAAGATGGGTTTGTGCTATTTTGCGAATAACCGCAGGCATGGTTGCCGAAAATAAAGCGATTTGACGCTTTTTAGGCGTTTGTTCCAGTACCCATTCAACATCATCAATAAAGCCCATGCGCAACATTTCATCGGCTTCATCAAGAACCAGGCAGGTCAGTGCATCCAGTTTTAGTGTGCCTTTGCGCATGTGATCCATGACCCGGCCTGGCGTACCAACAATGACGTGTGGTCCACGTTTCAGCTGTTTCAGCTGGGTGGTGTAATCTTGGCCGCCGTAAATAGGCAGTACGTGAAAGCCCTTAAGATAGGTTGCATAGCGTTGAAACGCTTCAGCTACCTGTATGGCCAATTCGCGGGTAGGTGCCAGTACCAAAACCTGGGGTTCGGTTTTCTTTAAATCGATTTTTGACAACAGCGGCAGTGCGAAGGCGGCCGTTTTGCCTGTTCCTGTTTGTGCTTGTCCCACCACGTCTCGACCTTCGAGTACATAGGGGATGATTTGTGCTTGAATAGGGGAGGGAGATTCATAGCCAACATCATCCAGTGCTTTTAGCAGAGGTTCAATCAGTGCTAGTTCACGGAAAGTGGGGAAAGTTGAATCATCATTGGTCATGCATTTACCTGTAAAATTGGATTGGCGCATCAGCGCGAGGGTTTTATGGGGATAGATTATACCGTAATACCTGTTTTGCTGCATGGAGAATCAGATTGGCAAGCGTGATTTGTTGTGTAGAGGATTGGTTTTATTGAGAAATTAAGGTGCAATTTTTGGAGAAGCGAGGTGTTGTAGCCATAAAGTTCATCACTTGGATTTTCCACTGGGGATGCCAAAATCATTTACCCCAACTCATCAATTGATGTATGAATAACGGCGGTCTATGCCGAAATCATCTAATGTCAAAGGTTTTGGACATGAAGGGTCATCACAAGGCTTAGCGCTTGGTTCATGCCGGGTAAATCAGCTGTTATCCGTTTGAAAAATTGCTTGCTCTGGTTGCGATGCTTCAGGTGACTTACGTATAAATGCACTATCGAGCTGAGTTTTAATTTTTTGCTTGGTATAATGCCGGACCATTTTTTTGTTTTAATATCATCGAGAGATTTGCATGATTCAAGGTAGTATCGTTGCGTTGGTTACACCCATGGATGAGAGTGGCAGCATAGACCAGGTCAGCCTGAAAAATTTGGTTGAGTTTCACATTGAACAAGGAACGGATTCTATTGTTGCGGTAGGCACAACAGGTGAGTCTGCGACGCTTAATGAGGAAGAGCATTGTGAAGTGATTGCTGCAATCGTCGGCTACGCGGCGGGGCGTATTCCTATTCTTGCCGGAACCGGAGCCAATTCAACTTCGGAAGCACTGGAATTGACGCGCAGGGCCAAAGCAGCCGGTGCCGATGCCTGCTTACTGGTAACGCCTTATTATAACAAGCCAACGCAGGAAGGATTGTATCTGCATCATAAGCTGATTGCCGAAGCCGTCGATATTCCACAAATTCTTTACAATGTGCCTGGGCGGACTGCCGTTGATATGTTGCCTGAGACCATAGCGCGCCTGTCGGAAATCGAAAATATCGTAGGCGTCAAAGAGGCGACCGGCAAACTTGAACGATATAGACAAATCAGAGATTTATGCGGTGACGATTTCGCGTTGTATTCAGGCGATGATGCAACCAGCTGCGATTTTTGTCTGTTGGGTGGCAACGGCACCATAACCGTCACAGGCAATGTGGCGCCCCGCCTGGTTCACGAGATGATTCATGCTGCAATAGACGGTGATCGTGAAACCGCCTTGGCTATCGATGCCAAATTAACGGGTTTGCACAGACATCTGTTCATCCAATCCAATCCGATTCCGGTTAAATGGGCCTTGGCGGAAATGGGATTAATCAAACAAGGCATCCGTTTGCCGTTGACCTGGTTGACCGAAGAATGTTTCGACACGGTTCGAGCCGCCATGCGTCAGGCTGAGGTTATCGAGTAGCCTATGTACAGGTTTTTTTTAAGGTCTGTTTTACTAATCATTCTTCTGAGCTCCGGACCCGGTTGCAGCCGGATTAAGAGCTGGTTTCCTGATAAAGAAAAAGATTATCAGTTTAAAGCTGAAATACCGGATTTAATCGTCCCGGATGATCTCGGGCATCATACGATCAGAAAGTCTCCAACTGCCAGCGTAACTCAACCGGTCACCACCACGGCAGCTGTTCAGGCAGAGTCTGCTGAGACTGGAGAGTCTGAAGAAGCAAGTGAAACGGCCACGGTAGAACGCGTTGGGGGTACCGATGGAAACCGTTTGCGCTTGAGTGAAAATATGTCCAGAACCTGGCGGGTGGTGGGCAAGGCACTCAGCCGGAAGTCGGTTGAGATCGTCTCGCGCGATCGGGCCAATGGCGTCTTTATCGTTCAATTCGATCCTGACGAACTTAAAGTGACGGATGATTCCTTTTGGGATGAAATGCTGTTTATGTTGGGTGCCACCGGGGGTGGCACTGAGCTTGAATACCGCGTCAAACTGATCGAGTACGAAGGATTCACCGAGATTTTTATTTTGGATGAGAAAGAAAAGCCTTTATCCGAAGGGAAAGGTTTAGCGCTGCTGACTCTTTTGCAAAAGGCAATCGAAGAGGACATTGATGATGATTAGGACCTTGGGCCGGGTTTGGCGTTAGCTTACCCGGCTTCGGAACCTCTGAATCCGTTTGCACATCAAATCAAGTTTGTCCTGTAAACCAGTGATTGTCCTCACCGAATTTTAAATTTCCAACACCTATTACTATGCTATTAATTCCCGGTACCACCGCACTTTCCGGTTTTCGCGTCACAAAATTGTTGACCGAGCTGCAATCCATTGATGCTTCAATTCTGACCGTTTCAGCCCATTATGTTCATTTTGTTGAGCTGACTCAGCCATTAGATGAAAGTCAGTCCGCTATTTTAAACAGGCTGTTAAGTTACGGCGAGAGTTTGGCCGAAAAGGCTGAAGACAGTCCTGATTTTCAATTGACTGTTTTTCCCAGGCCAGGCTCCATTTCTCCCTGGTCCAGTAAAGCTACTGAAATTGCGCAGCGCTGCGGATTAACTGATGTCAATCGCATTGAACGCGGTATCGAATATCAGTTGAAAAGCCAGTCATCGCTCGGTGAGTCTTCCCTTTCCAAGATTGGGGCCGCCTTGCATGATCGAATGACGCAAGTGGTTAAAGCCAGCAATTTGATAGGGGAAGAGGACTTATTCGCGCACCATGAGCCGCAACCGTTACAGCGGGTTGGCGTGATCGAGTCTGGCCGGGCTGCGTTGGTGTCGGCCAACAGTGACTTGGGTTTGGCGCTTTCCAATGATGAAATCGATTATTTGACCGATAGTTTTCAAAAATTAGGCCGTAATCCGTCTGATGTCGAGTTGATGATGTTCGCTCAAGCCAATTCCGAACATTGCCGCCATAAAATTTTTAATGCCCGCTGGACAATTGACGGAGTTGAGCAAGCCGAAAGTTTGTTCGGCATGATTCGTCATACCGCGGAGCAAAGCCCTTACGGCATTTTATCGGCTTACCACGATAATGCTTCCGTAGCCGAAGGGTCCAAGACGCAGGTTTTCATCCGCAATGCGATGACCGGCGAATATGCTTATGTCGAAGAAGAAGCCCATCTGCTGATGAAGGTGGAAACGCACAATCACCCAACTGCGATTTCTCCGCATCCGGGCGCTGCTACAGGCTCGGGAGGAGAAATTCGCGATGAAGGGGCGACGGGGCGAGGATCGGCAACCAAAGCCGGTTTGACCGGGTTTAGTGTTTCCCATTTAAAAATCCCAGGTTTAAATCAGCCCTGGGAAACAGACAACGGCAAGCCCGGCCGGATTGCTTCAGCTTTGGAGATCATGCTGGAAGGCCCTATCGGCGGTGCTGCGTTTAACAATGAATTCGGCAGGCCCAATCTGGCCGGTTATTTCCGAAGTTTCGAACAAGTCGTTCCTGATAGTAACGGTGCCGCTCTCCGCGGTTACCACAAGCCGATTATGATCGCCGGCGGCATGGGCAATATTCGTCCCATGCTGGTCAATAAAAACGTGATTCCGCCCGGTTCGCTAATCATCATATTAGGCGGACCCGCCATGCTGATTGGTTTGGGAGGTGGCGCGGCTTCCTCGCAAACCTCGGGGGAAAGCTCGGAAGCGCTGGATTTTGCATCAGTGCAACGCGAAAATCCTGAAATGGAACGACGCTGTCAGGAAGTCATCAATCATTGTAATTCTCTGGGTGATGAGTCGCCGATTGTGTCCATTCATGATATCGGTGCGGGCGGCTTATCGAATGCAGTTCCGGAAATTATTCATGATTGTGACCGTGGCGGCCGCTTTGAGCTGCGCGATGTGCTGAATGCCGATAAAGGCATGTCGCCTATGCAGATCTGGTGTAACGAAGCCCAGGAACGCTATGTTGTTGCGATCAGGCCCGAGTCTCTGGAACTGTTTAAATCATTCTGCGAGCGGGAGCATTGTCTTTTTGCCGTGATCGGCGAGGCGACTGAAGCGGAGCATCTGGAACTTAGCGATGCATTATTGGGTGATAAGCCGGTGGATTTGCCGATGTCGGTCTTATTCGGCAAACCGCCTAAAATGCACAGAGATGTAAGTCATCTGAAGGTGCATCACAGCTCACTCGACTTTGACGCGGTTCTGATTGATGATGCGGTTCGCCGTGTCCTGTCGTTTCCAGCGGTAGCCGATAAAAGTTTCCTGATTCATATCGGCGACCGTTCTGTAACCGGGCTGGTAGCGCGTGATCAAATGGTGGGGCCCTGGCAAGTGCCGGTTGCCGATGTTGCAGTAACCGCGACCGGCTTTTATGCGGTGACCGGTGAAGCCATGGCGATGGGTGAGAGAACGCCGCTGGCCGTTATCAATGCCCCGGCGTCAGGCCGTATGGCAATTGGTGAAGCACTAACCAATCTGGCTGCTGCCCGGATTGAGTCATTAAAGCACATTAAACTTTCGGCCAACTGGATGGCGGCGGCCGGCGCACCGGGTGAAGATGCCGCCTTATTTGATACAGTCAAAGCCATAGGCAAGCAATTATGCCCGGCTTTAGGTCTGGCTATACCAGTAGGGAAGGACTCGTTGTCGATGAAAACGGTCTGGAAGGAAGCCGGCCGTGAAAAAATCATGACGGCGCCGGTCTCGTTAATCGTTTCCGCTTTCGCGCCGGTTTTGGATGTGACCCGGACCCTGACGCCGCAGTTGCGTGATGAAGATAGTGAACTGTTACTGATTGATTTGGGCCAAGGCAAAAACCGGCTCGGCGGTTCCGTATTGGCGCAGGTTTATCGGCAAATGGGCGATGAAACGCCGGATCTGGACGATGCCGGATTATTTACAGCGTTTTTTAATGTGATTCAACAATTGAATCAACAAGATCGATTGCTGGCTTATCATGACCGTTCCGATGGCGGACTGCTTGCTGCGGTTGCTGAAATGATGTTTGCCGGTCGCTTAGGCGTTAATCTGAATATCAGCGCCTTGGGGTCGGATGTTTTAGCAGCCTTGTTTAATGAAGAATTGGGTGCCGTTGTGCAGGTACGCAAGCAGGATTGCGAGAGGGTTCTGGCTCAATTGACCGAAGCCGGACTGGGCGCCTGTAGTCATAGAATTGGCGAGATTGCGGCTGCGCAGTCTTTGCTTATCTTCGATGGTGAGCAAACAATATTTTCAGCCACGCGTGCCGAATTGCAAACTACCTGGTCCGAAGTCAGTTACCGGATGCAGGCTTTACGCGATAATCCTGATTGCGCTGAACAGCAATTCGAACGCATTAGAGATGATCTGGATCCCGGCTTGAATGCGGTGCTCACTTTTGATTCGAATGAAAACGTGTGTGCGCCGTTTATCAACTCAGCAAGGCCCAAAGTCGCCATCTTGCGTGAGCAAGGGGTAAACGGTCATGTCGAAATGGCGGCGGCATTTGACAGGGCGGGCTTTACTGCGATAGACGTGCACATGAGCGACATCATTCATGGCCGGATCAGTCTGAAGGATTTTACCGGCTTGGCCGCTTGCGGCGGATTCTCTTACGGAGATGTGCTGGGTGCCGGCGGCGGCTGGGCCAAATCCATTTTATTCAATGCACGGGCCAGAGAAGAATTTTCGGCCTTTTTCCAAAGACAGGACACGTTTGGTTTGGGTGTTTGCAACGGTTGTCAGATGATGTCCGGTTTGCAGGAAATTATTCCGGGGGCCGAGCATTGGCCGCGTTTCATGCGGAATGACTCCGAACAGTTCGAGGCCCGGGTTGCTCTTGTTGAAGTGCAGGAGTCACCGTCCATCTTGTTTGCCGGTATGGCCGGTTCACGAATGCCGGTTGTTATCGCTCATGGCGAAGGGCGCGCCGAATTTAATATTGATCCTGCTGTTGCACTAGAAGCCGGGGCAGTTTCTTTGTGCTATGTAGACAATGAAGGGGAGTTGACGACGGAGTTTCCGGCAAATCCCAATGGTTCTCCTTTTGGTATTACCGGGTTGACCACGCGAGACGGCCGTTTCACGATTATGATGCCGCACCCTGAGCGTTGTTTCAGAACGATGCAGAATTCCTGGCATCCCGGTGATTGGGGTGAATATGGACCTTGGATGCGATTATTTAGAAATGCCCGTGACTGGGTGGGTTGAAAAGAAAAGGAAAGACCTTATATTCGTTGTGACTCAAGTTGGAAATGGATAACTGACTGAACTGCCGGTTGAAATTTCAGGGTGAAAAATCGGATCACATGAAGATAGATTGGATTATCGGCAGTTACAGTCAGGTGGATTATTTTTGACCCTGTCTTAACGTTTAAACCAATAATTTATTGATTAGTGTGGAGGTTGTTATGGCTATCACCCGATATGAACCTTGGAGTTTATTGAATCAATTACAAAAAGAACTGGAGCGTGCGCATGAAAAAACGGCGGTTGATGGAGGCTCCACGTCAACCGCAGAATGGGCGCCTGCAGTCGATATAAAAGAAGAAGCGGATAAATTTGTCTTGTATGCGGATATCCCCGGAGTCAAACCCGAGGAAATCGATGTGAGTATGGAAGACGGCATTCTGACCGTAAAAGGCGAGAAAAAAACGGAAGCCAAAACCGAAACTGAAGGTTATAAACGCGTCGAACGCACCTATGGCTCGTTTTACCGCCGTTTCAGTCTACCTGACACAGCCAATGCCGATGCCATATCGGCAAGATCAAAGCTCGGTGTCCTGGAAATCACAATACCTAAAAAAGAAGCCGTTCAACCCAAGAAAATTAGCGTATCCGCCGAAGAGTAAGTCAATCCGGCTTTTTCCAGTCCTCCGGTCTTTTCGGAGGACTGGTTTATTCATTAAACCGAAGTTTCCCAGTTTTTATAGGGTTGTCCAGGCTTGTAAGAGAACTCTGTTTGCATTAATAGTTGCCGTCTTTCCGGTAGGGATTGCCGGAGCCGTTAGACCGCGAAAGCGAATCCAGGTCACAAGAATGTGAAAGTCCAACGCCATCCATGGCTTCTGGACCCCGGCAATCCCTGCCGGGGCGACGCCTACTATTAACGCGAATATAGCCTTTTTTCGTCCATCGAAAGAGGGTTGGCAACAATACCGTTAAGGTAATTCCCTCGAAATGAAGCGATAGATGGTATCCGTAAGAGCGGGCCATGTCCGCGATTGAACCCGCGAATGAAAGACCCACCATCCCTTTCGCGGGCATGGCCCGCTCCTACAAAATACGATTACCTTAAATGCATTCGTTTTGTCGTTTATGGATGATCACAAAAATAAAAAAAGAATTTTTCCTATAGGTTGTTGTGACAAGTAACCAGATAATGCTTGTTTAAACACGATGCCCCCTAAAGCGATGAGCTTACGTTTTCAAATCAATGTTCGAATAGTCCTGACCAGCATTTTAATCTTGTTGATAGGCGGTGCTGTCGCTATCTGGCATGCACGGGGGGCTGTCGATCGCGAAGTCGAATCCTCATTGAACCTGACCTTGCAACTGGTCCAGCTCAGTTTTTCCCAAAACAAACGCAGTAATTTTGATGTCAACGAATGGCTTCCGGGATTTGTGGCGATGAGGCAAACGCGGCATTTGACGATTCAGCTGAAAAAGCCCAGCGGTGAAATCGTCAATTTTAATTCTGTTCAAGAGCGTCGTAGCGATAAAGAAATGCCGCCTCGCTGGTTTATCAAGCTGGTGTCCAGCCAGTATCCGGAAGTTGAAAAACAGCTGACGACAACGGATGGACAATCGATTACGCTACTGATCAAAGCCAATCCGCTGGATGAAATTTCCGAAGTCTGGGAAGAAAGCCTCGCCTTTTTTGTGTCATTGGTCGTCATGACATTGATGACTTGCCTCGCGGTAAATTTGGCATTTAATAAAGCCCTGAAATCTATCGGGGTTATCGTTGAGGGTTTAAAAAACATTGAAACCGGTCATTACGATCTGAAATTACCCGAGTTCTCCATCAATGAATACGACAGTATTGCCGGCGCCATCAATCATATGACCGAAGTTCTGGATGCCGCGAACAAGGAGAACAGCGCGTTAACCCAGCACTCACTGGAGATTCAGGAAGAAGAACGCCAAAATCTTTCCCAGGAGCTGCATGATGAGCTGGGGCAATCATTAACCGCCATCAAAGTCATGGCGGTTACAGTCAAAAATAAAAAAGCCGAAACCGATCAAATCGCCGATACCATTATTTCGATTTGTGATCATCTGATTACCGTTGTCCGGTCCATGATGCGCAGTCTTCATCCTATCAGTCTCAAGGAATTAGGGCTTAAAGCGACACTGGAGGAGCTGTTGAATCAATGGGCAGTCAGAAATCCCGAACTGAAATTAACACTGGAATGTCCTGATGAAGTCGACAGTCTCGATCATAAAATGACGATTCAGGTTTTCCGGGTTATCCAGGAGTGTTTGACCAATGTCGTGCGCCATGCCAATGCCAGTCAGGCTATTATTAAATTGGCTCTGGGCCATGAGTCTCAACAGGGTCCAGTGTTATTTTTGGACATTTCCGACAATGGAAAGGGCTGCGCCCCCGATTCGCTCAAGTCCGGATTCGGTATGTTGGGTATGAGAGAGCGCATCAAGAGTTTGGGAGGCGATTTTTTTATTCGTACCGACAGTTCAAAAGGATTATCCGTAACCGCCACTGTACCGTTAAGATGAATGAAGCCATCAAAGTCATATTAGTCGATGATCATGCCGTAGTCCGAGCCGGATTCCGCTTGCTGCTGTCCGCCGTACCGAATATTCAGGTCATCGCCGAGGCGGAACGGGGCGAACAAGCCTGCCAGCTGTATCTGGATAACAAGCCGGATGTGATGGTGCTGGATTTATCCATGCCCGGTATTGGCGGATTGGAAAGCATCCGGCGTATCTGCAACCGGGATAATCAGGCCAAAATTCTGGTATTCAGTGTTCATGATGAACAGGTTTATGTGAACAGGGCCATGATGGCCGGAGCCAAAGGCTATATCACCAAAAATTCCGCACCGGCTATTCTGGTCGAGGCCATACAGAAAATTTCTGAAGGCGGGGAGTACATTGAAGACGGCTTGTTAAAAAACACAACTATCGCGGGTAATCCCACCGATTACCGGGCCTTGATTGAATCCTTGTCAGCCAGAGAGTTTGATGTGTTTTGCCTGCTGGCTAAAGGCCTGACGATGCATAAAGTCGCCGACGAGCTCTGTCTGGGCTATAAAACTGCCGCCAATTACGGCACACAAATCAAAAATAAATTAAAAGTGTCCACCGTGGCCGAGCTGGCGCATATCGCGATGGCGCTGGGTGTGGTGAAAAAATAAATCGACAGGGCATTTGGCTGAAGCACGAACTTAAGAACTGATCGTACCTGCCATAGGTTCATCAGGAAAAAAACTTACCGGCAGTGATCAAGGTATTGACTATGCCCCAGCTCAGAGGAATGCCCACCGCCAACCAGGCCAGCCAAACTGTTAATGGATGACTGCGGATGTTGGTATAAACCATTTCATCCGCATCATGGGCGTGTATTTTTTTATATTCCAGGCGCTTTTCTTCTTCCAGTTCGGCACCCGTCATAAACCACTTGTCATCAACAGGCCGTATCAGCAAATTACAGATCAGGCCTATCACCAAGAGTCCTGCCAGGATAAGCATGGTCTGGTTGTAAACCTGCTCGCGTGGCAGGCCCAGGCTTAATTGATATTCACGCATGTAGTTGACGACCACTGGGCCGAGAATTCCAGCCGTTGACCATGCCGTCAGCAAGCGGCCATGAATGGCACCCACCATTTGTGTGCCGAACAAGTCGGCAAGATAGGCCGGAACGGTCGCAAATCCTCCGCCATACATGCTTAAGATCAGACAAAACGCGGCGACAAATAAGGCTTTGTTTCCGGTCATTGCCAGTTCCGGAATACTAACGTACAAAAGCCCGCCCAGTACAAAAAATACAATGAAGGTCAGTTTTCTGCCCAGCCAATCGGACAAGCTGGCCCAGACAAATCGCCCGCCTATGTTGAAGAGGCTTAATAATGCGGTAAAACCGGCGGCTAAACCGGCAATTGAAGCCAGCTGGGTTTTATCCAACCCGGTAAAAGGCTTGTCAATGCCGATCAGCTGACCGCCGAATACTTCCTGCAACATCGGCGATGACATACCGATGACGCCGATACCGGCGCTGACATTCATGCATAACACCACCCATACCAGCCAGAATTGCTTGATCTTGAATACATTTTTCACATGTACATGACCGTGGGTTACCATCGTTTTGTTTTGCTCCGGAACGGGTGGCGTCCATCCGGCAGGTTGCCAGCCGGTAGCGGGAATCCGGTAACTTAATGCACCTGCCATCATGAAGATAAAGTAAATCCCTGCCATGGCTATCAAGGTCTGCATCACGCCGACATCGGTTTCGGTCGCAAAGAACTTCATTAAAGCCGTTGCCAAAGGGGAGCCAATCATCGCGCCCCCGCCGAATCCCATGATGGCCATCCCGGTTGCCATGCCGCGCCGGTCAGGAAACCATTTAATCAGCGTCGATACCGGTGAGATATAACCCAATCCCAAGCCTACCCCACCAATCACGCCCGAACCCAACAGCATGATCCAGAATTGATGCAGGTAAATGCCTAAAGCGGAAAGCAGCATGCCGCCGCACCAGCACAAAGCGCTGACCACACCGGCTTTGCGGGGACCGACATATTCCAGCCAGCCGCCCCAAATGGCGGCAGAAGAACCCAATAGCACGAAAAACAGCGTGTACATCCAGCCTAATGTGGCAATGCTCCAATCGCAATTGGTAACAAATAGCTCCTGGAAAAAGCCGACTTCCGGTCCGCATTCAATGCTTTCTTTGATGCCTATTGCCCGGGATAGCGGCAGCCAAAATACCGAAAAACCATACGCCATGCCTATGCATAAATGAATTGACAATGCAGCGGGCGGCACCAGCCAGCGATTAAAGCCGGGACCGGCAATGGTGTGTTCCTTGGCTAAGAAGCCCGGTTTCGTATTCTGGGTCATGATGGTAGTTAGTTGATTCAGTTTCTGTCTGAAGAATAAGGGCTTATTTTCACGGGGGCATAGCTTAAACTAATGTCTGCAGTTTGTGTTCACTTTTGGGGCTTTCCAGTAATTTCCGGTTGGACGATAAAAAAGGGGTGACTTAAGCTTTGCGAGGATGTCCGGCAGCAGGGATGCTGCCGTCAAGCCCCCATGGAAGGGTCTACGGCGTTCCTCGCAAGGCTTAAGTCACTCCTTAAAGTCATATAAAATTTCAAACTGGGAATTGGTGGGGACTTCTCAAAAAGGTCTCCTGAAAATGCCTGTGATTGCGTTAAAAATGGGTGTCGCCCCGGCATGGATTGCCGGGTCCATAAGCCATGGATGACGTTGGGCTTTCACATTCTTGTGGCTTGGATTACGGCAATCCATGCCGGAATGACGGCAAAGATGTACTTTCAACTACTCACGCGAACAGTGCTTTGAAAAAGGGGAGAAAGAGGGATTTATTAAAAATCCTTCCCTATTTCGGGAAGTTATTTGTGCCCCTATCCTTAGTCATTATTGTTAACAGAACCAAAACCGCCGCCGCCCGGTGTTTCGATGATTATCTGATCGCCCGGATTAACGAGAATTTCCGCGCAACCGGCCAGCAGATCTTCCGTTCCATCATTCCGGATAATACGGTTCCCTCCGGGTTTACCGGGCGAGCCACCTTGTAAACCGAAAGGCGGTTTTATGCGGTGACTGGACAGTATGCCCGTTGTCATTGCTTCGAGAAATTCGAAGCGCCTGATAACGCCTTCGCCTCCTCGATAACGGCCACTGCCTCCGCTACCGGCACGAATCGAGAATTCTTTCAATAACACCGGAAATCGCCATTCCAGTATTTCCGGATCGGTGATGCGTGAGTTGGTCATATGGGTATGGACGGCATCAGCGCCGTTAAAACCATCGCCTGCACCTGCGCCGCCGCAGATGGTTTCGTAATACTGATAGCGTGCATTGCCGAAGGTGAAGTTGTTCATTGTGCCTTGCGAGCCAGCCAGCACAGCTAATGCGCCATAAAGTGCATCGACAACGTATTGCGAAGTTTCAACGTTTCCGGCTACAACGGCAGCCGGATAACACGGATTGAGCAGGCAGCCTTCCGGAAGGGTGATTTTCAGCGGTTTCAGGCAACCTGCGTTGAGAGGAATGTCGTCTTGAACCAGGGTTCTGAAGACATAGAGCACCGCCGCTTTACAAACCGCAGCCGGTGCATTGAAGTTACCGCTCATTTGGGCAGACGTGCCGGTGAAGTCGATGTGGGCTGACCGGTGAGTGCGGTCGATAGTAACGTGTACAGCGATTTTTTCGCCCTGATCTAATGCGTATTCGAAACGTCCCTCATTAAGCTGGGTCAGCACGGCGCGGACACAGGCTTCGGCGTGGTCTTGCACATGCTGCATATAGGCAAAAACAACCGGCAACGAATAGGCAGCGACCAATGCCGACAGTTCCTGGGCACCCTTTTGATTGGCGGCAATTTGTGCCTGCAAGTCGGCAATATTCTGATCAGGATTACGGGCTGGATTAGAGTTGCTATTGAGCCATGCGCGAATTTCGGTTTCCTGAAAACTTCCTTGATCCAGTATTTTCAGTCCGTCGCTGATAACGCCTTCATCGTCGATAGACCGGCTATCGGCAGGCATAGAGCCGGGTGAAATGCCGCCAACGTCGGCATGATGGCCGCGCGATGCGACAAAGAACAACAACTGCCGGTTAGCGTCGCAAAATACCGGCGTCACTACCGTAATATCGGGTAGATGCGTGCCGCCGGCGTAGGGGGAATTGAGTAAATAAGCATCGCCGGGCAAAAATTGCCCCGCCAGTTTTTCCAGCAAGGCTTTGACGCTTTCGCCCATCGAACCCAAATGCACTGGAATATGCGGAGCATTGGCGATTAACTCACCCGCTGCATCGAACACGGCGCAGGAAAAGTCCAAGCGTTCTTTGATGTTGACCGAGTGAGCGGTGTTTTGCAGTACAAAGCCCATTTGCTCTGCCGCGGACATAAAGCGCTTGTTGAAAATCTCCAGTAATACCGGATCAGCATGGGTGCCCAGCGCCAGATCACGTTGCGGGTGTCTTCGGCTTAGCAGTAAATCGCCGTTGGCATGCAACACCCCTTGCCAGCCCGGTTCAATCACAATGGTCGAGGTTGGCTCGATAATGATCGCAGGGCCTGCTACGGCAGATCCTATCTGCAACCGGTCACGGTAATAAATCGGTGAATTGTGCCAACTATTCTCGCTGAACGTTCGACTGATCATTTCGGCTTGTCCGTCGCGGTTTTGACTGCTGAATACCGTTGTATCAGGCGGATTGGAATCACTTGCGATGCACTCGACTTCCAGCGCAGCGATCAATACAGCTCGGTTAGTGTAAAAAAATCCAAATTGACGACGGTATTTGGATTCAAAGTTGCTGATTAGCTTTTGCGAGTCATCATCAAAGTCGACAGTGAGCGACGTATCGGTACCCTGAAATCGTAGGGCCAGCCGCCATTGGGCGCTGATCTGCTGGTCTTCCAGGCCCTGCAGATGTAAAGCCGAGCGGCCTTGTTGTTCCAGTTCAGCCAGATGATTTTTGAGACTTTCAAAACTGACCGTGTCCCAGGTTTGTTCCAATGCGTGCTCTTTAAGCACCCGAAAGTCCGCCAGTCCCATGCCGTAGGCCGACAAAACGCCGGCCAAAGGATGCAGCAGCACGGTCTGCATGCCCAGCCGGTCCGCAATTTTGCAGGCATGCTGAGCCCCAGCCGCACCATAACAGCACAAGGCATATTCCGTCAGGTTATAACCTTTTTGCACCGAGATTTTTTTGATGGCTTCGGCCATGTTCTCTATGGCAATCGCCAAGAATCCTTCGGCCACTTGTTCAGGACTTCGCAAGTCGCCTGTTGCGGCATGGATGCGGCCGGCTAGCTCGGCAAACTGGTGTTGAACGCAGTCGGTGTCGGGCGGCAGATTGCCGTCCGGTCCGAAAACAGCCGGAAAGCAGGGCAGTTTGCCCAGCATCAGATTGGCATCGGTGACTGTTAAAGGGCCTCCTCGCCGGTAGCAGGCAGGGCCGGGATCGGCTCCAGCCGACTCAGGTCCGACCCGATAACGCAAGCCATCGAAATACAAAATTGAACCGCCGCCTGCCGCGACGGTATGAATAGCCATCATCGGCGTGCGGATTCGGACCCCGTCTATTTCCGTTTCAAACGTCCGTTCGAGTTCTCCCGCATAATGCGCAACATCGGTAGACGTTCCGCCCATGTCAAAAGCAATGATTTTTTTGATGCCGGCGCGTTTGGCAACAGCTATTGCTCCGACGATGCCACCGGCAGGGCCGGAGAGTATGCTGTCCTTGCCTTGAAAGGCCGACGCTTCAATCAGGCCGCCGTTGGATTGCATGAATAACAACCGGGGGGATTTACCGTTACCGCCCAAACCGTTCGTAACCTGAGCGACATAACGGCGCAACAGTGGCGAAAGGTAAGCGTCGATAACCGAAGTATCGCCACGTCCGACGATTTTAGGTAAAGGACTTACCTGATGCGACAGGGATATCTGGGAAAAGCCCACCGCTCTGGCGATCTCGCCTAGCGCCTGTTCGTGCTGCGGATAGCGCCAGGCGTGAATTAATACAATCGCAACGGCACGAATACCTTGAGTATAAACAGCTTGTAATTGCAGTCGAGCCTCTTCGGTATCCAGCCCTTGCAGCACTTCACCTTGAGCGTTGACGCGCGCATTGATTTCGATGACAGTCTGATAGAGCATGCCGGGGCGGCGAATATTCAAAGCAAAAATGTCCGGCCGGTTCTGATAACCGATGCGCAGACAATCTTTGAAGCCGCGATTGACAAGCAGAGCCACTGCTTCACCCTTGCGTTCCAACAAAGCATTAGTGCCTACCGTGGTGCCCATTTTTACGGTATCGATCAAACTGGCAAGGGGCGCGTCAGCGGGTAACTGTAAAATGTCGCGCATACCTTGCAAGGCCGCATCTGCGTATTTTTGAGGGTTTTGCGATAACAGCTTTCGCGTGACCAGTTGTCCTTCGGGGTTACAAGCGACAATGTCGGTAAAGGTTCCGCCCCGATCGATCCAGAATTGCCAGCCTGCCATACCGTAATAACCTATTGGAAAAAATTAACGAAGAAATTAATGCCTAAACAGGCCGATAGTATATCGTGCTAAGGCCTGGATCTGGGTATTATGAAAGGCAGTATCAAGCACAACATTAAAGCTGAATAGGATGTGCTGAACAGCGTGAAGCGCATCAGCATCGTTTGCGATTGATGCGCTTCGTCCCTCGGCACATCCTACAAATCATACTTATTCTGCATTGGAAGAGACTGCAAATTGCAAACAGGATCTCTTTTAGGAGACAATAATCCGTTACGCACTGTTTTACTGTGCATTTTGAATACCCCTAACACGCCATACGCTCGATCTTGAGCCGCTATGCAAGCTTTGGAATACGCTATGAAAAAGACCATGTATGAAAAAATCTGGGACAGCCATCTTGTCGTTGATGCGGCTGGACAGGCACCCTTGCTCTATGTTGATCGCCATCTTATGCATGAAGTGACCAGTCCTCAAGCCTTTGAGGGTCTTCGGTTGGCTGGCCGCAAGGTGCGCAACCCGCACAGTATTCTTGCTACGATGGACCATTGCGTACCGACCAAAAATCGCGATCTGCCCATTGCCGATCCAATTGCCAAAAAGCAGATCGAAACGATGGCTGAAAATTGCAAGGAAAACGGCCTGAACCTGTACGACATGAAAAATCCAAATAACGGTGTCATTCACGTGGTTGTACCGGAACATGGTTTTGTTCACCCCGGCATGGTCGTGGTTTGCGGCGACAGCCATACAGCGACCCATGGCGCTTTCGGCGCACTGGCTTTCGGCATTGGAACGTCAGAGGTCGAGCATGTTATGGCCACTCAAACCCTGCCGCAGAAAAAATCCAAAACCATGCAGATTGTGGTCAATGGCGAGTTATCAAAATACGCTTCGGCAAAGGATATTGCGCTGGCGATTACCGGCAAAATCGGTACAGCAGGCGGCACCGGTTACGTCATTGAATATACCGGTCCGGCGATCAGAGCGCTGTCGATGGAAGGCCGTATGACGCTGTGCAATATGGCGATTGAAGCCGGAGCCAGAGCCGGCTTGGTTTCACCCGATGAAAAAACCTACGACTATATCAAAGGGCGCGAGTTTGCTCCATCCGGTGACTATTGGGATCAGGCGCTGGCTTACTGGAAAACGCTGCCTAGCGACGAAGGCGCGGTATTTGATGCCACTGTCATCCTCAATGCGGCCGATATTGCGCCGCAAGTGTCTTGGGGCACATCACCCGAGCAAGTGACCGGAGTTGATAGCGTTGTGCCGGATCCGGAAAGTTTTAGTGATGAAGGCAAACGTAAAGCCTGCGAAAGCGCCTTGGCTTATATGGGCTTGACGCCGAACACCAAAATAACCGACATCCCGGTGGATCTGGTTTTTATCGGCTCTTGCACCAATGGCCGCATTGAAGATTTCCGGATTGCCGCTGATGTGGCCAAAGGCACTAAAGTAGCACAAGGGGTCACCGCGATTGCTGTACCCGGTTCTTATCATGTCAAAAAACAGGCAGAGGAAGAGGGGCTGGATAAAATTTTTATCGATGCCGGTTGGGAATGGCGTGATCCGGGTTGCTCCATGTGTCTGGCGATGAATGGCGACGAACTGACCAAAGGTCAGCGCAGCGCGTCGACTTCAAACCGAAATTTTGAAGGCCGTCAAGGTAAAGGCGGACGCACTCACTTGGTTTCGCCCGCCATGGCTGCGGCCGCTGCGGCTGCTGGCCATTTTGTTGATATTCGCAAACTTTAAAGACCGGAAAGAATTATGGAACCGTACAAAAAACATGAAAGTATTGCTGCCTTGATGAACCGCAGTAATGTCGATACCGACCAGATCATCCCCAAGCAGTTCTTGAAAAAAGTTGAGCGCAGCGGTTTTGGCAAACACCTTTTCCACGACTGGCGTTTTAACGACGACGGCAGCGATAACCCTGAATTCGAGTTGAATAAGCCGGCATTTAAAGGCGCCAAGATCCTGGTCGCGGGTGACAACTTCGGCTGCGGCTCATCACGCGAACATGCGCCCTGGGCGATTGCCGATTATGGTTTCAATACCATTATATCCACCAGCTATGCCGATATTTTTTATAACAACTGTTTTAAAAACGGCATTCTGGCTATCAAAACCGATAAGGCCCAACTGGACAAATTGATGGCTGAAATCACCAACAACGAAGGCGTAAAGTTTGTTGTCGATCTTGAAAACCAGCAAGTGACCACGCCCGGCGGCAATGGCTTTAGTTTTGAGATTGATCCGTTCCGCAAAGGCAACCTGCTCAGCGGACTGGACGACATCGGTTTGACCTTAAAGCATGTTGATAAGATTGATGAGTATGAAGTCCAGCATAAAAATGATTTTCCGTGGCTTTGGGTTTAAACTTAAAAATCCTTAACGTTGAGGCCCATTGAAAACACTGGCCGTAAGCGCTGGGTTTTCCTAACACTCAACCCTGCAGCACTTGTAATCCGATATTGTAAAGTTATACATAAATCTAAATTCGAAAGAGTATGCTTGATCTTTTCATTAATAGCACCAATATTTCTAATGCCTTTTTATGAAAAAAAGATGGATGGAATAGAGTCAATATTTTATTACTTACTAACGGCGTATCTCATTTATAACCTAATCCCTCATGCAATATTAATCGTAACTGCTATACCTCTACGTTTATATTTAATTTTCAAGAAATGGTAGGTAAGGGCCGTAGGCTGGGTTGAATGCAATGAAACCCAGCGAAACCTAAAATGCTGGGTTTCGCTTCCGCTCTACCCAGCCTACATGGATGCGTTAAGCTATTGATGATCAAATGATGAAGAATAAAATCATTGAGTCGGCAAAGAAAAAAATCCTTTTCTTGCCTCACGCGGTCAAACAGATGTCTCGACCGGATAGAATGATTTCAACAGATTAAATTCGGGAAGCTGTTTTTTATGGGGAAATAATTGAAGAATATCCGGAAGATCTAAGAGGCGAGAGTTGTTTTGTTTTTCATACTAAAGATCAGCGTGTTATTCATGTAGTTTGTTCGCCGAAAGTCGAATATTTGGCGATTATCAACGCTTATTTGCCCGCCGCAGATCAATGGTCAGCGGATTTTAAAGTGAGGAAATAAAATGGAATGCTTTCATTGCAAAGGTAAAATGATCCAAGGTCACTCACCCTTCAGTGCGGGCCGTAATGGCTATCATATTTCCTGGGAAGCGGTTCCCGCTTGGGTTTGCACGCAATGTGGGGAAGCGCTTTTTGAAGAAAACGAAGTGAATCATATTCAAAAAGCTTTAAAGAATATTGATTCTGAAACATTAGCCTTAACACGAAAAATAGCGTAACAAAAAATTCAAACCAAGCTTATATACGCAAGCGCGTTGGGTTCGGCGAACGCTGTGAGCCTACAACACTGATTAACAATTTAAATGTCGATTGATGAAATTTACTCAATACTTCCAATCAATGAGCCAGCGTCCCGATAGGGCGACCATTGACATTGAATGGATTCAACGAGTCATTGAGCACCCGATAAAAGAGATTGTTCAACAAGATGGTAGAATTCGCCGTTGGGCAGCTATTGAAGAAGCGAATGGTAAGTATCTGAGAGTTATATTGCTGTAACTATTCAGACCCCCACTAAAAAACTGTATTTTTAAGCCACCAAGACTTATTCTGTGCGCCATGCAACTGAGCGATCATGATCTAAACCAACTGGATGAAGACAAGCTTCTTGACCTGCCGGAAGAGGATTTGCGTC
>NZ_JAUSBX010000059.1 GCF_030651835.1 Methylicorpusculum sp. | reverse complement strand
TCTCGGCCTAAGGTTGCTTTTTGCATGGCGTTAATGACGGTAGGGTTGGGAGAAAAATAGTCGGGTGTATTCCATTGACTCCATTTGTTTTTGATCGTGTTTAAATCATCCGAAGCAATATCCGCAACATGGCTGTTTTGCGCTTCTGAGTTATACATGCCCCAGTTATTGCGTCCCATCACCTTATAAGTCCACGTTGTCCAGTGGCTGCCGGTTTCTGTAAATTGCTGAAGCCCGTAATCCCAGGAATCGGCATTTTCGAACAATGTAAACTCCCCTATAAAATGCGGTACGTTATATTTTGAACCCCAATTTTGAGCTTCCTGTATCCACCCATCCACAGCATTTTTCATCACTGTGAAATCTTCATTGTTTTGCCATTGGTAGTAGTGCAACGAATAGACGACATTCTCCCAATTTTTCTCTTGGGGATTCGGAAGCGTATCCCACCACCAAATTGCTTCCATAAAGATGATGTGATCGGGGTCGATCGCTCGGATAGCCTGATATAGAGAGTCGTAAAGATTAACTACTTCAGATCCCATCCTTCCTGGAAAGGTCTCGGAGGGTTCATTTATCAGGTCATAACCGGCCACGGCGGCATTGTCTTTAAAACGCGTGGCAAGGGTTTCCCAAAACTCTATCAGTTGGCTCTGATAAAGCGGGGTGGAATAAAGCAACTTGCCGTCCTGCCGTCCTGAATGATGGGCTCCGTTTTGTGAGCCCGGCGCGCCATGCAGATCAAGAATGGTGTAGAGCCCATATTCAAGCGCTTTGTTTACGGTCCATTCAATCCTGGATAAATCAATCGCGCCTGTCGCGTCCAGCCTCCAGTTGCCTTCATCATCCATATGATTAAACGCATAGACTGGCAAACGGATACAGTTGAGACCGGCTTCGGCGATGTTCTTGAAATCGATTTCTGTGATCCATGAATCCCAGTAAGCGTTATATAACTCCCAGACAGCATCTTTACCAAAACGATCGGTAAGAATATTTCGTGCATCCCATTCATTTGATGCGCCAGTTAAAGGCGACATCCAAGGTTCGTGCCCCATCCAGCCGCCCAGATTGGTGCCGTATAGATGAACATTATTACCTACACCGTAATTGTCCCTGATATCCGCGCCATCGACTTTAAGAAAATCTGAAGCGAAACAAGATAAAGGAGCCGATAGCATCAGGCTCAAGAGTAAAACAGGTATTCTCGGTAAGATTAAGAGGAAAACAGATTTTAGTTTCATAAATAGAGTGTTGTTGATTCGGTGCTTTGAGTTTTTAATGTCAAACAGCAGCAATTCTCGGTTTGATCTTTTCGGCATCATTTCGGGTTGGGAAAAGCCTTTTGAGGAACGCCGTAAACCCTTCCATGCGGGCTTGACAGCAGCATCCTTGCTGCCGACATCCTCAAAAAGCTTCCCCCAGCCCTTTTTTTCTTTCAAATCGAGAATTGCTGGTCAAACAGGCTTTCGTTTTTGCTTGATTTGGCGAGTTTTGTCGAATCTCGCCAAACACCCCGCGCATCTTTTTGATCAGTTGATGTTTTTTGATCGGATAAAGGCACAGGCCTCAAAACTCGCTCAGCCAATAAAACAGGCAAGGTTGGATCACTAATTGGTTGTCGAATTGAGTGGGGCGCTTGCCGGAATACAAATCGTACACTTGACCGTATATACCAAAGCCGGCCGCGCTGAGTTTGGCCATTTCGATGCGCTGAGGCTGTTCACTGAAATTACAAATAACCAAAACCCGTTCCGAAGGCCGGTTGTGATCGTAACGGATAAACGAAAACACATGCGGATTAGTGGTGTCGACCAGTTGCCTGTTGTTAAAATCGGCAAATGCGGATGTTTCCTTACGGATTGCAATCATTTTCTTCAAGGCGCTGAATACGCCGTGTTCAACCGTACCTTGTTTATTTCGAGACTCGGCGCGCAGCCAGTCTATCTTGGGCCGATGTATCCAGCGACTGTCGTTCGCTTTATCAGGCTGGTCGAGATAGCTGTAATCATTAAAGGTTGCGATTTCATCACCGTAATACAATAACGGAATACCGCCGAATGAAAAAATCATGCTGTGCATTAAAATAATTTTATTCAGCGCAATATCGATAGCTTTTTGATCACCGGTTTTAACGGCCGTTTCAAGGCCAACCAATGAAGCAAGCGAACCGGCAATACGCGCATCGCCGGTTTTATCATTGCGCATGAACGGAACGCCGCTTGCGATAGAATCCTTAAATTGTCCGGTATAAAAGTCCACTAGAAACCGGCGATGTGCGTTCGGTTCATAGTCTACTTGCCTGACATCGTTGTCGTCGAAACCCAAACCTATATCGTCGTGGCAGCGAACATAATTTAACCAGGTCGCCCGCTCCAGTTTATCGGGCAGACTTTTTAAACCTTGATACAGCAGTCTGCAATTGCGTGTCGCCAGGGCGTCCCATAACAATGCCATCAATGTTGCGTTATACGCAATTTCGCACTCTTTCGCGATAATCGCATCCTCGCCAAAATATTTAGTGATCTCGACCGGAGCAACAATCGCTTCAGCGATAAACAATGCCCCCGGAGCGGTTACCTGACAACAGTCTTTCATCAATTGCAACAGCAAATGGGCTTCGCGCTCGTTTTGGCAGATCGTACCCATTTTTTTCCATATAAATGCAACTGCATCCAGTCTGACCACATCGGCGCCCTGATTGATCCAGAATAAAATCACATCGAGCATTTCTATAAATACAGTCGGGTTGCTGTAATTAAGATCCCATTGGTAGTCGTTAAAAACCGTCATGACCCACTTTTGCAGGGTTTCGTTCCAGGTAAAATTACCCGGGGCCGTTTCGGGGAAAATCTCCGGCATGCTTTGTTCGAACATGTCCGGAATTTCGCGGTTGTCGAACATGTAATAGTAATCCTGATATTTTTGTTCCCCAGCGATCGCCCGTTTGGCCCATTGATGTTCGTTCGAGGTATGATTCAGCACCACATCCAGCGTAAGCAAGATATCGCGTTTTCTAAATTCGCTTGAAACCCGTTGCAAATCTTCCAGCGTCCCGACCCGGTCGTCGATTTGACGAAAATTACTGACGGCATACCCGCCGTCGCTTTTTCCGGTCGGGCATTCGAGAATCGGCATGATATGAACCAAATTGACGCCCAGCTCCTGAAAATAAGGCGTTTTGTCCGCCACGCCGGCAAGATTGTCTGCAAACCCTGCGCTGTACAAGGCCATGCCTACCCACTGTTGGCTCAAAAACCAGTTGTGATCATTTTCCCGTTCTATATCAAGCATCTTGAGCGCATCCGGTCTTTGAATATATTGTCGCGCCAAGGTTTCAACCAGCTTCAGCATTTGCGCTTGAAAATCATCGCGGCGGCCATATAAATGATGAAACAGGTTATGAATTGCGTAAAAATTTGCGCCTAGACGGGTATAAAAATGCCTTAAATCCTGACTACGAATTTCAGGTTTAAGGTCGTCCAAAATTTGATTTAATAAGGAGTGGGATATTTGTTCGTACATGGTATTTAATTAGTGTGGCTTTGAGGTTTTGCTGGGCAGACAAGGCATGCGGCGCTATCGGGAAAGTTAATAAACCAAACCCCAGGACTGTAAAAACGGCTGATAAAAAGCATGATCCCTGACCGTAGCACCTCTTTGGCTGATCAATGCCGACGCAAAAGATTGCGCCCGTTCCATGGTCAGCGCAAGCGGCCAGGTTTGATTGAGGCCCAGCAGAATTACCGATGAAAACGCATCGCCGGCGCCCACGGTGTCGATCACTCGGTTGATTTCGCCGGGTGTGACTGTGACTAACACATCATGGCTATCGACTGCGGTAGCGCCCTTTTTCCCGCTAGTGACAATCAGGCCTTCCAGATAATAATGCGCACGAAATTGCCGCATATCGGCCTCCAGATCGCCAGACACAGGGAAGAGAGCAGCCAGTTCGTGATGATTCAGTTTGACCCAATCAGCCTGTTCAACCCATTCGAGTGCATCGGTTTTATTCCACCAGGGCTCGCGCAAATTGACATCCATGAATACGGCACACTGACCTTTTTCTTTTAAAGCGGTCAAGGCCTTTCTTGACACCGGATTACGTAGCGCCAGCGTGCCGTGATAAAGCAGTCCGGTTCTGTTTTCATCTGCGAGCGCCGCCTCATCGATATAATCGTAGGCCTGTTCCTGCAAAATGGTATAAGCAGGTTCACCCTGTTCAATAGCGACGTCGACAATGCCGGTAGCATGGCTGTTGTCCCGTTGCAGCCCGGAACAATTCAAGCCCCATTTTTGCATCGCAGCGACTACAGTATCGCCTGTCGGATCTTCTCCTACCCGGCTGATAAAAAACGGCAGTTGTCGAAATGCCTGCAAATGCCAAGCGACATTGAACGGCGCGCCGCCTAATACCCGGCTGCCGTCCGGAAAATGATCGAACAATACTTCGCCGAAAATGGTAATGTGTTTATGATTCATAGTCAGCTATCCAACGTCTGATTTCGGGCAAATAATGTACGCAACCTTCTAAAATACCGGCGCTGTAATTGCCGTTCATACCCATAAATCCGCCTTTGGCCAAATAAAGCGCTGATCCGGTTGACTGCTCCCTCGCCTGAAGCTGAGCCTGTTCGCGCACTTCATCAGAAGCATTCGCCACCAAAACCGAGCGGATGGGGCTGGTCAAAACCGGAAGATCATTTCCGCTGTCACCTGCGAATACGGAGTTTTCCAAGCCGAAACCCAGTTGCTTCATTAAAAAATCTACCGCATGAAATTTGGTTGCACCTGCCGGTAAAACATCCAGCAAACCGACATGGGCCGCTTCGTCGATGCTGAAAATCAACTCTGCCCTGATTGAATGCACCGCCAATTGCTTGCGCATTTCGATCAGTAAAGGTTCTAGTACAACAGCCGGCTGCACATAATAACTGAGCTTAAAGCGATTCTGCTTAGCGCTTTCCTGCAGTGACAATTCAGGCAAATGGCTGAACAAATGATGCATATCCGCATGCTCTCGACCGGCCCAGTCCGGCGCGATTTCCTTCACCCATTCGGACCACTCGTGCCATTCATTATCAGCGATTTGATAGATCGTGGTGCCGACATCACCGATCACAAAATCCGGCACGGGCAAATCGAATTCGGTGACCGCTTGTTGAACCAATGCTTTATGCCGACCGGTCACATAAACCAAGGTGCAATTCGGGTGTCCGGCCAAAACGGCAAAAAGCGGCCTCGCTGCGGGCGATTCGGGTGCGTTACCGTTGGGTAGCAAAGTTCGGTCGAGATCGGTGCAGAGCAGTAATTTGCTGATCATGTCGAATTCCTTCGATTAAAAATCATAATGGTCGATCCCCTCAATAATCCCAAGTGCATAAGGCTGACTGGCAAAATAAATTCGTTCCGGCTCATAAAGACCGGACAACTCCTCGCGATGCCGGTTGGCCACAACTACCGCCAGGGTATTGCCCTGCATCATGTCCTCGTCGGCGCCGGAACCGCCGGCGACCAGAATGCGTTCCAGGGGAACATTCCATTGCTGCGCGAAATAACGCAACGCCAAGCCCTTGGAGGCGCGCGCCGGTAGTATGTCAAAATATTGACCAAAGGACAGGATCACATTGACGGCTTGCTCTTCTTGACGCAGCAGTGCATGAATTTCTTCAACGGACGGCGCTGTTTCGGAATTGTAATGAAAAGAAATTTTGAATCGGCTTTGTTCGCTTTTAGTTTGCAGGACAAGTCCCGGCAACTCGGCGATGATACGGCGTATGGCTTTGGGATTCCAGTGGTAATCAATATGCCTGGCCCATGCGCTGTCCGGTGTCATCTGCGGTGCATAAGAGATTTCGGTTCCCAAGCTGGTGATTAAAACATCAGGAGTCGGTAGACCGTTTTTCTTTAAAATCGCTAATGCCGAGTCGAGCCTTCTCCCTGTTGCGATCCCAAAAAATACCCTTTTACGATTTCCCGCCAGATAGCGCGTAAATGCTTTCAGTCCATCCTGGCTACCGAGCAGACTTTGATCGATGTCCGAAAAAACGGCGCGATTTCGATAGCTTAAATCACCGCGAACGCGCGGGATTTTCGGAAATACCGGATGGTATTCCAGGAGAGGTCGGATTTTTTCAAGGTATTTTTTGGCATGGGTGTCCCAGGAGTAAAGTTTCCGGACATTTTTCAACCCCTGTTTCGAGTATTTTTCCCATTTACCCGCATTTTTTAAAATCTCAAGCAATGCCTGTGCAATCGCCGGTGCATCCAATGGATCGACCAAGATTCCGTTCCGACAAGACCCGATAATATCCACCGGTCCACCATTTTCAGTCGCGACCAGCGGCAGTCCGCAAGCGGCGGCTTCTAACAGCGTTAACCCGAAGGGTTCGGTTAAAGCCGGATTCACGAATACGCCCTTTGAATTCGCGGCAAGACGGTATATCTCGGGTACATCCTCCTGCCTGTGATGCTTGGGAACGGCAATGCGCCCATAAAGATCGTAAAAATCAATCATCAGCAATATTTCAGTCAACACGGCTTGGCCGCCTTCATCCATTTCCCGGATGTCGTCGCGGTTACCGGCAACAATGACAAGGTTTGCCAAAGCCTGCAACTCGACGGATTCTCCGTAAGCCTGCACCAGTGTAACGATATTTTTGCGTTCATCCGGTCGTGACAGCGCCAGAATTATCGGTTTTGTCGGATCACTTAAAAATGGTTTTAGTACGTCTAAAAAAGGAAAATTTACTGCGGTTTCAGTAGGATAAAATTGTTCGAGATCGGTTCCGGGTGGAATCACGACCATGTGATCAGGTTGATAGTAATCGTACAATTCGTATTGTTCGGCTATTTCGTTATGTGTACTGGTAACGACTAATTCAGCATTGGCCAGCACATCTTCTTCAGCGTTGATCCTTCTGGAAATATGATAGCGTTGCTCGATGACGTCGCCGGACAACCCCATCGCCAGCAACCGGCTGAGCTTGTCCCTGCCCAGAGAATGCCCGGTATGAACCAGTGGAATCCCTGTCAGCAGCGACAGGCGAAGCCCTACATAACCGGCGTCGGCATAATGGCTGTGGAAAATATCAGGCATCCGGGGTTGAAGACGTAACCATGACAGCAAGTTGTCGGCAAAGATATCGAGATAATCCCAAAGCTCTTCTTTTTTGATGTAGCCTTCCGGGCCTGCCTGAATGCGGATGATTTGTGCGCCTTTTTCCAGCGTTTCAAATTTCTGCCGGTAAGCACCATCAACAGTGGGGTCGTCAATCAAGCGAGTGACTAAATCAACCCTACCGACTGCAGTCTGACGGGCCAGTGCTCGCGCCAAATCAACAACATATTTGGTCTGTCCGCCGGTATCCGCATCGCGGCCAAGTTCCAATTGATGACTGCGTATTAATCCATGGATACTGAGTAAAAGAATATAATTCGCTGCCTTTTTGCTTGTCATGATAATACTCATTTCAGCTAGAGGTAGATTTCATTCTCTCATTCAAGGGCTTTTATCTCAAGTTAAGCCGCTTTTTTACCAGGTTAAATCTGCGCGACTCTCCTAATCAAGGTGTGATGCCCCGTGTAGAATTTTCAGTCAGATGCAAATAGTCAAAAACCAAACGGATATTCCGGTTCAGTTGCTGTATTTTTTCAGCAACGTTAGAAACTGTTGCCATATAACCACTCGGACTTGAATCCCAGTTCATTAATATGGAGCAACAACCGAGAATAGTCCTTGTTAGCATGCTCCTTGATTACCTCATCCCTCAGCACTTCCCAAGCGCCCTGTAAATCTGAGTGTATGGTTTTTTCGTAGTGAGTAGGTTCTTGATAAAAATCATGGTATTAATAAGTTTTTTAAATTTTGTTTGAGCGATATTGGACAAACAGTAAAACAATGACATAGTTTTGGACAGGCTTATAGGATTTTCCACCAACAATGAAAGGCCGCTGATGGCCGAGTCTGTAAATTCGCCACTCTCGATAACTGACGTAGATGTTTTTACCAGGCCAATAGCGTTAAACTAACAACATCAGGAACGATTTGACCGTTCAGCTATCGACAAGATCA
This sequence comes from Methylicorpusculum sp., assembly GCF_030651835.1. Classification (GTDB taxonomy): domain Bacteria; phylum Pseudomonadota; class Gammaproteobacteria; order Methylococcales; family Methylomonadaceae; genus Methylicorpusculum. The sequence goes on along the minus strand of NZ_JAUSBX010000059.1, from coordinate 27,795 downwards.
GGAACAAAGTTTAATCTTCGATGACTTTAGGTCTTACCTTTCTGTTTTAAATTTACAAATTAGCAAATATTTCATGACCAAGCTTCCCGACGTCTCCATGCTATCCCGGCATGAAAAAATCCAACTTTATGATTTGCTGCAAAAGGAACTTCAGGAATATCCAGATGAATGCGAAACAACGCTACGCTTTTATAATTTGAAAGTCACTTATGAAAATGTTCTTTGCCTGGCATCGGACAAGCATGAGGCGCTTGAAATTCTCGAGGAGAATATACAAGGCCTGTGCAAAGATTTCCAGGTCAGTGAAGTAACTCTGATCGATTTAGTTACTTACAGATACGACGTGATAGCGGACGATATACAAGTCGCCGAGGAAATTAAAGACGATTTAAAAAACTTGTGGGAATTAGAGGCGGACGGTCTGTGGGACAAGGAAAAGTTGCTTACTTATTTTGACTTGATAAAGTCCGACTTTGTGAAAAAGCTCTTACAACAGCATATAGACCAATTTTGAAGTCGGCGGAAAAATTTCGTATGGCTAACCTATTCGCTCGTTAGTATTGTCATGAGGTAGCAAGCCAAAGTGCCATGCTACGGGCGATTGTGTGCGAAGCGGAAACTGTCAGTGGGGTGGTGACTTCCAATGACGATTATTTTGAGCTTCGCGTAACCTTGCCATTGGACGCCCCCACTCAATAACAGCGGACTCTCGGAAAAGGCAAATTTTTTGTTTTATTATCGGCCCCACCCGACCCATACCTGCCTGTCGCCCTTCTTCAAACCGGCCAATCCAGACCGTCGCTATGAGAGGTCAATGATGGCTCAAGACCAACCGGTTGGGCAGATAATACCGAGTATATTCGGTCGGCGGAAATAGGCGTTTCGTTGGTTTGATAACTGGCCCCAGTCATAAAGCCAGAGATTGGTTGGATTTGTGTGTCTGCAGTCGTGTGTCAAGTGATCGACAACTTCCGCTGTAAGGATCGATTTAACCGTTGCCTCGTTTTTGGTGCAGGATTTCAGCAACCCATGAATTTATTCTTGCTGGCTGTCGGCTGTCAAAAATACAAAGTTTTCAGCATAAGTGTGCACAACCTGTATCATCCATGTAGCGTAATATTTAGCAAAATTTCCCACAAAAAATCTGATACACATTCTCAGTTGAAAACCGACGCATGCTCATCAACCTGATCAATAACATTGCATTCCTGATTGCTCTGGTGGCGGCCGGGCAGATTGTCCTCAGGCAATTTCATAACAAATCGCTGAATCGGCAAGTATTGCTTGGCCTCCTGTTTGGCGGCGTGACCCTGCTAGGCATGCTCAACCCGGTGACTTTTGTTCCAGGATTGATTTTTGATGGCCGATCCATCGTTCTATCGGTGGCGGGCGTCGTCGGAGGTACTTTCACTGCAGCGATTGCGGCGATCATGGCCGCTATTTATCGTTATCAACTGGGCGGCATCGGGGCGCCAGTCGGGATCCTGGTCGTAGTTGTGTCCAGCCTCTTGGGCGTGCTGGCAAGACAGTGGTGGTCGCAACGCCAAGCGCCTCCTTCCAAGCTAGATTATCTGGCCTTGGGCATGGTGGTGCAACTGTCACAGTTAGCCGCCTTCACGCAGATTCCCGATCAAGTTGGCTATGCCTTCATTGAACAAGCTTGGTGGGTACTCTTGCTGTTCTATCCACCTGCTACCATGTTGCTGTGCCTGATCTTTCGCGATCAGGAACGGCAACTGGAAGACCAGCAGGCTTTACAAGCCGAGCAGGAAAAGGCAATGCGTGAGCGATCCATGCTGCGCATATTGATCGACACACTTCCCGACTTGATCTGGCTGAAAGATGCCAAGGGCATTTATCTGGCCTGCAATCATCGATTCGAGCAATTCTTCGGCGCCTGCGAGCAGGAGATCGTCGGCAAGACCGACTACGACTTCGTTGACAAGGCTCTTGCTGATTCTTTTCGGACCAACGATCGCGCCGCAATGGCAAAGAATGGCCCCTCGGTCAACGAAGAGGAAATCACTTTTCTCTTCGACGGTCACCGAGAACTGTTGCAAACCATCAAGATTCCCATGCGCGACGAAAATGGCCAACTCATCGGCATTCTCGGCATCGGCAACGACATTACGCAGCGAAATAAGGCTGAACGCGCGCTGGAAAACAGCGAAAAGCAACTGCGCTTCGTTCTCGAAGGTGCGGAACTCGGTTTCTGGGATTGGGACATCGCGGCTGGCACGGTTTATCGCAACGAGCGATGGGCCACCATGCTGGGTTACAGCCATGAAGACATCCGGCAGACGACTCAGCAATGGGCCGATTTCATCTACCCGGATGACCGCAGCCGTGCGTGGGATTCGATCAACTCTGTTCTTGAAGGCCGCTCGAGCAGGCACCGACTCGAATATCGTATGCTGCGCAAGGACGGCAGCATCATCTGGATTCTCGATCAAGCCAGCGTGATGCAGCGCGACGCCGACGGCAAACCGCTGCGCATGTGCGGTACACATACCGACATTACCGAAATCAAGGCGACCCAGGAAGAACTCGCACAACACCGCCGCCACCTGGAGGAACTCGTCAGCGAACGCACTCACGAACTGACACTGGCCAAGGAAGCCGCCGAAACAGCAAACATCACCAAGAGTGCGTTCCTGGCGAACATGAGCCATGAGATCCGGACACCACTCAATGCCATCACCGGCATGGCACACATCCTTCGTCGTTCAGGCCTGACACCGCAACAAACCGACAAACTCGACAAGATCGAAGCCGCCGGCAAGCACCTATTAGAAATCATCAACGCCATTCTCGACCTGTCAAAAATAGAAGCTGGCAAATTCACCCTGGAAGTCGCTCCAGTCCACATCGACGCCATACTAGACAACATAGTCTCGATGCTGGCTCAGAAGGCCCAGGTCAAAGGTATCGCCATCAACACGGAGACTGTCGCGCTTACTCACTCTCTCTTGGGCGATCCAACCAGACTCCAGCAAGCCCTGCTCAACTATGCCGCCAATGCCCTCAAGTTCACCGAGCGGGGCCATATCACCTTGCGCGTTAAGGAAGAGGCCCAGACCGACGAAACCATCACGCTCCGTTTCGAAGTGGAAGACAGTGGAATCGGCATTGACCCAGAGGCCCTGCCCAAACTGTTCGGCACCTTCGAACAAGCCGATAACTCGACCACCCGCAAATACGGGGGAACAGGGCTGGGCCTGGCGATCACCAAGAATATTGCCGAGCTCATGGGCGGGACGGTAGGGGTGAGCAGCATCGAAGGTCAAGGCAGCACCTTCTGGTTTACCACCGTTTTCACCAAGGCGGAACAGACTACCGAAGTCCTCCCCAAGATCGGCGTAGAGGACGCCGGGCGGGCGGTTCGGCGTGAACATGCCGGCAAGCACATTCTGCTGGCGGAAGACGAACCTATCAACCAGGAGATTTCGCGGATGCTGCTGGAGGATGTCGGGCTCACTGTCCATCTCGCCTCCGACGGTCGGGAGGCAGTCGAAAAGGCAAGTGCTGACCACTACGATCTGATCCTGATGGACATGCAGATGCCGCATATGGATGGGTTGGATGCGAGCCGCCAGATTCGTCTACTCCCCGGTTATTCAGCAATCCCGATTCTGGCGATGACGGCGAATGCCTTTGCAGAAGACAAGGCGCGGTGTTTCGAGGCAGGCATGAACGGATTCATTACCAAACCAGTAACACCGAATGTTTTTTACCAAACTCTTTTGACGTGGCTTGAAAAGGGACCAGGCTGATTAAAATGGGCCCCAAATCCGGACAATAGTTTAAGATGATGTCTATCATAAAAAAAGTAGATAGAATGAGTGAACGCATCTTGGTCGTGTCCCCTCTGTGTCAGGATAGTTGTCGTCAATTCGGACTGGATAATAGTGGCCGAACACTTGATTTGAAGCAATCAAGCTTACCTGGGCATTTTCACCCATTGGATGAGCCCGGTTTCAAGAGGGATATTACAATCCGGATGATTCGGCCGGATTCTGGGCGTGTAATCAGAAATGGGCCGGTTTGCGGCAATAACTGCGCTGTAGAGATAGCCGTTAACAGCGCCCGGAATTGCACGCTCCATTTGCATGGGGATCAGTTCAAATGATTTTTGTTCTGCCGGTTCTGAAAATAATTCTACGCAAACATCTTTTGCCTCCAAATCGCCTAGATAAAGCATCAGACTAAATCGATAGGTGTTTTCAATTTGTTCGGCTACCGGGTTTTCTACATGGATTTTTGCCCACAGTTCCTTGATACGTTTTTGCCAGAGCTGTATAGCTTTTCCCAGTTTGACGTTATCGGCAATCCGCTTGTTATAGTTGGCAGCCAAAGGAAGGTAGTAATGTTCGGTGTATTCTCGAACCATCCGGTTGGCCGAAAAATAAGGGGTCAGCGTCGACATACTTGCCCGAATAAAATTCACCCAACACCGAGGAATGCCGGCTGGATCGTGATCATAAAAATGAGGAATAATGGTATTTTCCAAATGTTGATACAGGATTTCCGCTTGTGATGGATCAGCCAGTTCGTCTTCCAAGCCATTTAAAGCCCAACCCACTTCGGGTGTATAAGCTTCAGCCCACCAGCCGTCCAGTTCGGATAGATTTAAACCGCCGTTGACTAAAGTTTTCATGCCGCTGGTACCACACGCTTCCCAGGGTCTGCGCGGGGTGTTAATCCATAAATCAACGCCTTGCACCAAATATTCGGCGGTAATCATATCGTAATCGCTTAAATAAATGGCTCGTTCGCGAATTTCAGGCCTGAGCATAAATTGATACCACGCTTTGATCAGTGCTTGTCCGGGTTGATCGGCAGGATGGGCCTTACCTGATATAACCAGTTGGACGGGGCGTGCCGGGTTGGTGAGTATCGCGGCGAGCCGGTCCGGATCAGTAAGCAGCAAATTAGGCCGTTTATAAGTGGCAAATCGGCGTGCAAAACCAATCGTCATGACATTAGGATCAAACAGGCGTAATACGCGGTCTTGCCGTTCGGCTTCGGAGATCATACTCTGAGTATTCAGTTCCCTTGCATACTCACTGCGGACATAGTCAACCAGGCGTTTTCGATTTTTAGCGCGTAACGTCCAAATTTGCTCATCGCTGACACGGTCAAACTTTTCCGCCAGATTTTCATGTTCGCAATACCAGCGGCTTTTGCCGCATAAATTAGTCCAGAGTTCATCAGCATACATTGAGTCCCAAGTCGGTACGTGAACGCCGTTGGTAATATGCCCTACCGGTACTTCCTGAAGAGGCAAACCCGGAAATAAGGGGCTAAAAATTCGCCGGCTTACTTCGCCGTGTAAACGGCTGACGCCATTAATGGCGGCACTGCCATGAATGGCGAGATAAGCCATATTGAACGACTGTTCGTTCGTTGTGTCGTAAGGATTACGGCCCAGGTTGATGAGCGTTTCCAGGGAAATATTGAGCGATTGCGCATAATGTCCCAAATAACGGGTGATCAATTCAGGGCTGAACCGGTCGAAACCCGCTTCAACGGGGGTGTGGGTGGTAAAAAGATTACCTGCCCGGGTCACGGCCAATGCGGTTTCAAAATCAAGATGAAATTCTTCCATAAAATCTCTGGCCCGTTCCAATACCAGCAATGCTGCGTGTCCCTCATTGAGATGACAAACGTCGGGTTTGATGCCCAAGGCTCTTAGAACACGCCAACCGCCGATGCCCAGCAAAATTTCCTGAGTCAGACGATGTTCGGGTCCGCCGCCATAAAGTTCGGTGGTAATGCAGCGCTCAACCGGATGATTAATCGGATCGTTGGTATCCAAAAGATACAGTTTGATACTGCCGATTTGCGCTTGCCAGACACGGACCCATAAACGCGAGGGCGTATAAAGCTGAATGCGCAGCCATTCACCTTCTTCGTTGCGGACCGGACAAACCGGAAGATCTCCGGTGTCGCTGGAGGGATAAAGCGCGATTTGATTGCCGTCTTGATCAATGGCCTGACGAAAGTAGCCGTTTTGATACAGCAAACCGACGCCGATCAGCGGAAGTCTCAAGTCATTTGCTGCTTTTAAATGATCGCCCGCAAGCAAGCCCAGTCCGCCTGAATAAATCGGCAGTGCCTCGCTGAGGCCAAACTCCATGCTGAAATAGGCGACTTGCTTGAATTTTGCGGTAGCCTGCAGTTCATGCTGAAACCAGCGTTCTTCACTCAGCGATTGCCTGTAATCACTGACAATACTTTTGAGATTCTTGCAAAATGTTTCGTTACCAGCCAATTCTTCAAGGCGTTTGCTGGAAGTGGTTTGTAGTACTAACCAGGGATTACGGGTTTGTTGCCACAAATCAGCATCCAACTCCTGCCAAATCGCATCAGCTCGATGACTCCAGGAAAAATTACAATCGAGCGCTAATTCAGGAAGACCATCCAGCTTTTCAGCCAGTTGGTCCGGAAAATTTCTAGGCGTAGTCATAGCACCACCTCTTGTGAGGAATTCATGTTATAAGCTTTGTCAAAAAGGCTATGTTCGCATTAATAGCAGGTGTCCCGCGGGATGGATTGCCGGAGTCCATAAGCTATCAATGGTATTGAACTTTCACGTCCTTGTGACCCGGATTCGCTTAGGCGGTCTAACGGCTCGGGCGATCCATGCCGGGAACACGGCGTTGAGGTCCTTTCAACCACTAAAGCGAACAGTACTTTAAAAAATAGGACGTTTGACGATCTATTTTTCAGGCTTAGTTCTACTTTGTCAGATTACACACAAACTCGTCATCCCCGCCGGGAAGCGGGGATCCAGTGCCAGGGACGGTAAGCTTAAATCCATCCATGGCGTCTGGATTCGCTTACGCGGTCTAACGGCTCCGGCAATCCCTGCCGGAATGACGATTCTGAATTGTGCGTTCATTGAATATGACAAAGTAGAATTAGTTGGGAATAAAACCTGGCAATTGCCCATGTACGTCTTTAATAAATGCTTCGAGTATCTTGTCGCCTTCCTCTGTCGGGCGGCTTTCAGGCAATGCAACAACTAATCGGACCAACGCGCCATCGGTACGCTGACGCGTCAGCGCATCCCAGAAGAGGTACCATTTAACCAGATATTCGTTGGTTATATTTCGGCCGCGTTGCTGAAACCAGTAGTACACAAGTTGTTTACTATCGCCTTTCGAAATAACAGCCCGATTGACTCTTATCGGACTGCCATCTGACATGGTTGCACCCGGCAAACTTCGTTGGGTAAATTCCCCGATACGCCAGCCGTCACCTGGAATACAGGATTTGGGTGAGTGCGCTGAAGCGCCCTGCCGCTGAGAGGCGTAATAAGCCACGTAAAAGTTGACCGGGGAGACTTCACCCGGCTTTGTATAGTTGGCAATGATGTAATCATCGAATTTAAGTTCGTCGATGTATTTCTGGCCCATGCCGACTTCCACGCCTTTCCAGTCTGAAATAGTTAAAGGAAATGTGGTAAAGCGCGAACGTTCGGGTGATATTTCCTCTCGATCCCCCACAAACATTGAAATAGGTGCGGCAATGATTAAAAGCACCAGGGCTGTCAAAAAAGGTTTTGGCAATCCGTAAAATAAGGTTTGCGATTGTACGGTTTGAACCTGCTCAGCCTCTTCAGGAATACCCAGTACGTCCAGCGGCTGAGCGCCGATCACAAATACTTGTGAAAATTTCTTGCCTTTATAAAAAATCTTGACCAATAACCACATTTCGATAAACAAAATGCCCAGGCAGCCAATAAAAATAACCCAGCCTTCAAAATCATGCAGAAACCCTTCCGCTTGTTCTATGCCCCAATTATCCACCAGAACACCAATAACACCGATACGAAAACTGTTCATCAACACGGTGATGGGCAATGTCGAAAGCACAATCAGGATGCGCATCCACAATTTGGCTCTAAAAAAATACGCACACAAAAAACAGAAACTGGCGAGAGGAAACAGGTAACGCAAGCCGCTACAGGCTTCGACCACTTGTAACTGAAAGTTACCCAGATCAATGACATTGCCCGCCAAAAATACGCTGATGCCAAAGGAACGGATAACAGCGACGCCGATTTGGGAGGAGATGAGCTGCAGCTCTGAAGACAGATTGTTGTATAAAAAATTCGGTAATGGAATCATGAAAATTAAATACACCAATGGAAACCAGAGCAGCCTGATGCCCTTCCAGCCGGTATAAGCCAGACACATGCCAAACAAAACCAGTAAAAAAGCGTACTGTGAAATGATAGACAATGTCGCCAAATTACCTGCAAAACCAATCAACAGACCGATAAGGACGCATACAACTCCCGTCCATTGAGGTTCGAATTGCATTTTGGCTAATGCCAATCTGTTTTCCCAAACAAACCAAAACGAGATAACCGGTATCAGATAACCGTGGCTGTATTCTTCGCTTTCCCATCGCCCAACCATGGTAATCAGCGCATCACCAAAAATGAGGCCTATTAACAAGGCAATTAATGCGGCCGAGATTAAAAGTGCATAATTCAATTTCATAAAACATCCATAATTTTGGGGGTTATTAACTGCTTTCCTAAATCCGTTCTAATTATTATGATTATTTGGTTCCCTTGTTTTACTGCCAGACTAAACTCCAATACCATTAATCGAAGCCTGGTTAACGGCAAGGATTGCCTGCATCAGCACTGGGTGGATACGTTTATTCTCCCCTTTATAAGAGGCGTAATTATTGGCGAAATCCTTAAGGTTATTGATCCGATCTCTATCGGTCTTAGCCGGGCCTGATATTGCCCCGTTAGCCGAAGATAAAAATTTTGCGCGTAGATATTAGCCCAAAGGCGGGTTTACTTGGAAGAGGGCTGATGAATTACATGGCGAATTCAACCCAACAATGAACTCCACGACCTTGAACCGTTGGTTGGCTATCGCCAACCGCAACCTACCCGGTGCATCACCTTTGTCTTGTTGCACCACGGAAAGTTGCCAATTATATTGCTTTTTTATCTATCCGAAAGCTTTTTGACTATCAGAGCACACGCATTGCCATCGCCATAGGGATTATGTGCTTTTGACATTCGCGCGTAAATCTCCTTATCCTGCAACACCGTTTCAACCCCGTTAACAATTTTTTCCTTGTTAGTCCCAACCAATAAAACAGTTCCGGCATCGACAGCTTCAGGTCTTTCGGTCACATCCCGCATCACCAAAACCGGCTTACCCAAAGATGGTCCCTCTTCCTGAATGCCGCCGGAATCGGTCAAAATAAGATCACTTTGGTTCATCATCCAAACAAACGGCTCATAATCAAGCGGTGCGATCAGATAGACGTTAGGCAAATCCGCCAAAATTTCATAGACCGGTTTTTGTACATTTGGATTGAGATGAACAGGATAAACCAAATCCCAGTCACCGTGTTTTTGCGCCAGCTCTTTAATAGCGTTACATAAATCGATAAAACCTTGGCCAAAATTCTCACGCCGGTGACCCGTAATCAAAATCAGTTTTCGCTGCTTATTGACGACTGTTGTATAAAGAGCCTCACCAAAATGATTAAGCCATACTTCTTCAAGCTGAGCCGTCACTTTATCCCTGACGATCAACAAGGCGTCAATGACGGTATTGCCGGTTACAACAATGGCTTCCTCTTTTACACCTTCGGCCAGTAAGTTAGTTTTAGAGGACTGGGTTGGGGCAAAATGATAATCCGCTAAACGGCCCACCAGCGTTCTATTAGCCTCTTCCGGAAAAGGTGCGCGCAAATTGCCCGTTCGAAGACCCGCTTCAACATGACCCAATTTAATGTTTTCATAAAAAGTGGCAAGTCCGGCAGCAAAACATGTCGTCGTATCACCATGCACCAGCACCACATCAGGGCGGGCCTGTCTGAGTACATCGCGTAAACCCAGTAATACTTTGGCCGTAATATCAAATAGATCCTGATTGGGTGCCATAAGGTCCAAATCATAATCCGGTTTTATGACAAACAGATTAAGCACCTGATCCAACATTTGTCGGTGCTGAGCGGTAACACACACTAACGATTCGATACCTTGGGCTTGTTGCAAGGCCAATACCACAGGAGCCATCTTTATGGCTTCCGGACGTGTGCCGAATACAGTGAGTACCTTTAATGTCATGCTATAACTCTCTTGCCGTGTGATGGACGGAATGTGACTTAGTTAGTTAAAAAATCAGTAAGTATTTCTTCTCCTTCTGGGAGAAGGTTAGGATGAGGGTGTAAAAAGCAGTTTTCCTTATTTTTTATTTCCCTCACCCAGCTCTCAATGCCGCCGAGTAAAGACTACGTTCTCGTTACCGTGAAAGTCTGGGTCGCAGATGGGTAGGGTGGATAAGCGACAGCGCATCCTCCTTTAACAGCTTTGGCGGATGCGGCTATCACCTTAACCGCCTTACAACGGCCTTTCATTTACCAGGACGGTTCACGCCCGCGACCCGAGGAGGCTCGATCGCGGGCATGGCCCTCTCCTACAAAATGTGCTTAGCTTAACGGCATTGATCCTAGCCTCTCTCATGATAAGAGGGACTCACCTCGAACGGTTTTTTAAAGTTGCCTGCCGGAACTGAATCGGCTGACGATTAGTTTTTTACTTGATGACGCCCCGCGTATCGATCAGAATTTTTTCTTTAAGCTCGACAGCTTTAAGGCTCTTGAAGGGTTTATGATCAACCAGCAGCAAGATAATGTCGGACCTTTTTATGACTTCTTGATAAGGCAGTAAATCAAACGCTTTATGCGAAACTAGGTTGGGCTCTGCAACCAGCACTTCACCAATATTTTGTTCTTGAATGTGTTTTACGATTTCAACGGCAGGGGATTCGCGCAGATCATCCACATCGGCTTTAAAGGCCAGTCCTAAACAACCAATGACGGGATTTTTAAACTTGTCAGCGCTGGCTTTGACCTTTTCAATGACCCAGTGCGGCTTGGCATCATTGACCTCGCGGGCTGTTTTTATCAGCCTGGCATACTCAGGCGCGCGAGCGACGATAAACCAGGGATCAACAGCGATACAATGCCCGCCGACACCCGGCCCCGGCTGCAGGATATTAACCCGAGGATGCCGATTGGCCAGCTTGATCAGTTCCCATACATTGATATTTTCCTTATCACAAATCAAGGACAGCTCATTGGCAAAGGCGATATTGACATCTCGAAATGAATTTTCGCTGAGCTTGCTTAATTCTGCGGTCTTTGCATCTGTCGCCAGAATTTCACCGCGAACAAATGTTTGATAAAATTCAACCACTTTGTCAGTAGAAATAGCGTTGATGCCGCCGACGATCCGGTCGTTTTCGACTAATTCGGTCAAAATCCTACCGGGAAGAACCCGCTCAGGACAATGCGCGACATAAACATCCCTACCTACATTATGTCCATGTTCCTTAAGGATTTTGGCGACGACATCATCGGTTGTTCCAACAGGACTGGTCGACTCCAAAATAACGATATTGCCGGGTTTTACATAGGGAGCGATCACCCGGGTCGCGGCTTCCACATATGAAAGGTCCGGAATGTGATTGTCTTTAAAAGGGGTGGGTACCGCTAAAATAAAGATATCGGCCTCTACCGGCTTGAGACCCGCCTTTAGATTACCGGATTGAACCGCTGACTTGACCAGAATATCAAGATCGGGCTCAACGATATGGATTTTGCCTTGATTAATGGTATCGACGACATGCTCAGAAGTATCGACACCAAATACCTCAAATCCTTTTGTACCCAGCAACGAAGCGGTTGGCAAGCCAATGTAGCCTAAACCGATGACGCATACTTTGGTCTCTGATGCTTGCATGATGTATTCCTGTGTAACTAATGTGACTGTAATTATTCAACGTGGCTGGGATAGAGCCGCTGCTTCGATAGTTTGGTTAGATTCTTAGAACTGACCTAAGGAATACACACGAAATAACTTAGGCTTTTGCCCTCACCCTGTCCTCAATACCGATAAGTGGTTCAATCGCGAGCATGGCCCACTTACAAAATAAGCTTAACTTAACGGTATAACCAAGACGGAGTGTGGGAGTAGTGGCACAATTTATTTTATGCTTGTTCCTAACCTACGCGGCAGGTGTTTGCCAAGGAAGTATAGACATAACAGCCTAAGATGTTCAAAACACCAAGTCATAAAAGGTTTAGAGTCGGGGTTAAATGAGGTTGGATTAGTGCTGTCGAACCGGCCCAACCTACTTTTCTTTAAGCCAGATTTTTCTGATACCAATCGTAAAGCTGGGTTATGCCCTGCTCTAAAGGCACTTTCGCTTGCCAGCCCTCGGCACTCAATTTCGATACATCCAATAATTTACGCATTGTTCCATCAGGTTTTGTCGTATCAAATTCGAGCTTTCCGGCAAAACCGACCACTTTCTGTATCGTTTCCGCCAATTCTCTGATGGTGACATCCTGGCCGGTGCCCACGTTGACGATTTCCAGATCCGAGTAATTTTCCATCAGGTAGACTGACGCATCAGCCATGTCATCAACATACAAAAACTCTCGCATCGGCGTACCCGTGCCCCAAATCACGACTGACTCGGCGTTGCTTTGCTTGGCTTCATGAAATTTTCTGATCAACGCAGGCAGTACATGGGAATTTTGCAAGTCAAAATTGTCGCCGGGGCCATACAAATTGGTCGGCATCAGGCTGATCGCATCAAAACCATACTGTTTGCGGTAAGCCTGACACATTTTAATCCCGGCAATTTTAGCCACCGCATACCATTCGTTGGTGGGCTCCAAAGGACCGGTCAACAAATACTCTTCTTTCAGAGGCTGGGGGGCCATTTTCGGATAAATACAGGAGGAGCCCAGAAATACAAACTTTTTGACACCCGCCTGATAAGCGCCATGAATCAGGTTGTTTTGAATACACAGGTTGCTGTAGATGAATTCTGCCGGATACGTATTATTGGCATAAATTCCACCCACTTTCGCCGCCGCATCAATAACCACTTCCGGCTTTTCGGTCTCGAAAAATCGGTTTACTGCGGCTGTATCCATCAGATCCAGTTCAAGCCTGGTTTGGGTGACAATATGGGTATAGCCTTTGCCCTCCAAATTTCTGACAATCGCGGAGCCCACCAATCCGCGATGTCCCGCCACATAGATTTTGGTTTGTTTGTCGATAACCGCTTTATTAATGTTCGCATCCATAGCATTTCACTCTTATAAGAAAGTTAAGTCAGCAAAATAGCCCGTTTATTCATGGAAATTAAAGGTTTTATAACCTTGACGCTGACAAAGTTCATCACGCTCAGCATCTTTAAGATCCTCTCTGACCATTTCCGCCACTAATTCATGGAAGGTGATTTTTGGTGTCCATCCCAATTTTTCCTTGGCTTTTGTCGGATCGCCCAGCAACGTTTCAACTTCTGTCGGTCTAAAGTAACGCGGATCAACCGCGACAATGCATTTCCCGTTGGCTTCGTTATACCCTTTTTCCTCAGCTCCCTCGCCTTCCCAACGGATAGCAATATCCAATTCCTTAGCGGCCGCATCAACAAATTGTCTTACCGAATATTGAACGCCGGTGGCAATCACAAAATCTTCAGGTTGTTCTTGTTGCAACATTAACCACTGCATTTCTACATAATCTTTAGCGTGACCCCAATCTCTCAAGGAATCAAGATTACCCAGATAGAGACAGTCCTGCAGATCCAGCTTGATTCTGGCGATAGCCCGAGTGATTTTGCGGGTTACAAAAGTTTCGCCCCGTAACGGTGATTCGTGATTAAACAAAATACCGTTACAGCCATAGATTCCATAGGCTTCCCGGTAATTGACGGTAATCCAGTAGGCATACATTTTTGCTACCGCATAAGGTGAACGCGGATAAAACGGTGTTGTTTCCCGTTGCGGTATTTCCTGAACCAGACCAAACAATTCAGAAGTCGAAGCCTGATAAAACCGGGTCTTTTTTTCCAGCCCTAAAATGCGGATGGCTTCAAGAATTCTCAAGGTGCCAAGCGCATCAACATCGGCCGTGTATTCTGGGGATTCAAACGAAACCGCAACATGACTTTGCGCACCCAGGTTATAAATTTCGTCCGGTTGAACTTGCTGAACGATACGCACCAGATTGCTTGAATCGACCAAGTCGCCATAGTGCAGAATAAAATTACGGTTCTCTATGTGCGGGTCTTGATACAGGTGATCAATTCTATTGGTATTGAATAATGAGGCGCGGCGTTTGATCCCATGCACGACATAGCCTTTCTTGAGTAGAAATTCAGCCAGATAAGCGCCGTCTTGTCCGGTAATGCCGGTAATTAATGCTGTTTTAGCCATATAACATCCTGAAAATTGCGATTTAAATTAAAATTGAGTCGGTATTCAATGTAGGGGATTAGGCTCTCAGAGCTAACCTAGCCTGCTTCGTTTGCTTCCATACCTTTTGCATGAACCCAGCCACTATAGGGATTTTAATTCCTCTTCGTCCTCATCCTGTTGCAACTGGCCAATATCGATGCCTTTTTGCTGCAAAATAAGCGCTCTGACTTTTGTCATTTCGTTGGTTTCTTTTTCGGGAAAAGGAAATATGCCGCCTTGCAGTTTGTCTCTAATGACATCCAGCACCAGCGGCATCGTCAAGGGCTGTATTTCCTCGGCAAAACCGTAAACCAGTGAAAAGTCGCATAAGGTGTTGATGAGTCTTGGAATACCCTGGCTATAGTAAAAAATGACCGCCATGGCGTATTTATCAAACACGTTCGCTGCGCCACCCGCCACCACCAAACGATGCTGGATATATTCAAGCGTCTCTTTGTATTTTAGGGGTTTTAAGCGGTAGTCGACAGACACTCTCTGAGCGAGCTGTCTTAATTCGGGCCGCTGCAGCAACTCCAGCAATTCCGGCTGCCCCACCAGAATCAGTTGCAACAACAAGTATTTATCAACGTTGATATTGGACAGTAAGCGCAATTCCTCCAAGGTCTGCATATCGAGATTTTGAGCTTCATCAATAATCAGGACCGTGCGTCTGTTTTGACTGTATTCACTCACCAAAAAGTCGACAAATATCTGATACCTCGAGGCCTTATCAGCAGCAGAGGCATCGAGTTCGAAGGCATTGAGCACCCATTGCAGCAAATCACCGAAGGCATTATGGGCATTGGATATCAGGCCTACCGTAACATCCTGATCTATTTCCTGGAGAATTCGTCTGACCAGCGTAGTTTTGCCTGAGCCGACTTCACCATTGATGACAGTAATGCCGGCCTGACTGTGCAAGCCATATTCGAGCATGTTTAATGCGGTCATATGCTGCTTGCTCAAGTACAGAAAATCAGGATCGGGCGTCAGTGAAAACGGTTTTTCTTTGAATCCGAAAAAGTCTTGATACATAGGCTAATACGCTGCGGGTGACCAGATTTCAGCTGATTTATTCAATACTGATCCCAGATATTTTTTCTCTTCGATTAACTGTAAGCTTCGCTCTATCTCCGGGTTAGTCGTTAAACCTTCAGCCACCACGAGTAAACAGGCATCCACATAAGGCAAAAAAACCATTGCATCATCGGAACTCATTAACGGTGGCAAATCGACGATGATCAACCGGTCTGAATAACGATTTTTCAGCTCGTTAACCAAATTCAGCATTTTTGGTGTGGCCAGCAATTCGGATGACTGTCTGATCGGCTTACCCGCCGGCAAGAGCACCAACCTTTCAATGCTGGGATTAATAAACAACTCATTGATAGGCACATCATCGGTGAAATAATCGACGATGCCTTTAGGTGAGGAAATTCCGAAATAGTGATGAATATTCGGCCTCCGTAAATCCAGATCCGCCAGCAGTACCGAATGATTGCCTTCCATTGCCAGACTGATCGCCAAATTGACAGCAGTGAGCGATTTGCCCACACCCGCAGTAGGACTGGTAACCGCGAGCATATTCCAGCCATTGATGCTCATTCGCTGCAAAACCTTGGTTCTTAGAATCTTGAACAAGTCGGCCGTTTCGTTATCTTTAAGATGCGCAACAACCCGGTTTTGTTTAAGCAGTTGCTGGGATATTTCGACTGTCTGGGTTTGGGTATACTTGATTTCCTGGACAGCAGCGGCGGTCACATAATTCGTCTTGCCGCCGGCTCGCGGTTGCGGCTTGTTACCGGGCCGATTTCTTTGTTCTCGCGCTTTTTCAAGCGCTTTATGTATTCTTTCCATTCGCTTTCCTGATGAAGTTGATGGTTACTTAATTCTTAGCATGAAAACGCTACAGATAAAGGATGACTTTCTGACTATAACGGCAAGTTATCTCGAACTTGCTACTTAAAAAATCAACCTAAAC
This sequence comes from Methylicorpusculum sp., assembly GCF_030651835.1. Classification (GTDB taxonomy): domain Bacteria; phylum Pseudomonadota; class Gammaproteobacteria; order Methylococcales; family Methylomonadaceae; genus Methylicorpusculum. The sequence goes on along the minus strand of NZ_JAUSBX010000059.1, from coordinate 11,510 downwards.
CCAGCTTTCTCATAACGACATACCAGAGCACATCCAATGGCTTGATTACAAAATGAAAAAAGAGGATGGCGGCAATGAGGGCTCCGATTATTGACAAAACAACCTTCAGTTTTGCACTTTTATTTTTCGAAATATCTTCATCGGTTTCGATATAGGGCAAAACCACGAGAGGAGCCAGACCGGTAACCGCTAAAACAGCTCTAGAACCAAATATGGCACTGCTCAGGCTCTCCTTGACCACGGCAAAACCAAATGAACTGCCTATGGAGAGAATCAAACCCAGGAAAATAATGGCCTTACGGTTCGGCTTAAAAGGTTCTTCAGGAAACATCGGCGGCTCGATTAACGAAAAGCGCTCACCTTTACGGTCTTTTTCCATGGCTTGGGCCATATCCGCTTCCATTTGTTTGGCTTTAACTTCACGGTATTTAATCGTCGCATTTTCATAATCCCGCATCAGTGACTGGAATTCACGCTCCACTTGAGGCGCTTGCAGAATACTTTTTTCATAGTCAGTTAATTTTTGCCTGAGCGACTCTTTTGAAGTCCGCTGAGCTCTTAATTCGGACTCGGCCGCTTCCAGTTGCGCTTTGAGTTGAATATAAGCCGGGTTATCGGGTTTGGCTGTCGATTTGGGCAACGAGACCGATAGCGGCCGATTCAACTGTGCTTCCAGATTGCTTATTTCTTTTCTTAGTTTTTTGACATCCGGGTGAGATTCCGAATAGCGGTCAATCAATGTAGCCAGATCAGCACGTTTGCTGGTCAATTGAGTGAGTAATTCACCGTTGTCCGTTGCACCAACTTCTTTACGCAGTGCTTCAATTTCCCTTTTTGTTTTGGTTATATCCGGATGGTTCCCGCTATAACGCGCACTCAATGAAATAAACTCTGCTTCCAGGGCTTTCAACCGGTCTTCTGAACCGTATATTCTCTCGCCGGTTGCAGAATAAATTGTGGTGTGAGGACTCAAAGACGATAGCTGTGAATCAAGATAAATCTTACGTTCATTCAGCGCATTGATTTGACGATCAACCTCAATAATCTGTTGTTCGGTTTTATCCATCAACTGCATGTTAAAGTTTTGCAATTGCGGCAGGCTGTTCGCATTTTTTTCTTTAAAAATAGCCAGTTCCGTTTCCAAATTGGCGATTTGCTCACTCAGCTTGGAGGCTTCCAAACCAAGAAAACTGGTAGTTTCAGCTGCGACTTCCGAACGTCTTTTCAGGTTTTCGTCCAGATACAGACTGACCAACTCGTTGGCCACTTCCTGCGCAATTTTGGGATATTTACTGCTGAAGGCCAAGGTAAACGCAATCGTTGCCTGCGTTGGCCTGCCGCTTACAGGATCAACGACATCCGCACTGACCATTTCCAGCTGAATATCTTCTTTCATCGTTTCAAGAACAACGCTTAATGGATTGGCTTTCTGTTCATCCTCATAAAGACCAAACTTGTCGATGATTCGCTTGAGATTGGATGAGGTCATGACTCTTTGACTGATGACCTGAATCCGTTGGTCGGCATAACTGGTTACCGTTGAACGCACCAGATCGGGCGGGATTTCCTGTTGTTCAATCAGGATGGTGGCCGTTGCCTTGTAGACAGAGGGCAAACTGATGGCCACTATGATCGTCAATAAAAACAATCCGGAGGCAATCAGCAACAGCTTTCCACGTTGCCGTTTAAACATGGCTACGTAATCCTGCAAGCCTTTGGTATTCTCTTCTTCCATACGCTGTCTTCTTTGGTTTGTGTTGGATGATTAATGAAATATATCGTGCTAAAGCGGGTAAGCCCTTAAGCGATTTGTATCAGCGGGAAGTCGCAAATTTATCCCATTGATAATTGAATTGAAAATAAACGCTGTTGGATTCTTGTATGCCTGAGTTATTGGCGGTAAATTCCTGAGTACGGTAACGGTAGCCACCGCTTAAGGTCATTTGCCGGTCAATTAACCAACTGAGTTTGGGTTCCACCATATAAGAATCGCGGTCAAAGCGAGAAGGCACGTCTTCATTGGCGGCGGATGTCTGCTGTGTCGCTGAAGCGGTGAGATTGAGCTTTAACTGTTCACTGATACGGTGCTCACCATCCAGCGTCAAACCCATATATTGCTGGAGCACACCATTAGCGGTGGGTCTGACATCCTGATAGAAACGGGCGCCAATCGAGCTTTTTTCAAAGCGCTTGGTGGTACCGGCTGACAAAAGATAGCCCAGGCCGCTGGATGATTGGGGGTTAGGATCTCCCCCTGTAAGAATTTCAACTTGAGGGTTGGCATTAGGCCTGAACACTTGATATTGCGTACTCTCGACTTCTGTCCAACGACCACCGGCCATCAATTCACTGTCCCAGGTCTCGGTAATATTAAACCGAACCCCCGTTTGAAATGTATACATATCACTGATCGATCCACTAATAGTGTCAGATATACCAGGAACAATTATGGAACCTCCGCCAAAAGGTATCTGGCGATTACCCGCTGCACTTGTTGTACTCTCTGGCACATCAAACCTTAAAGCACTTACCGCGCTGTACCATAATAGCCTTTCAGTCCACTGCAATGAATAATTCAACGTAGCCGAATCGGTCACATAGCTGGTCAAAAAATTATTTGAGGCATTGTCTGCAAACGACACATCGGTATGGTTGTAACTGCCGGTCAGGCTTGCTCGCTCTGATAACATATAAGTCCAACTGGGATCGATGGTCCAGCTGGTTCTGTCAACCAGGGTCTGGACTAAACCTGAACCATCAAATTCGCTGATGATACTGTTATCCATCGTGTAATTGCCTTTCAGCCCCAACTGGTTTCTTGCGGTCAGATTGTAAGTACCGAAACCGTTGAAAAAGAAATTTTCACTGTCAATGTTGTCTCGTGCTTTATACCGATTGATGTCCACTCGGACATCGCCACCAACATCATAAATTTCGGAACGCACACCGTATGTTGATTTGGCCGATAACGTCGCACCGAATGCCTCGAATTTATCATCGCTCTGCCTAAGCAGTAAGTTATCATCATAAAAAGTACGCAAACTGGCAGACGGCTGCGCGTACCATTCCCTTGCATGCACTGAAATAGGCAGTAAAGCCAGTGCAAGCAGAAACGTTCCTAGCGAAGTTCTTAGAAGGTGAGACGTCATATTCAAAAAACTATCCCTCGGGGCAACCACTTCCGTCATTGAATAATTGTAAGATTAAGGTACGACAATCACATCGCCGGGTTGCAATACTATATTTTGATGAAGATCATCTCCATCTTCGACGTCACCGTAGCGAAAAGGAAAGGCTTCTTGCTGTCCATCGGCGTGGCGCCTAAGAATTACAATACTGTTTACCGCCGAAAAAGGCGTCATTCCCCCAGCCATGGCTAAGCCCTGCATCACATCCGTCGGCCTGTTGATAGGGTATTCGCCTGGTTTATTGACCTTACCTATAACATAGACCTTGTTACCGAACAGTTGCTTGGCTGAAACCGTCACAACCGGATCGGCGATATAATCAGCCAGACGCTGACTGATGATAGATTCGATCTGTTCCAGCGTTTTGCCTTGAGCCTGAATGTTTCCCGCCAAAGGAAACGAGATTCCGCCATCCGGCCTGACTAACACTTCTTGCAGCAAACCTTCTTCCTTCCAAACGGAAACAGTTAACACATCGCCCGGCTCTACTTTGTAAGTCCCAGGCTCATAACCGGCTTCCTCTGCTGTTACTTGAGTTGTGCCAACCAGCAACAACGAAAAAACCAACCCAAAAAACCACGGCTTTAACTGCATTGAACGCTCCATAAGATCAGGCTTAAAAATTTATTATAGCTAATGATAAAGTCTTTTCTGAGACAAATGATCATCCGTCGAAAAAAGCAAACCCTCTATCGTTGATTTTTTCCAGTCAAACACCAAATAGTCTGATGCTTAACATTCATTTATTTCCGTAATTGTTCCGCGAAGTTTGGGTTGCCTGTCTTTTGCAACCCAACAATTAACTCCATGGTCATGTTGAGTTGCTATCCCCAACCCCAACCTACCTAGAGCATCACTTTTATTATTTAAATTAATCGCTGAAGCTAATTCTACTTTGTAAGATTTCAGGTTTCACATGACAGAAGGTCGTCATTCCGGCATGGATTGCCGGAGCCGTCAGACCGCGAAGCGAATCCAGGCTCCATGGATGGTTCGAAGCTCGCCATCCATGGCACTGGATACCCGCGTCCCGACGGGTATGACGGTCTTTCTTCTTATCTGACAAAGTAGAACTAACCGGCAACAAATATGAATGTTTGCAGAACAGAATATCTTTAGGGGGCATGATTGATTCAGGCATTTTTCGTTGATTACACCATCCCTTTATAATCCGGAAACTTTTGTTCAAACCAACAAAAAGCTTCTATCAATGCGATATTATTAGATTTTCCCTACCTTTTGCAGTGATTAAAACATAGAAATCTTAATGTTTCATTACAATCGTGTGATAAATACTATTCGACTTACGCTTTCTCCATCAACCGGGTTGTTATAACTCTATTATTAATGCAACCGCTGGAGATTGGCGTAAGCCAACATCAGCCATTTCATCCCGGCGTCGCTGAAATTAATCTGCGCCCGCTCCTGATCGCCACTGCCATCAATTTGCAACACCACCCCTTCCCCAAACTTTTCATGCTTAACCCGCTGCCCTAACCTGAACGATGCGGACGCTCTATTCGCATCGGACAGTGTCGAAACGGCGGTAACCGGACGACTAACCTGGGCTCTTAGCCTCACTTCCTGCAGCGTATCGGCAGGAATCTCTTTTAAAAATCGTGACGGCCTGGGATTGGTTTCACGACCGTAGATACGCCGTGATTCCGCATAGGTCAAAATCAATTGCTTCTTGGCGCGGGTCATACCTACATAGCATAAGCGCCTTTCTTCTTCCAACCGCCCGGCATCTTCGACCGATTGCTGAGATGGAAACAAGCCTTCTTCAATTCCCACGACAAAAACCAAATTGAATTCCAGTCCTTTTGCAGAATGAAGCGTCATCAGCTGAACGCAGTCCTCGAAATCGTCGCCCTGCATATCACCCGATTCCAAGGCAGCATGCGCCAAAAACATATCGAGTTCGCCCATTTGCTCTTCGTTGTCCTGATCAAAAACATAGGCTTTCGCCGCGTTGACCAGCTCTTCCAGGTTCTCTACGCGAGCCTCACCTTTATCGCCTTTTTCCTTTTGATAGAGTTCAATTAAACCGGAATGCTCGACAACTTTTTTAACTTTTTCAAAAAGCGATAAGGATGAGGTCTCTGCCGCCATCTTGCCGATCAGCTTCAGAAAACCGGCTAAGGCGCCGGATGCTCTAGGCGTCAACCGTTGTTGGGCTATTAAAGCCTCCGTTGCCTGCCATAACGACAGGCGTTGATCTCGGGCAAACAGGCGCAAATCATCCAGCGCTTTTGCGCCTATGCCACGGGCCGGTGTATTAACCACGCGTTCAAATGAAGCATCGTCTTCAGCGTTGGCAATCAGCCTTAGGTAAGCCAGCGCATTTTTTACCTCGGCGCGTTCGAAAAAGCGTAAGCCCCCATAAACGCGGTAAGGCGTTCCGGTGTTCATTAACCGTTCTTCGAACTGACGGGATTGCGCGTTGGAGCGATATAAAATAGCCACCTCACTACGCGCGCCGCCTTCGTTGACCCATTTTCGAATCCGTTCCACGACAAAATAGGCTTCGTCCTGCTCGTTGAATGCCGAATACAGTGAAATCAGATCGCCCAGCCCTGAGTCGGTCCATAATTCTTTCCCCATCCGACCTTCGTTGCGGGCAATCACATGGTTAGCGGCTTTTAATATATGTCCGGTGGATCGGTAATTCTGCTCCAGTTTAATGACCTTATGTTCTGGGTAGTGCTGTTGAAATTGATAGATATTCTCTATCTTGGCGCCGCGCCAGCCATAAATGGACTGATCATCATCACCCACGACAAACAGATTATCCTTACCCCCGGTTAAAAGCCGCAACCATGCGTATTGAATGGTGTTGGTATCCTGAAACTCGTCGACCAGCACATGCAGAAATCGAGCTTGATAAAACGCCAAAACATCAGGAATATCCCTGAGCAACTCGTGAGCTCGCAGTAACAATTCGGCAAAGTCAACCAGTCCCGATTGTTGACAAATGTCTTCATACATCCGGTAAACCGCCCGCATTTGACTCAGATAAAAATCTCCGGTCTCAGCCATATGCCGGGCACGAACGCCCTCATCCTTTTGAGCATTGATATACCATTGGGCTTGTTTGGGCGGCCAGCGTGCATCATCCAGATTCAAGCTCTTTAAAATCCGTTTAATGACTCTGAGCTGATCATCCGAATCCATTACCTGAAATGATTCCGGCAACCCGGCCTGTTGCGCATGGCGTCTCAAGAGTCGGTGCGCCAGGCCATGAAACGTCCCAATCCACATGGAGCGCGCTGACATACCCAACAAACTTTCAACACGCGTGCGCATTTCCGCCGCCGCTTTGTTGGTAAAGGTGACCGCCAAAATGCTGTGCGGCGACACCCCTTCCACCTGAATCAGCCAGGCAATGCGATGCACCAAAACCCGGGTCTTCCCACTACCCGCTCCTGCGAGTACCAAAATAGGCTTAAGAGGGGCAGAAACGGCTTGTCTCTGGGCATCGTTTAAAGGATTAATGATATTTGTGATGTCCATCTGTTATCGCTTGCACATTTTTTTTAGCTGTGTATATTTGAGGGCCAATTAAAGAAATGCCGGGTAAGTTCACTCGTGAGTTTACTCTCGGTTACCAACGACATTAATGGTTTGTTGTTGGAAATCAGATCCCTGACTTATGGTTATCGATCTGGGGCGTGCCTGGTTTGATCAAGGCACTGTTAAGTGTATCAACCATTGTTGTTAAGCCTGTAAAAGGCTCAAAACTGTCACTATTCGTGATAAATCGCTAACCGTCTCTCCGGTGGGGGGAAGGCAGCGGCGCCCACGAATAACAGTTGCCAATAATTTTAATAAAAAACAAATTGAGGGGTGATCATAATGAATTTTGATGTCAAACGAATGGTTAAATTTGAACACAACATCGGTGTTCCGGAAAAAAAATATCGCATGATTGGCGGTGTGGCTCTGGTCTTAGCTTCTCTCTTTACAGCGAAGATACTGTTAATTTTAGTGGGCATGATATTAATAGCGACGGCCTATTCAGGATGGTGTCCCGTTTATTCAGGGCTGAACAAAAGCACCCTGACACCGGACGGCCCAGCGAATCCTGAAAGTTCAACTGAAGAATCTGAAACACCTAAAGAATAATCAGCATTTACACTACAAGGATGTAGTTTCCTTCCTCGCCTTAAGTCGCTTTATTCTTCCTTGTTGTATTCACCTTCCAGCACCTCGGTGGCCTTTTTTGAACTGGCCGCGCCCGAGAAAACGCTACCATCAATCAAGTGATTTTCAATGATGTAGCGGGCTATGTTTCTTCGTAGCTGTGGTACCAGGCAGATAAAGCCCACTGCATCGGTGAAAAATCCGGGCGTTAACAGTAAAGCTCCGGCAATCAGCAGTAAAGGCCCCTCGATCAGTTCATATGCCGGAACAATGCCTTGTGCCATTGATGCCTGAAAGCGCTGCCAGGTTTCAAAACCTTGGCGCCTCAGTAGGAACGCGCCCAACACGGCCGTAAATACCACCAGAAATACGGTAGGAAAAACACCCAACAGCCCGCCAACGGAAATTAACAGATAAATTTCAATAATCGGAATGAGCAAAATCAGTAAAAAAACGCCTTGGAAAGCTTTCATTAAAAACACCTTTTGATAAAGTCACGGGTTACAATATAAGGAGAACCCGATTTAATTTCCAGAACAATATTCTACCAACCCCCCTCTTCAGGGTTTGCCATGCGCCAAAATTACCAGATTATTTTTTGTACCTGTCCGGATCAGCAAAGCGCAACCAAACTGGCCCATCTGTTGATCAATCAAAACCTGGCCGCCTGTGTCAACCTATTACCCGGCCTGACATCCGTGTACCGTTGGCAAAATAAAATAGAAACAGCCGATGAATATTTATTGCTGATCAAGACGCGTTCGGACTTTTACCCCAGTATCGCTGAGTTAATAAAGAGCCATCATCCCTATGAACTTCCCGAAATCATCGCGGTCACTGTCGACAATGGTGCACCTGACTACCTGCAATGGATCGATCAATGTTTAACTTCAGAATAATTTCTTTTTTCCTTTTATGCTTGATTGCCTTTAAGGCATCAGCCCTGGCAGAAAGCGATCTTTTGCCCGTTGAACAGGCGTTCAAATTATCAGCCAAAGCAGCTGAACGGGATAAGCTGATGGTCAGCTTTGAAATTGCCGAAGGCTATTACCTTTATCAAAATAAAATCCGGATAGAATCATTAACGCCGGCAATCAAGCTGGGTGAACCGGCTTTTCCGGAAGGTCACACCTATAATGACGAATTTTTCGGCGAGGTCATCACGCACCGGCAAGCCCTTGATATTGCCGTGCCTATCAGCCAGATTGATACAACAACAGCCACCTCTTTACAACTTCTGGTTCAACATCAGGGGTGTGCGGATGCCGGGATCTGCTATCCGCCACAAAAAACAACGCTGACTATCGCCATTCGTGGTGTTATCCAATCGACCGCTCCCCCGCCATCAACAAATGCTCTGATCGATAGCTTGGGCGGCATCAAGCAACGCTTTTTCCAGGATGAACTGCTGCCTCCGGATGAGGCTTTTCCATTTTTCGCAACGGTTGCGGCTCCTGACCGGCTTGAGCTGACCTGGCAAATTGCAGACGGCTATTATTTGTACCGTGAAAAATTTCAGCTGGAAATCATAGACACAGAAGGCGTGAAGCTGGGCGTTTTTGAGCTGCCGCATGGTAAACCGAAATTTGACGAAGCTTTTGGTGAAGTGGAAACACTATACGGAGAATTGAAATTAAGCATTCCGCTCATCAGATCCAGCGCCGCCGCTCAAGTCATCAAATTAAAGGCTAAATTCCAGGGGTGTGCCGACCGGGGCGTCTGTTACCCGCCCATGGAGAAAATAGCAGAACTCAACTTACCGGCTCTGACGGTAACATCTGTTCCAGCAGAAGCGGCAAAACCCGGCAATACCCCGCTGTCTGAACAGGACAGTATTGTTTCCGCCATGCAACAGGACAGCTTCTGGCTGACCCTGGCGAGTTTTTTGGGCTTTGGATTACTGCTGGCGTTCACCCCTTGCATTTTTCCGATGATTCCTATTCTGTCCGGTATTATTGTCGGCCAAGGCCATGCGATTTCGACGAAAAGGGCTTTCCTGTTGTCGTTAAGCTATGTTGTCGCTTCAGCAGCGACTTATACGCTCTTTGGCGTTTTGGCGGCTTTATTTGGCAGTAATCTGCAAGCCACGTTTCAGCAACCCTGGATCGTCGGCACATTCAGCGCCGTCTTTATTTTACTTGCCTTGTCGATGTTCGGTTTTTACCAGCTGGAACTCCCCAAAGCATTGCAAGCCAAAATCCATGATTCCAGCAATCAACATCGTGATGGCTCACTTTGGGGTGCGGCCATCATGGGTTCGCTATCCTCTCTGATCGTTGGACCCTGCGTCGCGGCGCCACTCGCCGGCGCTTTGATTTATATCGGCCAGACCGGCGATGCAGTCCTGGGCGGATCGGCCTTATTTGCAATGGGCTTCGGCATGGGCATTCCCTTGCTGCTGGTCGGTGCTTCGGCTGGAAAACTACTTCCCAAAGCGGGCCGCTGGCTAAATTCAACGAAAGCGGTGTTCGGGGTCATCATGCTGGCTATGGCATTATGGATGCTTGAACGCATCATCGCGCCCTCAGTTGCGATGTTTTTCTGGGCTATTCTGATGATAATCCCCGCGATTTACCTCAATGCCATTGATCCTTTGCCAGAAAATGCAGGCGGCTGGCAAAAACTATGGAAAGGAACCGGCGTCGTCATGCTTATTTACGGGGTTTTATTACTGATAGGCTTAAGCGCCGGCAATCATAACCCGCTGAAGCCTCTGGAAAACTTAAACATCGCTCAAGCCAACGCGGCGACTCCTGCAGCTCAAAAAAACATGTTTCAACGCATCGGCTCTTTGCAGGAATTAGAACACCAAATCGATCAGGCCAACGCTAACAACCAATTGGTCATGCTGGATTTTTATGCAGACTGGTGCATTTCCTGTAAAGAAATGGAAAATTACACCTTCACCGATACTGCGGTCAGGGCACAATTATCTCGATTTGTCCTTTTACAAGCCGATGTGACTCAAAACTCCGGAGCTGATCAAGCGTTACTGAAGAAATTTAATCTCATCGGACCGCCGGCTATTTTATTTTTTGGTCCTGGCCAGCAAGAAAAAACCAATCACCGCATCATCGGTTATCAGGACGCTGAAACCTTTTTGAAATCCTTGCGACAGGTTAACTGATGAAACAATCCCTGATCATCCTGGCTATCGCTTTCTGCGCGTTAGCGGCAGGTATTTACGTCAATCAACTCACTGACAACAAAATCCAAGTGGGTACACCTGGCTTGACCGGCTTCAGTTTTCCGGATTTAGCGGGGCAGACACACCCTTTGACAGAATGGCAAGGGAAGATAATCGTGGTGAACTTTTGGGCAACCTGGTGCCCGCCTTGCCGCAAGGAAATCCCGGAGTTTGTCGAATTACAAAAGGATTACGGTGAAAAAGGACTGCAATTTGTCGGCATCGCCCTTGAAGATAAAGAAACCGTAGGGGAGTATCTGAATACCCTGGAAATCAATTATCCCATGCTCATTGGCGGCGATCAGGCCATGGCATTGGCTCAGCAAATGGGCAATATCGCCGGCATTCTCCCCTTCAGCCTGGTTTTTAACCGGGAAGGACAACTCATTCACAGGCAAGCCGGTCCTTTTTCAAAAGCAGATATCATCAAAATCATTAATCCTCTGCTTTAAATCCGGCATTAATTCTGTCTAGGGAGTCTGTGGGACTTAGGAATAATCACAAAGTAACCTCTAAAAGCTTGACTGTTTGTGGGGTTCGGTGGCTCGTCTGACAGGACGCCGTGAATACGTCCGTGTAGGCTTGACGGCGTCAATCCCTGACGCCGACACCTGTCAATCGAGCCACCGAACCCCTTCCGGTCTTTGAAGAAGTTGTTTTATGCTCGTTCCTTAAAACCTCAAAATCACGAATTATGAGCCATGTGTAGAGCTGATTCGAAGCAAATCGACAAGCCGCCAAAACACAAGCCAACCGGCATCGGTGCATCGTTAGCGCAGACAAGATTTTTTTAGGGGGAGGTCCGCAATTGAGTAGTTGGATAGTATCTGCTCACCCCCTCCAATTTTAGTGGGTGTAGGTGGTTGATTGAAAAGGCTTCTGCAACAGGGATGTTGCAGAGAGCTACAGGGACGTATTGATGCGTCCTTTGAAATCAAGCACCTACAACCTTAATTCAAAGCGGGCGAGTAGTTACGTTGGATATTAAAAAC
>NZ_JAUSBX010000139.1 GCF_030651835.1 Methylicorpusculum sp. | reverse complement strand
ACCGGATCAGGCGTTGTTGGGTACGGACGGTATTGAGGGTATGATGATGCACGTGATTGGTCCCTGGTGTTGGTTGAGGTTTTGGCGAATTGAAGCATAACGCCATACCAATCACTTTTACAATATTTTCATGGGCTTATGGCTTAAGTAAGTGCCATTCGTATCTGACCCTAGTTATCTGGATGGCAAAGGCTGTAGCACGTCCTTGTGCTCTGGATCCCGGCAATCCCTGCCGGGAAGACGTCCCTGCTTAACGCGAACTGTGCTTTATTAAATAGGTTTGCCACCGTTTACGCAGACCCTATCGATAATTCCTTCAGCCCAAGCCCAAGCACAGTCCTTTTTTGAGATTATTGGGAAACTTTAGTTTAATACTTTTAATAATTAGAAATAGCTAATATACTAAATCATTAGCACACCCGCATGAGGTAATCCCCAATGAAATCGCCAATCAATCAACAACGCCGTCAATGGTTGAAATACGCCGCAATAACCGCTGTTGGAGCGGCAACTTATCCTACTTGGGCCCAAGCGACTGGAAAATTTAAAGCCGTCAATCAGCCTTCCGCAAATTTTATTCCTGATGTCGAAATTGAGTTAACTCAAGAGGTCGCACACGTTCAATTGCTGGATGGACAAAAAACGCGCGTTTGGAAAGTTCTGGGTAAAGTTTTAAAAGGCCCGATGGAAGCCGTGCAAAATTCTCCTGATACTTATCTGGCACCTACGCTTCGTTTGCGTAAAGGTCAGAAAGTCAGAATCTTTTTAAACAACAATTTACCGGCTCATTCCATTCTTCATTGGCATGGTTTGCATGTCCCCGCCATTATGGACGGCAATCCCATGTTTGCGATTGGTACCGGGGAAACTTATATTTATGAGTTCGAGCTGCTCAATCGGGCTGGAATGTATTGGTATCATGCCCATACTCACAATCTCACGGCCAAACAGGTGTATTCCGGCTTGGCGGGATTGTTTATCGTTCAGGATGATGCTGAAGAAGCGCTTGATTTACCGGTCGGTGAGTTTGAAGTGCCTTTGGTCATCCAGGACCGCAGTTTCGACAAGGAGAATCAACTGGAATACAGCGATCATATGATGCAGCGTATGCAAGGTTTTCTTGGCGAGCGGATTCTTGTCAACGGTCAGCCTGATTTTGTTTTGCCGGTTTCCGGACAGGCGTACCGGCTGAGATTGCTGAATGGTTCAAATTCCCGAATTTACAAGTTAGGCTGGAGTGATGGCGCTAAACTCACGGTCATTGGTGTCGATGGCGGATTATTGGAAAAGCCGCAAGTTTATCCGTATGTCATGCTGGCACCGGGCGAACGTGTGGAATTGTGGGTTGATTTCGGTTCGCGCGAAGTGGGAACGGAAGTGACGCTTAAAAGTCTCCCCTTCGAATCGTCAATGCATGGCGGCATGGGCATGATGGGCGGTGGCGGTATGATGGGCGGTGGTCGACGAGGCATGATGGGAGGCGGAATGATGGGCATGATGTCCGGTTCCTCGTTGCCTTTGGGCGGCGAATATAATCTGTTCAGTGTCAAGGTGATTAAAGCCGGAAAAGGCAAATCAAAATTACCGGAAAAATTGACGCCGCTATCAAAGCTCAAGATAAACGATGCGGCCAATGCTGATAAGCCTAGATCCATCAGGCTTTCCATGCGCCATATGTCAGCGTTTTTGAATGGCCGTTCTTATAAAATGAACGATGTCAAAGCGGATGAGATCATTCCTGTTAACACCTTGCAAGTGATTGAATTTGATAACGGCTTTGGCGGCATGAACGGAATGGCGATGCCGCATCCCATGCATCTGCACGGTGAGCAGTTTCAGATCATCAAGCGTCAGGTCAACGCCAATTCCAGCGATACGTATGCCTCCGTTTCGGCTGGACTGGTCAGAGGCGGATGGAAAGATACCGTTTTGGTCATGCCGGGTGAAAAAGTAACGGTACTAAAACCTTTCAATGACTATACCGGTCTGTTTATGTATCACTGCCATAATCTCGAACACGAAGATCTGGGCATGATGCGGGACTTGTTGATCAAGTAAGGATCTGGTTAAAAATAACCTCCCCCTTTGAAAAAAGGGGGATTCGGAGGGATTATTAAAAAATATCTCTCAGTCTCTCTGCAGTTGTTCCAAGCGGTGTCCTATCTGCAGCATCAATGCAATCTTCTTTTTAAAAAAGAAGGGTGAATAATCGAGTGATTTGGCACAATCGGAATTTCAGGAAGTTATTTGTGGCCATATCCTAGGTGGAATACAATCCGCTTCCGCAAGGGAAACACCTGTGTCAATGATGTGTTGCGTTGAAAAAATGGATTTTATTTTTGCCGGACTGTTTTGCGTTGTACATGGCCTGATCGGCTTGCCGCAATAGTAAATCGGCCTCTACGGTGCCGGATTGATCAACCGCGACGCCTATACTGGCTGTCACCTGACACGTCTGATCTTGAATCCTGATCGTTTCGGCAATCGAGTTGAGTATGCGTTGCAAGGTTTTTTCACATTCGTGCAGATCATGCAATCGGGGTAACAAGATGATAAATTCGTCGCCGCCTAACCTTGCTACGGTGTCGGATTCGCGGATGATGTGACTGATACGCTTGGCGATTTCAATTAAAACAAAATCTCCTGCTGAATGCCCGAGGGTATCGTTGATCGGTTTGAACCCGTCCAGATCAAGATAGCATACCGCCATTAAAGTGGGTTCTCTTTTGATTTGTAATAAAGCCTGTTGCATTCGGTCGCTTAACAGGACGCGGTTAGGAATACCGGTCAGCGCATCATAGTAGGCAATTTTCTGTAGTTGCTCTTCATATTTTTTGAGCGATGTGATGTCGGAAAAAATACCAACAAAATTAATTAATTGGTTTTTATCGTTACGTACTGATGAGATGGTCAGCAATTCAGCGTAAATTTCACCGCTTTTTTTGCGATTCCATATTTCGCCTCTCCAGAAACCCTCGGTAATGAGGCTTGCCCACATTGCTTTGAAATAGTCTGACTTTTGAATGCCTGATTGCAAAATACGCGGATTCTGGCCCAGCACTTCTTCGCGGCTATAGCCGGTAATTCTTCCAAAGCCTTCGTTTACTTCGATGATGTTGGCTTTATGATCAGTTATGACGATGCCTTCGCGCGTATTTTCAAACACGCGTTTACTTAAACGCATACTGTTTTCGGTGGCCAGTTTTTCGGTAATATCGCGCGCTGAAGCATAAATTTCCCCATGCGATGGAGAAGCCTGCCACTCCAGCCAGCAATAGTTTCCGGCTTTATTTCTATAACGGTTTACGAAGCCGGTTATCTCCTTTCCCAGAAAAAGATTTTTGACAACTGCAACCGTCTCATTTTTGTCATCGGGATGAACAAAATCCCAAATCGTGGCGCCTTCTATTTCTGATGGTTTGTAGCCTAAGACTTTATACCAAGCGGTGTTTACTCTTTGGAAACGTCCATCGGCATCCAGAATACAAAATAAGTCCAAGCCCAAAGAAAAAAAATTGCTCATTTTCTCTTGCAGCTGTTTTAAAGCCAGCTGATTCTTGATGCGTAGCTTGATGATGTCCGGATTGAAAGGTTTACTGATGAAATCCAGCGCGCCCAGTTGCAGTCCTTGACTTTCTGATTCTTCATCGTTGATACCGGTTATAAAAATAACAGGAATATCACGGCAGATGGGGTCTTCCTTCAGCTTTTTGCAGACTTCATAACCGTCCAGTTCAGGCATCACGACATCAAGCAGGATTAAATCCGGCGGTGTTTGTTTGGCGATTTCCAGTGCTGTAAATCCGTTGTTTGCAACTTTAATGAGGTAATCATCACTCAAAAGTCTCGCCAATACCTGGATATTAAGCGGCATATCGTCAACGATGAGTAGGGTGAATTTAGTCGTCAAGGTGATATAGGATTATTAAATTCTAATATTAGATTATGGCTAACAACCAAAAGGCTGGCAAGTTTAGAGCTGCAGTAATTTTTACAAAGACCTTGTTCGGCTTGGTTGGGATGGCTACAGCTAATCGGAACCTACGCTGACAAATGACATTTGTTTTTGATATTCAGCAAATGAGTATGCGCATGGGTGTAATTGAAATTATGAATATGCAGAACCATGGCTTCAAATTCATCTAGCCAATCAACAGGCAGGCTTTGGCGGATACTGTCGAGCAATGCGTCATTAATGAAACTGTTTTCCGTCAGGAGTTTATCAAGCTCATCAAGTCCAGGCTCCGTTTCATTTACATCATGCTGTCCGGAATGAAAAGTCGCCGCGGGGTATTGATGAAGCATTTGCGTAATGTCTAATAGCGTCTTTTCAAATATGGCTCGCCAAGCATTGACGGTATCCGGATGATGCTCATTATTTTTGAGTTGATTGTCCAGCGCTTCGGTGATGCGATACAGATTTTTTGCGCCCATATTTCCCGCTGCACCTTTTAGTTTATGTGCCTGTTTTTCAGCTTTATCCAAGGCTCCTTCCTCTATATCAGTGATAAGTTGCCGGGCATCAATGAGTGCTTGTTGATGAAATAACGAGAACAGATTGATTAAAGCGATCCGGCTACCGCCTACCATCTGAATCAGGTGGGTCAGATCAAATTCTGGAAAGGCGGCGCAAAAAGCTATCCATGAAGTATCCATGACGGGCTCAGCCATTTTAGCGAGACGTTCTTTTTCCGGATTGATCCAGAGTACCAAGGTGGAAATCAGATCTTCCGGATTGATGGGTTTGGAGATGAAGTCATTCATGCCTTGTGCCAGGCAGTTTTCTCTTTCACTCATTGTTACGCCTGCTGATAGGGCAATTATGGGTAATTCAGCAAGATGTTGATGTTTTCGTAATTCGCGGGTTGCCTCAATCCCGCCCATGACCGGCATTTGAATATCCATGAGAACGGCGTCAAAGTTTTGCTGCCCAATTTTTTCTAACGCCTCTTTTCCGTTGTTGGCCACGTCAACCAATATGCCGGAAAGCTTCAAGAATTCCTTTACCACTTGTTGATTGACCTCGTTGTCTTCTACAAGCAGGATCCGTTTGCCGCGAATCGAATGTCCCAGGTTCGACAATTCGTTGCTTAATGAGCCGGCATGAAGGTTATTTCGATGACGTGTTAAACGGGGCTTGTCTTTATCTGTTATTACCAACGGTAAATCAAACAAGAAGCTCGTGCCTGAGTCGGGTTGGCTATCGACAAAAAAATGCCCGTCCATCATCGCTAAAAGTTTATGACTGATGGCCAGACCTAACCCGGTTCCGCCAAAGCGCCGGGTAATCGAGCCGTCGACCTGGCTGAACGGTTGGAAAAGTTTATCCTTGTCGGATTGAGTGATGCCGATGCCGGTATCTTTTACCGTAAAACTTAGAAGTACTTTGGTACCCGAGCGATGCTTTAACGACACGGTCAAAAAAACCCCGCCGTGTTCGGTAAATTTGATGGCATTGCTTAACAGATTGGCAAGAATCTGTTGCAGCCGCAGTGCATCGCCTGTCAAATTACGAGGAATGCCCGCCTGTACCGCTATAGCAAAATCCAGCTTTTTAGCATGTGCACGGATTTCGAACAAGTTGCGTAAATTATCCATGAGCGTGTCAAGATCAAATGGCGCCTTTTCTATTTCCATACGGTCGGCTTCAATCTTCGAAAAGTCCAGGATATCATTCAGAATGCCGAGCAGGTTTTGCGACGATAACAAGGCTTTATTCAGATAATTTCTAACTTCCTGCGTAGACGGCTGATTTAACGCTAATTGCGTCAGTCCGATGATGCCGTTCATTGGTGTCCGGATTTCATGCGACATGTTGGCAAGAAATTCCGATTTGGACTTAGCGGCCTGTTCGGCAAGTTCTTTGGCTTCGCGCAAGGCCGACTCAGTTTGGATGCGTTCGGTAATATCCGTAGAAATGCCGCATAAGGCATAAATAGTGCCGTCTTCTTTTCTTAGCGGCAGTTTAACTGACCAGTAGGTCATCGTTTGTCCCGTGGTGGTTACCGTTCCGGTTTCTTCGCACCGGATAGTCTCGCCATTGACCAGCACGCGCTGGTCATTCTGAAGGATGATCGCCTTGGATTCGGTGTCGAAAAATTTATCATCGCTGTAGCCGATAATATCTTCCGGATTGACGCGCCATAGTTCTCGCACCATACGGTTCGCGAAGAGATAGCAGCCTTGAGTGTCTTTAAGATAGATGCAGGCACTGACGTTCTCTAGCACCTCCATTAGCTTGTGCTCGCTTTGGCGCAGATCAGTTTCCAGGCGTCGTTGCTCCGTAATATCGTGGGCAGCCGCATAGATAAGTGCGCCTTGCGGTTGAGAATGCCATTCTATCCAGCGATAAGTGCCGTTTTTGTGCCGAAACCGGTTGATAAATCGGGAAACCACTTGCCCGTTTGCGAGTGTCGATAACGCACCTAAAGTGATTTCCTTATCATCAGGATGGACTAAATTCATAAAAGATTGGCCCTGAAGATCGGCAATCGGGTAGCCCAGCGTATGCTCCCAAGCGGGATTTAACTTGACAAAGTAACCCTCAATATTGGCAATGCAGAATAAATCCATTGCATTGTTAAAGTAACTGTCCAACTCCCGGGTTTTTTGTCTTAACGCTTCTTCGGCTTTCTGGCGGCTGTAATTGCGGATTTCGTTGCTGAGTATCAGGGCCGCATGATTAAAAAAAATAGGGAGATATTTGCGTAAAGGCTCGCTATTGAAATGAATGTTCTCAAGCTTTATCACGCCGATCAGATTATTGCTTTCCAGCAGCGGGAAGGCCCAGTTACAGGCGTGCTGTAACTGAAAACCATTGACGAGTAAATTGGTTTTATCGGTTTCTTCCTCAACCAGTTGGTGATGATCAATCACTTGTCTGACTAGGGGGTCATCTACTGTTTTAAGAATTTCGTGATTGCCGAAAAAGTTAAAATAATTCAACTCGTCATCAATCCAATAATAGATGACGGTATCAGTGCCTCCCACAATTTCCATGATGCTGTTCATCAAAGAAGCCAGCATGCCTTTTATGCCGGGGAGGGGATCGATGCTTTCGATCAGGCGGACAACAAGTTCCAAATAGGCTTTTTCATTGGCGAGCTTGACCATGCGCGCACGGAGATGGTCCACCTCCATTGCCGGGTTAGTGTCGTTTTCACCTGGGCTCATGTTGTTTTTGAGTGATGGCGTCGTCAAGAACCTGCTGCAGATGTTCCAGATCGACATCCATCCAGACCAGAGGCAAGTCAACAAATTGAGCGGCTAATGCGGCGGTGGCCGAGAAATCTTCCGAACAGGGTGTGCGTAGAGCCAGTATGTATTTGTGGCTGCTGTGAAAGATTTCCCTAACCACGCTGGGATTTTTCCCGAAGACCTCGGTAATCATAGGTTCCCAGGTATTGGCCCACTCTTCGACCAAAAAATAAGCGCCTTTGGACAATTCCTGCATAAACAGCTCATAGCCCAGCAGCATGACGATACAGTTTTGGCCTTGTGTGCGCAGGGTATGATGTTCCTCCAGAAAACAGTCCATTTTGGGATGACAGGCACCGTAGAAAACGATAGTTTCCCGGTTAGAATTTTCATCATCGGTTAAGGCCGAATTCAGTTCGGAAGCAAGTTTATCGAAATAATTATGAAGCGCTGAATGAAGAAACTGCGTTTCTATATTCCAGTCGTTTTGATTGATGAGGTAAGTGACCTCCTTGCTCAAAATCCCACAGCCGACCAGCACCATGGGTTTATTTTCCTCTACTACGGGCGGCATCTTGGATTTCATAAGTAGCTTCCGTATTCAAAGGCGGCGTTTATCATCGCGGCAATATTTTTTTCGGGTACTTCTAACGGCATTACGCCGTTACCCAATAAGAAATGAGCGTCCGGTTTACCGATTTCACAAAGCCGTTTGACTTCAGCACGGGTCTCTTCTGCTGTCCAGTGGATCATCTTGATATCGTCAATAACGCCGCAGGTTAAACCTCTGGTGCCTATGATGCTTTTGGCTTCGGCAAGATCGGCTTGGGGGCTGATGTAATGAGTTGTAATGCCAAGATTTTGGATAACGTCTTCAATAACCTTGTTAAAAGGAGCCATGCCGCAATAATAGATAACATCAGCGGTGCCGCCTGGTTCCATATCACGTTTCATCCAGGGCATAGAGAAATTGTGGAAACGTTTCATGTCCACAAAATAAGGCGAACCGAACGGTGATGAATAAATCAAAACATTGGCACCGGCAGCACGGTAAGCGGCAATTTCCTTTTGAAAAAAGTCGGAACATTTTCGAACCAGTTCATCACGCACATCATCGGGCCCCGTCAGAAGCAGCTCCAGCCATTTATCCATGCCCATCAGCAGTGACGGTAGTGTTGTCGAGGCGGTTAAGTACGCGCAAATCGGATACTTGCCACCCGCTTCCTCGCGGAGGATAGTCAGGCATTTGGCCGTTTCTTCCCATGCAGGGTGGCCGGTAATATCGTCTGGAACGTCCAGTTTTGCGATGTCATCGTAAGTCTTAATGACGAAGTCCTCCACATTAGGCCAGCAATTCTCATTTTAAAACCCTACCCGGAGTCAGGAATTGTGCCGTTGAGTCCTTTCAGCATAAACCGCATCAAATGATCCCAGTCATCGAATGGAAGATACTGCATTAAAGCGCGAAGATGTTCAAAAAAAGTCCGC
>NZ_JAUSBX010000128.1 GCF_030651835.1 Methylicorpusculum sp. | reverse complement strand
TCCGGCATGGATTGCCGGAGCCGTTAGACCGCGTAAGCGAATCCAGGTCACAAGGATGTGAAAGCCCAACGCCATCCATGACTTCTGGACCCCGGCAATCCCTGCCGGGGCGACGCCTACTATTAACGCGAACATAGCCTTTAAAAAAGAGCGGTAGAGGAGATTATTTAATAATCTCCTCTACCCATCATTCGATGATCTTAACTGCATCCAATTAAGGTTACTTCGCAATTAATTGATGGTAACGACCCGCCTAACTTTCCGACATGGTTTTTAATGTCTGCCGGGCTTCTTCGATGCCGTTAAATTGACCGTCTTTTTCAATGGCCCTTTCCAAATGCTCGCGCGCATTTTTTTTATCACCCTGCATAAAATAAACCATGCCCAGTTTGTGATGCGCTATCGCAGAATCCGGTACTTGTCCGGTTACTTTCTCCAGCAACTCTCTGGCTTTGTCGTAACTGCCTTGTCGATAAGCGAGGACTGCAACGGTATAGAGCATGTCAGGATTGTTGGTTTTAGCTAACGGACCGGCAAGTTTTGCAGCTCGGTTCAGAGCTGCATTGTCTTTTGCCTGCTCCGATAAATAGCGCACCAGATTATTTAAGGCTATGGCTGATTGCGGCTGATTTTTATAACTGTCTTCCAAAAGTGCCAACGCTTTATCATGCGCGCCAGCCTGATGATAGAGCGCAGCCAAATCGCTAACCAATGTCAATGAACCGGTCTTATCGATGCCTTGCTGTAAAATTCGGACGGCTTTACCCTGCTCTTTTTGATTGATATAAAGACCCGCGAGATTCCTATAAGGATTTTCCCATTCGGGTTTAATGGCTATCACCCTGTTAAAAGCAGCAATCGCCTCGGTGGGTTTATTGGCTGCAGCAAAAACACCACCCATCAGGTTATAGGCGATAAAATGCTCCTGCCTTTGCTTGATGATCTCTTGCAGAATTTTAAGTGCCTGATCCGGTTGTTTTAATTGCAGATAACTGTTAACCAGTTGCGTCAGTGGTTCGACCGCGTCAGTTTGTTTGCTCAAGGCCTTGGCAAAAAATACAAGAGCCTCCTGAGGCTTGCCTTCAGATTGAAACGCCATTCCTTCAAGATAATAACCGGAAGCGTCATCCGGATAGGCCTGCTGTAAATGACCGGCAACTTGTCTGGCCTGCTCCCATTGCTGCTGCACCCGGTAAATATTGAACAAGGCTTCCAGTCCTCTTTTACTGCCCGGATTAAGCTGCAACCAAGCGATCATTTGCTCCGCGGCCTTGGCTGGCTTGCCGGTTTTAACCAGCAGTTCAGCCATATCAAGCCTGGCGTTTTCATCATTCGGCAACAAGCGGACGATTTTTTCCAGGTTTTCCAATGCCGGAACCGGGTCCTGATTCAGTTGATGCGCCGTAGCGAGTAATTTCAATATGTTGATCGTGTCCGGTTGCGCAACCAGCACTTTGCGAAAGTCTCCGATGGCATCATCCAAACGGCTCTCGGCTAGCGCCATTTCACCGCGTAAGGTCAAAGCATCAGGTTCCTTGGGATTAGCGCTCAGCAGGGTTTCAATCAATTGCTTCGCGGACTCAATTCGTCCGGAATTAGCCTGCAGGCGTGCCAGCATGATTTGTGCTTTGATGCCCTGCCTGCCGGATGGATCCAGAGCCGATATTTCCTGCAACGCGTGTTCGGCTTTTTCGGTTAAATTTTGCGTCAGGTACAGATTGACCAAACCGAATTTCAGAACAAAATCATCCGGATGATCTTCCAACATCGGAATCAATTCAGCCTCGGCGATTTCAGGTCCTCTTTTTTCAGCCAGAAAGTCGAGCAAATTCAGTTTGGCTTGTTGATTATCGGGAAGATCATCAACCGCTTGACGCAAAACGGCCTCGGCTTTATCCAGCTGATTTTGTTCAATTAAAAACAAGGCCAGACGTTTTCGATGAATCAACGGTTTGGGTTCAAGTTTAACGATCGCTTCCAACGTGTTGAGCGCTTGATCAAAGGCCTTTGTTGTGATGTAGAGATTGGCCAGCATCAAACGCAATGAAGTATCGCCGGGGTTTTGTTCAATATGATCTAGCAAAAATGTAATCGCTTTGTCCGGTTTTCCGGATTTGGCCTGCAACGATGCCAGCAGTAATATCGCAGGTACATCTCCAGGTCTTTTGGCCAAGGCCGCTTCCGCCTTGACGGTCGCTGCGTCGCTGTTGTTTTGGGCGGCCAATATTCCGGCGCTTAATACCATTGCATCCGGATTTTCCGCATCAATCGCGGCGGCCTCTTTGGCCAATATTTCAGCATTATCGATTTGTCCGGCTAACAGATAAAACTGACCCAGCTTGACCCTCGCCATTAGATGTTTGCGATCGGCCTTTACGGCTTTTTGATAAAACTCGCGGGCCTGCTGCAAATTACCCAGTTTGGCTGAAACTTCAGCCGACTGATACAAGGCATCGGGATGATCGGATTTTAGTTCAAGAATGCGCTCAAAAGACAGCCGGGCATTCTCAAAATCCCCTGCCTGAAAGTATTCTTTTCCCTGCTGAAGCAGTTCATTCATTTTCCGTCTCGAATCGTCGCAGGCTGTCAATGAGCCGATTGAAAGAATCAGTACCACTATTCCAAAATAATTGTGCTTCATAACCGTGACAGGATTGCTTAGATGGAGTTTCCCAATAATTTCAAAAACAGACCGCGATAGGCGTCGTCCCTGCAGGGAATGACGGAAACATAACCTTAAAAATATCCCTACATGTCTGGACATCCCTATAAAAATTGGGAAACTTCAGCACATAGGATGTGCCGACGACAGGAGGCGCATCAATCGCGAACGATGCGCTTCGTACCTCAGCACATCCTATGTCATCGCCTCTTATCGGCGTTATGGAACCCACTCGCTTGACCTGATTTATTGCTCATCTTCACTGGGATTACCGTGATCTTCTTGAGTTTCGGTTTCGGCTTCCGCCTCTTCTTCCGTTTCTCCCTCTTCCTGCGCCGATTCGGCAGCAACATCGGCTTCCGTTTTTCTCAGGTATTGATGCGCCGCTAGTTTATCCTGGTATTCCTGAATCATATTTTCAATTTCAACGCCTTTAAATCCCAGTATCGGTTCTTTACCCAGCAAGGTATCGAACAAACTACGGCTATTGAAATTTTCCATCATCATCCGGGTTGTCTTGAGCAGCTCCAGGTTCTTGTTTTCACAACCATCCAATTCAGTGGCCGTAAATTGTTGCGTCTGCTGTAACTCGGCGAACTGTCCGGTCAGTTGGTTCTTTTCCTGATTCAGCTGTTTGTATTTCTCAACCACTTCATGCAGCTTTGACTTGGTTTTATCCAGCTGACTGCTCAGCCTTTCATTGCTGCCTTGCGCAGCCGAAAGTTCTCCGGTCAATTTGGTTTCTACCGATGCAGCCGCCTGAGCCATCTGTTTTTCGGCATTCAATTGTTCTTTAAGCTGCTCATTCTCGGCCGCCAGTGTGGCATTTTCAGTTTTCAGCCTATCGCGTTCAGCACTGACCTCGCGCACCATCGCCTGTAATTTGGCGGCAATACGCTTATCGGCGCTTTCATCGCGCTTAACCGCATGCACCGGCATCGCGGATAACCATGCGCTCAGTACAATAAGCCCCCAAATGAACTGCTTGCTTGAAATTTGCATAGTCAGGCTCATTAAAACTTCGCGTTGACATCAAACTGGAACACATCGACACCGTATTGAGGGCCTTCGATCACATCGGCAGTCAACCAGCGACTGGTCAGCCAGACATTATTGAGCAGGCCGTAGTTAGCTCCGAGTATCCAGCCTTTGGCATTGGTGCCGCCTAAATGAAAATCGGAATCAGAGAAAGCATCGAGCACAGAATCGCGCTCTACGTGTTTATAAGCCACAAAAGTACTCCAATTGCCTTGCCGGTCGACTCTCAGATGTCCGACATCGCCCCGGATTTGCCAGGCATCGGTCTGTTCTTCCACGTCGCCTCCGCCCAGAATGCGGGCTTGTTGAACATCTCGACTGTCAAAGCCGATATTTTTGGCATAATCCGCTGAAAACGTGAAATGAATCGGATTGAACAACGCAAAGTCATATCGCATATTGACATTGATGATATTGAAATCAGAGGCCAAGCCCAGCATACCCGGCGTACTTCCAGGTGATGCTTGTGTGCCTTCCAAACAGATTGCCGCCAGACTGTTGCCTCCCTGCATAAATTCAGGCATCGAAGCATCGTTTGCCCGAGTATTCAAATCGCAGGTACCTGTTGTTGATGTGTTGGGTTTTGCGGTGACATTTTTATAATCGAAATAGGCGACCGCGAATTTAAGGCTGTCATGATTTTTAAAGCCCCAATCCAGGCCAACCTGACCGCCGAAGAGCCATTTATCGTTATGACTGAAAGGCGCTTCCTGCAGAGGAAAAGCGCCTGCTGTCGCATAGATCATACGGGCATCATCACCCAATCCATTAGAGACACCGAGATTATGACGCACGGTTGCGGAAAAACCCTCAAAGGACAAGTCGGTATCCCAGACCAGTTCCGAACCACTGGTAAACTCGCCACCGCCGACGAACCAGGGATTTTTGATGCGACCGCCCATCAACGTCAACCACTTGAAACCATAGGTATTGGTATGTTCATATTGCAAATAGGCTCTATCGACATTGAATTCGTAACGATCGCCGGTTTGTCCCAGCGTCTGATTCGTCGATACCGGATCCCTGAAATTGCCGGTCGATAAGCGAACAGCCGATTTAAGTCCTTTTGCAATATCGACATCGATACCCAAACGAAGACGCTGGCGAAAACGATGATTATCATTGGTGGTATTTAATAAGGAATCGGGAAAGGCTGCGATCTCTCCGCCACGCTGATTAATTGCCTGAACATCCGGATAAAATCCGGTTGCATTTCCATCCGCATAAAACACATTTTCGGAACGCAGCCGGATATCGCCCGACAATTTAAATTTACGCGTCCATTCCGGCAACGCATCGGCCAAACCCCAGCCTTCTTCCTTGGCTTTGCTGATCACATCATTGGTGACATCGGTGCGCAGTTCGGCACGAATTTGTTCACGAATCTCATCCTTCATGAACTCAGGAATATAGGGCACCCGCACTTCATCGGCTTCCGGCGATCCGGATGCCTCGGCATTGCCGATCGCTTCCACAGTCTTGGCTTGAGCCGCCAATTTTTCGGCATCGTCCTCAGCCTGTTTAAACATACCCTGAGCGGTTTCCTCGTTTAGAACGCCCTGTTTAACCAGTTGCTTGATCAGGCTTTCCGTGGTGCTGCGTAGTTTCAGCAATTCCTCTTTTTCGCCGGCCTCCGCCGGTCCCAAAAAGCCCAACAACATCAAGGCTGTAAAAGCCTGTTTAGTTTTATTCGACGTGTTCATAAGTCTCTAAATGCGTGAAGTAATGCGTAACTTGACCGGGGATTTAACGCCAACGGGTGGTGCTTTACTGATTTTCTTGAGCTTGCCCAACTGCAATTTCAATAAATCGTCAACTTTGGAATCGGTGCTGCTTTTCGTCAGCTCAAAGCGCTGCACATTTCCGTCAAGATCGAACCAGATTTTTACCGATGCACTGTATTTGCTTCGTCTCAGATCGTCGCGGTCTGAAATCAACTCGGTCAATTGATTTCTGATAACGCCCTTGTACCAGCTCACCGGACTGCCGCCCCCTAACAATCCTTTGCCGCCTTTACGTCCGACCAAGCCGAAACCATCCGATCCGGCGGTTCCTTCAGCATCCAGGCCGGTATCGGCAGGTGCATCGTCGGGTGCTTCCTCCGGCGTATCTTCCGGTTCCGGCTCAGGCTCGGGTTGCTCTATTTTTTCCTTTATTTCAGGCTCCGGCGGCTTCTCGATTTTGGGAGGCGGCGGAGGCGGTGGCGGTGGTTTAAGCAAAGTGATGGCTTGAATTTTTTTTTCTTTCTTTTCCGGTTTTTCCGAATCAATCTGACTGACAAAATAAGCCAACAAACCCAGCACAATGGCTGCAATAAGACCAGCCGTTACCCTCGGGATATAAACCCGCCAATGTTTTTTATGTGTCATGGGAATAGGCTTATCTGACTAGATTTTGCGTAACCAGTCCGATTTGAGTGATGTCGATCCGACCCAACAAGGCCAATACATCGACTACATTTTGATACTGAACGGTGGCATCGCCTTTGATGACAACCGGCAACTGTGGATCAGCTGCCCGGTACTGCTGTAACGTGGACTCAAGCTGTTCGAGTGTTACCGGAAAAGTATCCAGAAATATAGTCCCGTCAGCGGTAATCGTAATCGCTTTGGTCTTGGGCTTGGCCAGACTGGGGGCGTCGCTGGCTTTAGGTAAATTGACGGTTATGCCCTGCACCGCCGCGGTGGTCATGATGATAAAGACAATCAACAATACGTAAGCCAAATCCAGCATCGACGTGACGTTGATTTCATCATAATTGTCCAGTTCTTCTTGATAACGCATCAGTAATTACTCGCAGTTCAAATTAGCTGTATTGTTCGGATAATTTAGTCGTAAACTCATCGACAAAAATATACATATCGGCCGTAATCAGCTTAATCCGGCTGGCCAGATAGTTGTATCCGAACAAGGCCGGAATTGCGACCAGCAAACCGGCTACCGTAGTTGCCAGCGCTGCCGCGATTCCGGGTGCTATCGCATTGACGTTGACTTCTCCGCTGGCAGCAATATCACCGAACGTGATCATAACTCCCAGTACAGTACCCAGCAGTCCCAAAAAAGGTCCGCCGCTGATCGCGATAGTCAATATAACCATCTGGTTGTTCAGTTTTTGAATTTCCCGCACCAATGCCGATTCCATGGCGGCTCTTACCGAGTTAATGCCTTTGTCGGAAATCATCGGCTCGCTGACATCAGCACCCACCGCCTTGGCCAAACGACGATTCATTTCCTCAACGCCCACATGATAAAGAATATAAATGGATGATCCTGCAAAGCGCGCATGTCCGCCGGTCATCGATAACAGAATGGGCGATTCTTCAATATCTTCATCATCCTCGGTTGTTTCACGATTCAAATTACTGATATCACTGGCTTTCAGCTTAGTGAATTCATCTTCGAAATTGCGGTTTTCTTTATAATTTTTGTTCAATACAATGGATTTCACTATCATGATGATCCAACTCATCACAAACATGATGCCCAACAGACCGATAATGACCCAGCCATCCGTAGTCACATCGCGAAGAGTCGCCATAATCCGCGACTCACCACCACCGTCTGAGTCCCCGGAAGCATCCTCACCGTAAGTCAACAAGGTCGAGTTAGGGCCTTGCATCAAGGTATCAAAACTCAATGCGTTGGCATCGCGGGCGGTTTTATAGAGCACAATATGATCCATCATGCCCACATAACCGCGGCCGCCTTGCGCATCGGCGCCGATGGTGACATCGTCGGAAAATTCAGTCAGCGAAACAGGATAAGAACCGGTAGATTTGCCGTCGATATAAAGTGCAATATTACCCGCACTCGCGACTAAGGCCAGATGATGCCAGGCGCCGGCTTCCAAAGGCGCCAAACCGGCAAACCCCTGTTTGACACCGGTACTGTCAACCACTTCGATAAAGGGCATGCTGTCTCTAACCGATAAAGTCAGGTTTTGCTTCGCACCGGCAATTTGGAAGACCACACTATCGACCACTTGCGCCTGATCGATTTTTAACCAGGCCGAAAATGTCCAACCTTGCTCAGGTCGCATTTGCAATGAAGGCGATGCCGGTATTCGAATGACCTGACTACCTTGAAATACAGCACCCTCGCCTATCAGGCCGCCTTCAGCTATCGTGGCGGTAGCCTCAGAGGGATGATGATTATTTGCGGATAAATCCTTGATGCCTTCTTTTGAGAACGTATAAGTCAACATCTGTGTGACATCGAATGAACCGGGCGCATCCTGACCATCGACCGCTTCCGGATTTCCGGAATAAATCCAGATCGCAGGTTCCGGCATGCCCGCCATATCTTTTGGCAGCTTTACCCAGATAAACGCCATTTCATTGAAGGGATCCAGTTTTTCAATAAAAAACTTTAACGGCGTTTTTTCATCGGCGCTCAGTACCCTGATGTCTTTACCATTCTCGGCAAGATCCAGGAAATTACCGAAGTTACCGGTATGCAATCTGATCAAGGCATAGCTATCATCAGGAATCGTTACGCCCGACTGGGTCAACGTATTTGTGTCCAGATTTATTTTTTTCTTGTACGCCCAATCTTCGTTCCACCAGGCGGAAGCGATAGTCGGTACAAAAGCCAATAAAATCAGAAAAAAAGCAAAGCGTTTCATTATTTCTCTCAAACTCAAATCAGGATTCAATTATCGCAAGTGATTGTTACAGCTATGTTACTTTTATGTTACTCAGTGAAATTTATTGGCCGTTGCAAAGCCATTTGTAACTATTCAGTGAAAAATGCTGAAGAATACATGTGGGACTTGCGTAGGTTGGGTTAGCTCGATAGAGCGTAACCCACAATCGAAGCCATCAGCACCAGATAAACCGACGTGTTGGGTTACGGCTATCGCCTAACCCAACCTACGCTGAATAGATACAGCCATTTTTGCCATGAATGCGATAAATAACCCAAGTTAAACAATGCCTATTTTTTGTAGGAGCGGGCCATGCCCGCGTTCAAACTCCATCAGGTCGCGGGCATGGCCCGCTCCTACTATGAATTCAAGGCATTACCGGTTCAAACAGAGGGTTAATTCGCCTCCTCATCTCCAAAACCCAGAATATCAACGCTGATAATGCCTAATGCCGCCGCGCTGGCCATTTTTTCTTCTGCCTTCTTCGCCGCATCGGCTGAACTATCAATTGCTCCCGCAACTGCAGCAGCCACATTGCCGGCATTACCCAAACCTGCCGCGAGGCTGCCGGTTGAGGCCACCGGAACACCCACCGACACGCCGCCGACATCAATATTATCGGACCCGACAATCGCCGTTGCACCCACCGTGACATCCTTACCGCCGACACCGGCTTCAGATGCGTCGATAATGCCTTGCAATGCAAACAGCAGCGCATCACCTTGCGTGCCGTCCGGTGCCACGTTAGCCCTGATACCGCTACCGGCCACCGCAGGCGGGAATTCGACAACAAGATTGCCTTGCTGATCGAAACGAACGATGGGCGGTGGCGATGCCAATGCCGTTTTCGCACCTCGGCCGGCATCGATATTGCCGTCGGTCGCGCCAATCACGATATCGCCACCCCCAAGGGTCATCACGCGTGTTGTATTGACCTGGAAGTCGTCACGAACAAACGAGTGAATTGCCCCTTTCTTGACCGCCACAACACCCAGCTCCGATGGATTCTTCGCACCACTAGAATTGACCGCCAAACCGGCATTGACGCCGCCATTCGGCGCGTACAAATTGATGTCGCCGCCGTCCGTCGAGTGTATCCTACTGAAAAACATCGAGATATCGCCTCTTTGCTCTTTATTTCTTTCTTGACTGTAGGCTTTACTTAGGATGCTGCTTGCGTCATTACCATCGGTAAAGACAATGCTATCAGGAGTGAAAGAATAACCCTCGATACCGGCCAAAACTGTCGTGCCTGGAAATACTGTTTCTATCATCCCTAATGTAATGAGTTGAGCACGGTCCATTTCCTGCTTGTATGCGAAGGCCGCAGCATCGTCTCCGGCACTATCGAAGGCGTTTTTTGCGACTGAAAATTTATTGCCTTGCACTTTCAAAATCGCGTTTAATGGGTTTCTTATCGAGGGCAGAAAATAAGCATTGAAATGCGCCTGTTCGACCGGAGATAGTTTTTCAAATGCTTCAAGAGCTGATTCTTTAGATAGATTCGTATCGCCAATCAGAGACCGCATTAATTGGGTGACCACTTCCTGGTAACGCTCAACGAATTCTTCGCCGTTTACGAAAAAGTTACGGGCAAATGAAGCAACATCAATATTTGTTTTTGCCAAGCCGGCAATCACGTCGATGCCCGCGCCGTCCTGAGCCAAAGCCGGATTGACTTGATTACCGACGGTTGTAATACCGTCAGACGATCCCAAATCGACATTGCGTCCTGCCAGCACAGTCAAATGACCGGGACCACCCACTTCGATTTTTTGTACACGGTTTTGAATAGCCCCGGTGGCCGGATTTCGGGCAATATCGAATTTAACGTCGCGTCCGGCATTGATGATGGATTGAGAACCTTCAATATTATGTTGTATTTGAAAACTGACATTCCGAATATCGTTACCGGCCATCACCTCGGTTTGCTTGGCCAATACAAATGACAACGGATCTCGTCCTTGAATGTTACCGCCGCTACTGATAAACGCAGGTACACGATCATTGATATGATTGGGCACCGCCGAATAGATGCGGTCGGCAGCGCCCTTACCGGAAATGGGTAATCTTAACGCGGCATTCGAAAAATCGAAGTCCGGCCTGTCAACACTGGGCAATAATGCGGAATCGGCATCCGACATCACAATATTGACGGTGTTGCCGTTATTGCCGGTAGTAATGTTGCCGGCTCCGAATATGCTTAATTGACCTTGCGTGCTCGGAAATAAGAGTAGACTTCGATCAAATCGAATATCACCATTCAATGCGTGAGCCTTCAATGTAGCCGGATAGATACGTAATGCGTTTTGCGCTGAAGCACCGAAGGTAAGCTGGCTCAACATCGTTGTCAGAGCCCCGATATCATTTTTGAAAGCAATGTTTCCAGCTGATGAAGCGGTAGAGACCGCGCTTTCCGCACTGTATCTAAAAAACAGACTCGACGGGACGACACCGCTATCGGGAATCTTACCTTGCGGCAGCACCATCGGATCAATGACCGCCTCTATACCGACGTCTTTAACTGCGGTAATGTTAAACTGCGCATCGCCCAACGCGATAATCGGATGTCGGCCACCATTGCTGCCGGACGTCACGGCGTTTCCGGCTGACAGACTGGCCGTTCCGCCGTCGACATAAAATATGCCTCCGGCAATGTTTTGCCCGGCATTGACATTCAAATGACCGCCGCCGTTGACCTCGACAACGTTAGTCAAATAACTTTCCGAGAACGGATCTTCCGGAAACTCGGCTTGTCCGACTTGCTTGCCGGTCGTTGGAATCACCACCGATAAATCGTTGACATTACGACCTGCCTTTATCGAGACATCGCCACCGCCCAATGCCCCAACATTTTGGCGGTAATCGGCAGTAAACGTCGAATTCGCCGTTTCTGAAAGTGCGATACCCCAGGCGGTCGGTCTGATTTGACCGGCTGTACTTCCCCAGTTACCGGTTCTGACCAACCAATCCGTCACCAGTTGATTGGTAACGGCACCCTTGATGTCACGTCCGGCGTTGAACGTAATATCACCGCCTTCAATCGGATATTCGGCATAGAAGCTGTAGCCAGTGATAAACGAATTGAATCCGTACCGGTTTTCGTCTTCGGGTCTGCCGGCCGTATAAACGACCGTTCGATTATTGCCGTAAACGATATCCCTACCCGCATGCAAGTCTATGTCGCCCGTACCGGTTCTGACCTTGACAGAGTTTCCGAGCAGAATGTCACCTTCTCCTCTACGAACGGCTTGATTATCGGCAGAGTTAGTGGCCCCGGCCACAATGTTGTAACTCCAGGAGCGTCCTGATTGCAGCATGTCATTGACAGCGACGTCCTCAGAAGTAAATTCGTCGAAAATTACATTGATGAAATCCGGCTTGAAGGCATCGGTCAAATCGTTTTGCAGCGACACATTACCGGCAGCGCGTAATGTCAAAAATCCCGGCGTGGCATCTTCACCATAACGCTGATCGACCAAATCCCATTTAGACGACAAGGTGAGGTTTCCGGCTGAACGGATTTCGATACCCGGTGCAATTTCATATCCGGTACCGAATTTATTACCAATGACATCGTTCAACGCAATGCCATTCATATAAGTAGCCGTTTCGTTTTGAATCGTGTTGATCGCGGTAGCGTTCAAATTACTGTAAGTATAAAGTTTGACCGCTTCAACCGTCACATTCGAATCGCCGATGAGGGTATCGGCGGCGATCGGACTCAAATTGACATCAGCTCCCAGACGATCTGTTCTAAGGTGGATGGATCCTTGATTACCTCCATTCGACGACACGTCAACCTGAGCACCATTTTGAATCTCTATTCCCCCGCCATCGACAGACGATAATCTGACCCGTCCGCCATTACTCTTTGCTCCATCTGCAGTCGCATAGAGACGAGCAGAGGAAGTCAGTGTCATCTTATCCTTAGAATTCAACGTAATCGCACCGCCGTTTTCACCCGATGCGTCGAGCGTGCCATTGACGGTCAATCGACCGTCGTCGACGGTCAATTTGATTTGCCGGGCATTGAGGCTATCGTTTTCATTCACAGTTAAATTGCCTTGACGCACTCTAAGATCGACTCCACCGGTGAACCCGGAATCGGCGACCACCTGACTCAAACCACTAAAGCCAGGGGCTCCCAAATTGCCGGTATCGATGACCATCCTGGCGCCCAGATCCGCCTTCAGTGCGTGAGCATCTATAGCGCCGTTCAATTCGATCTTACCTTGAGCGGTCGACAAAATGAGCTCTCCGGCTTCCATATTTTCGGTAAAGCCATTCAAGCGAATCTGACTACCGGCATCCGTCATCACATCATGTTGTTGCGATTTCAAAGCCACTTGGCCAGCCGATAGGTGATACGTTTCCTTAGGACCTGTCTTTAAGACCACACCGGAAACATCGATCAAGGCATTTTCACCGAGATTGACACTGCCGGCTTTCGCTTCTGCCGATACTTTGCC
This sequence comes from Methylicorpusculum sp., assembly GCF_030651835.1. GTDB lineage: Bacteria > Pseudomonadota > Gammaproteobacteria > Methylococcales > Methylomonadaceae > Methylicorpusculum. Next base: position 121,853 of record NZ_JAUSBX010000128.1, on the reverse strand, counting down.
TGCCTTGTACCATAAGCCGGTATCGATCAAGATTGCATTGGCCTGCAGATTCAATTCTGCGGAAATACCAAACCTTTCCGGCGTCATATCGGGTTGCGTGGTATTCAATATTAGCGAATGACCACTCGCATCGATTGTTGTTCGGGAACCGGTCGCACCGGTCAAATAACCTGCGCTGACCTGAAGATCACCCAACGATGTCAATTTCGATTCCCCGTTTCCCGTCAAAGAACGGTTCAATGACAAGTGGGTCGCGTCGAACCCCGACAGTCTGAAATTGCCATTTTCCAAATGCAGATCATCAGCACTGACGATCAGCTCACCGCTTCCATTTCCTTGAACGGCATTGACATTGCTGCTATTTCTTAAGGTAATGGTTCCTGCCGAAATCAAAGCAGACTTGCCGTCGTTTCCGAAGCCGGCTAGACCCGCCGCGTCGAAGATCAAATTTTCGAACATTACCGGAAGATTTCGCCCTTCCTGATCGGTTAATGCATTACCTTGGGCATCACTTCGGAATACGCTGCCGAACAGGTTTACGTTGCTCCGACTGGTCAAAACCAGTTCCTTCGTGTTCAGGCTGCTCAACTGGGTATTGTCCAGCGACAAACCGTTCAATGATCCGTCGACTTCACCGAGATTGATCGATTCGGCGCCAATGTTCAACGAACTTCCGGCCTCCAATTGACCGCTCATTTTCAACTGACGCGTCGAATCCAGCAGCACGGAACCCGTTGCCGCAGACACCTGCGCGCCGTCACCGATGATCAAATCGCCTTTAATTCCTTGTGATCCCGTTCGCTTTTTAATGGCTTGTAAGCCTGTCGAAACACGAAGCAAGGCCCCGTCCCCGGTCGTCTCCAATACCGTCGAATTATCGTTAGCCGGTTTATTGCCATTTGCAACAATTGATGCGCCTTGTTTTAATTCAACCTTGTCGGTCGCCGCCAACATGATTTCCGAGCCTTCCAACAAGGCATCTTCTTCCAACGTCACGGTTTTCGATTTGACATCGATCTTAATCGCACCGGTCGAGTTATCGAAAGTCCTTACCGCCCCCAACACCAAACTGCCGACTTCGAAGGTGCCGAGATCGCTAACCAATAACTGAACAGTGTTGGATGCACCGTTTTTGACATTCACAACCGAGAGATTATCGGCGACGATATCGACCAATCCGGCCAAACCGCCATTGGAAGCTACAGCGCGCACAGTAGGCAAATCGAGCTGCGTTTTCGCATCGAAAATCAAGTGGCCCGCATCCTTGGGTAATCGAGGCATTGCAGTTTCATTATCGATCGCTTTCTGCGCAAAAAACGGATTCCCCCTCGTCAAATCCAATTGCGAGCGAGTCAGCGCGATAGTTCCGGGTTCAACGGCAAAGCCGGTCCAGCGCTGATCCCTGATCGAGGCACCCGTCACTGAACGAAAACCGGCCACAACCGGTGCGCCTTCCATATTGGCCGTTGTGGTCCCTGGTATCATGTCGCGTGTACCCTGTTGCGGTGTGATCAAATAGGCGCCCGGCAACAAGGCATAACGCGCCGGTAACAAGGTATAGTAACCGGCCGAAAGCCCACTGCCGGCACCCAGATAGATGCTTTCACCGATGCCAAGTTCAGAGCCCGAAAACGCCAATGGATCGAATGGAGAATAATCTGACATTCCCGGAATAACCGCAAACGATTGACCGCCGGCCAGCACATCCGTCGAGCCGCCAATACCTGGAATGAACTCGTAAGCCTGCACATCACCCCCGCCCGACAAATCGATCACGGCACCTTCATCGCGCATAATCCGGTCTGATTTTACCGTTATCGTTTTTTGCGGAGCTTGTACGATGATATTTCTATCACCCATCGGGTATAGCCATTCCAGGCCGCCTTCGGTAATGCCGAAGGGTATGATTTGTCCTTCGGCGGATACCGAAGTCAAGCTGTTCGCGCCGAATTTGATCGAATTTGCCGCATCCATTACGATTTCGCCAAAAGGCGCTTTTATCGTTCCGTTCTGTTCAATATGGGGAGCTTTGATAGTCAACTTAGAATAGGCAGACAACACCGGACGGTGTTGATCGCCGCCGTTGATCTTCAATTTCCCGTTTGGATCACCGGCGACCGACAATGAAAACTGTGTCAATGTGCTTGGATACAATTGATCCGCCGTCAGGTTGAGTTCCGAAAATGTCTTAAACTCGCCAATAAAATCCCTTTGCGTATTGTCAATACGGGTACCGCGAAGACGAATATCGCCGCCGGCTTTCAGGTTCACCTGCTTGATGCCGGTCGTATAAGAGCCGCCGTATATTTCCAGAAAATCGGCATCGATCGACAAAATACCATCGCCAAACGTGCTATTGCCGGGAGCCGTTCGATGACGGGAAGACCCCAGCGAGGCATGCGCAGCTCTAATGGAAACATTTCCGCTATCGTTAACGTTCACTCGTTGCCAATTCAATTTAGGTGTATTCAGTACCAGAGCGCGTTGAAGGTTAAGCGTCAGGTCACCCTGAAAACGAATTTCATCATCGGCCAAAACATTCAACGAAGCGAAGCCGCCTTTTTCAACTTGGTTGGCCGACAAATAGCCTTTTCTGACCTGTCCGACCGGTAGCGTATCCCCAGCCTTTTCGAATTGACCGGAAAATACCGACGTTGTATTTTGCGTCAAGTGCATGATGCCGGGTGCGGTCGGAAAATTCAGGATTATCCCTTCCCCTTCGTCAGGATCCCTTCGCGTACCGTCCAAACTGACAGAGAGTGTTCCGCCTGCCGTACCGGGGGCATTACCGCCTTTCCCGATCATTTGACCCTCTAAGAAGAGGCCTTCGGCGGCGGCTATCGAAACGACCCCGCCATGCGAGCCAACCGTTATCGGCTTATATGACAAACCGAAACCGTTAGGATTGATCCGCGCTAAATTCAATTGACCGGACGTACCGGAAACATTGATGAGGGAAGCACCCTTTGTTGCAACGAATCCTCGCACCGCATCAAGTGTTACATGACCGCCATCGTGTATTTCACCGATACGGCGACCTAAAGCATCGACGGTCGTAATCGCCACGCCCGAGACATCGATTTTGGCATTATCGCCCAACCAGATGGCTTGATTGGGAAGATAAAGCGGGTCGGGTAATCCTTGAGGCGGAACGATATTGAATGACACATCACCCCCGCGAGCGCTGATCGCCCCATCGAAATAGATCGAAGTATCGGATTTCAGTGTCACAAGACTCAACGGATCGGCGTTGATCAAAGCATTCTTGCCAACAATCAAGTGACTGTTAAGATTTGGACCAATCGAGTGAACCGAACTCAAAACGAGCGAACTGGGGGCTCGTTGAATCGGTGGCAATGTTCCAATTATTGAGATAGCCGCGATGCTATCGGCATTGGGTGTATTGATTGCGTTGCCGTTCAGAATACGATTGACCTGTTGTAAATTGATTCGTGCGCCTTCATCAATGGTCAATCCGTTGATATTGGCCGTAATCAAATAATTGGCAAATCCGCCTTTACCGAAGAAATCGTCTTGTATTTGCAGAGGCCGCAAATCGTCAATTTCATCTTCACGTCGTCTGCGAATCGCAACGGCATTGGCTTCCAATTCAAGCGTACCGCCATTCTTCAAGCCATAGCCATTTAATAGGCCATTCAGCGTAATGTTGGAACCTGTCAGATCACCGGACGCCACCAGTTGAACTTTACCGGCATCGCCAGCTTCGACGTTACCGCGGGTATTTTTCCAGGCGCCGCCGCTGACATCGATCGAGCTTCCGGTTTCAAGCATAATGTCGCCGTTGGCTTTAGCGCTGAAAGTACCGCCTTTAATTGAGATGGGGGTTTTATCGATACTAGCGAACGGCGTGATCAAGTCATTTACCCATCCGCCTTGCAAATCGATCGTCGAACCCTGACCAATGCGTATTGAACCATCCAAAGCCCCTATCGTTTCGGTTTTTAGCGAAACGTTAGCGGATACCCCTTTTATAGTGCCGTTGATTGCGATGGACCCACCCTGTAAATTCAAATGTCCCCCATCGGACAATCGCACGGTGCTATCGCCCGCTACAGCGATAGAGCCGTTGGCAAGGATCGAGGTATTTTGGATGCCACTTTGAGCGATCAGACCCGACTGCAGCGCCAAGGCAACCGACAGGTTTTGGTCGTTGACCGGAAATGCGTCGTCGATGTCCAATCCAACTCCGGCTCTACTCTGAGTCGACGAGAATATTACCGACTGCGCGACAGAGGATGCCGAGCGCATGTCGATTGTTAATTCACCCCCCCGTGCTTTGCTGTCCATCGTTCGTTGCAAACGTCCGCTTACCGTGCCGCCTATCAATTGGCCTTCCAATAAAAGATTAGGGCTTTTGATCGACAAGCGGCCCGCGTCATGGCCTTCGATATAACCGGCTTCACGCCTCGCCAATGAAAAAGGCCCGTCGATTTTCCAAACTTTTTTGACGCCCCATTTTTCATAAACCTTGACGACTTCACCATAGATACCATCGTATTTAAGCGATGGATGCGCCTTGCTGATATCGAAAATTCTGCCGTTAGAAGTCAGTTTCGTTGTCGTAATGAAGCCGTCCAGATAAGTCACCGCACCACCCGAAAAATCGAGTACCGCATTGTTCTGAACGATGACGTCTCCTTCCGAGCCCAAGTTGATTTCTCCGCCTTTGGCCAAGCGCTCGCCCAAAGTTCGCTGAATGGCATCGATACCCGGTTGAATATCGGTCATCGGCGTTCCTTTGCGAATATCGACCAAAATGGTTTTACCGAATAAGATACCGTTGCGTTGCAACGGGGAATCCTTCAACTGATTCAAACGCAGCTCGACCTCGATGATATTGCTTTCAATCGGCTTGACGGTCGTCTTGATGCCTGAAACGTCGATCTTCGCACCTGATTCGATCAGGATTCGACTGTCGTTTCGATTAATCGTGGCCTGAAGCTGCGCGACCGGATTTTGCGTTGCCACCATATCGACATTGCCGCCGGGCACGATGATGTTGGCATTGTTTTCGACATGGATCTTATGACCCATTGCAGAGACTTTCGACAAAGGTTGAATTTGTTCGTCAATCGTCGTAGAGACACCATCGAGTTCGGGCAAAACCTCAGTCACACTATTACTGCCGAATTTTACCGTGGCCGAACGTCCTAGACCGTCGCCTGCATCATTCGCGCGGGTGGTCGATGTGGCCCGCATGTTGTAACCGCTGGTGGTCTGAAAAACCTCGACTTTTTCTCTGGCTAATAACTTGACGGTACCATTGAGATTCAATGAAGTAGTAGCTGATGCCTTACCCTTCTGATTAACCGCAAATCCGATCAACGTGACATTGCCACGCTTAGAGGATATTTCGCCCAGATTATTGATCTCCCCCCCCGTCTCAACCTCGACCAACAAACCGCGCACATCGTCATTGGCACCGGCTTCCTGTAAATAAACCTTGTCGGTGGCGGCTGCCAATATCACTTGGCCATCGTTTGATTCGATATAGCCTTCATTGGTGATGGTGGGAGCCATGATCAAAATACGTTCACCGGTGCCGGATTTGATCTTCGCCCCTTCTTCCACTTTGATCTCGGCTTTTATTTTGTTACCGTTGGTATCGAGTTTGAAGCTGCCGTCAGAGTTTTTGAGATAGAAATCTTTATTTCCCTGAAATGCTGCGGTGCCGCTATTGGCAAAAACTTTCGTGATCCCTTGAGTAAACACTTCGTCCGATACATCCAGCGTCGAGGCCACCAAGCCACGAACGTCGACGCGTGAGTCCTTACCGAACACGAAGCCATTGCGATTGACCAGATACACTTGACCGTTCGCAGTCAGGGCGCCGAGTATGCGGCTGGGATCGTTTTGAAAAATCTTGTTCAGCGCAATCGACGTGCTGCCCGGCTGTTGAAAATGCACCGAATTTTCTTTGCCGATGTTGAAACTTTCCCAGTTCAAAATCGCCCGGTCCGTGTGCTGATCGATCCGCATTTGATTGCCCAGCACTTGTCGACTGGCACTGCCCATGCTGGCCCAAACCGCACTGGGCACCGGCAATTCGGCCTGCACGGGTGCCACTGAACCGGCTACCATTGCCCCGGCGAGTACCACCCGGACGCATGCTGCGGTTGGTTTTAATCTGAAAGTTACCGCCGTATAACCGGGTTGATTGATTCGTTTGCTCTTAGCCATGCTCGTTGCCTTTACCAAAAGGATTATTCTTCAGTCAATGGCAACCCGGCTATCTTGATCGACAAGACCCGCAGCTTTCCGTCCCCGTCTCACGACGGGTTTGGCTTTTTACCTTATCTTTTGAAACTGATCACCTTCCCCTTTAAAAAGGGGGATTGAGGGGGATTTATTTAAAGAATCTCCCCTAACCCCTCTTTTTCAAAGAGGGGGAATGAATAGTTTCATTTTTTCTTCGTACTTAAAACTCTGTTGCCACTCGAAAATGCAATCTCGGATCACCGCTGTCTATCGTTCCCTGGGCAATGAACGGAAACGCAACATCCAGGTTTGCTACCAGGTATTTCCATGCCTGCAACCTAAAACCAAAGCCTCCGCTGGCGAGACTGAATTTACTGTCCACACCCGGCAGCACATCCTTGGACCAACCTTGGCCTGCATCCAAAAACACGAGCCCCTTCAATTTATTGACGAATTCCCATTCTTCATTAACAGGCAGCAAATGCGGCGAATACAGTTCGAATGACCCTTGAATGCCGTCATCCGATAACACCTGGGTTTCAAAATAGCCACGCACACTTTCGTCGCCACCGATTGAATATTGTTCGTTACTGATGATGGGCGAGTCTGAGACTTGCCCGGAAACCCGGCTGATAAAATCAATCCCTTTGGGCAAATTGTGGGTGTAGTCGATACCCCCGTTAAAAATCATATAATTCGGCTTTGCCAAAAACCGCTTATCGGCAAATTCCTGTTCATCGTTTCCGAGGCCCCGAATCGAAAAATTCAGCCCCGTATTGAATGACAACAACGAGGATTCACCGCGCAAATTACCGGAATATTGCACCATGAACGGCAGATAGGTAATCGGCGTTTTCAACTTATCGGCACCGATCAAATTCAAATCCTCTTCAAATGATTTGTAATCCACACCGGCGGTAAACGTATGAAAATAATTATCTTTGGCGGTCAAAGGCAATACAATTCGCGCACCGTAGATATCACCGATACCGATGACGGATAACGCACCGGCACTGGCAATTTGAGAATCGGATGACGAACTCACCCCGTAAAGTGCCAAGCGGGCATCGGTTTGGAACACCGGCATTACATACGTCCCGACAAAGACTTCCACTTGCTCCGGTGATTCAGGCGCGGTCTGATACATGAAGGAGGCACTGTGAAACTTTTGCCATAAATTGTCATAACGCACCGAGGCAATTGTTCTTAATCGGCTGGTGTCGGCAACGTTACGTCCGTTAACCTCGACTTTGCCGTGCAACGGCAGCTCATCTTTTACTTTTAAATCCACTTCCAGCGTTCCCGGCGTTTCCCCTGCCCGCAAAATCGGCACGACAGTCCGGTCCGATGATTCCTTGCCCAGTTCTGCCAGCTGTTCCTGCATTTTCGGTAAATTGGGCACTTTGCCCTCCGCCAGTTCCGGCACTTTGGCCTTAATACTGCCTAACGAGAAGTAGCGCGAATCGGTCACGCGCAAGCGAGAGACACGGCCCTCGGTTACTTCCAGATAGACCACACCGCCGACGACATCCTGCTCGGGAATGTCGACTGCGATAGTCTGATAACCTTTGCCATGGTAGGCTTCTTCCAATGCGGTACGGGCTTTTTCAACCGTGTCGATATTTTTGCCTTCTCCCAAAAAGGGATAGACGGTTTTTTCAATGTCTTTGCGTTCCAGCAGGGTATTCCCCTTGACTCTCAATTCCCATAAATCGAAATGGTCGGCATCCTCGGCAAAAACCGAACGGCATAAGCCGGCTAACACGAACCCTCCTATCAGCAACCAACGAAACCCGCAATTTTCCTTCCTGACCATAGCTAATATTTTTAATGTTTTACAAACAGGTCAGCCCCCGCCGAAGCGGGGGCTGTTTTTTGCATCCTTGCCGGCCCCGTTGCGGAGTCCTAATCCATTGACACGTTGTCGATAGCTAATTACAGAGGTTTCTTGGTGACCGCTGCCGGCAACATAGGTACGACACAGTTGTTGATACCGGCGCCGGTGTTATGTGTGTACGGCCAAATAGGTGCGTTTTCGTTCAGCAAGCCGGTAAAGCTTGGTGAAGTCGCAAAAGGAACCGCAGGCGCCAGATAACCTGACTTACCGAAAGGGTAGTTCGATGCCACGTTCAGCACACTGCCAACGACAATCGGCTGACTGGCTTCTTCGCGCATTTGGTCGATAATCACCTTGACATCTTGCTCAGGCGGTCTTGGTCCGCAGGTCGCAGGATGTGAGCCTAATTGACCGTATGCGCAAGCCGGCAGTTTGTTGGTGTTGGGTTTCAACCATTGGTAGGTCATCTCGACTACATCCATATATTTGCCGGTGAAAGCATTTTCCAAAGTTGGCGCTACGCCGTCGATCTTGACAAACTTATAAGGCCATTGCGGATTGGCATTAGCATCATTTTTCTCCAAGCTTTGTACGCCGAAGGCCCAGGCTCTAGCCAGTGGTGCCAAGCCAGAAACACCGTTCTGCCCGGTATTGTTCAAACCCAATTGATAGTCGTTCAAGCACAGCTCGATGTCTCCTGAACCCGAGTTTTGGATAACGATAGGACCGGTCGTGAATACTGAGGCTTGCATGGGTTCAGCTGCACCGTCCGTACAAGGATTATGCAAAAATTTGGCGTATTGCTGCGCGCCGGTTCCGGAACCGTTGACGCGTTTGCAATAACGAACAAAGTTTTTGGATGCTTCGCGGGCCGCCGTGCCGCCCAGCCTTGTAGGAAGCGAAAGCCCCTGAACACCTCCGGCAATACCGTCGCTCACGACATCTACCAGACTTCTACCGGTCGCGCTTCCGTCGTCGATCATGTATTGAGTCCAGGAAGCAACACGGCCGTTCATCAATGACGCCACATCGCTCTTGCTTAAGCTGGGAATACATTCCTCACGGCTGTATTCGCCGATCGCACAATCGCTGGGAATCGGACCGAACTGTCTTTGTGCATACTGCAACGCGTTATACAGACTGTTGTTGACCGGAACACCGAAAATCAAAGCTGCGACCGAAACGCTGTCGAGGTCGTTCGCACTTTCCGGATTGACCGGGTTGAAACCGGCCGGCGTGTTAACACCCCTGAACATTCTGACGTCAACATCCGAAATCCCGATATCCGAGTATCTCAATTCCAAATCGCCTGGCTGGCTGGTCCGGCACAACCATCTTTTGGGGTTGTTGGCGGTAGGGCTCAGCGTACAGTTGTTATTGAATATATTTAAGGCTTGCAGTCTTTGTTGATCGATGATCGGATTGACGCCTTGAGCCGAACCGCCCGCTGAACGTTTGACGAACAACACTTTCAATGGGCTGACCGACAATCCCGGTACCTTATTGGCCGTCAATGTGCAATAGAACGCGCGGTAGGCATTGCCGGGATTCGCGCTATCATTGAAATAACTGTCCAAGGTGCCAGGCTCGCACAAGGTTGTGAACAAACTGGTGATCGAGTTGTCCATGGCCGTCGCGCCGGACATGTTGATTTGTAAGTCCGGCGCGCCTTGGCTCGGCGTCCAGGCAGACGCCAAGCCGGAAAAGCCGGCTAATGTCACGGCCGCAAGGACCGCAGTAATTTTTTTGTTCATTGTTATGATTCCTCAATTCAAATTGGGTCAAAAGCTAATTTCCCGACACCGATAACGCCGGGAACGAGCGTTATTAAGCCTTACGGCGTTTGGCCGCCAACAAGCCCATCAGACCGGTTCCGAACAACCAGACCGCGGCAGGCACGGGTACCACAGCAGGAGCACTAGAAAATTCCAGATTCGCTGTATTACCCGCAACAGTGAAGTTCCAGTAGCCCAACAGTGTTGCAGTTGGGACATGATCGCCCAGCTCTTCATCAAACGGCTGGCTTAACCACCAAAATTCGGCCGCTTCGCCGGCACTCACCGCTACGCTGCTACCGAATGAATTGCCTAGGTTTGAACCCCAGTTGACCGGATAGTACGCCGCCGTTCCCGGAGTCGAGAAAGAATCCAGATTAACGGCTTTATTACCGGTCTGTTGATTGGTTCCGGTCAACTGACCTGAGCGTGAATTTAACTGGTCAATATGTTGCGAAACTTTAGCCACACTATTGTTAAATCCATTGAAATCCTGAAGTGCTGGCTGGCCTTTACTGGTCACAAACAAGCCCAAATAGTCCAGATCCGGGAGATCCGAGAAAAAATTGTTGGCGCCAACAATACTGTAAACAAGCGATTGTCCTGCCGATGTACCGGCCATGAACGATAAAAATGCGTTGCTGGAAATGTTGAAGCTAAGCGGTTTAGTTGGATCGAAGTCTTTAGTCCGGATACCCAAATCCAAGGCATAGGAAATTTGACCTTCCGCGTTGTAAACGCTTAAAAACAATTCAGAGCCCAAGGGATCATTTTCAAAACCCGATAATGCAGACGATGCAACTCGCGCCTGAGCGCCAGTCGCAGCCAGTGCCATCGCACCGACTAATAATGATTTACTCACAATGTTCATAACTGCCTCTTAAAAAGTTAAAGTTTGTTAACAAAAAAACCGGGAGCTGTGCCCATTCGTAGTAAATGGCTGCGACTCGGCTATCTTGCTGGCAAGACCCGTGGCTTTCCGTCCCCGCCTCACGACGGGTTTGGCAACATCATCACACCCGGCATATCCAGCCTTACGCCGGAACTGCCTGTCCGTGTCCTGGTCGTTGCATCATCTTTATTCCTTAAACTGATTGGTGCAACGACTGGTCTATCTCCCTTTTCCATTATCGACCTACCGAACTCCTTCGGCTTTCAACTTGGCGCAAATTCTTTCATACTCAATGCACTCTAAGTTTTACAGTTGTGTTAAATTTTGATGACATGTAATACGAATTGATCAAAATCCAATTCAAAACAATTAGATTAGTCCTGTTTGATTACACGATTTTGACAGCCTTAAATTTGACTGATTTTTGAAATTCCTGATAAGAAACAATCGACTTTAAATCCGGCTAAAGGACTATTAATGCTGTTTTACAATGACTTTTATGTGACATAACGTCTAACATGATAAGTGATTCGCAAGCACTATTCGGCATCGGATTTATTGGCCCTTCCATTACAGACTAACCCTATTTCCTAGAGCACTTTCTTTTTTCAAATTGTTCATTGTCGCAATTCTGTCATATTGATCTTTTAAATTGTCCTGATTGATGTAGCGTTAAACCGGGTATTTAAAGTGAGTGAAATAAAACAGATTGTTTCGATGCGGCTGGAAAACACCAAGCGAGAACAGGTCCAGGCGCTGGCCACCCGCCTATATGTAAGAGAATCGGATTTGTACCGTTTTGCGGTGGCGTATCTTATAAGCAAGTTGGAACTCATCATGGACAGTACGCACGTCGGCAGTGAATTACTGCCTTTGTTACTGGAACTTCGAGAAGAAATTAATACCCATTTGAATATAAAAAAACATCAACTCTTTAAAATCGTCAACTCAGGACATACCCCGCCCGACAAATTCGTCGCAATGGCCGACATAGAATTATTGCTGATGCCGGAACACATTCTCAAACAGCACCTGCTCAAACTGGGCGAACGACCTAAAGACAGCAATGATGCTGATGAGTGGCTTAAACGCTATCTTTATGAGAAATACGACTTGATCGGACCGGACCCATTGCCGGATCTGATCTAACGCCAATTTGTCAATCGACAGATGCGACCGTCAAGGCCCCTGGAAGACACAGTGAGCAATCCACTTCAACTAATTGACCGATATGCCGTTGACGCAATGGGCGTGATTTTCCATCGCGTCGATTCATTGCGTTAAACAGCATGACTTCCATTTTTATCACTTCACGCTCATGCTCAAAGAGATACAGGCTTGGCTTCATGCCGCCTTCCGCAATAAACCGGCCGGTGTCGTTAAGCATGATATTCACATGCAACAGTTCGTGCAGCAAAGCGTCAGCCGGTGCGATATAACAAGCAGGATTTCCTGAACATTGGCTATGAAATCCAAATTTAGCGCCCGTCCGGGAGTCAAAAAATACAGTCGTTGAATCAACCCTAAATCGGTTTCCATACGCCTGGGTTTCCCAGGCATTTTTCCGGTATTGCAGACTGAGTGATTTATTTTCGAGGCTTTTCAGTAATTCAATGGTGTCGCTAAACTGCGCGTAATAGCGGGCCATCTGATCCAAATCGGCTCGAATGCCTGCCGGATCTCCAGGCTTTTGCTGATAGGCCTGTTGTAATAATCGCCTGATTTGCCGGTAGGCGGCCTTATCTACTGTCATTTCAGTGCGGAGTTGCCGACTGAAGGGTTTTACAGACGGCGCCGAACGCGTCAAGCGCAGATTATTTTTCTGATCTTTTTGGAGTTTTAAAGCATCGATTCTATTCAGAAGTGCGACAGGATTTGAGCTGATTGAAACTGTCATCGGTTGCTGACTTAGAGAGTCCGCTTTTGATTGTGTTGTGGCAATCAGTAATCCGATACACAAGGACAAAACCATGGCTGATTTTTGCCTGCGCTCAGATCCGTATTGCTCGACTTTTTGGACCCTGCTGTCTTCTTTTAGGCGAATGCCACAGTGTTTTGTTATCTCGGATAAAGCCTCAAAGGCTTTAGGGTGCGTGTTGTTTAGATTTTTATTGCAGATTAAAGCCCGTTGTTCGTCAATCAGGCAAGGATGAAGAAAATCACACTCTGAATAGTCTTGCGACCACTTCCTTAACTTTTCAAAAAAAACAGTGAGCTGTTGAATTTGACTATCCGTCTGAGGACGGTAAACGCTGATTATGGCGGAAAGTGCGTTCATTAATATCCTGTGCAATTTAAGCTGATTTTTCCGACATGCATGCTGTAGTCGTGTAAAGCATGCATCCGGTCATGATTTATTAATCATTATCAGAATAGATTAAACAGATAATTCCTGCAGTAATTACAGTTTTAAATTAGAAGGGTGGTGCAAGCCTTGCGAGGAACCCGAAAACCCATTGCCCACTTCAAGTTAAGCGTATTTTATAGGAACGAGCCATTCCTGCGGTTGAACCACCTTAGATCGCGGGCATTACCCGCTCCTACGATACGTTATCGATTTATTACGATGGTCGCCATTGAACCCATCCTTGGGTAATTGCTGCCGCATAGGGGTGTTTACAACTTGAGTTAATCAACCGATAAGTATTTTAGTTTTGATTCAATCCGGGAACTTGAATGGTTTGGTTAGGTGATGATTTTAAAAATACCTGATCATCTAACTGGTTTAGCAAAATAGCATTCAGTGTTATTTCTTCATATAACCAAAAGTAGAAATCTTTTTCAAAGACACGGCGCCGGTTGAAATATCGGAACTTTAACCAACGATTTAAACCGAGCTGACTTGTGCAACCGTCTGATTCAATTTCGCATTCATTTAAATTCAGTGTGAACGGACTGAATCTAACCCTATTATTTTTATACTGTGAAAAAATCAAATCAGACTCAAAGCTGCCAAATCGGTGATGATCTATGAGGCATTTTTGATCGCAAATAAAGGTTGCAGGAGGAATATTTACAGGGAATTGGTCTGGAATGGCTGATCTTTTTTCTGTGTGATAGTCCGTCAATTCACTTTTATCCCACTGTTTAAGGATGGTTTGCAAAATAATTAAAGTCACTTAATCACGCGTAAGTTGAATACATATTTTGCGATTTTTCATAAATCTGACGGACTGAAAGCTTAAACTTTTACCATTGTGATTCGCCGGTTTCCGGGTCATACATTTCATGGCTGATTTTATGCCGATTGGCAATCAACTCTTCAATGCTTGGCGAGTTACTCAGTGCGCGTTGGATAGCTAGCTTCATTGCTTCGTAGTTGGTTCGATATAAATCTTTTCGATCCAAATCCGGATTGGTGGCGCACTCAGGCGCTATCCAAATCATCGCAATAATACACAGATCATTAGCTTGAATTCTGGGAATGACACCTTCTATAACGCTGTCAAGCACCGCATCAGCAACGGCCGATTGAACGGGGCCACCCAGAAGATTGACATAGGCATTGGATTTAATCGTAACTTTTGGAACCATCAAAGTTGCCGGGCGAACCTGTTGGTTGCAGGCGCGAATAGCAAACATGCGCGTATGTCCTGCAGTTTGCCCCATCAGATTGGCAAAAGCATGACCTGCGGGACCTTTTATATCGCCAATTAAAATTTCGGGCATCGCATCTGTTCCCTGCCCTTCGCTCGAAAATACAGTCGCTTCGCCGGTTCTAAACCAAATTGTTTCTGACATGATACTTTTGCCTCCCAGAAAATATTTTAAGAGTATTCATTTTAGGTGCTAAGTCATCAAGCGGCAACTTTATACTTTTCTTGGATTAAAGTTATAACTTTCGCACTTCAAATTTCGGCAGTACCTAAGGAAGCAACGGGTTGTTCGGCAAAGGCTATGCCAGCATGGATGCTGGCATAGAGCCTATAGGGATGTATTTACGGCGTCCTTTGACGGGCACCCCGGTGCCGAATTTCGATCTACGATAAGTATATAAGTGCATTCCTAGTCAAATTCAGCGCATTCCGTTGCCGAATAATGAGCCTGCAGCGGCGCCTATTCCAGCTGCAATAGGATCGCCTCTACCTGCTTCATACCCGAGCGCACCTCCCAATGCGCCACCAACCAAACCGCTTGTTGTTCTTCTATCGTCATAATAGCGGTCCGGTTCACGATAATATCGATCGACCCGCTGTGGATAATAACGGACTTCTTCTCGGTAATAATGACGTTCAACCGGAACATAATAAACCGGGGCGGCATATCGGATTCGGTGATGAGGATGAGGATGATGACTATGACGATAACCTCTTTCACGGTGACCATGGCCACCTGAGGCTAAAGCAAATGGAGAATAGACAAGACTGACAATCAATATCGCGATCAGTTTTTTCATTTTAATGACCCTCAGGTTAAGAGAAAATTTAATTCCGTTTCGATTGAATAATACGGGGAAGTAAATTAATGAGGGCTTAATCGAATTCAGTTTATCAGATGTAAAAGATTGAGAGGGTTTAAAAAATGGGCACTTCTATCACAATAAAATGCCCATATGCCCTGGAAGGTTTTGGGATGGATTTATCTTCGAGACTTAAGCCTGATTATTTCGGAGAAACGCTTCAAACATCAGTAATGACCAAATGGACGCGCTGTAATCTCTCAAGCCACTTTGGTGCTGATTGACCATTTTAGTAATGAATTGCTGGTCAAACAATCCGCTTTGCGCCATCGTGTCACCCAATAACGCTTGCCTGACCTTGTCTTTTAGAGGTCCTTTAAACCAATTATCCAATGGCACAGCAAAACCCATTTTTGGCCGGTATAAAATATCTTCGGGTAAATAGGGTTCCAATGATTTTTTAAAGATAAATTTGCCTTCCTTTTCTCTAAGCTTAAGGTCGGGTTGTAAACTGGCCATCCATTCAACCAGTTTATGGTCCAATAAAGGCACTCGCACTTCTAATGCATGAGCCATGCTGGCCCTGTCGACTTTGGTCAGGATATCGCCCGGCAAGTAGGTTTTTATGTCAAGATATTGAACCATCGATTGTGCATCTTCTATGTTGACATCTTTAGCATAGCGCCTGAATACTTCAACGGCCTGGTAGCCTTGTAACTCTTGTTTCAGCTTGGGACTGAACAAAGCGCTTCTTAGTCCGTTTGAATTTACAGAAACACTGTGAAAATAGCCTTCTAAAGAATCGCGGGCTATTGATTCGAAAGTGGTTTTAGCTCTGAACATTTTAGGCGCCCAATCCGCTTTCGGATAGGCGGCTCCTAAAAAGCCGAAGAGTGGTTTACGAATAGCGGTGGGCACCAATGACCTCATTCTATCTTCGTAAGTATGCCAGCGGTAACGCCGGTAACCGGCCAGATTTTCATCGCCGCCATCGCCTGAAAGCACCACGGTCACTTGTTTTTTGGCTAACTCACAAACACGGTAAGTCGGCAAAGCCGACGAATCGGCATAAGGCTCATCATAAAGATCGGCCAACTTATCGATCAAATGAAAGTCATCCGAATCTACCTGTTCTACCCGGTGAGCGGTATGGTAGCGGTCAGCCACCATTTGTGCATATTTTGATTCATTAAAAGCCGGATCACCGAATGAAATTGAACACGTGTTGACCGGTTGATCTGATAAACCGGCCATCATTGCAACAACACCACTGGAATCTACGCCACCGGATAAAAAGGCTCCCAAAGGCACGTCAGCCATCATGCGGATTTTAACGGCTTCACGGAATCTTTCGATTAATTCTTCGCCTATTTCCGCCTCACTTTTAACGTTTTGCACTGAAAAATTAACATTCCAATACTGTTCAGGTTTAAATTGGCCCTGCCCTCTTTTAATTTTCAGCTTATAGCCAGGCTCCAACTTATGAACGTTTTTGTAGATAGTCTTAGGGTCCGGAATATAGCCAAAGCCGAAATAATCTTCTATTGCGCTAGGGTCAAGTTCACGGGGAAGATCGGGGTGGACTTTTAGCGCTTTGAGCTCTGATCCAAAAATGAATTGTCCATTAGGCAATTCGGCATAATACAGAGGCTTTTCGCCAAGCCGGTCACGCGCCAGAAACAAAACCTCTTTGGCTCTGTCCCAGATTGCAAAAGCAAACATGCCGCGCAAGCGATCTACACAGGCTTCACCCCAGGCCTGCCAGCCTATCAATATCACTTCTGTGTCGCAATGAGTCGTGAATCGGTAACCCAGTGCCTCTAACTCCAGCCTCAATTCAGGAAAGTTATACACTTCGCCGTTATAAGTCAGTACGACATTGCCGTCCTGGCTGTGCATAGGTTGCTGACCGCTGGATAAATCTATGATTGACAAGCGCCTATGACCAAAGCCCAAGCCTGGTTCAGTATGCAATCCCCCTTCATTGGGTCCGCGGTGAAATTGAATTTCATTCATTCGCGACAGTAAATCCTTGTTGATATCGCGTTTTTCTTTTAGATCAAAAATTCCGACTATTCCACACATACTGGTTGTTTCCACTTAAAAGTTAAAAATGGCACGCGTTGTTCAATCCGCTAAATAATCATAGACGCTTAAGTAATGCTCAACCATGATGTTTAAAGAAAATTCCTGATGAATTCGTTTAAGTCCATTTTCGCCATGAGTTAATCGCTTTTGTTTGTCAGTGACATACTCATTTATAGCATTTGCCATTTCAACAGCGTTTTCTTTCTGAACCAAGCGCCCAGTCACGTCATTGATGACCAATTCCGGATTGCCGCCGACGCGTGTGGCTATGACGGGTAAACCGGTTGCCATCGCTTCAAGAATCGTATTGGATATCCCCTCTGCCTTTGAAGGCAAAACAAAAACATCAAAACAGCGCATCAAATCAGCGATATCGTCTCGTTCACCCGGCAGCCAAGTCCATTCAGTCAACTCATGTTGTTTGAGCAGTTCCAAAGCTTCATTTCTTAAGGGCCCGTCACCGATAATGACCAGCCGGACAGACTGCTTTAATTCGGGGTATTGATGGCACAGGTTTATAAACGCATTAACCAGGGTAATTTGGTCTTTTACGCCGTGCATTCTGCCTACAGCGCCGATAATGACTGTATTTTCATTCAGTTGAAAAGGGATTGTCTGCTCACAGTGTTTGGCGTCTTTTGCCGGAAAAAATTTTTCAGTATCAACCCCATTACAGATTCTTTGCACTTTTGACGCGGGGATTTTTGCCTTTTCTATAAGGTAACGCTCAAGATGGCCGGAAAGAGGAATAAAACGCTGAATGATGAGCCCCATCAACCGCCTGAGTCTTTGATATTTTTTTTGGGTGCCGTCCGGATCAAACACATCCCAGCCATGTTCGCCATGAACTCGACGTTTAATACCAGCCAACAAAGCCGGGATTTGATATTCAATAGCCGCCAAATTACGCGTATGAACAATAGCCGGTTGAATTTCTCTGAGTAAGCGGTACATACGAACAAAAGAAGCCAAATCGTGCCCTTCTTTTTTATTAAGCTCGTAAATTGCAACATCATCTCGTTGCAGCCGTTTACTAAAGTCGGTGCTTGCTTTCAGGCAAATAATGGCGTGGCGGTATTTTTCTTTAGGAATCCGGTTAATTAAATTAACCAGGCCATTTTCCAGTCCGCCCACGCCAAAACTGTAAATAACATGGGCAATGAGCGGGGGCTCCGTGAGTGTCTGATTCATCAGCGCCTTCTGAAGATGAGTTGCGGAGGCAATGGTTTAGCCATTTCAAAGACGGTAATAGTCCCGGTACCAATTAACGAACCGCTCAATACCAATTTCTATGGGTGTGGAAGGTTTATAGCCAACGTCCTGGACCAATGCTTCCACATCGGCATACGTATCAGGAACATCGCCGGGCTGCAAAGGCAGTAATTCTTTTTCAGCCGTTTTGCCTAATCTTTTTTCTAATACTTCGATATAGTCCATCAATTCAACGGGGTTTTGATTGCCTATATTATAAACCCGCCACGGTGAGCGACTGGTTCCTGGATCCGGGTTTTTCCCTGACCACTCGGGATTGGGCTGAGCAGGATGATCCAGCGTTCGAATAACCCCTTCGACAATATCATCGATATAGGTGAAGTCCCTGCGGTGCTTTCCATAATTGAAAACCTTAATCTTTTCTCCCGTAAGAATGGCTTTAGTAAATAAAAACAAAGCCATATCGGGACGCCCCCAGGGGCCATAAACGGTAAAAAAACGTAATCCGGTTGTCGGTAAACCGTAAAGGTTACTGTAGGTATGCGCCATCAATTCATTGGCTTTTTTTGATGCCGCATAAAGACTGAGCGGGTGATCAACATTATCATGCACTGAAAAGGGCATGCTTTCATTAGCCCCATAGACTGAACTACTGGATGCATAGACCAAGTGTTCAACCCCGTTATGCCTGCAGCCTTCCAAAATATTAATGAAACCCACAATATTGCTATCAATATAAGCATGTGGATTTTCGATTGAATAACGCACGCCGGCTTGAGCGGCGAGATTAACAACCCGTTGCGGTTGATGTTGTTTAAAGATCCCTTCCATCGCGGTTCGATCGGCCAAATCGGCTCTAATATCGGTATAACCCGCATGGTCTCCTATTAATTTGAGTCGTGATAACTTCAAATTAACATCGTAATAATCGTTCAAGTTATCAACACCGATAACTTCGTCGCCGCGTTCTAATAATTTTTGGGCTAAACGGTTACCAATAAATCCGGCTGTACCGGTGACTAAGATTTTCATAGGTTATAAACGGGCATCCGTCTGATCAGTTGGAAAAAGGTATTTTAAATCATAAATAACCGAGTCTTTTTTGGTCAGCGCTTTAATTGAGGCAATCGGCATTTCCTTGAATTGCTGATGGGCAACGGCAAGTATAATCGCATCAAACTTTCCTTCTTCAAGCTTGGTTAAAGGTTTAATTCCATACTCAGCGATGGCCTCTTCTGCATCCACCCACGGATCGTAAACTTGAACATTAACACCATAGCTTTGCAATTCATGGTAAATATCAACCACTCTCGTATTGCGCAGGTCGGGACAATTTTCCTTAAATGCCAAGCCCATAATCAGGACCTCGGCTTCCTTGACATGAATACGTTTTTTCAACATCAACTTTACCAGTTGATTGACTACATATTCACCCATACCATCGTTGATGCGACGCCCGGAAAGAATCACTTCGGGATAATAGCCTATAGCCTGAGCTTTATGGGTCAAATAATAAGGATCCACACCGATACAATGCCCACCGACAAGACCCGGTCTGAAAGGTAAAAAATTCCATTTGGTCCCTGCTGCCAGTAAGACTTCCTCCGTATCAATGCCCAAACGGTTAAATATAAGCGCCAATTCATTGATTAAGGCAATATTGACGTCACGCTGTGTATTTTCAATCACTTTAGCAGCTTCGGCGACTTTTATACTGCTCGCCTTATGGGTTCCGGCAGTGATAATGCTTTTATAAAGTCGGTCGACTTTTTCGGCAATTTCAGGGGTTGAGCCGGAAGTCACTTTGAGTATATTGGTGACTCTGTGTTCTTTGTCTCCAGGGTTAATCCGCTCCGGACTATAACCGACAAAAAAGTCCTGGTTAAAAACCAGTCCGGATACTTTTTCAAGTATAGGTACACAGACTTCCTCGGTCGCCCCCGGATAAACCGTTGATTCATAAATGACAATGTCATTGGATTTGATAACTTGACCGAGTAGATTACTTGCCTTTTCAAGTGGAGAAAGATCAGGTTGTTTAAATTCGTTGATGGGCGTAGGTACCGTAACAATATAAATGCTGCAATCTTTAATATCATCAATGGATGAGCTATACGTCAGTTGATTTGCTTCACTTAGCTCTTCTGAACTGACTTCAAGGGTGTGGTCATGGCCCTGTTGTAATTCCTTGATTCTGGCAGCGTTAATATCAAAGCCTACCGTAGAATATTTTTTGCCGAATTCAACAGCAAGAGGCAGACCGACATAACCTAAACCTATCATGCCTAACTTTATGTTTTCTAACATGTTCAAGCCTTTTTAAGGTAAATATTTATGAGCTGTAAATTTTTTGGATTCGCTAATTAATCATAGCGATTAATTTCTCAGTGCTGCTGTACCAACTAAAATGATCAATAACAAATTGCCGGTTCGATTCGGCTTTATTCCGGTCTTTTTCAGTCAAAAGATGGCCGGCAAGTTTCGCAGTCTGCAAAGGGTCATCTTCTATAAAGACTCTAAGCTGGTCATTTACCGGAATCCCTTCGATAGCGGCCGCAGTACCTAATACGGTTTTTTCCATGGCCATAGCCTCCAATACTTTATTTTGAATACCCCGGGCAATACGAAGGGGGGCGACCACCAGTGCAGCAAAAGCCAGATAAGGTCTGACATCTTCAACACGTCCGGTAACAACAATGCCTGGCAGCTCGATCAAGGCCTGCACGTCTTTGGCAGGTTTTGATCCTACTATATAGAATCGGGCAGAAGGATCTTTAGAATAGATAGCTGGAAAAACAGCTTTTGCAAACCAAACGACCGCATCGACATTCGCCCAATAATCCATGGCACCGGTAAATACAATCGGTGTTTCACTCGCTTGATAAGGTGATGGGTAATTCAGTAAGGGCGAAAAATAATCGGTATCCACCCCATTATTGACAAAACTAATTCGGTCTTTATATTCGGGGACTAAAGCTTGAAAATGCGCGGCTTCTTGTTCTGAAACAAATATTCCGGATATCGACCTGGATACAACTTGACGTTCAAAGCTTAACAACTTTTCTGATTCTCGCCGGTAAATCCAACTCTCCGGCCATCTTTTTTTCAATGCATATTGCCGCCATTTATCGGAATCCACATCAACATAGTCAGTGATAATCTCAAGATCCTGTTTATTTAAGACAAACTGCGCCATGACAGAAGAAAAAATCAGGACTTTTTTTATAGCTGCTGATTTAAGGATTTGATCGATCCAATCCTGCATTTCTTTATTTTTATAATAGGGAAGACTTAAAGCTTCACCGGATAATAATCCAGTCAAGCTCTTAACTTTTGAAATGCGCGGATTAAGGCTGACAATACAGGTTTCCTGGCAATAGCTTTTAACGGTTTGCTCGTATTGCCAGTCTTCAGGATCATCTACAAAGGTGCCCAGGTAGATCTCATACTGTTGAGATAAGGCCTTTAGAAAGTGAAAAGAACGTATCTTATCGCCTTTATTTGGCGGATAAGGTAAGCGATGCACCAAAAATAATAATTTTTCCATTAAGCCGGTTATCCTAAATCTTTAGATAACCAAGGTCCGACAAATTGGCTCATAGCCAGCGGAAGTTTCTTCCAGGCGGCTATGAACAACTGGTATTTCGGATTTAACGGATTAATATCTGGAAGCGCTTCGGCTTTGACCAGGTGAAATTCATAAAATAAGGGTTCAGGCTCAAACCCCCAATGTTTTTTAAAGCTATAAGATCCTGTTCCAATTTTACTTCGACCATAGTCAAAGACTTTGACGCCATTTTCAACGGCTCTTCTCATGACTTCCCAATACATAAAGTCATTACCCTGAACGGCTCTGGCTAAATCTGTGCCGCCGCCATAATAAGGCAGAACCTCATCCTTAAAATAAAAACTCATGACACTGCTGATCAATTGGCCGTCTTTTTCAACGGTAAGAATTTCGCATTGATCCTGAAATATTTCTTTAAGGATTTTAAAATATTTTTTGGAGAAAACCGGCGTACCCAGGTTTCTGACACTTTCTGAATAAGCCTGATAAAAGCGTTCGACATTCGAGTCAAGATGGCTTTGTAAACCGGCAGCAATACCTTTTCTTATCATTGCCCTTTGTTTACGAGGGATAGCTTGCATGTTTTTTTCAACATCGGTATCCAGCGTTTTTCTAAAAGTGACATAGAGATCTTTAAAGGGCCGATCAGGTGTCTGGCGGGTCCGGTTTCGAAGTTCCAGATAATCCACACCGAGTTCTTCGGCTAATTCGCAGGCTCTTTTGTCCAGCAGTTGCATGGATTCTTGATCTGATCCGACAATGCCACCATAAACACAAAACGATAATGAAGTGAGGGCGTTTCCAAACAAAGCACTTTTGATATGGGCAAGAGGCAAAATAGCCGTAATGGCACCATTAATTTCAACATAAAGATAATAGGTTTTATGGCCAAATGATCGCTCGATGACTTCCTTCCATCCTGACAGATGAAAAAAAGTAGCATCGTGATGGTTATTTACAAAATCATCCCATTTCTGGTAATCAGTAGCATCCAGTATTTTTATCATTTACAACGCAATAATGTATAAGTAATTGTATCGGGGGTATTAATGAGGCTTTTGCAAAAAAACGTTGGCCATCGTATCCCATTTAAAATCGGTCAAAAGTCTGATTATTCGATGTTCCATTTTATCCAGATTCAAATAGTGCCTGAATCTGGATTTTAAATTGATACCTTTCTGTCTAGGTTGTTCCGGATCGATTTCCCATGGGTGAAAATAGAAGATACCGGATTGCTGTTCTTTATTATTAATGACCTGGAAAGCCCATTTTGAAAAAGCATACGGATAAAACCTGAAGAACCCGCCGCCTCCACAAGGAAAATTCTTGTTTCCAATTGTTACTGTCGTTATGGGAATTTCTTTAAAGTGACTGTTTTTAAGCGGTTGATAAATATGCCGTGGAGCATCGGGCATACCATAAAGATCATGTTTAACTGGATAAACACTGGAACTGTATAAAAAACCGACTTCATTCAGAATGTCGTGAGCCCAGAGATTTTTTGCGCCAATTGAATAACTCGGTGCTCTATAGCCATTTACGGCTTGCCCACCAAGATCTTCAAGCAGGGTTTTTGCTTTAATAATATCGGAGCTAAATTGCGCAGGGGTTTGGTCTGTTACACGTTGATGGGCATAGCCATGACAAGCCAATTCGTGTCCCTCATTCACTATACGTTTAACCAGGTCAGGGTTTCGTTCCGCAACCCAACCGAGAGTAAAAAAAGTCGCATGGATATTATGTTCGGCAAATACATCCAATATCCTATGTGTATTTTGGCTTGCACGCTGAGGCAGTGAATCCCAATCGCTGCGATTTATATATTTTTCAAATGCAGAGACCTGGAAATAGTCCTCGACATCTACTGTCATCGCGTTAACTGGGCTTGTCAATTGCATGTGATCCTACTGATGCAGGGAAAGAAAAATCAACGTTCAAAAAAACGCCGACAAACCTAATGTAATGCGATTTTCATCATATTCATTTTCGGCATCATCAGACATTTGTTTAAAATAACGATATTCTAAATTACCGCTTATGTTACGACCGAGGACTCTGCTAAGTCCGATAGAGGCATCTATCAACTGATTGCTCGATGATGGCTGGTTTGCTACCGTATTTGCATCTGTGTTTTGCCAGTTTGTTCTGAGAAAGGTCGTCATTTTAGGACTGTATTGCCAGAACCAGGAACCAGAAATACCATAGACTTCATCTTGCGTAGTCTGTACTTGATAATCACGTGTCTCAGTAAAGGCTTGGGCACTTAAAACAGATTTTCCTGTATTGTACGAGTAACTGATTTCGGCTCTTTTTCTTACAAAAACTTCATCAATAAACAGTGGAAGTCCCAAGTTTCTGCCAAATAAGTTAGGATTATTAGGGTTGTTTAAATTGTTCGGATCGTTGCCAAACAAGCCGCCCTGAAGTTGCTGTTCAAGTATAACCTGCTGAACTGTGGTCGTGTCTTCGTTATAGGTCACCCCCCAAACAGACCGGCGGGTTACATATCGTAAGTTGGTTTGCCAGACACTACCGGTATTCGTGCCAATGTCATTATTTCTGTAAGTTGTGGTCCATTGTAGACGTTGAATCGGGGCCACATAGACTGTAACAAATGAATTATTTCCACCGCCCGCTGAAAGGGAGAAAATCCGGCTAGGCTGCCACGTCCCGCCAAAGGTATAAAAGAAACCGTTTTGGTTTGTGTCAGTCGTCGTTTCAAAATCATTGTTACTGTGCCCGCCCTGGGCAAAAACGCTGAACAAACGATTTAGATTATATTGAATAAGGCCTGACGAACTTTGGAAATTAACATCGTCACCATCGGCGCGTTGATTCATTTCATTGTTGAAATTGCCCGACCAGTTGATTTTAGAAAAATACCGGCCGCTGGTTAAGCCAATATTTTGTGAGATATTATCGGTATCTGATAACTCGCCCCCGTCGGAGGTGACTCTATCATACGAAACACGGGCTATGCCGTTGGCATAATTACTAAAGTGCGGTGTCCAGTAAGGTGAGAGTCCAAATGTTGTCACTGTAGAAGTGTTCTCGGAACCCACCACATTGTCTGTTATGAGGCGATTATTGTTGATATTTTGTTGGCTCATTGAGCTACGCGTATCTAGAAACAAACGACCGGGCGCCACTACATAATTGGAATTGTAATTAAGCTGATGATTAATATCGATATCTGAAGTGCCGCCTGCATTGTATAGGCCCTGCAGGCGATAATCGAGGTTCAATCGGTAGCGAGGAGCAAGACCGAATACTGACAATCCAGGACTGACTTCAGTCACAAAAGCGCTTTTTTCGGAACCTGACGGTGCCAGACTAATATTATCTGAATAAATTTCATTCACCGTCATACTGGGCCTTGCTGTTATATTCAAAGCCCACGCGACATGACTGGGTGAGAAAATACAGTACACACCGAGGGATGCGATTAATATTCGCCGATTATTTTTGCCCGGGTTTTTCATTGTTTCCTAGTATTGCCCATAGCCATAATAATTCATATCCAACCCGCGTTTTGTCTTGTTTAAAAGTGCGAGGACAACATCACAGGCTTCCAGTTTTTTTACGGACTCCATCACTATATTTTGTGCTGTTTGTTCTGCTTCAATCACCAAAACAACCTGACCCACCATTGAAGATAATACTTCCGCCTGAGTTGCAGCGAGTAAAGGAGGAGAGTCAAAAATCACGATACGGTCAGCGTACCGTTCGCTTAATTCTTGAGCTAGACTAAGCATCTTGTTACTAGCCAGTAATTCGGTTGAAAATTGGTGACTTTTACCCGCAGGGACAATTCTGAGACCATCTATCTCAGTTTTTAAAATAATATCGGAAAGTTTAGTATTTTTTCCTTCAAGGTATTCAATCAATCCAGGTCCTTTTTTTATACCTAAAACTCTGGATATTGAAGGCTTGGCGACGTCGGCATCAATCAATAAAACTTGCTTATCTCTCTCTGCAGCAATACTTATCGCAAGATTAATTGCAGTAAAGCTTTTTCCTTCGCCAGGAACACTGCTTGTTATCAAAATGAGATTGGAACGCTCAATGCCCCTTTCCATTCCGCTTAATGCATTGATAACCAAAGGTCTTTTGATTGTTCGAAACTCTTCGGCTATCTGAAGATACTTAACTGTGGGATCAATGAAGCCATTTTCACGTAAATAGTCCCAATTAAAGGTTTCTATTTCAGAATTAGATTTATCATTTTTATGAGCCATCGTTTGTGATTCATAAAAAACAATCTCAGTTTCGTCTGAAGCATCATCATGTATCGATGGGTTATCAAGCTCGGTGTCTTCTTCATTGGATGCGTTAGAGTCGTTTTCAGCTGTTGCTTTCTCTAAGGCTTTTTCAATCAGGTTCATAAGACTCCAATAATCGATGTCAATTTCATGATATTAAGTACTTCATTCCAATCTAAAAAATATTACTCGTATATTGCGCAGGGTTGGCAGTCAGGTTTTAAATAACATAATGCCTGTATAAGCAGATATCAGCAAACTGCATGATAGGCCATAGAGGACCAACTCTTTACTAAATTTTTTCTTTCTGTCTACATTTGAAATGATTGAAATACTTCCAAGCACAGGCAATCCGGTTAGATTTCTTACCTGATTAACGGCAATAAAAGTGGGTTTAATTAACACAGAAAAGAATGCAACAGCTAAGCCTAACGCAATTCCAACACCGAAGGCTGCCGAATAAAGCAGTGCTCTGTTAGGCGCAGATGGCTTGAGCGGTTTATTAGGCGGGTCAGCTACTTTAAATCGCAACGCAGTGGCCTGATTGTCCGCTTTTTCAGAAAGACTGGCCTGCTCTTTACGTTGTAATAAGGACTGGTAATTGCCTTTTATCGTATCGTAGTCCCTGTTGAGGTTTTGCATTTCAGTTTCAATGCTTAATCGCTGATTAAACTCTTCATCCAACGTTTTTATTTTTGCTTCATAGGCTGAGATTCGTGACTTCATTGCAGCAATTTGAGCATCGACATCGTTAAGCGCCGCTTTAATCGATTGCGCAAAAGGATTTGTGGATGATGGATTTGTTAGCGGTTCCACACTATCAGCAACAGGGGTTTCGGCCGCTCTTTTTCTGGCGTCAGCTTCGATAGACTTGATATTTTCATTGAGTACCTTGATGCTGGGGTGCTTTGGCGTGTATTTCAGTAATAACTCATCCCTTTGCGCTTTTAATGAAGTTAATCTGGCGTCTTCGCTGCTCGTTGTGCTCTCAAGACCCAGATCCCACTCATCCTCCCCGCTTTCTTGCGCCTCAATCAATTGTTCTTTAAGTACTTCTTTACGCGAGTTTAGTTCCTCTATGAATAATTTGGCTTCTTCAAGAGTGCTGTTAAGCTGTTGGATTTGCGAAATTTGATCGCCTCCTTGTCCCGGCAACAAATTCATATTGGCTTTTTTAAAACTTTCCCTGGCTTTTTCTGCATTGCGTAATCGCTGCTCGTATTCCTGGATCTGGTCAATAATAAATCGCTGAGCAGAGCCCGCATCATCCAAAGCGGTTTTTTGAGTTTGTTCTGAAAAAACGGTAAGCACAGCTTGAACGACATGTTTTGCTTCAACCGGATCCTCAGAATCAAAACTGATTGAAAAAATCTCATTGGAACCGCCGTCTATCCTTATATTGGCCTTTAATCGGTCAATTATCTGGTTTTTGTTGGACTCGGAAGAAGAGTCCAATCCTAAATCAGCAAGATTTGCAATCGTTTCCAGGTTTTGCTGAGAAAACATAAGCTGTTTCATGATCAAAACCATACCTTGAACATCAGCCTGAATGGCAAGCCCTGACAGCAAGGGTCTTAGCATGGTACGGGTATCCACCTGGACTCGGGCTGTGGAAGTATATTTGTCCGGCATCTTCAAGATAAACCACCACGCAGGCAGGCAAACAAGCCATGCAGCTATTATGACCAACCATTTATATCTAAATGTTGCCTTTATGTAATATAAAATCTCTGCGAACTGCTCTTGCATAATTCGTATTTAGCCTAAATTCATGCGTTCAATTTATAAATCCTGCAACCAAGCTTACCATCAAAAACTCGATAATTTGGTTTGCCCAAAACAAGGATTAGCCCTAAAGTCATTTATATCAAATTCGAGCTATTAAAAAGGTTAATCAGAAAAATGACTCCGGAATAATCAAAATATCACCCGGCATAATTTTTACGTTCGCAGTCAAATCACCTCTGCTCATCAAATCATCTATCCTGACGCTGAAATGCTTCTGTTCGCCATCCACTGTCCGGATAATACTGGCTTTATTCCCATCAGAAAACATGCCTAAACCACCAATTTGGATCATCAGATCTAACAATGTCATGCCCTTTTTATAAGGGAAAGCCTGAGGGGAACTGATGCCGCCACCACCGCCTCCGCCCATGCCGCCTCCGCCCATGCCTCCGCCAAAGCCGCCACCGGTTCCTCCGCCAAAGCTTGCTCCAGTTTGCAATACTCTGACTTGTTGATCATAAACCCCCTGAAACCCCCCGACAATAATTGCAACCTGAGGATCACGAACATATTCCCCAAGAATCACCTCCATTTCTCTGGCTAATTGTGATGGCGTTCTTCCAAAAGCTTCGACATCATCAATGAGTGGGGTAGTAATTTTTCCATCGGGTCTTACCGTGGCCGTGGTTGATATTTCAGGGTAACCCCACACAAAAATCTCAATGCTATCACCGGGACCTATTTGGTAAGTATAGTCATCGGGTAATTCAGCTTCATCCATTAACGGTGGATAAGTACAACCTGAGAGGCTTAATAAAAAAACAACGATTGCAATCTTACTTTTTTTCATATGTTTACAAATCCAGGTTGATAGATTAAATCTTTTTTCATCCTTAAATGGACTAAGGTGGCTTGCAGTTAAAATAATGCTATTGTTTCGCTTTAACTTCGTTTTGAAGTTTATTCAATAATGCTTGGGCAGAATCCAATTGTTCAAAATCATGTGTTTGAGCTATAGCCAACGCTTGCCGTAATTCAGAAATTGCGCCGGTTTTGTTACCAAGTGCGTTATAAACTTCAGCCAAATGATACCTGAATATTGGGGTGTTGGGTGACGCCACGATCACTTTCTCAAGGATTGTTAACGCTTGATTCAAGCGTCCGGCTTTAAACTCAGCCCATGCATAAGTATCCATAAAATAAGGTTGATCCGAGTATTTAAACCGATCCACTAATTTTAAAGCTTTATCAATCGATTCAGGCCCCGATTGATAATCCAGTAACATGGACGCTAGATTATTTCTCGCAACATCCAATCTTGGATTTTTTTCCAGAACATACTCGTAGATTTTAGCAGCTTCATCATATTTTTTTTGATTCACATAATTAGAAGCCAACAACATGGAGAGTTGGAGGTTATCAGGATTATCAGATACCCCTTTTTGATAGATTTCTGTCGCTTCATTTACCATTCCTTTGAGATTGTAAATCCTGCCTAATTCAGCTATCAAACTAACCGAGTTGGGGCTGTTTTCTAACGACATTTTTAGTAAAGAAACAGCACCATCAAAATTCTTATCCAATGATAACAATTTACTTTTAAGTATTATTGCCGGTAAATTGTCAGGATACTTGCCTAGTATTTCAGTCAAAAAAGACACCATCTTGGGCCTTTGTTTGAGTAATTCGTAGCAACGGGCTAATTCAGTCAATGTATCAGTTTGAACGGGTGATTTTTCCAATATGCCTTTGAATAGTGGCACCGCCTGACTACATTCGCCTTTTTCCTGATACAGCTTTGCCTGAAGGAATTGTGCTAACTGGTTTGCTTTGGGTTGTTTTTGAAGCTGCTGCAAAAGATTTTCAGCCGCTATCCAATCTTTTTCAATCATATGGATTTGAATCAACTTGTTAATCAAAACAAGCTCGCCAGGCATCCTGGCTAAAGCTTTATTCAAAACCTCTTTTGCAAAATTATTGTGTTTTTCACGGAGCGCCTTATCCACAACCGGAAACAGTGCCTGAAGATTGGTGGGGTTAATATCCAATGCATCTTTGAAATATTTCTCTCCTTTGGTCCGATCCCCCTGAAGAAGCGCAATTTGCCCCAACAATACAATCGTTTCATCAGAGTTAGGCATATCCCAGAGAACTGAATTTAGCAAAGTAGACGCCTCGTCTAATTTTTCACTTTCAAGCAGCAATTTAGCTTTCAGGATTTTTGCTTCTACAAAATTAGGTTTGCCTTTTAGGATAGATTCAACACTAGCAAGCGAGTTAGCATAATCTCGCTGCTGAAAGTCAATCTGTGCCAGCATCAAACTTGCTGTCGATTTTAATTCATCATTAATATCATCGGAACTGACTATAGCCCTCAATTGAGATTTTGCATCCTCAATCCGATTTGCAGCCAACGTCCAGCGCGCCAAAGCCATCAGCATATCCGGCTTACCTTTAGCCTGCTCTATGTAGAGTCGCAATTTTTCGTCTGTCTTTGCTTTATCCAACGCATTGTAAAAGCCCAGTGCAACCAGCTTGGGTTTTATTTGACCGGGCTTTGATTCAACCAGATCGGTGAGCAATTTTTCCGCCAAGTCATTTTTCTTGGCCAGTACATAAATTTTTGCCAGCGCATATTTAAGATCATCTTTCTCCGGGAAGACATTAATCAATTCCAGATAATCGGCAATGACTGCATCTATGTCATTTTTTCTTGAGTCTAATTTAATTTTTAAAAGATGCAGCGATAAGTTATTTTTATCTTCTGATATTGCAGGCTCAAGCAAGGCCAATGCTTCATCGAAGCTTTCATTTTCCATCAATAAAACAGCTTTCAGTGACAATGCTTCATTATGTTTTGAGTTTTTGGCTAAAACATTATCCAAAACAGTCATGGCATCCGCCAACTTATTATCCCTGACCAATGCCGCTGCTTTTAACGACAATGCATCTTCGGAATCAGGTGTATTGGCAAGAATTTCATCAACAATCTTCATTGTTTCTGCAGACTCGTCAAAGAGCAGATGCACCTTTCCCAGCTTGATTTTAGCCTCGACGTTTTGGGGATTTAACTTAATCGCCTGGATCAAGTTTTCCTTCATTGCTTTGAAATTTCGTCTTTTTTCATTTAACAATGCCAGATAATAATATGAATCGGCACCTTCTTTGTCTTGTTGAATAGCGCTTTTTAATTCTAATTCCGCTTTATCATAGTCACCCTTGTCAAATAGCTGTATTCCCTTAGTTTGTCTGTCTTTCGCTTCTTCCTCGGGAGTACTGCAAGCAAAAAGAGACATGATGCTTGTGAGAAACAATACGTTTATTGCATTTTTTTTTAACATTTTCTCTAGACCTTGAGGCAACTTTTCAGAAATTGACTTTAATTGATTACGCGCCAGTAAAAAAATAACAAACAAAGAGTAAATAACAATTTAGGTAAAACCAAAACTCGGACAGACTTCATAAACTAACAGGCAAATTAATCATAGTTCAATTTACCTTGGTTTCGCAGTTAAAATCGCCTTTTTCCAATTAGTTTATAATTGCTCGACAAACCTCTTCTAAAACACATAAACACATAAACACTAAACTTTTATGTTTATGCGTCAAAGCTGACTTTTTTGTTTCAAGCAATTTGCGCGGGAAATTTATGAATTGTAGTAATAAATAAGAATTAAACAATTTTCTGTAAATGAAATCCCTTAACTGTTGAAGTTATTCTCGCAATTAAGACATTGAAAACGGCTTTACCTAATCAAGTCCCAACAAACAAAAAATGAAATATGAATGCCTTTGAAGATTATAGTTTTTTAAGCTACCTGGCGGCCTCTATCGCTTATTTATTGCTGCTCCCGTTGAGCATATTCAGCTTAAAAAAAAGCAACCTGGCATTACCGATAATGATTGCAACCGGACTGTCTTTTGTTTGGGCCGGCTATACAACTCTAGCACTCAAAATCGATACTATTTACACACCGGAAACATTGCCGTTTGAAACGTTGCGCAGCGCAGGCTGGCTGCTCTTGTTGAGCTTTATAATATATCAACAGCAAAACCATGAACACCTCTCATTTCTAAAAGGGTCAAAACTGGCTCAATCACTTATCCTCATTGTTACCCTGACTTTTTTGATAGAAAGCCATAGCCCATGGCTGACGCTGGTCAATTTTTATCTGGGTACTGATTTCCGGCTGTTTGCCCACGTTGGTTTTGCCATTGCCGGATTGATTCTGATCGAACAAGTCTATCGTAATGCCTTATTTGAACAGCGATGGGCTATTAAATTTCTTTGCCTGGCATTGGGCTCTTTATTTGTTATTGATTTTTTTCTTTACAGCAAATCTTTGTTGTTTTCGAATATTGATTCAGCGCTCCGGGACTCAAGAGGCATTATTAATGCGATTGTAGCGCCATTACTGGCTATTTCTATCGTCCGTCTTCAAGAACATACCACCTCGTTAACCGTATCCAGAAAGCTGGTATTTCATACAACCGTCTTGTTTGCTACCGGCATCTATTTAATTTTAATGTCAGTGGTCGGTTACTACATTCGCGATTATGGTGGAAATTGGGGACAACTGGCTCAAATAGCTTTTATTTTCCTGTCAATTCTGCTGCTTATCATCCTGTTTGTCTCAGGAAGAACTCGAGCACTGGTGAAGGTTTACTTTAATAAACATTTTTTTCAATACAGTTACGACTATAGGGAAGAATGGATCAAATTAAGTAAAACTATCGCACAAATGGATTCAATTACCGAATTATATGGCCTGATATTAAAAACCATGGCCAATCTTGTCGAAAGCTCAGGGGGTGGCCTGTGGATCAAGAATGAGCAAGGCGACTTTTATTTTGCCGAACACTACAACATGGGGTTCGAACCCGAAATTTTATTTAAAAAAGACACCCCGTTCATACGATTCATACAGTCCAAACAATGGGTGATAGATT
The DNA here is from genome assembly GCF_030651835.1 of Methylicorpusculum sp. Classification (GTDB taxonomy): domain Bacteria; phylum Pseudomonadota; class Gammaproteobacteria; order Methylococcales; family Methylomonadaceae; genus Methylicorpusculum. The sequence goes on along the minus strand of NZ_JAUSBX010000128.1, from coordinate 88,923 downwards.
TTGCTGAATATGCTTTGGCTCCCGATGTCTATGAAGATGTTGACTTATCCGCCTGGGATAATAAAGAACATTCCATCTGGCTTCTGGTTCCGTTACTCCGCTTGAACTCCGTTGAAGCCTTTGTTGTCCTGACCCAAGCAAGAGCGCCCCGCATTCTCAATTGGGAAGATCATGATTTACTAAAAACGGTAGGCATGCAATTAACGAATGCTTTAGCACTGAATCGAACCATTGATGAACTGGCAAGATCCAAGCAGTTTGAAGCCTATAACCGATTGTCTGCATTTATTGTTCATGATCTGAAAAACCAAGTTGCCCAGATTGCTTTAATTGTAAAGAATGCCGAAAAGCACAAAAGGAATCCTGAATTCATTGATGATTCCATCGATACATTAAAAAATGTTGCTGAGAAAATGCAACACGTCATCGATCAACTGAGAAAAGGCAATATTCATTCGGAAACCAGAACGTTGATTGATTTAAATGACATAGTACAAGATGTCGCCATTCAACAGTCCTGCAATAATCCCGGCCTTCAAATTATCAATGAAATGAGCGACTCGTCAATCAGAGTCATAGGCGAACAAGCTAAAATGATTGCAGTATTAGGGCATTTGGTGCAAAACGCTCAGGAAGCGACACCCCAAAATGGCGTTGTTAAGCTAGAATTATTCAACGATAACACCGACGTGATCATCAAGATAATCGATAACGGAATTGGCATGGACAAACAATTTATCGCCACTCGTTTATTTAAACCCTTTGATACCACTAAAGGCAATGCCGGGATGGGCATTGGTGTGTATGAAGCGAAAGACTATGTAACCAAACTATCGGGGAGCATTGATGTTGAGAGCAACCCAGGCGTGGGTTCAGTATTTACGATAAAACTCCCCATCTATAAATCTGCAGAACATTGACAACCGTGAGTACCACAGCCGTTAAGGACCCAATTAATGGAAGACAGAAAAATATTATTGATAATTGAAGACGATCCGGGATTACAAAAACAACTTAAATGGAGCTTTGAAGATTATCAAACCGTCATTGCCGGTCATCGCCTGGATGCCATTAACGCACTGAGACGGTTCATGCCCAGCGTTGTTACGCTGGATTTGGGACTGCCGCCCGACCCTACTAATGCCAGCGAGGGCTTGCAGACATTACGAGAAATTCTTGAACTGGCACCTTTAACCAAAGTGATTGTGGTCACCGGTAATGATGATCGGTCTAATGCACTGGAAGCGGTGTCATTGGGCGCCTATGATTTTTATCAAAAACCGATTGATCTGGATGTTTTGAAAACCATTATCCAGAGAGCCTTCCATCTGGACGAATTAGAAAAGGAAAATGTCCGGCTGCAGCAAAAAAATAAAGAGCCTTTAAACGGCATTATTGCATCCTGTAAAAAAATGCAAACGCTGTCCCGCACGGTTGAGAAAATTGCACCGACACAAATTACAACGTTATTACTGGGCGAAACAGGAACAGGCAAAGAGTTGCTTGCAAAAGCCATACATGATCTGAGCGACCGCTCGTCCAAGCCTTTTGTTGCAGTCAACTGTGCTGCGATACCGGAAAACCTTCTTGAAAGTGAGCTTTTTGGCTATGAAAAAGGGGCATTTACCGGCGCTACCAAACAAACCAAAGGCAAAATTGAATACGCGGACGGAGGCACCTTCTTTCTTGATGAAATCGGTGATTTGCCGTTTTCACTGCAATCCAAACTTTTACGCTTTATTCAGGAGCGAAAAATTGAACGCTTGGGCGGCCGTGGTGAAATCCCTGTCGATGTCAGAATTATTTGCGCAACACATCAGAATATTGAGGGATTGATTACCCAGGGCTCCTTCAGAGAAGACCTTTTTTATCGTGTCAGTGAAATGGTGATCAATATTCCTCCGCTAAGAGAGCGTGAAGGCGATGCAATCGTCATTGCAACGGCCCTGCTTCGAAAATTTAGCGAGCTCAATAAAAAAACAATCCGTGGCTTCAGTAAAGAGGCGGCTCTTGCGATCGAAACCTTTGACTGGCCGGGAAATATTCGCCAGTTAGAAAACAAAATAAAACGGGCAGTCATTATGTCTAACGAGCCTTTGATTACCCTGGAAGACCTTGAAATAGCGATCAACGACAAACCGTCCTCCCCCTTCAATCTGAGAGAAGTAAGAGAAGAGTCCGAGACGGCTGCGATTAAACGGGCATTAACTCATTGTGACAATAACATATCCAAAACGGCCCAACTCCTGGGCGTTACCCGGCCTACGTTATACAGCTTATTTGAAAAATACGGCATTCAAATATGACGGCTTTGATAAATTGCCCAGGCGACATCAAGTGCTTGTTTATTTTCCTTAACATCATGCACGCGAAAACATTTAACTCCGTTCATAACACCTAATGCAGTCGTCACCGCAGTGGCCGTGACCAATTCTTCAGGATTGTTCACATCGCAAATTGAACCCATGAAACGTTTGCGGCTTGTGCCCAGTAAAACGGGATAACCGGTCGCTACAAACTGGTCCAGATGGGCCAGTAAATCAATGTTATCCTGTTTACGCTTACCAAAACCTATGCCCGGATCAATAAGCAATTGACGCTTATCGAGCCCTCTGCTGATAGCCACCTCGACCCGTTGCATCAAACCGTCCAGCACTTCTCTGACAACATTGACATACGATGGACTTTCCTGCATGTTTTTTGGGGTGCCCTGCCGGTGCATCAGGATGAGAGGGACTTGTTTTTGAACTGCAACATCGAATATCAATTCATCATCAAGACCGGCCGAAATATCATTAATCAGCGTTGCCCCGGCATCCAGCGCCGCAGCCGCAACGCGATGTAGTGTTGTATCGATACTTATAGGAATGGTTTCATTCAGTTGTAGTCTTATCGCATCAATTATGGGAACGACGCGCCGAATTTGCTCTTCCGCGGATACCGGATCCGCGCCAGGGCGGGTAGATTCACCACCAATATCAATAATATCAACCCCCTGCTCTATCATCTTGCGGCATTGCTCCAGGGCTTCGGCAGCCCCGTTGAACCGACCGCCGTCGGAAAAACTGTCAGGAGTGACATTCAAAATACCCATAATCATGGGCTTGGTATTTTCAACAAAATTCACTTTAATGCCTCATTTATTAATCAATGTCATGATTAAGGTATAATGCCACCCTTTTAATCCCTTACTTAATCAATGGATCATCCGCGTTTAGCCTGGGCTGTTACCGGCTCAGGCCATTATATAGAAGAATGCCTGGAATTTATTTTGACCCTGGACCGCGTGGATCTTTACCTCAGTTTAGCGGGTGAAGAAGTGTTGAAAATGTACGGCATCAAGCTGGACACTATTCGCGCAAGAATGCCGGTCTATCGCGATAAAACTGCTTCTTCTCCACCTGTAGGCCTATTCTACAAGGGTTATTATCACACTTTTGTAATGGCGCCGACGACCTCCAATACCGTCGCCAAATGTGTGTTGGGCATTGCTGATTCGCTGGTCACCAACCTCTACTCGCAAGCCGGAAAATGTAGAGTTCCCAGTATTGTTTATCCTTGTGATATTGCGCCTGAAATGGAAACCACAGCACCCGGCGGCAAAGTCATGGTTTATCCCCGGCCGATAGACCTTGAAGCCACTGATAAAATTCGAACATTTCCATACACACAGGTAGTTGAAAGTGTGGATGAACTGATTGAGGCCGTGCAACTACGATTAAAGACGCTGGCATGAGTGAACATATTCTCTTCTTAACCGGAAAGCTGGCAGAAAAGCAATTACGCCGCATTCTGGAGCAAATACAGCCGGAGTTCAGCTATACAGTTCATCAACTGGGCATTAAAGTCGCGGCGCTAATGACCACGGATATGATTGCCAGACGATTGACCGACACGTTTAATGCGGATCGCATCATCGTTCCCGGACGTTGCCGTGGAGATATAGACAAACTGTCCACGGACTTAAGTGTGCCGGTTGAGCGCGGCCCCGATGAGCTAAAGGATCTGCCTCAATATTTTGGTAAAGCCGCGCATAAAGTAGATATCAGCCAATATACGGTTAAAGTGTTTGCCGAAATTGTCGATGCACCCTTCGTCAGTATAGAAACCATTCTGCAGCGAGCGTCTTATTACCGTGATAACGGTGCCGATGTCATCGATATCGGGTGCTTGCCGGGCACACCTTTTCCGCATATGGAAGAGACCATTCAAGCGCTAAAACAGGCCGGATTTCTGGTCAGCGTCGATTCTTTAACATCGGATGATCTGCTTAAAGGCGGTAAGGCCGGAGCCGATTATTTGCTCAGTCTGCATGAAAGCAGCCTTTGGATTGCCGACGAAGTCGACGCCATACCGGTCATAATCCCTGAGACACATGAAGACCTCGATTCGTTATACCGGTCGATTGAAGCGCTGCAAGCACACAATCGCCCGTTTATTGTCGATCCGATTCTGGACCCTATCCATTTTGGATTTACTGCTTCTATCGTTCGCTATCATGAAGTCAGAAACCGTTTTCCCGCTATCGAAATGATGCTGGGCGTTGGCAATATTACCGAACTGACGCATGCCGATACCCTAGGCATGAATACACTGTTGCTTGGTATTTGTTCAGAACTCGATATTAATCATATTTTAACGACCGAAGTCAGCAAGCATGCGTGCAGAGCGATTAAAGAAGCTGACCTCGCGAGACGGATCATGTATGCCGCCAAACAACAGGATAGGTTGCCCAAACATATTGACAACGGCTTGATGGCACTGCATGAAACCGCGCCTTTTCCCTATTCAGCAGATGAAGTTAAAGAATTAGCCGAGCAAATAACAGACCCCAGCTTCAGAATTCAAACCAGCCCGGACGGTATCCATATTTTTAACCGCGATGGAATGCATACCGCTCAGGACCCGTTTGATTTATACCCCAAGCTCGATGTAGCAAGCGATGGCGGCCATGCCTTTTACCTGGGCGTGGAATTGGCCCGTGCGCAGATAGCCTGGCAACTCGGCAAGCGCTTTACTCAAGATGAGCCGTTACAATGGGGGTGTGCCGTGGATCTAAAAGAAAACACCGTAGACTTACATCAATTCAAACCGGCAGGTTCCACATTACAAAAATAAAGATTAAAACCAATCAGGTTAAGCCCTGCTTGATTCCTTTCCTTTAAAACATCATAACAGTTAACGTTTTGATGGCTAACGACAGCCCTTACACCGAATTATGATTTTTGAAACCATCGTCACGACTCAAAACAGCTCAGGCGAAGTCCATATCGCCCCTATGGGCATCCATAAACAGGATGATCTGTTCATTATTTTGCCTTTTCGACCTTCCACAACCTTGACGAATCTGCTGTCGACACAAACGGCTATTATCAATTTCAGCGATGATGTGCGCATATTTGCAGGTTGTTTAACCGGACGGCGTAATTGGCCTTTGAAAATGGCGGAAAAAGTAACCGGTCATGTACTCGAAAACACCCTCGCACACTCCGAGGTTAAGTTACTGCGAATGGAAGATGACCCTGTCCGTCCGAAACTATTCTGTCAGACCGTGCATACGGTCAACCACAAGCCGTTTACTGGGTTCAACAGAGCACAATTCGCTGTTCTTGAAGCGGCAATACTGGTCAGCCGGCTCGATAGATTGACGCCCAAAAAAATTGAATCCGAACTCGACTATTTACGCATAGGCCTGGAAAAAACAGCAGGGCCGGTTGAATTAGAAGCGTGGCAATGGCTGATGGAGGCTGTCGCACACTACCAGCAAGAGAGTAAACCATGACAGGAATGCTAGCCAGTATCACTAACTTGCAAGAGGCATTACAGGTACTTAAGTACGATGTTGATATCATCGACCTCAAAGATCCGGCCCAAGGCGCACTCGGCGACCTTGAGATAGAAAGCATAAAAACCATAGTCCAAGCCATAAAGGGACAACGCCGCATCAGTGCGACCATCGGCGATTTGCCCATGCACCCTCAGACTATCCTTTCCGCCGTTCTTGCCAAAGCTGAAACGGACGTCGACTTTATTAAAATCGGTTTTTTTCCAGGTGGCGACTGGCACGGAACCCTTGATGCGCTGGCAGATCTAGGCGATAGCGGCACCCGCATGATTGCTGTGTTATTTGCGGACACGCAACCGGAACTTGGCCTCTTAAACAAAATCAAGTCGGCTCAATTTCGCGGTGTAATGCTGGATACGATGGATAAACAGAAAGGTTCATTAACCGATCTGATGCCGCAAAAAGCCCTTCAAAACTTTGTCGAACAAGCCGCCGCTAACCATCTTATTTGCGGCCTGGCGGGCTCACTGCGACTTGCCGATATTCCCGCATTAAAGTCATTAAAACCCGATTATTTGGGTTTTCGCGGCGCGCTATGCTCTCAGCAGAAAAGAACCGCAGAACTGGATGAACCGGCAATTAAAGCGATTTGTTCACTGATTAAAAAAGTATAACTATCAGCGGAACAAAAAAACGAAGGAGAGGCACTGTGTAGGTGCGGTTGGCGGTTGACGGTTGGCGGTTGGCGATAGCCAACCCAACGCACTGAATAATTACCTGAATTTTAGTCCACCACCTCCTTAAGGCTAAACCATGAAACGACCGCTTCCGCTCACCACACAAATTCTGCTCGGTATGGGCCTGGGCCTGCTCATCGGATCACTGATCAACAACTTTGTCATCGAACACTCTTTTGTCGCTACCTATGTGGTTAACGGCGTTTTTTATGTATTGGGCGCGCTGTTCATCAATGCATTAAAAATGTTAGTGGTGCCTCTGGTCACTTTTTCCCTGATTGAGGGCGTCAATGCTATCGGTGATGCCGGTGCCGTTGGCAGAATTGGTTGTAAAACCATTTTTTGGTATTTATTGACTACAGCCATGGCGGTATCCATGGCTTTGGCTGTTGCCTCGGTAGTGTCACCCGGGCAAAACTTTGAGGCCGTCATCAATCATACGGCTTTTACTCCGCCCTCTGCCCCATCGCTGAATGAAGTATTGATTAATCTGGTCCCAGGTAATCCGGTAAAAGCATTTGCCGATGGGGAAATGCTGCAAATTATCTGTTTTGCTCTGTTCTTCGGAATTGCCATGTTAAAAACCGGAAACACCGGTAAAAAAATGGCCGGCTATGTGTCAATGGTCAACGAAGTGATGATGTCACTGGTATCGATAGTCATGCGTTTCGCCCCATTAGGTGTCTTTTGCTTGATGGCAAAAACATTCTCCGAACAGGGCTTAACCCTCATCATACCCATGCTCGGTTATGCGTTCACCGTGATCACATGTTTGCTCCTGCATTCCATCGTCACGCTGAATCTGCTGCTTTATGTCAACACGCGACTGAGCCCATGGATTTTTTTGAGGAAAATGCGCCCTGTTTATCTTTTTGCATTCAGCACAGCCAGTTCCAACGCCACCCTGCCGGTTACCTTACAAACCGTGGAAAAAAAACTGGGGGTTCACACCGGTACGGCATCGTTTACCATTCCATTAGGGGCTACGTTTAACATGGATGGAACGGCAATCATGCAGGGTGTCGCCACTGTTTTTATTGCCAATGTTTATCACATTCCACTGACTTTAGAACAGTTTTTAACCGTAATCGGCATGTCCCTGCTGGCCTCAATTGGCACTGCCGGAGTTCCCGGTGTCGGCTTGATCATGCTCGCCATGGTATTAAATCAGGTGGGTCTGCCGGTTGAAGGAATCGCGCTGATTATCGGCATAGACCGCTTGCTGGATATGATGAGGACTGTTATCAATGTCAACGGCGATGCAGTGGTTACCTGTATCGTTTCAGATAGCGAGAAAACCCTGGATAAAAAGGTTTATCAAACTATTGAAGGAAATTACGACTGATCATTTTTTACAGGATAAATTCAAGAGCAAAGCCTTTGCCCGGTATCAACCTGACTACTTTGGTTTTCAATACGGGCGCGTCATCCAATTCCAGTGTTTGCACACTCATTAAGTCACCCAACTGAGGCAATTCGGTTGGACAAAAAATAAATAAACCACTCTCTGAAAAATCATTCATTTTAAGTTGTTCGGAATTACCGGAGGAATAAGTCACCTTGACCAATGCCCTGTGAACTAATCGGGCATGCCTCCTTCTGTTGGTATCATTTGTCATAAAGTCTTAAGTCTATAAAGAAAAAATGCAACTATTAAGCCCCCCCTCTTTGAAAAAGAGGGGTTAGGTAAGATTTTTTAAATAAATCCCCCTTTTTTAAAGAGAGAAAATAGTTTCGAAAAAATAGTAACCGCCAAAACTGCTTCAATAATAGTTGGTAAATAGGCAGGATGTCATGAAGTTTACTTGTCTTGATCATGATTTTGCCAATCTCTGAGCAGGAGATGTTGGGTATTTTGACTAAATTGTTGCTGGACTTGCCTGATAAACTGCAATGCCCCCTGAACATGTCTCATTTCCGGCAATTCATTGACTCCCTGGTTATCAATAGCCTCCAGAACATCAGCAACTTTAAGTTGAGTGCTTTCCAGGCCGGGTTGAAAAACAGCGGCGCGCCCCACTTCGGTCTTTAGCTCAACAATCAATCGTGCATTGATCAGTTTGGTCAGTAACTCATTAATGATGCCGGGAGGTATTTTTAATGCTTCACCAAGTTGGTCAATGGAATATGGCGGGCGTCGCTCAATAAAGGCTAACGAAATGAGTCGGGTTATTTGCAAGGCAATTGCTTTTTCCAGATTGACACTCAATGAACCATTAGTTGGGTGCTCATCATCTGGATTTTGATGGTAAAAAACGACTTCACAGCCAAACAGTACAATCATCCAGCCCGCTTGTAACCAGACCAGAAACAAGGGTAAAGCGGCAAAACTGCCATAAATTGCATTGTAGCCTGACACACCGATTTGTAATGACAAATAACTCCATTGCAAAATCTGGTAAAGCAAACTGGCAAGAATGCCGCCCAGCATGGCGGACTTTAAAGCAACTTTTTGGTTCGGTATAAACAGGTACAGGCTGGTGAACAAAATAAACATGATAACCAGGGGCGATAGCCCGAAAATCCAGGTAATCACCGCAACGCCCAACTCAGGCAAGTAATAAGTGGCAAGCCATTCCAAAATATGTGTTTTTACAAAAACGGTCATGCTGCTAGCCGAAAGAGCCAATACCGGGGCCAAAAACATGAACGAAATATAGTCAGTCAACTTTTTTTGCAGCGGCCTGGATTGTTTCAATTTCCAAATGGCATTAAAAGCATCCTCAATATTGCTCATTACTTTAACGCCGGACCAAACCAGAACAACAATACCTATCCCGGCAATGAGCCCTCCTTTGGTTTCTGCCAATATATTTTCGGCGAAGCCCAAAACTTGCAAAAGCATGGTTTCCTGATTGGGCACCTGTTCGAGCAATCGCTTTTTTAGATGAATTTCATAACCGAAACCTTTCGCAACTCCAAACAATAAAGCAAACACAGGCACAATCGATAATAGGCTGTATAAGGTAAGCGCTGATGCATGTAATGGGCAATAATCGGCAACAAACCCTTTAACGGATCGAAAAAGCAGGGCTCTTAATGCCAACAGCTTTTTAACAAAATCCTTTTGATGCCAGTTGCTCAAAGTGGACTCCGATAAGAGTCCCAAATAATGACTTTTTTGATTCATTGTTTTGGTATTTGAAACTTTAAAAAAGGGGTTCAAATCAGGCATTGCCAAAATAAAGGCTCAATTCATATACATAAAAGTGAATGTTAACCAATAACCTGAACGGCCATCTGTACCTAAGACGTTAACATGTATTCAAAAGATTGCTAAGTTTTGAGTGTAGAATAATAAAATTGAACATGAACGCAGTCCCGGCCCGACATTAAGTCACGGATATCGAGCACGATCAGGATTTTTCTCACATTACCCAACACAATATGAATTCACGATTTAATCCGGTGGATCTATTCCAGACCTGTGTTTTGATCATTTTTGTAATGTGCGCTTATTTCCTTCTGGGTTTAATAGGCCTTCAATTGGCAGTCCCGCCCAGCAATGCCGGCGCCGTTTGGCCTCCGGCCGGCATCGCATTGGCTGCGATAGTTCTAAAAGGGCCTCGCGTACTGCCGGGCATTTTTCTGGGCAATTTTTCTATCAGCGCCTGGGCGTTAGGTTTCAGCCCGAATGCCTGTTTGATTTATACCGGCACAGGGTTAGGAGCAACAGCCTGCGCCTACACAGGTTACCGGTTAATCAAGCACTTCATTGGGTTACCCAATCCATTACTCGAAACCCAAAAGATTATGTTATTTTTTACGCTGGGCGGACCAGTCAGTTGCCTGATTCCGGCAACGCTGGGTATTTCATTGATGGTAGCCATGGGGAATATCTTCCCCGCTGACATTCCGTTTAACTGGTTTAGCTGGTGGGTCGGCGACACCATAGGCGTATTGGTTTTTGCTCCGCTTACCCTTATATTATTTGCCAAATCCCACTCTATTTGGCGAACCCGGTTAAATACCGTTGGCACGCCATTATTACTCAGTTTTCTTCTTGTTTCAGGCAGTTTTCTTTTTATACAGCAGGATGAAAACCGCAGGCATGCAAAAGAATTTGAGCGTCAAACCCTATCATTGGTCAAATTGATTAATGAACGCCTTCAGAATCATCTGCAAATTGTTTACGGAATACGTAACTTATTTACAGTAAGCGCGTCATCAGTTGATCAAGCCGGTTTCTCATTTTTTACGCACTCTTTTTTTCAACAGTACCCTGAACTTAAATCCTTGGCTTATTTGTCATTATCGTCACAAGGATCGGAAATTAAAAACCTTATTCCGTACTTCATTGAGCCAGAACAAAGCCGTGATTTTCTTGCCACCGCAATCAACGATCCGAACTTATTCTTTAATTTTTCCAGCTCATTCGAATCGACTAAACACCCGACCGCGTTTTTTGAATTTATCGATGAAAACGTTATTATTCTGACCCCTGTCTATAAAAATTCAAACAATAAAAAGGCTCTGACCGGTGTGGCTTTATCGATGTTTATACTCCCTGAACTCCTGGATTCAGCTTTTACCGGATTAACGATGGAAGGAATACAGGTGAGTATTGATGTGCTTGATAAAAAAACAGGAGCCATCAATGTTCATACGCTTGCAAAAAACCAGTTGATCGACCGACAAATTCAGCATCAATTTAAGTTGTCTGATCAAAATTGGCTGGTCAATTTTTTTCATGATAAAAGCCATATACATGCTCAATATCATTGGTCTTTATGGTGGTATTTTACCTGCGGTTTATTTTTTATCAGTGTTATGGGCGTGGGATTGCTGGCGCTAACCGGGCGTCATGCCATCACAGAGAGCATTGTAAATGAAAGAACCCGCGATTTATTGAAAGCCAAAAATACCGCAGAAACTGCGAATACTGCAAAAAATCATTTTCTCGCGAAAATAAGCCATGAACTGAGGACGCCTTTAAACGGCATCATGGGGTTTACACAACTGCTTCAAAACAACCAGGGGCTGGGCGATGACGAAAAACAACACGTCAATATCATCAGGCAATGCAGTCAGGATTTGCTCGGTTTAATCAACGATATTCTTGATTTTACGGCAATCGAAACCAACAACACCAAGGTCGTTAACAGACTTTTTGACTTTACTGCCTTTTTAAATGATATCGATGCGATTTATCAGCTGATTGCAGCAAAAAAAGGTCTGAAATTAACCACCTCAATCAACAATGCCCCCATCAAGCTCCGCGGAGATGAAAAACGTATCCGCCAAATCTTATGTAATCTGCTCAATAATGCCTTCAAATATACCGATCACGGTCAGATCCAATTAATAGTGAATGCCTCGGAAAATGAACTTTATCTGACCGTAGCGGATACCGGCAATGGCATTGCCCAACACGATATGGATCGAATCTTTGACCCATTCATTCAATTGAACAATCATGATGCTGCTCAGGAAGGCATCGGTATAGGTTTGACTATAACCAAAGAACTGCTGAAAATCATGAATGGTCGCATCACTGTCCAGAGTGATTTAGGAGCCGGCAGTATTTTTACCGTTACTCTTCCTATTGAGAATCAAACGACAGCTTCAAGTTGAGCTCGAATTGGCCTATCAGTAAAAGCTTGAAAACAGTCAAAATCCAACCTGATTCCCTGCCGAGATGACGGCTTTTGACTTGGCTGAACAATCTTTATAAACAGGAATTCCAAAGACCCAAGTAAACCACTATTTAATGATAATAATCACTAATCTCTGATGTTGTCGGATTAATAGTAAAAGCAGGATGACTTATCAGGTTATAACTCTATAAAATGTGTTTTTTATTAAAAATCCCTCAACGAAATGCGCACATCACAATTTCCACTGAATACTGTAAAAGAAACACCTGCGGATGCAGAAATCATCAGTCATAAACTGATGATCAGAGCGGGTCTGATTCGCAAATTAGCCGCTGGTTTGTACTCCTGGTTACCGTTGGGTCTGCGCGTTATGCGCAAAGTCGAGCAATATACCCGTGAGGAAATGGAAAAAGCCGGAGCACTTGAAGTTTTGATGCCCGCACTGCAACCGGCCGAATTGTGGCAGGAAACCGGACGCTGGGAAAAATACGGACCCGAATTAGCCAGACTTAAAGACCGACACCAACGCGATTTCTGTCTGGGACCCACGCATGAAGAAATCATTACCGATCTGGCCCGTAATGAAATAAAAAGCTACAAGCAATTGCCCATTACTTATTACCAGATTCAAACCAAGTTCAGAGATGAAATCAGGCCGAGATTCGGGGTAATGCGCTCACGCGAGTTTGTCATGAAAGATGCCTATTCCTTTCATTTGGATGAAGCCTCGTTGCAGGAGACTTATGATCAAATGTATCAGGCCTACACCAACCTGTTTAAACGTTTGGGCTTAGGCTTTAGAGCCGTTATCGCCGATTCCGGATCCATTGGCGGTGCGGTATCTCATGAATTTCACGTCTTAGCCGATTCAGGTGAAGACGCCATCGCCTTTTCAACTGAAAGCCAGTATGCCGCAAACGTTGAAAAAGCAGAGGCGCTTGCCCCAGCTGAACCCAGAAACCCGCCCTCTCAAGCCTTGGCATTAATTGATACGCCCCAGCAAAAAACCATTGAGGAAGTCAGTCGCTTTTTCAATGTGCCCGCCTCACAATGCCTTAAAACACTCATTGTCAAAGGTGAGGAAGAAGGCAGTTTATTCGCCTTACTGATCAGGGGCGACCACGAACTGAATACCGTTAAAGCACAAAAGATTCCGGGTGTTTTAAGTCCAATGGAAATGGCGACTGACGAACAGATTAACAAATCCTGTGGCTGCAATCCTGGCTCCATCGGCCCCATCAATCTGAGCATGAAGATCATTGCGGATCGTAGCGTGATAGCGATGTCTGATTTTATCTGTGGTGCTAATCAAGACGACAAACATTATCAAGGTGTCAACTGGGAAAGAGATCTTCCGCTACCTGAAACAATCGCTGATTTGAGAATGATTTGTGAAGGCGACCCGAGTCCGGATGGTCATGGATCAATAACCATTGCGCGCGGCATTGAAGTGGGCCATATTTTTCAATTAGGCACCAAATACAGCGAAGCGATGAAAGCTTCCATCATCAATGAAGCCGGGAAAAATCAAACCATGATCATGGGCTGCTACGGCATCGGCATTTCCCGTATTGTCGCTGCGACTATCGAGCAAAACCACGATGACAAAGGCATCATTTGGCCGGTAAATTTAGCCCCGTTTCAAGTAGCGTTGTGCCCGATGAACATGCATAAATCAGAACGCCTGCGCGAAACAGCAGAAGCGTTGTATCAAGATTTGCTTGCGGCAGGTATCGAAGTGTTATTCGACGACCGCAAAGTCAGAGCCGGCTTTATGTTTTCGGATATGGAACTGATAGGTATACCGTATCGCATAGTCATCGGCGATCGCGGCCTGGATTCAGGACACGTCGAATATCAGGGTCGAACCGATCAGGCCAGTATCGAAGTTCCGATGGATGGCTTGGTCGACTGGCTTAAAAAGAAAATTGCCGGTTAACTTGGAAGAGCATTGGGTCGGCGAACAACAAAAAGGATTTCGCCAAAAATCCCCCCTTAAAAAAAGCTATTTTAGCGTTAGTAGTTGAAAGAACTTTAACGCCGTCATCCCGGCAGGGATTGCCGGGATCCAGGTCACAAGGATGTGAAAGTCCGACACCATACATGGCTTCTGGACCTCTATCAACCCTATGCTACTGCCCCACCTTCTGCATTCGCGCATAAATAGAGGGGTGTCGATAACGACGTTTAGAGGTAATGTTTTTCCCGATATTTTTTCACTATCCAGCGATTAAACTCAGTCTGTGCTAAATTTAGGACCATCATCCAGTGAAGATAAGGGTAGTCAGTAAAATTAGCTCTGACGGAGCAACAAAACAAAAGTGATGTAACGTGTAGGTTGCGGTTGGCGACAGCCAACCCAACATTTCACCTGATTAGCAAGCTGTTTCAGCTAAATCCATAAGCGCCCGTCATGCCCGTCGGGAAACGGGCATCCAGTGCCATGGATGGTAAGCTCCGAGCTATCCATGTGACCTGGATTCCGGCAATCCCTGCCGGAATGACGCGTCCGAATATATAGCTGAAACATCTTTATAATCAGGACATTTCAAAATTATGGCGCTAATTGTTGAGTTGCGAAAAGCATTCAACCCAACGCTGAATAATCACAAAACAGGTAATATTCTTTTCGTATTTAACAAATAGAATAATTGATAGCAAACACAAACAGGTCGTTTATGATCACTGACACACAAATTCCGCTTCAATCGCAATACTCAAGTAGCGACCGATGGCTATTAGGGTTTGCAGCGACCCTCTTCGTTTTGGTTTTTGCGCCTACCCTTTCCTGGTTATGGGGGCGCTGGACGATGAGCGTTTGGCAAAATGGTCACGGCATACTCGTAACCTTGTTAGTCATTTATCTGGTCAGAGAAGAACTCATAAAACGCAAAGACTTACCCCAACAAACCAGTGCCTGGGGGTTTGCGATACTGATTCCAGCCTTAATCATTCACATGCTGGACACAGGACTGAATTCGCAATTGCTCTCAGCATTTGCATTTTTTATGTCACTGCCCGGCTTAGCCTTGTTGTTTCTGGGACTGGAACGCAGCAAAGCCATTCTTTTTCCGCTGATTATCCTGATGTTAACCTTGCCTATACCGCTTGTATTTACTGAGTCGCTTCACATGGGACTGCGTATCATCGCCACAAAGTCAGTCGCTTGGTTGCTTAAAATACTGGGCGTTCCTGTTTACTCGACCGGCACCATACTTCAGGTAGAAAATGGGACTTTACAGGTTGCAGATGCCTGCAGCGGCTTTTCCACCCTCTATGCGGCTGTCACGATAGCGATACTGACCGCTTATTTTTGCAATAGCACGAAACGCAGAATTCTTTTACTGATTATTGCAGCCCCACTGGCTATTGCGGTCAATATTGCCCGTGTGCTGATACTGACACTGCTGGTCAATTGGATAGGATTGGATGTGCTGGCCACTGCTGCCCACGAAATTTCAGGATTGATGACCTTCATGATCGCATTGCCGATTATTTTTATGCTGGGCCAAAATCCCAGGGAGCCCGAAAATCTGACGAACGAGCCGCATCCATGATAGCGCCTCGTTATTCATTACCCGTCATTGGTTTGTTACTGGTGGCCTTGATACCGACCGTGATCCACAATTACCTGGGACTGCAAGCAAAAGACGATGCGCCGGTCGAGAACATCCCCACCACTTTAGATAACTTCGTTTCTAAACCATCAAGCCGACTTGCAATATGGGGAAAGGAAACCTTTAATTGTCATGACTGGATGGAGCGAATGTACACCGATGAGACCGGGCAAGTTATCCGCTTATTCGTAGGCAAGTCATTTGATCATAAGCGCTTGTATCATCACCCGGAATTAGCGCTATCTTACGGAAACAATATGGTCAGAGAGGGCGTTCAATGGCTTGAGGGTGACCAAAAAATACCGGTGAATGTGTTACGCAACAACAATAAGCCAGGCTTGGCGGCTTATGTGCTTTGGTATGATGGTCAATTTATAGAAAACCCTATTAAACATCAAATTAAAGATACGTTGGAGCTGTTAGTCAGCCCTAAAAAACCAATGACTTTGTTCTATGTTTCGGATGGCTACAGCCAAGATAAGTTGCCGTTTCAACAAACACAAAGTGCGGGGGTTTTGTTAAAGGCAATACATAAATTTGTTGAGAGTGCAAAATAAATGAAAAAAATTCCAACTCTTATCAAAAATGTGCTAAACAAAACTTTGGCTTTGTTTTTATTAGCAATTCGCCATTTACCCAGATTTGCCCAAAATGAATATCGACAGTATCTTTATATTGAGAAGCAACTATCACAAATCAAGCTTAATAAAATAAGCAGTATATTGCCCTCCTTTTTACTAAATAAGCCAAGCATAAGAGACTCGCTTTTAAGAAACTCTACTTATAGAGTAATTGATCCCGTCAATATGACGCACGATGATGCTGAGTTCATTAAAAGAAATTCAATATTCATTGAATACATTGAGGCAAACAAGCTTCCATTAACGGGAGAAAACTTAAACGATATCCCTGCTTATCAGGAGAAGGACAATTACGATAGAACGTTCCAACTACAAACAATTAAAAATCGGTTTATAAAGGCTATTTGCCCAAGAACAGGTGTAACTTTGCACTCGGACCGTTCTCTGTTGCCTGAAGCAGGTGGATCGGTTTTTTATCGCTTCATTGGACAAGAACATCCTTTTTATCTTGCAGTAGGGCGCGCTGGAATGGGTTATATCAAGACCTTTCTGTATATGCCAGATGTGCAAACCATAATTCTATTGGGCGACAACGATTGGGCATGGCTTGGTCGATGGGAAATTGATCAATTTAGAGCCTATCTGATTTCAGATTATAAAAAAATATTTGGTTATCTTACAAATCAGACTATTCCCGGCATTTATGCATTGCTGGATCAATATCACTTTGCCCACCACATATGGAATACATTAACGGGTTTAAGCAAGATCGCTACAAAGGAATATGGGGATCTCATCGATAGCCTTTTAATTACAAATGAACCAATGGGACCAATCGACCAACTTTTCCCTGAGTTCGAAAAAAATCAATATTTGAGACTATCCAACTCGGAAATCGTTGATTTTGTTCTAGAGAAAAATTTGTTTGTGATTAGACCTGGCGGAACAATAGTAACCGATGAGATCATGGATAGGATTTATAGAGTCGCAATTGATAACACTGTCCCATATTATTTAAAAGATGCGCAGGATTTCAGGGCGAAACACTGGCCTATATTGTGGGCGACTATTCGGACAGGTAACCGTAGTTGGCATATGCAAGCGGAAGGAATAGCCAACATTGCTAATAAATTTAAAAAAATTTACCCAAATTTTGCTTTGGTTGTTGATGGTTATGCTATTCCCTATGGAGAAGATATTATAAATAATAAGGTTACAAACGTTATTGCCAATGAAGAAGTGGTAGCACAAAAAATCAGGGATCTTTTAGATGTTTCCATTGAAGTACGTTTCTTCGTCGGTAAACCGATTTTTCAAAGCGTTATTTATTCTCGTTTTATTGACGTCTACTTGGCACACCATGGTTCGATACAACATAAAATCGCCTGGCTTTCAAACAAACCTGGCTTAGTTCATTCCAATAAAAAGGTTCTTTCCGGAATCGGTGGAACGAAAAGATACTATGCAGCTTTTACATCTACCAAGTCAGAAGTACTTCCACATTATCTTGATCCAGAAATTATGACAGACATATCTGGCGCAACCGAAGAAGGAGATTCACGATGGGACTTTGCATTAAGTCACTACGACTTTGATGATCAGCACGCTTTCGATAATTTACTCAAAATAGTACTCCTGTCTGACCGAAAAACTGTCTAATTACCGGAAGGTGCCAGGGCAAACATATTAAAAAATAATATATTATGAGATTAAAGTAGTACTTTTTGTAATAAAGCAAATGACGCCTTGTTTTATAGATCATTTTTCGAAATTACCCGATCCTCGAATTGACCATTTGTCAGTTATTATTACTGATGATTGGGGTAGTTACTACAAGCTTTGGCAGGTGGAGCTAAAAGTCCACCCCGCTTTAGTTTTATAACGAAATAAGGCCTGATCGAAGCTTGAATTACGCAACACCGTATGAAGTCCACTGCGTCTAGAAACCATGGCGTGCTCGATCTGTGGACAAAGCGCGAATATCATGCAGACCTTATGGATAAACTGATTCACCCTTTGCCCACAGTCCGCCAAGAACTGAAAAAAGGAGGATTAAAACGCCTGAGGCTCAATTGTCATAAATGATTTATTTTAACTTTACAGTTTAAACCTCTTATCTAGAAGTCTCTTATTGAGTTTCTAAATCCCAAAAACGTGACTTGTAAAAAATAATGAAGATCAGTGCCGTAATTCCTGCTTATAACAGCGCTCTCTTTATTCAGGACGCTATAAGTAGTATTAAGAAACAAAGCCGAACCGTGGATGAAATTATCGTCATTGATGATGGATCCATGGATAATACTGAAGAAATAATCAGTAATCTAAATGATCCCAACATCCGGTATTTTAAACAACTTAACCAAGGTCCTTCGGCAGCAAGAAATTTTGGCATACAAAAGGCTAAAGGGGACTGGATTGCATTCCTTGACGCCGATGATCAATGGACACCAGATAAAATTGATTTACAGCTGAAGACACTTGATAGGTCACCTTCTCTGAAACTTATTGCCGGGGATATGACAGAAATTGATACAAATGATCATATTATTACTGCTTCGGTTTTAGCTAAAAACAGCCAACGTGATTTTTTTAAGAATTTGAACGGACAACCTTTAATAAATGCTCTATCTTCATTACTGAATAAAAACTTTATTCCAACAGGAACGGTTTTAGTTCACCGTAATACACTCATATCTGCAGGTTTGTTCAACGAAAAAATTCGCTTTGGTGAGGATTTAGAGCTATGGGCAAAGATTTCGGCTAAATACCCAATTACGTGTCTTTCGGAGGTTTTAATGCTGCGGCGGCAGCATGGTAATAATGCCACTCAAATGACTGAGAACATGCTATCAGATTTGGTAAAAGTTATGACTTCCATAAAAAATACATGCTCGGCAGAACTAAAAAAACAAGGACTCGATCCGGACTTACTCCTCGCCCAGCGCTTGGCAGATTTAGGTTACTGGTATTTTAGCCAAGGTCGATACGACAAGGCTAAAGTCAAATTGAAATCGAGCTTAAAAGCCAAAATAAATAAACGAGCCGCTATTTATTATTGCAGTTCATATCTGCCAAAAATATTAATCTCTCTGATTAAGAGCGTTAAATAAATATTTGACTAAAATTTCATAGGATTCTTCTAGATTATAAGTCTTTGAAATGTAATTTACAGCTATAATCAGAATTGATTTCAAATATACCGGGCCAGCAGCAGTGAGTGAAAAAATAAAAAAAAATATTCTGTATGTTGAAAATGGCATCGGTTATGGGGGTGCCATTATATGTCTAAGGCACTTGGTCAGAAATATAGATAAAAGCCGTTACAAAGCTCTAGTTGTCACAGGAAGAACCTCCCCTCTCTACGAGGAAATTGCCGAGGAAGCTTTATGGAAATATATCGCCGATAGACATTTTGATATTGTTGGCGCCCATCAAAAAGTGGACCTTGCAATTTGGCCAGACAAGATGCCTGGAGCTAGATTCATAATCAATCAAATTCTTGCTAGAACTGACGATATTGCAAATTTTCTACCATTCTTTTTCCAACTTCTCTGGACTGCGTGGCGATTTAAAGCTGATCTTATTCACACTAATAATGAACCACTCTGTAACCGCGCAGCCCTGCTAGTTGGAAAAATCTTAAAGATTCATACTATTAGTCATGTTCGAGGCGATCAATATGGCTCCCGGTTAATGAAATATACCTTTAGTCTCCCAGACCATTTTATACCGGTATCCCATTGGATAGCAGAAAGTATGAGATCTAAACTGGATATCTCCGCCGATAAAATAACGGTAATTTATGACGGTCTTGAATTGGAAAAACTTTCTCCAGATATCAGCGGCCAGCCTTTTAGGGATAAATTTAATCTATTGAAGGATCACTTTGTGGTCGGCTTGGTAGGACTGCTTATGCCGTGGAAAGGACAGAATATTTTTATAGATGCCACCAAAGAACTCAAAGATAAAATACCTAATCTCAAAATGCTCATAATCGGAGGAACACCTGATGATTGTATTAGCTATGAAAATTCACTAAAAGAGCGCGTCAAACAAGAGAATTTAGAAGATGTAGTAATTTTTACTGGACACCTTACAGACATGCCTGTTATTTATAACGGTTTGGATGTTGTAGTATCTGCATCTACAAGCCCTGAACCTCTTGGTACTGTTGTTATTGAAAGCATGATATTGGGGAGGCCATTAATAGGACCTAACCATGGCGGAGCTGCAGAAATGATGGAACACAACCGTACAGGTTTATTGTTTTCTCCAAAAAACTCAAGTGATCTTGCAGAAAAGATTTTTACTTTATACAGTAATCCCAAATTAAGGGAAAAGCTTGGCCGGGCAGCGAGAGAAAAGGCATTAAAAACGTTTTCTGTAGAAGAACATGTTAATCAAGTACAAAATATCTATCTAAAATTTCTGCATAACATTAAAAGTGAAAATTAAAATGAATTTATCTAATTTAGTTCCTTGGCGATTTAGAGGTATTAATCCATTTTTAAATACCTATGGAGATAAGCTTCTATTTGGAAGAATAGCTAAGACCGCGTCTATAGAGACCAATCCCAACGCCAAAACTGAGATTCATTCTGCCGTTCCCCATCGTTATCTTTACGCCTATCTTTTTGCCATTAAATCTTTACTCTATTATCACTCAGATGTATCTGTAGTTATTCATGATGACGGAAGTCTCCTTGATGAAGATAAGCGCCTTATAAAAATTCATTTGCCTAATTGCAGATTAATAGACAGAGCTTTTGCTAATGCGGAATTTGAAAAATTAAATAATCCTTTTTTATCAAAGGTAAGAGGTAGTTATACCAGCTACTTAAAGTTATTCGACACGACTCTTTTTAACCAATCAGAAAGAATAATTATTCTTGATACAGATACCTTATTTTTAAAAGAACCGAAAGAAATTATTGATTGGATTATAAATGGCGGAAACCCTTGGTATCACATGGCTCCTCGGGGAAAAATGAAAGTCGAAAAAGAATTTGAGATAGCTAATTATGCCAAATTACAAGATGTCCACATACAAACATTAATTATCGATGATTTGGATGATATCAATAAATCGTTAAATAAAAACTATACTATCCAACAAGGTTTTTGCTCAGGGTTCATCGGCTATGACTCTGGGACAATCAACTTCTCCGAGCTCGAAGAATTGTTCAAATTACTCTATGAGAAATTCGGCGATAAAATCTTTCGTTGGGGGGCAGAGCAGACAACGCATGGGCTTATATTATGCTCTAAAGGCGCGGTTTCTTTGCCTCTTGAGGATTATTTTGTTTTTACCCATGCTAATGCACACTTAGCAGACAATGCGAAATTTTTACATTTCGTTGGAGAGAATAGATTTCATAAGCTCATTTATCCTAAGCTTTCGAATGTTGTTCTTAAGAAGCTAAAAACACCTAGATAAACAATTCGGACCATTTCTATTACTAATGACTTCTCATACATACGAAGTAAACGATTTTTTATTTAGACCGACATTACATTTTTGATCAGGTCGTATGTTTAATATAAATTTTCACAGCAAACTCCCTTGGAGATTTCAAAGCAAAACGAATTTCCTAAATGAGCATTCGAATTTTATTTTTCGCCATATTTTAAAAACTAATCCGGTGGCATGTAATCCCGCCAGTGATGTCAACTATTTAACATTAGTTTGCCATAGAGATGTAAATATATGTATCTTGGCAATAAAATCATTTTTAATATTCTATAATTCCATTCGAATTACGCTTCAAGACGATGGCAGCTTAACTACACAGGATATTGCAAAATTTAAACACCATATTCCCGGTATCGATATTTTGCTCAGACAGGATGCGGACAAAAGAATTAACTCGCAACTAAATAACGAGTTGTTTGAAATGAGAAAGAAAGATGTCAGTTTTTTAAAACTGATTGATGTCAATCTTTTATTTGAAGGAAGAAGAATTGTAGCGGATTCAGACATCCTGTTTCTAAAGCAGCCAACTGAAGTCATCGACTGGATAGAAACAAAACACTCAAAGCCGTTTTACCATCAAGTTAGCAATGCAAATAAAGCTTTTGAAGCCCAACTACCACTTTTAAATAGCCAACTAGGTACAGCACTTAAAGAGATTGATTATTGCTCAGGTTTTATTGGATTTAACGAAAGTCAACCGCTTGATCACATTATTCATATAACTCAGGTCTTAAATAAAATCAGTCAGGTATGGGGCCTTGAGCAAAATATTTACGCCTTTTTATTAAAAGAGCGGTCAACGCTATTAAACCCGCTCAAATACTTGGCAATTAAAGATAGCGCAGATCCTAAGTCGCTTGAAAATGCTTGTATGCTCCATTATGTCGGAAAGCTAAAACATACTAATTACCTGACTGATGCCAAAACAGTCATAAATAGTCTGCGTTAAATAATCGAAAATCTTTTTGGGAGGCTCATTCATGAGGTTATATCAATTCACTATTACTGTAAGTATTTTTGTATTTTCAATGCATATTCAAGCTGCTCCTTGGGAGGCGGCATTAGGAGCTAAGGGCGAGTGGACTGAGCAACCTGAAGCAAGAAACTTACCCCCTTTTTGTGGTACGAATCCGAGATATAAAAACTACAAAGTAAACTTTAGTTCTGCTTATCTTAATCACCCGTGTGAATCATTAGTCAGAAGACCAATATGTTTCAATTATAGCGGTAGAGATAAAAGTAATTGCTTCAAGGCAATCACTAAAGGATTTCTCTATACATTAAACCTCGAAAAAGACCCAAATTTTCCACTACGACCCTTCTTATGGTGTGAAACAGGACTAACCTATTTTTATGGAGATAGCTATAGGGAAGCCATAGATGCCTATTCCCAATCGATCAAAATCAACCAAAAATATACAAAAGCTTATGCGGGATTGGCGGATGTTTATATCAAATTAAAACAGTATGACGAAGCTAATGATATTATTGAGAAAGGCTTAAAACAGGACCCACGGTCCAAAAAACTATTATTAAAAAAAGAAAAAGTTTCAAAAATATTAAAAAAATAAATCTTACAGCAATATTTTCTGTCTTGGATTTACCTTGATTTATTTATAAAACCAGATCAAATCTATTACATTTATAAGTGATGAATTAATGGCATCGTCAACAAAAAATATTTTTCAATACCGGGAACTCATTGCCGCACTGGCCTGGAAAAACATCGTCATCCGCTATAAACAGGCCTATCTAGGTATTTTGTGGGCTGTTTTAAAACCCTTAATGCTGATGATGATTTTTACCCTGGTTAGAAGCTTCGTCGGCATAGAAAGCGGCGATGTACCCTACCCTATTCTCACTTTCGCAGCACTTTTACCTTGGGTTTTTTTTCAGGAATCTGCATCCGAGGGCGTCAACAGCGTCACATCAAACGCAGCATTAATAAAAAAAATTTACTTCCCACGTGAAGTATTCCCTCTGACCGCCATGGCTACCAAGTTAGTTGAATTGGCTATTAGTTTCGTGATACTAGCCGGCATGATGGTTTATTATAAGATGATGCCAACTATTTATGCTTTTTGGGTGCCTGCTATTGTGTTTTACACAATGATCGTTGCACTGACGATCAGTTTTTTTGGTGCCGCGTTAAATGTATATTACCGCGATGTATCTCAGGCCCTTCCTGTTGCCCTTTCGCTTTTAATGTACGGCTCACCCGTTATTTACCCGCTAAGCCTCGTGCATAAAAAACTGATCGTAGAGCAAGCCGCTGGGGAATGGTCTGAGAGACTTTATACGCTTTACACATTAAATCCCATGGCAGGGATAATTGATGCATTTCAAAACGTGATGCTCAAAGGCCTGCCGCCTGATTTCGATACATTATACCCCGGTGCCATACTGACTATTGTCATTCTGCCCTTTAGCTACTGGTATTTTAAACGCGCGGAAAACTGGTTTGCAGATGTTATTTGATAACAGGACATTGTATCTAAAAGATGAGAACAGGCAGAGTCCCTTTTACCGGCTATTTAAAAATGCTCCAAAGCTGGTATTGTTGATAGCAGACCTGAACTATGACGAAAGTGAAAAATATGACTTTCGTTCCGAAGAAATAAAAAAAGCTACTTTTCGTTTCGATGGCATTATTACACCAGCCTCAGCACAATTTCTCCTCAAACAATTGACAGCTTTAAATAACTTAACATCGAGCAACTTGAAAGTCTGGCCGACCATCTATTCGAAATGAAAAAAGCTCATGATCTGGACGACTGACTAACAAAACGGTTTAAGACTTAAGCTGACCAATACCCAAAGTCATGAAGCTTAATTTAGGCTTTTCGTTATTTATCAATACGACAAAACACTTAATATCCAAAAAACCATGCCGATTATAGAAGTTAATTATCTGACAAAAGAATATCAGCTCGGTCATTTGACCAGTCTAAAAGAAACTGCATTAAACACATTAAGACGATTAACATTTCGCCCTGTGCAAAAACGAGAACAGTTTAAAGCACTTGATAATATCAACTTCCATATCGAAGAAGGCGAAGTGGTCGGCATCATCGGGCATAATGGCGCTGGCAAAAGCACTTTACTTAAACACTTGGCAAATATAAGCAAACCAACCAAAGGTGAAGTGATTGTCAGAGGTAGCGTTGCGCCATTGATCGAAGTCGGTGCTGGCGTCAATCCGGAACTGACCGGAAGGGAAAATATTTTTTTGAATGCCGCAATATTGGGCATACCGAAAAAGATTGTTCGACAAAAGCTGGATGAAATTATCGACTTTTCTAATCTGGAACAATTTATTGACACACCAGTTAAGCGTTACAGTTCGGGTATGACAGTCAAGCTGGGGTTTTCGATCGCTACCAGCATGGATGCAGATATTTTGATCATTGATGAAGTCTTAGCGGTGGGGGATTTGGCATTTCAGCGAAAATGTTTTGATCGCATGGAAGACATGATTAAAAGACAAGGGAAAACTGTATTGTTAGTAAGCCACAACATAAGACAAGTCCAACGTTTGTGTAGTCGAGTAATCTTACTTGATCATGGACAGATCGACACAGATGGCGAACCAAAAACAGTGTGCGACATGTTTTATGAAAAGAATGATAGAGAAATAAAAACCAACATTGATCACGCTCAGAGCAGTGCTATTGGTAGTGGTGAAATTGAATTGGTGGATATACATTTTTTAGATCAACTTGGTCATAGAGTAAATTGTCTTACGTATGATCAAAATTGTTCGATCCACTTTAGAATCCATGTACTTCAAGAGTTAGAAAATGTTACATTCGGCTTTGGATTTCATACCACTGACTTTCTTTACTTAACTACACATAACAGTGAAGAACAACTATCTATTTCGACTATCCCACCTGGAAACCATGAAATATCATGCCAAGTAAACCGATTACCACTATTGCCAGGTATCTATTCAATCCGATTTGGCATAACTGCCGGTCAAGCGGCAGGAACAATTTTTTATGGTGAAAGCTTAAAACATTTTCAAGTTATAGGAAAAATACCTATTACTATAAGAGATGGGTTCTTTGCATTAGATGCAAATTGGTGCTCAGATAATATTAAGGACTGCCAAATGATAGACTTCAATTCTAAAGAGACACAAAAATTATGAGTAGCTCACCTAATATTTGTGGTATCTGTAATACTGAAGATTATCACCCAATATATGTTGGCTATGAAATGATGTTTGGTACTAGGGAGGAATTTGAATATTTTCAATGCACCTCATGTGGTTGTTTACAAATAAGACATATCCCTAACGATTTAGGACGATTTTACCCTCCTAATTACTATTCGTTAAGTATTTCCCGAGACAAAAAAAGATCAAAACTATTTGATTATCTTATTAAACAAAGATTCAGAAATGCACTGTTTAATCAAGGCTATAAATTAAACAAAATAATTTCTAAATTTATTGAAATGCCTTACTTATGTGTCGATCAAGTTTTACTTGTAACAACGATTTTAAAACAAGCAGAAATCAAAGATTTTGATGCTAAATTTCTAGATATAGGTTGCGGTAGCTGGTCAACTTGGCTAGAAAGTCTAAGGATAATGGGATTTCACAACCTTTATGGGGCTGATCCATTTATAAAAAGTGATTTAAACGAGCATGGAATAATAATATATAAAAAAGAAATAAGTGATATAGAAGGTAAGTTTGATCTAATCACCATGCATCATTCTCTTGAACACATTCCTAATCAAAGAAATGCTTTAATTTCCGCTTCTAATTTGCTAGCTCCAGATGGTGTAATTCTAGTTCGTATTCCAATAGTTTCATCCTATGTATGGGAACAATATGGAACTAATTGGGTAGAAATGGATGCACCACGCCATCTATACCTCCACTCAAGAGAAAGTATCGAGTTGCTTGGCAAACAAGTTGGCTTGGAACTCTATAAATACATTCCAGATTCACTCGATCTCGAATTTTATGGGAGTGAACAATACTCAAGGAATATTCCTCTTACGGCACCAAACTCTTATTGGCTAAATTTTGATAATCAGATTTTTACTCCAGAGGAAATCGATAACTTTAAAAATATGGCTAAAAGAGTTAATAAAGAAAATAAAGCCGGACGAGCATGTTTCTTTTTTAAGAAAAAGAATAAAACAAATTAATTACACATGTCTAAAGTTAGCATTTGCATTCCAACATATAATGGCGAACATTATTTAGAGGAAACTTTAAATGCAGTTTTAAATCAATCGTATACTAACTTTGAAGTGATCATAGTTGACGATCAGTCTTCAGATAATACACTTGAAATAGTAAAAAGTTTTAGTGAAAAAGATAATCGAATAAATGTTTTTCAAAACGACAAAAACTTGGGGCTTGTTGGTAATTGGAACAAATGTATTGAATTAGCCAAAGGCGATTGGATAAAATTTGTTTTTCAAGATGACATAATCCACCCCAATTGTCTTGAGTTATTAATGAATTCAACTAATGATAATTCAAAGTTCATAGTATGTTGGAGAAATTTTATCTTCGAGAGTGATACGGATACTAAAACTAAAGAAGTGTACGAAAGCTTTATCTCCTTACAAGATGTATTCGATAGTTCAAATAATATTGACAAACAACATTTTGCTAAAACTGTTTTATCCTATTCTAGTAATTTTATAGGGGAACCCACGAGCACTTTAATTCATAAATCTATATTTTTAGAATATGGGCTTTTTAATCCTCTATTTAACCAATTATGTGATCTTGAATATTGGATTAGGGTTGGACTGAATGAGGGTGTGACTGTGGTTCCAGAATATTTAGTTGATTTTAGAGTGCATACCCAAGCAACCAGTTTTATGAATTCAAATCAAAAATTATTTCGTGCCGATGAACTAGATCCATTATTGTTACTTCACGAGTTTACTTATAATCCTTATTTCTCAATTCTTCATGAAACTCATACTATTTTTGGAAACAAAAGAAATCTTAAAAAAGAATTTGCCAAAAAAGCTCATTGGGTTAAAAATCGAGCTAGAGAGCTACAAAAGTTAGAAATAAATAATAATGAATTATTAAGTTGGAATGAGTTGGCAAATGTATATCCAAAACTCGAAAATTCAATCCATATAATGCCTTTAAAATTAAAAGGCTGGATAAAGAAGAATTTTTGGTGGTTTTACCAATGAGAAGTTTAATATATTTAGTCATACTTAACTGGAATGGCAAAGAAGATACACTTGCCTGTCTTAATTCTTTAAAAAAACTGAATTACATTAATTATGAAGTTATTGTCGTTGATAATGGCTCAACTGATGGTTCGGAAGATGTATTTCGTGCCTATTATCCTGACTTGAAAGTTATACAAACGGGTCAGAATTTAGGGTACGCTGAGGGTAACAACGTAGGTATTCGATATGCTCTTGAAAAGAATGCAGAATATATTTTATTACTCAACAATGACACTATTGTAGATTCTGATTTACTGAATGAGCTTGAATTAGCTGCAGACAATAATCCAAATGTAGGTGTTTTTGGCGCAACTTTGTTATATATGGATAACCCTAAAATTATCTGGTTTGCTGGTGCAAAATGGAACCCCCAAACACTGACTTTTGATTATCCCTACCAAGATCAAAAAATACCTGAAAATCTTTATACTAAAACTGATTATGCTTGTGGCGCAGCACTTTTTTTTCGTTCTGAAGTGGCCAAGTCCATCGGGTTATTAGACGCCCGTTTTTTTCTTGTTTGGGAAGAATCAGATTGGTGTTTAAGAGCAAAAAGAGTAGGTTATGGATGCCAACAAGTTCCTGCAGCTTATGTATGGCATAAAGTCGGTGTATCGTTTGATGGAGAAGATTCTCCATTACGAGAATACTTTGATTTTCGCAATCGCTTACTGTGGGCAGAAAAGAACATACCTTTGAATGATTTTTTTCGCCTAATAATTAGTTCAATATTTTCATTATTTCCTCACTTTTCTATTTATAGTTCTGAAAAAACACCCTTTTTAAAATCATTAGCCTGGGCAGTCGTTGATTTTAAAACTAATTGGTTTAATCCAAATTTGCGTGCTAAACGCAGAGGCATTATGGATTATTTTTTTAGGCAGTTTGGAGATTGCCCTGACAGCATCAGAATGTTAAATAAAACTTATAAAGTGACGACTCATAAAAACAACTGAACGGATTTTGATAGAAAATGAGTTCGCTAATAATCAATCTTTCCAGCGTGTGAAGCCGAAACTTATGCAAGAACATTCTAATGGCACGAGCCAACTAAAACCTATATTCGGCATAAATGTGATTGGTTATGTTAGTAGTAATCTAAGCCTTGGTATTACTGCTAGACATTTTATTAAGCTCTTTATTGAAAAAGGTATACCTGTTTCTGTATTTGATATTGATTATCAAAGTGCACCTAATGCAAAATCAAATGAATATGAAGCTCTTACGATAAAACCCGGAACAGAGCTTCCTTATTCAATCAATATTTTTTTTATCGCATTACGTAATCTACCTGCGCTTTTTTTAAATCAAAAACCGGGTATCTTTTCTCAGGAACGACTTAATGTTGGTCTAATTTGGTGTGAGGAAACCGCTCTCCCAAAGCGGTGTTGTGAGGCTTTACGTTTGTTTGATGTTATTCTGACAGGCTCTCATTTTGTTCGCCAAGTTTACGATACTAATATTTCCGATATATTAACAGTACCTTGTATACACCCTTTATTTCTTCCATCAAATATTTCACCAGACCGTGATCGCTTTGGCTTACCAAAAGACCGGCTGTTATTTGTGTCTAGCTTTGACCCACATTCAGATCCAGCCCGAAAAAACCCATTTGGTGCAATAGATGCTTTTATGACCGCTTTTCCGGAGTGTCCGAACGATAATGAGCAACCGCATCTAATAATCAAACTAAACAATGCAGAAGTAAAAAGCAGTACTAGTGACCCTTTAGTTTTGGTCAATAAATTAAAAATTCATTGCTCTAATAATCCTAGAATTCACTTCATTGCTAAATCGTTATCCTATACTGATGTTTTAAGTCTATATGCCAGTTGTGACGTATTTGTTTCAATGCATCGAGCAGAAGGCTTGGGCTTAGGCCTTTTAGAGTGTATGGCTTTAGGTAAACCTGTTATTGCCACCGCTTGGTCAGGCAATATGTCCTTTATGAAGCACACTAATTCTTGTTTGGTAGGTTATGACCTGGCGCCATACTCTGCTTTGGATGCTAATAATCCAGATAAATTGGGCAAAAAGGCGCTATGGGCTGAGCCTCATATAGATGAGGCTGTGGACTGGATGAAAAAACTAGCTAGTGATGAATTACTTAGACGACGTATTGGCGAACAAGCCTCGATTGATGCAAGAACCTACCACGCAGCAGCAGAACGAATTGAATTCATGGATGAACTTATCGTCATTTTGGAAGAGAAAAAATTTATGAAACGCCGTCAAAATGAAAAGGTAAAAAATTTGTCGGCTTTAAGACAAGCCCAACAAGATTTTATTTATTATGGATGGGATGGAGTTAAGCGCCGTATTGAAGATGTACTTAACAGACATTTGCTGTGGCGTTACAAAAAGCCTTAAGAAAACCAGTTGATCAATTACGATCTAACTAATTGGTTTACTAGACCTGTACCCTACATTATTCAAACTTTTATTTAGCTATAACCCATGGTGACATCCAAGATAACGCCAACTATATCGGTCATTATGCCCTGCTTTAATGCGGAAAATCATTTGCAATCTAGTATTAGCAGTATATTAGAGCAAACATTTTCTAATTTTGAGTTACTCATTGTGAATGATGGTTCAACAGATAAAAGCATTTCCATAGCAAAATCTTTTAATGACTCAAGAATAAAAATTATAAACCAAAATAATCAAGGCGTTTGTAACGCACGAAATAATGCAATTTCAATCGCTTCAGGTGAGTATATTGCTTTTCAAGATGCAGATGATACTTGGCATAAAAGCTGTCTAGACGAACTATATAATGCTTTGAAAATGCATCCCGATGCTGTCCTTGCATATTGTGGCTGGCAAAATGTTGGTTTGCCAGGTCCGCGAGGCGAACTATTCATTCCTCCAGACTATGAAAATGAAAATAAACTAATCAATTTATTTGAAAATTGTCTTTGGCCAATAAATGCTTGCTTAACTAAAAAAAGGGCCATTGTTGATGCTGGTGGCTTTGATAAGCGATTCAAAACCTCCGAGGACTATTTGCTCTGGTTAAAAATTGCTAAAGATCAATCTATAATTTTAGTACCAAAAATTCTGGCTTTTTATAATCATCACGGTGAAGCGCAAGCAACACTAAATAAATCTGGGATGGCTATTAATCACTTGTTGGCACAGCAAAGCTTTTTAAGAGAATATCCCTATGATGAAAATAAATTATCAGTAGAAATCCAAAAAAAATTGATGTTTGATTATTTAATTAAACAAGGATTTGATTGCTACTGGAATAGGGAATTACATCATGCCAGAATAATATTTCGTATAATCATGAAATCTGGCTATGGAGACATTAAATATTGGAAATATATGTTACCGGCACTGTTGCCTTTTAAATTACATAAATACCTTGTTTACCTGCTTGAATCAAAATGAGCATATATTTCATTATGATTGTTCTAGTTTTATTTTAATTTCTAAATGGAAAATTTATGAGTCGTTTTGTCATTTTGATGTATCACATGATTTCAGAACCAAGAACAACGACTGAAAAAAGGTATGCCTGCCCTCCTCAGCAATTTGAAAAACATATACAGATGCTATTAGATAATAACTATACTCCAATAAGTATTGATCAAGTATGGAATTATTATTCTGAAAATATACCCTTACCCGATAAAGCTGTTTTAATTTCATTAGACGATGGTTTTGAAGACAATTACTTGAATGCCTTTCCTGTTTTTAAGCGTTACAACATTCCCGCTATTATTTACTTGGCTTCAGGGGTTATTGGTCATATAAATACTTGGATGGTAGCACCGGCATTTTCCCAACGAAAAATGTTATCTTGGGAACAAATTAAAGAAATGTCTAATGAGGGTATTCAATTTGGCTCTCATACAGTAACTCATCCTCAATTGGATAAACTAAGCAATGATGAAGCTTATCAGGAGCTAATTGATTCTAAACAATCTATTGAAAATCATTTAGGCTGCGAGTGCTCGCATTTTGCTTACCCCTTCGGCCTGTTTAATGAACATACTCAAAAATTAGTTAGTGACGCAGGCTATAAAACAGCTTGCTCAACCCGTTCTGGATTTAACAATGCAGAACGGAACCCCTTAATTCTTCATCGAATTGATGTTTACGGTACTGATTCCGCATGGAAACTAAAGCAAAAGTTAACTTACGGTATAAATAACTCCAGTCTCTTTTATCCCATGAGGTATGTTTATAATCGTCTTATAGAGAAGACTAAGAATCTAATGGGGTAGCTTATTCTAAACCAATTACCCTTACGAAACTAGATAGCGATAGCTCATAAGCTATTCATCTTAATATAATTATATAAATATGATAGATACTTCCGTTGTTATTTGTACTTATAACCGTGCCAATTCACTCGACGACACCCTAAACTGCCTTACTAAACAGTCCTATGATGCGTCAAAATGGGAATTAATTGTTGTTGATAATAATTCAAATGATAATACAAAAGAAATTATTAATAAATACAGCGGAATACTACCCCATTTAAATTACCAATTTGAGCCTCAACAAGGACTTTCCTACGCTAGAAACTTGGGTATTAAAACTGCAACAGGCTCAATAATTGTTTTCACTGATGATGATGTTCTGCCTGAAACTGATTGGCTGGAAACCACCTTATCGGGTATGGAAAAATATAAGGCTGATGCATGTGGAGGTTATATCGCCCCAATTTGGGAAACGCCCCCGCCTTCATGGCTAACAGAACGGTTTTATGGCTTTTTGGCCATAAAAACCGATCGTACTGATGATTACATCATTACTAACCTTAAATTGGCCCCCTTTGGTGCTAATATGGCTTTTAGGAAATCGACTTTTCAAAAAGTAGGCCTTTTTAATACTGACCGCGGTAGAAAAGGAATGACACTGTCGAGTGGCGAAGATGATGATTTATTTGAAAGAATACTCGCAACTGGTCTTAAAGCGGTTTTTCTCGGTCAATCACGTGTCCACCACAAAGTTGAGCGTTTCCGATTGAGTAAATCCTATTTTCGAAAGTGGCGATTTCAGAGCAGTAGTAACATGGCCAAAAGTAATGGCATTCCAGAGGGCCGTCGAATTTTCAACATCCCTTTATATCTTTTTCCTCAATTACTGAGAAGTGTTTTAAAAACGATATGGGGTTATGTGGCTAAGCCAGCCGATGAGGCGTTTTATCGAGAAATGATTGTTTTTCATTTTCTTGGACTGATACACGGTTTGTATCGCTTTTGATCAATGACCTCCAAAACTTTACACTACGACAATGACTGATCTAACTATAATAATCTGTACGCACAATAGATCAGAATTGCTTGTTTCTGCAATTGAATCCATTAATGCTGCTGAAAGACCTATTAGCTGTAATTTAAAAATTCTAGTTATTGCAAATGCATGCACTGACAATACTGTCAAAAAACTCAAGGATTACCAATATCACCACCACAACACTAACACTGTACCCCTTCTGTTTGAAGAAGAATTAAGACCCGGTAAATCTTATGCTTTAAATCATGCTATTAGATGTGTAAAAACTGGGTTTCTTTGCTTTATGGACGATGATCAACGGATTGACAAAAACTACCTGATCTCAATTATAGAAACCATTGCTGAATTTCCGCAAACTACGATGCTTTGTGGGCCACTTTATCCTGACTGGCAAGGCAATGAACCGGCTTGGGTACATGAAAATGGCAAATATCGTATTTACCCTTTGCCTGTCCCTGAATTCAATCTTGGAATTAATTTAATACAGGTAACAAAGGAAAATCAGACACCTCCGGGTGGTCAAATAATTATACGCAAAGATGTGTTTGATAGAGTAGGTTACTTTTCAGAAGATTTAGGACCTAAGGGCCATAATTTAGTTGGGGGCGAGGATACTGATTTTTTCCTTAGAGCAATAAATTTAGGCGAACAATTTTTATATGCGCCCACTATTATTCAATACCACTTTGTTGATCCAAATCGCTTCAAATTAAGTTATCTCTTACACACCAGTTATCAAAGAAATCGATCATTAACCTCGATAACCCGTCAATCTAATAGGATCCCACTTTATTTATACGCAAAACTTACAAACTATCTCCTTTCGGCTATTTTTTCTTTAAGTTATAAAAAGATACGCTTTTACCTAATACGTACCGCCTGTATCTTGGGTCAAATAGCCGGACATCTTCAAACGCCTCGTTAACCATCGGTTATACTTATGCGTGACATTGTAATACTAATATTTTTAGCTGGGTGTATTATTGCGGCTTTAAAAAAGCCTTGGTGGGGTGTTTTATCCCTAGCTATTTTCAGTTATATGAATCCACATGCTTATGCTTGGGGTTTTGTTCGTACTCTCCCCGTTTATTATGTACTGTTTCTAGTCGTTGCATTTCGAACTTTTACTACGAAGGATAAACAACCCATTCCAAGTGACTGGCGAGTGAAGGTGTTTATACTACTTTGGCTTTATTTTTTAATGACGACAACTGTCGCTTATGTTCCAGATATTGCCTGGGAGAGATTTTGGTTTGTCACGAAAATCTATATTCCTTTTTACTTTACCTTAGTGCTAATAAATACACGCGAAAAACTTTACTATCTCATTGCTACTATTGGCCTATCCATTGGAATTGTAGCTTTAAAAGGGGGGATTTTTGCTATTATGACCGGCTTTGGCCATCGAGTGTATGGTCCTCCTGCATCTCTTTTTGGTGGCAACAATGAGTTTGCAATCGCTATGCTCATTTCAATACCGCTGTTACTAATTTGGCGAAATGAAACAACAAATACACTGATAAAAAAAGGATTACTTTATTCAATCCCTATTATTTTCATTGCATCGATATCTTCCTGGTCACGAGGTGCTTTGCTAACCATGACTGCTTTGACACTAATGTTAATCTGGCACAGCAAACGAAAATTCTTTGCTATCCCTTTAGCCATTGTAGGTGCTGGCATAGCTATTGATTTCTTGCCTCAAGAATGGTTTGGGCGTATGGAAACTCTTGAAACTTACAACGAAGACGCTTCTGCTATGGGCCGTATTACGGTGTGGATTGATGGATGGAACCACACTTTAAGCCATCCATTTACAGGAACAGGTTTTGAAGGTTGGATTTGGATTACGGAGCGTGACTGGCATAGCTCCTATGTGGAAATGTTTGCAGAACATGGCTTCGTTGCATTTGGGCTTTGGTTATCTTTAATATTTGGAACACTTTTCAGCTTAACCACACTTCCATCCAAAGTAAAAAACGTTGCTAGTATGGAATGGGTGAGCAATTACTGTTACATGTTACGTGCATCTATTATCTGCTATATGATAGGCACTGCATTTTTAGGTCTTGCTTATTGGGACTTACTCTATCACTTGATCTTTATTTCCGCTTTATTAAAAAAGTTCGTCAATGAAGAGTTTTTGCAAAAACAAGAATTGACAAGCCCAATTAAAGTCAGAAGTTTTACTGGCCGAATTCATCAAACAGAAAAACTGAATGAACGGATTTAATAGATATTAAGCGTGAATCAAGAAAGAGTAATTAGGATTCCGTCATAAATAACTTCCCGGAATAAGGATTGTGTCGAACTGTACGATTACCCCCCCTTTGAAAAAGAGAGGCTGGGAGGGAGTTTTTAATAAATCTCCCTCAATCCCCCTTTTTCAAAGGGGGGAAGTTATTTTTATTTGGTTTTATTCCGATAATCAAACTCATGCCATTTCAAAGTTTCCCATTCGCTAATTAAATAGGTAATTCGATCCTTTTGTTTGGAGTCGGCCAATAATTCCAGCAGTGTTTTCCATTGTTTATATTCACTGAGATAAGCCTGCTCAGAACGAAAATCAAAAGTTAACCGGTCTCCACCGAATTTAACGTGTCCAATTAGCGAAGGAAATGATAGATTTCCAACCAATTGAAACACTGTTTTCTCTTGATTAAGCCATTGATTAGACAATTCAAAGGCCGACCTAACCGCCATTTCAGCGACATCGACTTGTCCTATTGCTTGGCTGATTTCTATATTCGGGTCATTAAAGACCAATGGAATGTGTGTTTGAGCTTCATTAATCGCATGACCATGCCCCAAAAACCCATCTTCAAATAATGATTCGCCGTGATCTCCGAGAATGACCAATGTAGTTTTATCGTACAGATTATTTTTTTTGAGCGTTTCAACCACTTGCCCGACCGCCCAATCGGCATTAGAGATTGCATTCCAATAGGTAGCCGCTACGCGATCCCGGTTTTCTGCAACAATCTCGGAGCGAGGAATAAATTCCTTGATGAGTCTTTTTTGCATATTCGGATGCGAATAGGGGAAATGAGCCGCCTGAAAATTTAAATAAATAAATTGCGGCGTCTTTAAATCCAGCTCACTGAAACGTTTTTGAAACTGCTCAACCACCCTCTCTTCACTTAGTCTCAGGCTGCCTGAATCTTTGCTGGGAAACACCCTATCTTCAATCGCCGTGCGCGCATCAAAATAATTAACGCCCTCTTTTGTCATGCCGGTATTCAAGGCGATATCACCGAAAGATTCATCCTGTCCTGAAATAATTGAAATGCCATAACCGGAGGCCTGCAGAAAATCAATCAACCTAATGCGATGATCGTGTTGAATCAGTTCGCGGTTAAATAGCGCCATGAGCGAGGTTACAGTATAGCCCGTATGACTGTAAGCATATTCGGCTGAAGTTCCGGTTCGTGCAATTTCACGCATAACCGGCGCTACATATTGTCCGCCGATTTGTTGCTCTAACAAATCGACGCGTGCTGTTTCTAAAACGATCAAAATAATATGTTTGCCGGCACGCGGCTGAATTTCTTTTAACGGATCGGGCGCGAGAGGCATTAATATCGCGTCACCCAATAAGCCATCTTCATCGATTTCATTGCCGGGAATATCCAACGCACCTGGAAAAATTCGCGCATCGAATAAGGCGGAATCTTTTGGATAGCCAAATAAACCATAACCATCATTATCAAAGTCACTCAATGCGTCAAGGCCAGAACTAATTAAACGATAAGACGTTTTTTTTCCCAGTCCATAACGCAGATAGTCGCTGTCAGAAACGGCATAGGTTAAAAAAGGTGTGACGACCGACATGACAATCAGTATCCACTTTAAGATCAGAGATTGAGGTAAGTCTTGGTGATAATCTCTAATATACTCATGGTTTTTTAAATACCGGGCGATAAATATAAAAACGCCAATAATAATGACCATAATCCCGGTAAACAGCGCAATCTCATTAGATGCATAAAGTAATCCCTCCTTAATGCTGCCGCCGCCCAGACTGGCGATAATCTGATAATTGATGGTGTCATTAAAATAAGACAGTACTTTGAATTTTAGACCCAGCCAAATACCCATGACTAATAACATAAGTACTGTAAAACTGTAATAAATAAGAATACCGAATTTATTTAACTTATCGGCGAGATAAAACCAGAAAATTCCAAAAATACCGAATAACAGAAAGTCATACCATAACGAAAGCAGTATAAAAAAAGCTCTTTCCGGTAATGTCCTGTAGGCGTAGGGTTGTAAAAAACCGCCAATAAAAATATCGTATTTGACCTGCAAAAGTGCGAGTTCAAATAATTGAACAATTAAAATAACGGCTAATACTGAAATAAGTCTCCGGTGACACCATATGAATTTTTCTAGTTTGACCGAAAACATTTTGTATCCTGAGTGAATTAAATAATCTTATTGTTATGATATAACAAACGCACTTTATATGACTTGAATTTCTACTTAACCTACGAATGCTTTAGCTTAAAAATTCAAGCATATCTTCATTTTTTACGCGGTAATAAATTGTCTCTACCGGTAACGTTAAGCTGATCGATTCAAAAGTTATCTGATCGCCTAAAAAATAATGTTTTGGCAGCCAGGCTTCGCTTCGCCGTATGACCTGAATATCGACATAATCCTGCTCGATTAATACATATTCCTGCAAACTCGGAATGTTGATATAGGACATCAATTTGATTGTTTCATCAGTTTTGCGCGTTGTTTTTGATACTACTTCAACAATGATAATAGGTGTTTCAGTATAGTACGGTTGTGATTCATCAAAATTACAAGCTACGATGACATCAGGATAA
The DNA here is from genome assembly GCF_030651835.1 of Methylicorpusculum sp. Lineage (GTDB taxonomy): Bacteria > Pseudomonadota > Gammaproteobacteria > Methylococcales > Methylomonadaceae > Methylicorpusculum. The sequence continues at coordinate 50,811 of NZ_JAUSBX010000128.1, read as the reverse complement.
AAGTAATTAGGACCTGCTTTTACTTTCATATCCGAACCAAAAGGTTCACATGGTGAGCCATCCAAATGATCGCCGAACTTTCTTGAAATATTCAAACAAATCCGTTCATGATTAGCCGATGCCCCGGTCATCGCCAAAACAGAACCACCGATAAGTTCATGCTTTACATCGCTGGTTAATTCGCCCTGTAAATAGTCTTCTTCACTTAAATTGGAAGGCTTTGCTCTTAACACTTTAGATAACTCCAGGCAGAGTTTGTAAATCAACTCTTAAATAAATGGTTCGTCCAAACTGCTCTAATACGTTTTTCTCTCATTCCTAATCCTGATTAGCAGGATGTTTTAGCTCTAACTCATTATCCTTAGCCAACCGCGTCATTTCGGCAGGGATTGCCGAACCCCAGACTTCATGGATAGCTCGAAGCTTACCCTCCATGGCACTGGATGCCCGTTTCCAGACGGGCATGACGGGCTCGTGGATTTAGCTGAAACATCTTGCTAATCAGGTTCCTAATTATCGTTTTTTCGCTTGAAACCACTGCTCCAACATCATCAAAATCCAAATCAATTCACCGTAATATGCGGCATGGACGCTTTGATGCATGTTTATGGCATGGTCAAGAAAATCACTGCGCAGATAGTCTCTTTTTTTCAGTGAGTTGATGCTGTCATAAGCCAATTCTTTCAGGGGTTGATGATCTTTTAACCAGATGCCGAAAGGAAGACCGAAACCATGTTTTGATTTGTTGATAATTTGATCAGGTAAATAATTGCGCATGGCTTCTTTATAAAACCACCTCAATTGCTGGCCTTTAAGTTTGTCGGATGAAGGAATTTGACAAGACAAATCGATGATAGATTTATCCAATAATGGATAGCGAACTTCAACCCCGGCCATTTCGCACATCTTATTGACTTTAACCAGATCGTTATCATGCAGCGTTGTTTTCCAGTCCATATAAAGCATACGGTTTAACGCGCTAGCCTTGGCAGGCCGGTTATAACAATCACGCAGGCTTTGTATCGGTGAATTGACGTCAATAGCCTCTAAAAAGTCAGCATTGAATATGTCATTCGCCGAATGCCGGTTCATGAAATTATAATCCTGCAGCCGATCGGGTAAGGGTATCTCGGCTTGTTCAACATAACGCTTGGCTTTAAAGATGATTTTATTCTTCAATAAAATCTGTGGCGCGTGCGTTAAACCTGATTTAAGTAAATTTCTTGCCAAACCAGGGATTTGGTAATATTTATCGAACAGCAACTGTTTGGCATAACGCTCATTGCCTGCAAACAATTCATCACCACCATCTCCAGCCAACATGACATTTATTCCGCTATCTTTCGCCATTTTGGCGCAATAGTAAGCGGCCAATGCGGATGAGTTGCCGAAGGGTTCATCATAATAAGCTGCGATTTTTGGAATGGCGGCAACGGTATCTTCGGGAGTCAGATAATATTCATTGGAACGGGTTTTGAATCGATCCACGGCGATGCGTGCATACTCGATTTCATCGTATCCTTCCACAGGAAAGCCCATCGTATAAGTTCTGGCCTGCCCCGGATAGACTTCTGATAAGGCACCGGCAACACTGGAACTGTCCAACCCGCCGCTTAAAAACGCCCCGGTTTGATCGGACCCTACAGCAGCCTGTCTAACCGCATCAATCAGTTTTTCTTTTAAACTCTTGCCGGCTTCTTCATTCGAAACTCGCCGGTTTTCTGAGAACTCCGGCACCCAGTAATAACTGAGTGTCACCCTGCCCTCTTGGTAAACCAGGAGTTGCCCACCCTCTAATTTTTTGACCTGTTTGTAAATGGTATTGGGACTGGGACAGTGATGGAAGTAAAGGTATTCATAAATCGTCTGTTGAGATATTTCATCACTCACCATGGGGTGAGCAATTACCGCATCAGCCGTTGATCCGAAAACAAGACCACCGGGTATCTCAGCGTAATAAAGATGAGTAAGTCCCAGAAAATCGGTCATCAACAGAAGTTCTTTTTTGGCCGGATTGAACATTAAGCCATTAAACGGGTATTCGGCTTGATTTAAAGATGGAGGTCCCTGCTCTATATAGCGTTCCGCCAGTTTTTGCAGTTGATCTTTAGCGAGATGATGACCGCCCTCATCCGCAATCACATAATGCGGACCGGCGATCAGGCTCTTATCCAAAGCCAAGTAAGCTAACTCTCCAGCTTTGGACACATTCAGGTCATCACGAAAAAACTGCGGCGCCTGTTGTTTAATTCTTTGCAACCACTGTTCTGGTTGATTCTGGTTTGGCGTGTCCGTGAAACTACCGGCAATAAATCCCATATGCTTACCTATTCTTTTAATTCGACATGACTCACAACATAGCGGAATTTACCTGATTTTTCCTTCTCTATGTGGTCAACATAATCGATGTGTATCGCAACATCGCTACCCAAACGTTTTTTAAAGGTCTGTTGTATCGCTTCTTCGCAAGCAGGGTCATAACCCTGATCTCTTGCAATTTGAATACGGGTTTCGTCAAGACTGGTTTGTATAATCTTGAATCCTCCGATACCCGGTAAATCCCGCAAAACATAGATTAAAGCCAAGCCATGTAAGACCGTGCCGTCTTTTGCGACGACAAAATCGGTAGTTCGTCCCTGAATGTCTTTAAGCAAAGGTAACCCACGCCCGCAGACGCACAGATCATTACTAAGTTTGGCTATATCGCCGGTGCGGTAACGAATAAACGGAAAATCCGCAGTTGCCAAATGCGTAATGACAATCTCCCCTTCTTCACCCACGGGCAATACCTGCCCCTGCTTATCGATTATTTCTACGATGATATCTTCAGCGGTTATGTGCATTCCTCCGGCCGGACATTGATGAGCAATAAATCCGGCATCCCTGCCACCATAACCATTGGCAACAGGACAGCCGAATGTTGTTTCAATCATCTCCCGTTGATGATCGTACAGCCGCTCTGATGTGACAAAGGCGACTTTAATGCCAAGATCGTTCAGTTTTTTATTATGCTTTTGCGCGTGACGGGCAATGTGCGCAAGCGCTGAAGGATAGCCAAACAGCATTTTTGGCTTTAGCGCTTGTATGTGCTGAACAAATTCATCGAGTTTGGCTTCCGACATTTCAAATGCAGGCAACAAATGGGTTCTGAGCAGTTTGTCCCGGATTAATTTGATGCGGTCCTGTTTGCCTAATTCGATGGGTGATCCCCAAACGACTATTTCCGGATCACCGATATCGACACCCCACCAGCGCGTCGCGCGCCATTTTGCCGCCACATCGTGACTGACTCTGTTTTTTCCTATATAGAAAACCAAAGGTTCACCGCTTGAACCTCCGGTATTAAAACGGCTGAGTCCGATAGCATCGAATGCCTTTAATTCGTCACTGTGCTGCCTGATAATTGACTTATCAGTTAGCGGTAAATGACTTAAGTCTTCAAGTGAATTTAAGTTATTCGGATCAAAGTTGAGCGTTTTGAATAAGTTCCGGTAATAAGGAACCCGTTGTTCAACTTCTTTTAAAAATGACTTGAGATTCTCCAACTGGCGCTTTTTTAAATCAGATGCGGCTAGCCATTGAGTTTTTTCCATGTCTTTGCGAACAGCAACTGTCGTGTGTTTTTTCAACCATTCGTGCACTGGAAAGACAACATGAGTCACCCAATTTGTATAACAATTCATTGTTTATCCTCAATCACACCTTGAAAAATAGTGACCAGCCGATCTACCCGCGTTTGCCAGGCATTTTGTTTTGCGTAATCGATGATTTTGTTTTTATTCCAGTTTTTGTTTAATGCCCTTGACAGCGCCTCTTGAAGTTCAGCCGGATTACCTAAGGATACTATCTCGCCCAGGCTTTCGTTATTGACCACTTCCTTATTACCGCCCACATCCGTTGTAACGACAGGAAGTCCGCAGGCCATGGCTTCAAGAAAAACATTGGCCCAACCTTCGTTAGCTGTCGCCAAAACAAACACATCGGCGGCCGAGAGTGGATACTTGAGCTCTTCTGAGGGTAAGGGTCCTAAAAATTTGACGTGGTCAGACACATTCAAGAATGCGGCTTGCTGTTCCAAAAAGGGGCGATTATTACCTTCTGGCGATGCGCCGCCGACGATGATATAGATCAAATCGGGAAATTCATTCAATAAGGCGGGCAAAACTTCTATCACCCGATGATAGCCTTTTCTGTCAACCAAACCACCGACTGAAATAATTACTTTAGCGTTTTCGGGCACAGCGAATCGCTCTCGCACTTTATGTCTGTCAACAGGGTGAAATTTAGCCGTGTCGACACCGTTTCCTATCACTTCAATTTTATCGTTTTGAGCACCCAGCAAGACAACATGGCGCTTAAGCGAATCCGCAACAGAAAATATTTTGGTTGCATCAGCTAGCGCTTTAAGCAATCTTTTTTTCCTACCGGGCATTTTTGATAAGGGAACTTCAGTGCCTCGCAAGGTGATGGTCACCGGTACCTTAAACCATTTTCCAAGCAAAGTTGCGGCATAGCCATCAGGATAAGCAAAATGGGCGTCAATGATATTAAACGCAAAGGATTTCTTCAGCTTATACAGAGTGAACAGTGAACCCAATGCCATAAAAAAACCATCCAGATTTTTGAAGAGTCCGGGCACGGAAAAGAAACGCGGGAAATAAACATCTACACCTTGCTGATTCTCATAGTGCGGTGGCTGAGGTCTAAAACCCGGTTTGAAGCGACGCAGCAGATGTTGAAAGGGAAACCAGGGAACGGGAGAAACCACCACAATCGGACAATGCTGACCGACTTTAAATAGCCGTTCTCGAATGAATACTCCGGCATTCGGCTGCATAGAACTTGGGAACAATGAACAATAAACGATCAGGCGCGGCTGCTGCGATTTCATGCGTTAACTCATTGACACAGCTTTGAATAAACGGCTTGATACCGGCCAACGCTAGCTGCCCAATTTCTTTCCTGTTCGACAAAACGCCGTCCATTGACTCGTATTCTGTCCCAGTCAGCTCGATCATCAATGAGCGTAGTCAATGTCTGGGTCAAGTTACCGGCATTTCCCGCTTCAAATAAATAACCTGTCTGACCCTTGTTAATGAGCTCCTTATGCCCGCCTACATCCGACGCGACAACCAACCTGCCCTGAGCCATTGCTTCCAGCGGTTTCAGCGGTGTGACCAATTCGGTCAAACGCATGGGCAAACGAGGGTAAACGAAAATATCAACCTGATTATAATAATCCTGAACCTTATCATGCGGCACGCGCCCAGTAAAAATCACATGATCATTAAGATTCAGATCTTTTGTTTTTTGTTTGATTACACTTTCCTGTGGCCCCCCGCCTACCAGTAATAATCGGACATTGGGGCTTTTTTCAAGTAGGGTGGGCATCGCTTCCAGCAATAAAGGAATACCTTCATATGCATAAAAAGAGCCGATAAAACCCAATACAATTTTATCGTTAAGTCCTAATTGGTCCCGTAAGTCTGGATCGGCTTTTATACCATAAGTGAATTTGTCGATGTCCACCGCATTGGGAATGACCGTGACTTTATCTTCGGTAATACCTCGGCCGATGATGTCTAGACGCAGACCCTCGCAGATGGTGGTCACCGCATTTGCCCGTTTGAAAACATAGGTTTCCAGGGCATGGGTCAATCGGTAACGCAGACTTCCTTCTGTTGTACTGCCATGATCAACTGCCGCATCTTCCCAGAACGCCCGGCATTCATAGACCAGCGGAATACCGAATTTCTTTGAAGCTTTTACTGCCGCCAAGCCATTTAAAGCCGGCGAATGCGCATGCAGAATATCAGGTTTGATTTCAGGAATAATTTGATCCAGCCGTTTAGCCAAGGCATCGACAACAGCCCATTGGTTAACAATAGGTAATTGAGCCTTTAATCCAGTAACTTCTTGAGAGCGATAAAATTTGAATCCGTCAGCCCATTCGACGGACTCTTTTACCCCTAACTGTTTTGGGGATGTCACATGAAAAGTCTCCCAACCCAAAAGCCGTTGCTGTTCCAAAATGGCTCTGGTCCGAAACGTATAGCCGCTATGCAACGGAATGGAATGATCAAGGATATGTAAAACTTTCATACTCAAGCTTAAAAAGTAAAATCAGCTTGAAATTATAGCTGGTTATGAGATTGAGCTAGGTTACTTTTTAGTGGGTATGAATGTATTCAATCTGATTTGTGTGTAACCCTTTTAAAATAGCTAAGTTTGCTTTAGTAATTGAAAGAATATCAACGCCGTCATTCCGGCAATTACATTACGGTTATCTTCCATCATGTTGAAATTTAGTCCCCCTCTTTGAAAAAGAGGGGTTAGGGGAGATTTTTTGAATCCGCGAAGGGGGAAGAAGCCTAACTTAACGGTATTGGCTTCTTTAAGAAGTGTTGCGCTTATTGTATGAATTCAAGAAACTTAAAGTGTTTTAGCGAGATTTTTTAAGTAAACAGCGAAATCCTCTTTCAGCTCTTTATGTAATAAACCGAGTTCGACTGTAGCGGTTAAAAATCCCAGTTTGGAACCACAATCATAACGTTTCCCTTCAAATTCAAAAGCAAGAACCCGTTCATCAGCAAGCAGCGAGGCAATGGCGTCCGTCAATTGAATCTCGCCACCGGCTCCCCTTTGGGTATTTTTTATTTTATCGAAAATAGCCGGCGTTAAGATATAACGACCTACCACAGCGAGATTGGAGGGTGCCACTTCGGGTTTGGGTTTTTCAACAATCAAGTCAACCCGACCGAAAGTTCCTGAATAATCTTCCGTTTTGACGATGCCGTAGCTGCCGGTCTCGGAGGGCGCCACTCGCTCTACACCCAGAATGCTGCAATGTTGTTGGTGATAAAGCTCTACCATCTGCCGCATACAGCCCCGATTTTTATCATAAATCAGATCGTCCGCCAGTATCACTGCGAAAGGCTCATCACCTACTATCGGCCGGGCACAATAAACCGCATGACCTAGGCCCAAGGCTTCAGATTGGCGGATAAAAACGCAGGAGATATGGGGTGGAACAATGTTTTGCAAAATTTTCAGGAGTTCCGTTTTATTCTTTGACTCCAGTTCTTTTTCAAGCTCGTAAGCTTTATCAAAGTGATCCATGATTGAATTTTTGGTTCGTCCAGTCACAAAAATCATGGTATCGATACCGGCCGCTACGGCCTCCTCGACGGCATATTGAATCAGCGGTTTATCAACCACCGGCAACATTTCTTTGGGGCTTGCTTTGGTTGCAGGCAAAAAACGGGTGCCTAATCCGGCAACAGGGAAAACTGCTTTAGTGACTATTTGTTTCATTGTTTTAAATATCCTCTTTTAAATTCGACCGTATTTATCTTCAAACCTGACAATATCATCTTCGCCGAGATAACTTCCTGATTGGACTTCCACCATTTCAAGAGGAATGACACCTGGATTTTCGAGGCTATGGACAGTACCTAAAGGAATATAGATTGATTCGTTTTCAGCAATCAGAAGCTGCTCATCGCCTTTGGTTACCAATGCGGTTCCTCTGACAACAATCCAATGCTCGGCGCGGTGATGATGTTTTTGTAAAGAAAGTTTAGCCCGTGGCTTAACCACTATTCGTTTGGTCTGGTGGCGTTCGCCTTTGTCCACGGTATCGTAATGCCCCCAAGGCCTGAAAACTTTTCGATGTGTATCGGCTTCCGGACGATTTTGGCTTTTTAACAGGTTAACCACGTCCTTGACATCCTGAACGCGGCTTTTTGTCGCCACCAAAACAGCATCATCGGTTTCGATGATGACCAAATCTTCAACACCAATCGCACTGACCAATTTATTTCTTGAATAAATATAGGAATTTTTTGTGTCGATAGTGACCACATCGCCGAATACCGCGTTGCCCGAGCCATCTTTTTGAGTCACATCCCACAAAGCAGACCAGGAACCCACATCATTCCATTCGGCATCCAGCGGAATAACCACCGCTTTATCGGTTTTTTCCATCACAGCATAATCAATGGAATCGGAGGGACAGGCCGAAAAAGCGTCTTTATCAAGTCGGGTAAAATCAAGATCGACTTGAGCGCCATTCAATGCGTTTTTGCAGGCTTGCAGCATTTCCGGGTTGAACTTTTGCAATTCATCCAAAAAAGTCTGGGCTTTAAAAGCAAACATGCCACTGTTCCAGAAAAATTCGCCGCTGCTGACATAGCTCTCTGCGGTTTTTTGATCGGGCTTTTCTACAAAAGCGGCCACCTGATAGGCTTCACCGATACGGGAAGATGAACGCTTGATGTAGCCGTACCCCGTTTCCGGCTCAGTGGGTACAATGCCAAAAGTGACCAGTTGTCCTGATTGAGCCAGTTGATTCGCTGCGATTGCCGCCTTGTGAAACGCAGCCACATTGGCAATCACATGATCAGCTGGAAGAACCAGCAACACGTCTTCAGGTTTGACCGACAATGCAGCCATGGCCACTGCGGGCGCTGTATTTTTGCCCATGGGTTCAAGAATAATAGCTTGCGGTTTGCCGCCAATTTCCCATAACTGCTCGGCCATCATAAAGCGATGATCTTCATTGCAGACAGCAATAGGTGCTTTAATCCCTTCAAGACCATTCAGTCTCAGCAAGGTTTCTTGCACCATCGTTTTGTCGGTGACCAACGGTAAAAACTGTTTGGGATACTGACCCCGCGATAGAGGCCATAAACGGGTGCCTGAACCGCCGGATAAAATGACAGGAATCATAGGTGTCCTTTAAATAAAAATGTGATTACGGATGACATCAGCAATTGAAAAATTGCTCTGAAATGGATCGGGATGCTTATGCCGCTAATTATAGTGATAGATGCTGAGAATTTTCTTAAGGATTTTTGGGTCAGCCCCAGAATGCAGTCAAATTTACAAAATTTCTTCGTTAAGTATAAGTTCCAAGCTAGACTTTACCAACTTTCTACAACTTTATAATGCTATGCAATACGATGTATTTAACGGCGATGCCGATGGTATTTGTGCACTGATACAGCTTCGATTGGCTGAACCTGTCAATTCAACCCTGATTACCGGGGTAAAAAGGGATATTTCATTACTTGAAACTGTTACTGCTGAACCAGGAGACCGTATCGTCGTTCTGGATATTTCACTTGAAAAAAACTGTGCCGCTTTAAATGCCGTGCTCAAACAGGGAGCAACCGTATTCTACGTTGATCATCATCGTCCCGGTGAGATACCTGTCCATAGCAACCTGACAACCCTGATCGACACCGATACCAATATCTGTACCAGCTTGTTGGTAGATCAGCATTTGCAGGGACGTTTCCGCTTATGGGCTATCACGGCCGCGTTTGGCGATAATCTTGATGCTGTGGCCTTAAAGCTGGCGGCTGATTCCCATTTATCCTCCGAACAAACCGATCAGTTAAAACAACTCGGCGTTTGCATCAATTACAATAGTTATGGCCATTCAATTGAAGATTTGCATTTGCCTCCCGCTCAACTTTATAAAGAAATGGTCAGTTATTTATCCCCGTTTGAATTTATTGCCAATAATCGCTTAATTCATCAGACTTTGATCAATGGCTTTGAAGATGACATGAATCAAGCTTTACAGCTCAAGCCTGAGTACAGCAACGAGATTATTGCCGTGTACGTCTTGCCTGATGAGACCTGGTCCAGGCGGATCAGTGGCGTATTTGCAAACGAACTGGCCAATGGAACGCCCAATAGGGCTCATGCTATTGTCAGCCTGAATGAAAAAGGAGGCTATTTAGTGAGTGTAAGAGCGCCAATAAACAATAAATCCGGTGCTGATGAAATTTGCGCTGCTTTTCCTAGCGGCGGCGGTCGTAAAGCGGCAGCCGGCATCAATCACTTGGAAAAGGCGAGTCTTCCAACATTTATTAAACAATTTGAATCTTATTACGCTAATTAAAAAACTAAACAGCGACCGCATTTTATGACTAAAAAAAGCTCAAACACCGTTTGGCATAATGCCACTGTAACCCGTAATGACAGGGAACGACTCCATCGCCACAAAAGCGTGATTCTTTGGTTTACCGGATTATCAGGCTCCGGTAAGTCAACGCTTGCGCACGCCGTAGAGGATTACCTTCATCGTTCGGAATGCTCTACCTTTGTGCTGGATGGCGACAATGTCCGTCATGGCTTATGCAGTGACCTGGGTTTTAACGATGAAGACCGGATTGAGAACATCAGAAGAATTGGTGAACTGGCCAAGTTAATGGTCGAAGCGGGGGTTATTACGCTGACTGCCTTCATATCGCCCTTCAGATCTGATCGAAGTGCGGCCAGAAAGCTGGTTCCTCATGGTGATTTTATTGAAATTTACTGCCAATGCCCATTACAGACCTGCGAGGAACGCGACGTAAAAGGCTTATATAAAAAAGCACGTGAGGGTAAGATTCCTTTCTTCACCGGCATTGGCTCTCCTTACGAAGAGCCGGATAGGCCCGAACTGATTGTGAATACCCATCAGCAATCATTGGATGAATGCGTGCAATCCGTGATCAATCTATTGCTGAGCCGAGGCCTGATTTCGCAAAATTTATTGGCCAAATAAAATAAGGTGTTGGTTGGGATGAACTGGTAGGCAGTATTGTTGGAGTGAGCCATGCCCGTGACCTCAGGAGGTTCAAGCGCGGGCATGGCCCGCTCCTACGACAAGTTCACGTTTGTATCCGGCAAAGTACAAGGCTAGGCGTAACCAGCAGGATTGTTACTTTGCCAATTCCAGGTATCCCTCATCATATCGTCCAGATTCTTCTCTGTTTCCCAGCTCAATTCATCAGCAGAAAGTGAAGGATCGGCATAGCATTCTGCAATATCGCCTTCCCGACGATCAACAAAGCGGTATTTGATTTCCAGTCCGGTTACGCGGGAAAATGCATTTACCATATCCAGCACGCTGTAGCCTTTTCCGGTCCCCAAATTATAGGCTTTGCAAGTACGGGAGTCGTCATGGCAAGAAAACAAGGCCTCAAGGGCTTTAAGATGGCCTTTCGCCAAATCAACCACATGGATATAGTCTCTTACCCCGGTACCGTCTTTAGTAGGATAGTCATTACCAAAAATCGACAACTGACTAAGTTTGCCAACGGCAACCTGGGCAATGTAAGGCATCAAATTATTTGGAATTCCATTAGGGTCTTCACCTATCAAACCGCTGTGATGAGCCCCCACCGGATTAAAGTAACGCAGAATTGCAATATTCCATGGCTTTTTCTTGGCACCGAATAGATCGGCTTTCGATAAATCCCGCAATATTTCCTCAATATGCAGTTTTGTTTTGCCATAAGGATTGGTGGCGGATAAAGGAAAGTTTTCCATGATCGGCACGGCATGAGGGTCGCCATATACGGTCGCCGAAGAACTGAAAACCAGATCTTTCACGTTGAATTGTTCCATCACCTGCAGTAAAACCAGCGTGCCATGCACATTATTATCGTAATACGCTAACGGCTGCTGACAGGATTCTCCCACCGCTTTAAGTCCGGCAAAATGAATGACCGCATCAAAATGATGCTGGTTAAAAACTGAAGTTAGCGCGTCTTTGTCTCTTATATCCGCTTGATAAAATGCGACGGTTTTTTCAGTAATTCGCTCGACACGCTTTAGCGCTTCAATTTTACTGTTGGAAAGGTTATCAACCACCACAATATTGAAACCGGCATTTAATAACTCTACACAAGTGTGGCTGCCGATATACCCCGCACCGCCTGTTACCAAAATCGTTTTATTCGTCAAAACAAAATCACCTGAACTGAGTTTAAAAGTTTTTTTTACTGGTCTATCGAATGTTATCTGGCGCCTTTGCCCCATAGGACAATCTCTATCGTATGCAAAATGATGCTCATATCAAGAAACATGCTGTAGTTTTTTACATAATAAAGGTCATATTCCAATTTTCTTACTGTATCTTCTTCGCTGGCACCGTAGGGATAACAAATCTGCGCCCACCCGGTAATGCCCGGCTTAACCCGATGACGTTCGGCATAGTAATCAATGCGCTCAATAAATCCGTCTACAAACTCGGGGCGTTCGGGTCTGGGTCCGACAAAACTCATGTCACCCTTCAATACATTAAAAATTTGCGGCAATTCGTCAATTCTTACTTTTCTGATGACAGCGCCTACCCGTGTAATTCTGTTGTCGCGCAGTTTCGCCCATTGCGCGCCATTCTTTTCGGCATTGACGACCATACTTCTGAATTTAATGACTTTAAAATGCTTGTTATTCTCGCCTACCCTGACCTGTTTATAAAAAAATGGCGCATGGATGCCATCTTCCAGCATGATAGCGATGACGGTCATCAGCATAACAGGCCAGGAAACGGCCAGTAAAATAATACTGGTGACGATATCAAACACTCTTTTGGTGAGTGATCGAAAACCGCTGACCGCAAATCCGTCTGAGAATAAAAACCAGCTCGGGTAAACATTATTTAACGAGACAAGTCCTTGCTCGCGTTCATAAAAGGTGACCAAATCGATGATATCCAAACCGGACATTTTGCAATCCAGTAAAGTGCTGATCGGCATACTGCGTCGTCTATCATCAATGGCCAGGACAATTTCGTCAATGTTCAACTGCTGACAGGTCTCGCACAGCGAGGTGTCAGAATTGATCAACAATGATTTATCGACCAACACCTGCTCGTCCGGAAGAGCCAGAAAGCCGGTGATATTGAAGGTTTTATGAATATAACTGTCATTTAAAGTCACCAATTCAACCGCTTTTTTTCCGCTACCAACGACTAAAACCTGTTTTTTAATGCGCTCAATTTTGGCGTAACGGTAAAAAAAATAGCGGATGATCATCATGCCCAAAAAGGCAATAATTACCGCCGCACCCAGGACACTTCTGGCAATCAGAAATTCAGGAAAAATATAATAAATGGAAACGACGGCCGCGATCGCCAGACCAAAACTGAAGCTGACCCGGGCCAATAAATCGTAATCGTGGGTTCCCAGATTACGCCGGTATAAACCAAGAGAGACATTACACAAGGTCACGACAACGACAAAAACCAGACTAGCAGCGATGATATCCGACTCTGAATACCAACTGGCCTCGTACAGAAACCGGAGCTGACTGCCAAGATACATGGAAAAATAGAACACAATTGCTTCTAAAATAAGCAACCACAAGAACGCACTTGAGATGTAATGGCGGAAAATCCTTATCATTGGGAATTTTTCGAATAAGTTAAAAATAAAAACTGTTTATGAGCAAGAACCGGCTTCTTGGAGCTGAATGGCGCTGAAATTTAACATTGCTAACCAAAAAGTCTCTGTTGCAGAATCAAGGTTAACTATTGCTTATGCATGATGAAAAGCATAGCTCAAGAGCGGCATTCAATCGACATTATCTAATAATTTTTTCAGGTAAGTGACTGGCATGGCATAGGTTATGCCGCTGGGTTTTGTGATCGCCGACTCCTTACCTTCCTGTACAAATACCTTATTAATGATTCCAATGACAGTGCCTGTTTGCCGATCATAAAGCGGACTGCCACTGTTGCCCGGATACGCCGTGGCATCCAGTTGAAAGACGTCGTAAGGTTCTCGCAAGCGTTTCAGCATATCCGAGCTTAATAACTTTCCGCTTAACTGGGGAATGACTGTTGGCGAAATGGCCGAAATAATACCCTGATGTGTAACAGGATAAAGGCCTAAAACCATGCCGATTGGAAATCCGGTAAATGCAATGTCTTGACCTTCTTTAACCTGGTCGGCATTGCCCAGTATCATCGGCGTTAAACGCGCATTGCCTGCCAGTTTTAAAACCGCAATGTCATGAACTGGATCCACTTTTAATTCCGTGGCATAAGCCATCTCCTCTTTACCGTTTCTTCGAACGAATATCGCTAAAGCTTCTTTGTGGCTTAAATCTTTTTCTTTGGAAATAACATGGGCATTGGTAGCAATCAACGTGCCGTCACCAATAGCAAAACCAGTGCCTAAAAAAAGGCCGCGAGGTGTGCGTGTTTTCTGGAATGAGCCCACGACAACAATGCTCGGTTTAATTCTGGCAATTGTCGCTGACAGTACTTCATCAGCTTGCGTTTGATGAAATTGCAGCCATAAAAATAAAGCCGCGATAATTCTTATAATTTGTAAGCGCATGAAACTCCTGCAGAATAAAACAATGTCACTTGGCCTAAGGTCATAATAAACGTGACTACTCGCCCGTTTGGAATAGAGGGTGTAGGTGATTGATTGAAAAGGCTTCTGCAAGAGGGATGTTGCAGAGAGCTGTAGGGACGTATTTATGTGTCCTTTGAAATCAAGCACCTACACCCAATAAAATCGGAGGGGGTGAGCAGATAACGAATAAACTTTGATTCATAAAGTTATAAACAGAAGCCTATTAGAAAAGATCAGCTTGCTGATATGATGCTAACGATAAATACACCACAGTATCCATCGTTTACTAGCTGAATGAGCTTAATCAATTTTCATCCTGCCGTTTCAGAATGGTTTACAAGCCATTTTTCAGCGCCTTCCGACGTTCAATCGCTGGCTTGGCCGGCTATACAAGCCGGTCATGCTACGCTGATTGCAGCCCCTACCGGCTCAGGTAAAACACTGGCCGCATTTTTAGCGGCAATCAACCAGCTTATTGTTCAGGGAATATCGTCATCTTTACCTGATGAAACGGTGATACTTTATATCTCACCTTTAAAAGCCCTGTCCAACGATATTCATAAAAATCTGGAATGGCCACTGGACGGCATTCAGTTTGCGCTGTTGGAAAATGGTCTCCCGGATGTCCCCATTCGTGTGCAAACACGCACCGGCGACACCTCAACGTCAGAGCGCAATGCCATGAAACGATGCGCGCCGCATATCCTGGTTACCACACCTGAATCGCTTTATGTTTTGCTCACGTCAGATTCCGGCCGTATCATGCTTGGCACCGTCAAAACCGTCATTGTCGATGAAATTCACGCGCTGGCAGGTAACAAACGGGGGGCTCATCTGGCTTTATCATTGGAGCGTCTGGACCAGTTAACCGCAGCGCCAGTGGTTCGAATCGGTCTGTCAGCCACACAAAAACCCATTGAACACATGGCAAGGTTCTTGACGGGAAATCGCAATACGGCTTGCCAAATCATTGATACTGGCCATAAGCGTTTGCGCGACCTTCAGATTGAAGTTCCCGGCTCGCCTCTGGAATCGATCATGGCCAGTGAAGTATGGCAGGAAATTTATACTCGCCTGGTTGATTTGATCGAACAACACCGGACCACCTTGATTTTTGTCAATACCCGCAGACTGGCTGAACGCCTGGCTGCTGCTCTTGCGGAACGTTTAGGCGAAGAGCATGTAACCGCTCACCATGGCAGCCTTGCCAAAGAACATCGGCTCAACGCCGAACAACGTTTGAAACAGGGCAGCCTCAAAGCGCTGGTAGCAACGGCATCACTGGAATTGGGCATTGATATTGGCGATGTCGATCTGGTCTGTCAAATCGGCTCACCGCGCAGCATTGCCGCGTTATTACAGCGGGTCGGCCGGTCCGGTCACCGCTTGGGTGCTACGCCTAAGGGCAGGCTGTTTCCTTTATCACGCGACGATTTGGTCGAATGCACGGCGATGCTTATCGCTATTAGCCATGACGAACTGGACAAAATCAAGCTGCCTGAACATCCTTTGGATGTTTTGGCTCAGCAAATTGTGGCCGAAGTTGCCTGCCGTGAATGGCAGGAAAAAGCACTTTATGACGCCTTTGCCCAAGCCTGGCCTTATCATGCTCTGGATTATGAAACCTTTGCAAAGGTGGTCAAAATGCTCAGCGAAGGCTATAGCACGCGAAGAGGCCGACGAGGCGCTTATTTGCACCGCGATGTCGTTCACGGCGTATTGAGAGCCAGAAAAGGTGCGCGTCTAACTGCCATCGTAAACGGCGGCGCGATACCGGATCAATTCGATTATGACGTGATAATGCAACCGGAGGGTTTATTCGTAGGCACGTTAAACGAAGACTTTGCATTCGAAAGTATACCCGGTGATATTTTTCAACTGGGAAATAACTCGTATCGGCTTTTAAAAGTCGAACAAGGTCGGGTTTATGTTGAAGATGCGCACGGTTTGCCGCCCAATATTCCATTTTGGTTTGGCGAAGCGCCCGGGCGCACTGATGAACTCTCCAAGGCAGTATCGAATCTGCGTGACACCATGGATCATAAGCTCGATCAAGGCATTCAGCCTGCGCTTCAGTATTTGACTGACTCGATCAGCCTCAATGCTGCCGCTGCTGACCAATTGGTTCAGTATTTAGCCTCAGCAAAAGCAGCGCTCTCGATTATTCCTACCCAACAAACCATCGTGTTCGAACGTTTTTTTGATGAAACCGGCGATATGCATTTCGTCATTCACTCACCTTACGGTTCCCGTATCAACCGAGCCTGGGGACTGGCTTTGCGTAAACGCTTTTGCCGGACGTTCAACTTTGAACTGCAGGCCGCCGCAGGAGAAGATGCTATTGTTCTGTCTTTGGGACCTACCCATAGTTTTCCACTGGAGGAACCCGCTCATTACCTGAAATCGGCGACGGTCAAAGCGATTTTGATCCAGGCATTGCTTGCAGCGCCCATGTTTCCGACTCGCTGGCGGTGGGTTGCCAATACGGCCTTGGCGGTGCCTCGAAACCGTGCCGGAAAAAAGGTGCCCGCCTATTTTCAGCGTAACGATGCTGAAGACCTGATCGCCGTCATTTTTCCGGATCAACTCGCCTGCCAGGAAAATATTGCGGGGGACCGGGCTATACCTGATCACCCCTTAGTCAATCAGACGCTCTATGACTGTTTGCATGAACTGATGGATATCGATGGCTTGATTCGCTTGTTGTCCGGAATCGAACAAAAAACCATACAGATACTTGCCAAAGATTTAACCTCCCCTTCCCCGTTGGCCCTGGAAATATTGAATGCGCGTCCTTATGCCTTTTTGGATGATGCACCGGCGGAAGAGCGGCGAACGCTGGCGGTTCAGCAACGCCGGTTTATAGACCCTCAAAGCGCGGGCGATTTAGGTCGGCTAAGTCCGGAGGCCATTGCCCGTGTAAAAATGGAAGCCTGGCCACAGGTAAATTCACCTGATGAACTTCATGATGCGTTGGTGGTGCTGGCCTATATCACAGAAAACGAGGGCCTGAACGGTCACGAATCAATTAATCAGACGGATCAAGCATGGCCCGCATTTTTTAAAAGCCTTCAGCAAACACAGCGTGCTACCTTACTCACCCTGGATTCAGGAGTAAGACTGTGGGTCGCGGCTGAACGCTTGCAAAACCTGATGCAGGCATTTCCCAATGCACATCTTGAACCTGTCATATCAGCTGTCGCTGGTGAATGCGATACACCGGAAAATAGCCTGGTCGACATCATACGCAGCCGGATGGAAGGCTTAGGCCCTGTAACCGCAAGCGCGCTGGCAGCATCTTTGGGCATAGAAAAAATGCCGGTTCAAGCGGCTCTTGAAGCGCTGCAGGTTGAAGGTTTTGCCATACAAGGTCAGTTTAGTCATGTTGAGTCAGGCGTTGTTGAATGGTGTGATCGGGGCTTATTGGCAAGAATTCACCGCTACACGCTTAAACAATTGCGCAGCGAAATAGAGCCGGTTCCTGCAGCTGACTTCATGCGCTTTTTATTTCATTGGCATCGATTTGATGATAAAGGCGAAGGTGCCGGGGCTTTGCAGGAATCTTTGTTGCAATTAGAAGGATTGGGGCTTCCTGCTGTCAGTTGGGAGGCCGATATATTGCCCTCGCGTATTCGCAGTTATCAGAAATCCGATCTTGATCAGTTATGCAGCATGGGCAAGATCATTTGGTTACGTTTGCAGCCGCCTCAAAACCAGAATCACCGGAAAAATCCGGCCGGCAAAAGCACGTCCATCAGTTTTATCGCACGACCCCATCTTGACCACTGGCGTGCTTATGCGCCGCTATCAACACCCGAACCGGAAACACTCTCCAGTCCGGCACAAAAAATCATCACGGCTCTCAGACAATGGGGCGCCAGTTTTTTTGAGGACTTGTCTTTAGAAACAGGCTTATTGAAAGTGCAAGTTGAAGAAGGATTGGCAGAACTGGCCGCATGGGGACTTATCACAGCCGACAGTTTTCAAGGATTACGTACCCTTATTACGCCACAAAAAATCCTGCATCGGCGCAGCAAGCGTTACCCGTCATACGATCCTTTTACAGCTGCCGGACGCTGGTCTCTCATCAGGCCAGGCTCGACCAAGGACAATGAGCGCTATGAACACTGTGAACATGTCGCTAAAATCCTACTCAAGCGCTATGGCGTGGTGTTCAGAAAAGTACTGGAAATGGAATCTATCATGCCATCATGGCGGGAATTACTCTATGTATTTCGAAGAATGGAAGCCCGCGGTGAATTACGCGGAGGACGTTTTGTGCAGGGTTTTTCCGGTGAGCAGTTCGCCTTGCCGCAAGCCCTTGAAGGGTTAAGAGCCGCCCGAAGAAATGCAAAGCAGGATGATCTTGTGGTAATCAATGCCGCCGACCCGCTCAATTTGACCGGAGTGATTACCCCCGGCCAGCGCATCCCGGCTTTAGCCAATCATAAAATTTTATACCGGAACGGCGTACCGGTTGCAACCGGAGCTCAAAGTAAAATCAGCTTTCTTAAAGCCGTCGAACCCGAAGAGGAATGGCGCTTAAAAAATGTCTTGCTCAAAAAAGCTTAAGAATGAAGATCGCCAGATGACGTCGGTAAAACAAATAATAATCGCTTGGTCAAAAACGGATTATTCAGGGTTTAACTGCCTGAGCTGATAAACCAATACTAACCAAGCTCCTGATACCCCTAACAAGGTGGATATTCCAAAAAGCGCCATTACCTCAATGAACCCCAAATAGAGGACGTTAAATAGGCCATCGTAGAGCTTGGACAGTTCATCTACCGGTGTCTGTAATACCATCATCATCATCGTCACAATCAGCCAGGCTGTTATACCGGATAATAAGCCCAGCCAAAATCCGGTATAAAGAAATGGACGGCTGATAAAGCGGTCTGTAGCGCCGACCAATTTGGCGATGATGACTTCTTCGCGGCGATTATGTAATTCAAGACGAATGGTATTGCCGGTAATAAACAAGACCCCTATACCGAATATCGTACTCAATAGCGTAACGCCTCGCTCAGCCAACGCCAACATGGACTGCAATCGTTTGACCCACTCTAAATCCAGCTGAACCTGATCCACCTCGGGCAACTGCGAAAGGGTATGGCGCAGCTGTTCCAATTGTTGCTGCGTCATTGATTCAGACGAAGGCATTACTTGTATGACGGCCGGTAAAGGATTTTTGTCCAGTGCATCAATGGCTGCCCCAAAGCCGCTGTATTCACGAAATTCCGTTAATGCTTGCGATCTGGATATCAACTTCGTGTCTTTAATGTTGCCATAGCTGCGAAGAGTCTCTGCTAACTTTGCACCCGCTTGATCACTGACCTGTTCTTTCAAAAACACGGACATATGATTACTGTCTTCAAAACTGTCGGTTAATTGCTGAATATTGGCCACGAATAAATAGAACCCGGCCGACAAAGCAATGGCAATGGACATGACCGCGATGGTCATGATGGATGAGAACGGCGCTCTAACCAAGCGTCCCAGGCTGGAAAAAAAAGCATGGGCATGAATATCCAGATAGGCATGTAATTTATCGCCCAAATTGGAGACAAAACCTTTTTTTCGAACCGGTACTTTGGCTTTTCGGTAATACTCTTTTCTCATGACTCAGCTCGCCACCAAGCGGCCATGATCCAGCTTTAATACGCGATGACCCATTTTTTTAACCAGTGGAATATCATGAGTGGCTATCAAAATAGTCACTCCTACTTGCTGAAAATCCTCGAATAATTTCATGATTTCTGCAGAAAGCTCAGGATCTAGGTTACCCGTTGGTTCGTCGGCCAGTATCAACGGCGGTTTGTTAACAACCGCACGCGCGATACCGACCCGTTGCTGCTCGCCGCCTGACAAGGTGAGCGGATATTTTTTCTCTTTACCCAATAAACCGACTTTATCCAGAGACGCGCGGACCCGACGGCTGATTTCCTGATGACCATGCCCGGCTATGACTAAGGGCAAAGCCACATTATCAAAAACAGTTCTGTCATTGAGCAATTTGAAATCCTGAAAAATCAGACCTAATTTCCTTCTTATATAAGGAATGTGCCTGTTTTTGGCTTTGTTCAAATTTTGCCCGTCCAGCAACACATTACCCCGGTTACATCGCTCCATCAGTGCAATCAATTTCAGCAGTGTGCTTTTTCCAGCACCTGAGTGGCCTGTGAGGAAAGCAAATTCGCCGGGCTTTAAATGAAAAGTTACATCTGTCAAGACATCACCCGCTTCAGGGTAACGCTTGCAAACATGGTCAAATTTCAACATGGTCAGTTATCATTCAGAAATAAGGCATCGACAAATTTTTCCGCATCGAAATCCTGCAAATCATCAATACCTTCACCAATGCCAATATAACGGATCGGGATAGCATGTTGTTTGGCCAGCGCGAAGATGATTCCGCCTTTCGCAGTCCCATCGAGTTTTGTCAAAGCAATGCCGGATAATTTTACCGTCTCATTGAATTGCCGGGCTTGTGACAAAGCATTTTGTCCTGTGCCTGCATCCAAAACCAGCAGCACTTCATGAGGGGCGTCCTCATCAAGTTTAGTCATAATTCGTTTTACTTTTTTTAATTCATCCATCAAATTGGACTTGGTATGCAAGCGGCCTGCAGTATCGGCAATCAATACGTCAACGCCTTTAGCCTGTGCCGATTGTAAACCGTCATAAATGACTGACGCAGAATCGGCTCCGGTATGTTGCGCGACGACATGAATTTTATTACGTTCGCCCCAGGTTTGAAGCTGTTCAACTGCCGCCGCCCTAAAAGTATCTCCTGCGGCCAACATGACACTGTGACCTTGAGCTTGAAGCCGTTTTGCCATCTTGCCGATAGTCGTTGTTTTGCCGGCACCGTTTACCCCCACCACCAATATCACAAAGGGCTTTTCTTGCTTTGGGATGACCAGGGGTTCACAACAGGGTTTCAGAATCGTCAATAATTCATGCTTAAGCACATCAGTTATGGTGCTGCCTTGCTTGATCTGTTCCTTAACAGCCGGGCTGTTAAGTTTATTGATGATAAAGGTAGTGACATCCATGCCCATATCAGCCATCAAAAGATTAGCCTCAATCTCTTCCAGAACCTCATCATCAATCGTTTTCTGGCCTATCGGTATCGCGTTCAACAAAGAACCCAAACCCGTCCGGGTTCTTTGCAATTGAGATTTAAGCCTTGAATAAAGGGATTCCGGCTCAGGCTCTGTGTAGGTGGCTTCGGAAGGCTCAACTCTGGCTAGCTGCGCTTTAACTAACTTCGGTTGAGTAAGCTCAATTTCACCTTTAAGCTCATAACGGCTGTATAAACGGATGGCAATCAGCGGCAACATTAACAGAAACGCCAGATTGCTATGCATTGAAACCGCCCATAAAGGCAGGTTTGCAATCACCATAAAGGCTGCGGTCATCATTTGCAGCAACAGAAGCACAGCCAGACTCAGGCTTGCGATTCGGACTTGTTTAGCATTATTTGAAGTGCTTGCCGCCCCGACAACGCTGCTCAAGACAATGAAGCTAATCAGTGCAGTAATCCGATGTAACCAGTGAATCGCAACTTGAGCCTCATTTCCGGCAGGCATTCCGCCAAGTACTTGTACTAGTACTTTGTAATCCGCTTCGGGCCACCATTGTCCATTGCAATGAGGGAAACCGGAGCAAGCCATCCCGGAGCCGGTACCGGTTACCCAGATGCCGGACATGATGAGCAATAGCAACAACAGGATGCCGAAGGTACTCAAAAAATGGGCACTGGAAAATCCGGAAACTTCTGATTTTTTTAGCTCGGGATGTGTTTTTAAAAACAGCCAAAACAGCATCCAGACGGTTAAAAAACCGAGCACTAAATGAGCACTGCCAATTACCGGCATTACCTTAAGACCCAAGTTAATCAAGCCGGTAAACGTTTGCAATGCCACCAGCACCAGAATGCCGGTTGCTCCTAATACTGCCGATAGCTTATGGCGGGACTGAAACCATGCGCTTAGAAATAAAATAACGGCGAAAACAGACAAAAGGCCGGAAAGATAGAAATGCCCTTTTTCTTTCCAGATTTTAATAATATCAAGCCCTTGAGCCGGCTCATTGACCGGTAATTGTTCCTGTAAGTCAAGATCATCCGGATTCACCAGCTGGCTGTGACAACCGGGCCCTTCCGGGCAGCCTAAACCGGCATCGGACAGCCGTTCATAAGTGCCGAATATAACGAGCAGCAAAGCGATGAAAAAACACAGAAATGTAATTTTTCTAAACATTGTCTATCCAATTTGTGAAATGCTGAGAAGTTTCCTAAGGTCGCTCTTGACCTTGTAGGGATCAAACCCGGGTTGATAGTGCATCATCAGATTTCCAAGTGGATCCATCAATATAAACATGCCATGAGGTACTTTGCCCTGTTTTAACGCTTCTATTTTTTTTTGCAGCGCCTGATTCGGTTTCACTTTCAATAAGCGGCTATCTTCTGACCACCAGGCGCCCTGTGTATCAACGGTAACGCCTTCAAAGACCATGACCGCTCTTCGGATTCTGGTTAAATCCTTGCCCATCATCAGCAATAATTGTTTTGACTTGAAGATCGATTCTTTACAATCAACATTGCAATCGGATGCCGGAATCAGATTGATCATGACCCAGCGACCTTTAAGTTCACCCAGGTTTTCACTAGAAAACTGGTCAAATCCGGTCAAATCAGTTCTTTCAGTCGTGATGGGTGGAATGATCAATTCACCGTAATTTGTTCTACCCGCCACCGTTTCAGGATGCTCGGCTAGATACCAGGCAATGATAAAAGGGATGACCGACATACCAAAAATAGCGAGGATCAGTCGTTGATTTCTCTTTTGTTGATTATTCATTAGATTTTTTTATGCTGTACCAAACAAATAAAATTGTGAGTGTTAATGCCAATCCAAACCATTGAATGGCATAAGCAATATGTTTTTCCGGTGTTATTTCAACAGAAATGTGCCACGACCGCTCATAGCCATCGGGGGATTCCGGATGCAATTCGATCTGAAAATCTGCTAAAGGCCGATTAATTATTTTTGCCAAAACCTGCGAGTCAATCAACTGCACCACCGATGGCCATGTGTCCGTAGGAATTTCCGCGCCTTTCAGCTTGACTCCCAAACCGGGAAAATGGTTAATTCTGCCGGAAATTGTGATTTGATTTTCATGCACGGCGATACCAGGCAACTGATTTCTATCCAGATTTGCAGGAATCCATCCTCTATTTACTAAAATGGCAATCGTTGATCCGGTCAGATAAAAAGGGGTCATGACAAAATAACCTACCTTACCACGACGAACCTGGTTATCCAGTAAAAACTGATGTTGATCATCGTAACGTCCGGAAACTTCAACTGATTGAAAACGCAATGACTTGGCTGTCTCAATCAAATCCGCTGTTAACGGGATTTTTGGCAAATCGGCACTTCGGTTTAATTCAGAAATATAAACGGCTTTTTCTTTTGACCGCGTTAATTGCCAATTACCCAGCGATAGCAATAATACTAAAAAGCAAAGATAAGCCACTAATGGAACCGATTTAATGTAAAAGCCTTTTACACGAATCTTTCTGTTCATTGTTTTTTTAATGCTCTATTGGCAAGACGGATTGAATCACTGAGAATATCCTGGTTTTTGACGTTTACACACATAATTTATGATTATCAAAATCCTTATCGGAATCGCATTTATAGGCATCATCTTTAGCTTAGGCTCAGCTCTCTTTCATTTGGTAAAACGTACCGAGGAAAATTCCACAAAAACAGTTAAAGCGTTGACGGTAAGAATTACTTTATCAGTCTTATTGTTTATTTTTATCTTTATTGCTGTGGCTACAGGGCTTATTAAGCCCCATGGTATTGGCGCAAGACTCCACACTAAAACAGGCCAGGAAGAAATTAAGCGGTAAGAACGAGATCTGAGCGATTGTTCTTTAGATTGTTCGCGCTGTATTTTCAACCCGCTGAAAAGTCAAGCCGCTACAAAAAAAAAGCGCTGCGTAAAGCAGCGCTTTAATTGCTGTGTTGCTATTAATTTAAAGCAAATAGACAAACACAAATAAGCCTAACCAAACCACGTCAACAAAATGCCAATACCAAGCGGCTGCTTCGAAAGCAAAATGGTTTTCCGGCTTGAAATGGCCTCTCCAGCTGCGAAACAGAACTACTGACAGGATAATGGCACCCACGCATACGTGAAAACCATGAAAACCGGTCAACATGAAGAAAGTAGAACCGTAAATACCCGAACCGAGTGTCAAGCCCATTTCAGTGTAGGCTTCATGGTATTCAATAGCCTGAAATGCCACGAACATAAAGCCAAGTGCTACCGTTGCAATCAATCCTTTAATCAGCTGGTCACGTTTTTGAGCTAAAAGGCCATGGTGAGCCCATGTGCATGTGACACCGCTGGTCAGCAGGATTAACGTGTTCAATAAGGGCAAACCCCATGCTCCCATAGGTTCAAATTCACCACCGATTTCACCGGGACCGTTTGTTGGCCACTGCGCCGTAAAATTTTCCCACAACAGGTGCGAAGAACGGCCGGGGCCGTCGCCCAATCCACCTAACCAGGGTACTGACAAATTTCTGGTGTACCACAAAGTGCCGAAGAAAACGGCGAAAAACATAATTTCTGAAAAAATAAACCACATCATGCCCATGCGGTAAGAAATACCGACCTGAGTGCTGTACATGCCGGACTCGCTTTCCGTTGCCTGCAAGCTAAACCAACCGGCCAACATAACAATAAAAGTCATGAACCCCATGACCATCATGGTCGAACCGATGGATGATCCATTCAAGAAATTGGCAAAACCTGCCAAAGTTAACATAAGTCCGCCCGTGCCTATGATAGGCCACGTAGCTTTATGCGGTATGTAATAAGCAGTTGTGGACATAGCCTTCCCCTGTTGTTAGTTTTTTACTGATTTATCAGTATTATCAAAAAAAGTGTAAGAAAGTGTAATAGTTTTGTACTGCTCAGGCAGATTCGGCTCAACTACGAATCGAACCGGCATTGTCTTGCTCTCACCGGGTTCAAAAACCTGTTCCGTAAAACAAAAACATTCAGTTTTTTTAAAATATTCCGACGCCAATCCGGGTGAAACACTGGGAATGGCCTGTGCCACCATTTTTTTGTCAGTCAGATTTTCGGCATAGAAATTAACCGTATAAAACTGGCCTGGATGAACGACAATCTTGTTGTTTTCAGCACGAAAAGTCATAGGCGCCGATTTATTGACCGAGGTCACAAATTCAACTTTGATTTCTCTGGTTTTGTCGACTTGATACTGCGTTTCCAGAACGGCGTCAGTGTTGGTCTTGCCGTTCAAGCCGGTGATGTCGCAAAACACATCATAAATGGGGACCAGTGCATACCCAAAACCAAACATGGCAATGGCAATCAACACCAGCTTTGTAACCAGTTTACGGTTTTTTGAATCTACGCCATCACTCATTCTGCAATTGCTCTCATCACAGCAAACACATAGACAGCAAGAACGAAAGCTGTCAAAACTAATGCCGTTAAAATGTTTTTGCTCTTGGTCGTCATGGTTTTCCTGATTATTCATGCATTTATTACGTTTAATGCAGTGTTTAGTTAAAAAACACTAAATGGGCTACGGATATTTCGTCTTATGCGTAGCCCTGGGAAACGCCGTTTGATTCAGCGCTTCCGCTAATTACCTGCATTAAGGATTTTTAAAAATGCTCAGTAGGAACTATTTCAGGTGGTGTAGTAAACGTATGGTAAGGCGGAGGAGAAGGCAATGTCCACTCAAGGCCATGCTTGCTTGCGTCTTCCCATACCTCGTCTGTTACAACTTCACCGGTTCCGCCTTTGATGGTTTTAACAACAATCCAAAGGAACAGTAATTGGCTGAAGCCGAAAATGAACGCGCCAATACTCGACACCATATTCCAATCAGCAAATTGCACGGCATAATCCGGAATACGTCTTGGCATACCAGCCAGTCCCAGAAAATGCTGAGGAAAGAACAGGATATTGACAGAGATGGCGGATAACCAAAAATGCAGTTTACCGATTTTTTCGTCATACATATGGCCGGTCCATTTGGGCAGCCAAAAATAACCGGCAGCCATCAAAATGAATATGGAAGCGGGGACTAATGTGTAATGAAAATGAGCAACGATAAAGTAAGTGTCATGGTACTGGAAGTCAGACGGCGCAACCGACATCATCAAGCCGGTAAATCCACCCATCGTAAATAACACCACGAATGCAATCGAAAACAACATCGGTGTTTCAAAGGTCATGGACCCTTTCCACATCGTGGCTGTCCAGTTGAACACTTTTACACCGGTAGGAATCGCAATCAACATGGTGGCATACATGAAGTACAACTCACCGGCTATCGGCATACCCACAGTAAACATATGGTGAGCCCATACGATAAACGACAGGAAAGCAATGGCTGCAGTCGCATAGACCATCGAGCTATAACCGAACAAAGGTTTACGTGCAAACACAGGAATAATTGTGGATGCAACACCAAAAGTAGGCAAAATCATGACATATACTTCAGGATGACCGAAAAACCAGAAAATATGCTGATACAGAACGGGATCACCGCCGCCCGCTGCGTCAAAAAAGCTGGTTCCGAAAAACCGGTCAGTCAACAGCATGGTTACCGCACCGGCAAAAACCGGCATGATCGCAATCAACAGAAAAGCGGTAATCAGCCAGGTCCATACGAAAAGCGGCATTTTCATCAATGTCATCGCAGGAGCACGCATGTTAAAAATGGTTGCGATAATGTTAATCGCGCCCATGATCGATGAAATACCCAGCAAATGCACCGAGAAGATGGCAAAGGGTAATGCCGCACCGGTTTGTAAAACCAAAGGTGGATACAAAGTCCATCCCGATGCGGGTGCGCCACCTTCCATGAATAAGGTGCTGGCCAGCATTAAAACACCGGCAACCAGCAACCAGAAACTCATGTTATTCATTCTTGGCAACGCCATATCAGGAGCGCCAATCATCATGGGAATCATCCAGTTAGCCAAGCCCACAAAAGCAGGCATTACCGCACCGAAAACCATGACCAGCGCATGCATGGTCGTCATGGAATTGAAAAACTGAGGTTGCACAAACTGCAAACCCGGTTCAAACAATTCGGCACGAATAACCAATGCCATTGCACCACCCACAAAAAACATTGCCAGTGCAAACAACAGATAAAGTGTTCCGATATCTTTATGGTTGGTGGTTATTAACCATCTTAAAAGGCCTTTACTGGGGCCGTGATCATGATCATGCTCATGATGATCATCATGTTCAGTGACTACCGCTGACATTGTGTTACCTCTATTTTTGTAAAAAAGATTTGAATTCAAACAAAGCAAACAGCTTGTTCAAAACACTAGGTGTTTCCTTCGTCTTTATCATCCTCGTCTTTATCATCATTTTGCGCAGGCGCAGATGATTTCAATGATTTAATGGCTGAGGGTTGGACTGAATCTCCTACTGCATTACCAAGAGCATTTCGGGTATAGGTTATGACGGCTGCGAAGTCCACTTCGCTCAACATTTGACCAAACGCAGGCATCATTCCCTTACCTTTGTAAACCAGATCAATCTGACTGTTGATGTCACCATTGACCAGTTTGCTTCCGGACAAAGCAGGAAATGCCCCGGCCATACCTGCTCCGTCGGCCATATGGCAGGAAGCACAGTTATTTTGATAAACAGACTCGCCCTTGGCGATAAGTTCGTCTTTTGACCATTCTTTTTCAGCCGCAGCATTGGTCTCAGCAA
The DNA here is from genome assembly GCF_030651835.1 of Methylicorpusculum sp. GTDB lineage: Bacteria > Pseudomonadota > Gammaproteobacteria > Methylococcales > Methylomonadaceae > Methylicorpusculum. Next base: position 22,861 of record NZ_JAUSBX010000128.1, on the reverse strand, counting down.
CCAAACCTTTTTGCTCTGCCACCCAGTTATCGTAATCAACTTGTTCCATTGCAATCACTACGATAGGCATAAAGCCATGGTCTTTTCCGCACAATTCCGTACATTGCCCGCGGTACGTGCCTGGTTTTTCGACATATGTCCATGCCTCATTGATGAAACCGGGAATCGTATCTTTTTTCCAACCTAAATCGGGCACCCACCAGGAGTGCAAAACATCGGCGGCTGTAAAAAGAAAACGGATTTTCTTCTTGACCGGAATTACCAAAGGATTGTCCACATTAAGCAGATAATGAGGAACTGATCTCGGATCTATGCCGGAACCTAATTGCCTGGCTCTATTACTGGCTTCGTCCAGACTACTGAAAAAATGCACGCCCGTATCAAGATATTCATATTCCCATTTCCATTGCCAGCCTGTCACTTTGATTGACATATCGGCATCTTGCACATCGTTCAGTTCCATCATGGTCTTGGTGGCGGGTATTGCCATGCCAACAAGTATCAGCGTAGGAATAATCGTCCACAAGATTTCTATCTTTGTGCTTTCATGGAATTGGGATGCGACATGTCCTCTCGATTTACGATGATAGTAAATCGAATAAAACATGGCCCCAAACACGGCAATTCCGATAAATACGCAAATCCACAGAATCAGCATGTGCAAATCATACACATCATGACTGATCTGAGTTACCCCTTGCTTCAAATTAAGGTCGTATGCCGCCTGCGCAGATTCTAGGCTCATTGCCATTAGAATCACACATGCGATCAGTTGCTTTGCTTTCTTCACGGAGCAGCCTCCAGGTAGGTAGTTAGAAACTCTTGTATGCATTTTATTGATTGAATTTTTGATTGAGCACGTCCATCTGCCCCTTTTTAAATGGTTAAATAACTTAAGAATTTTAACCCATGAAACGACACTAAGCCAGAAGAGCTTTTCCCGAATTGGCTATCAGACAAAAAAAAGCCCGTGATGTTTCCATCACGGGCTATATTAATTATCTAATTGGAATACTCAACTTAATACAGAAGAATACCCTCTATCGAAAGTAGGAATGTGACTATCCAGCCAGCCTTTTACCATTTGACCGACTTCTTCGGTTACATCAGCCTCACCGGCATGAAATTTTTTCTGTAAATCGGCGCATGTCGCTATCAGAGCTTGGTGCTCAGCTTTATGAGCCTCTATACCGGAAAATTGCGCAGCGGCCATTTCTTTTTCTTCATGAGCAAAATGATCCACTACATAAGCAATCAAGTCATCCAACTGCCCGCCAATAGCTGAGCGCTCTGCCCCGCCAGTTGCCAAGTCATATAATTTATTCAACTTACCAAACAGGATTTGGTGTTCTTCATCGGCAAATCCAACGTTGGTTCCGTATTGATCTGCAGTCCAGTTAATTAAGCTCATAGTAGTTCCCCATAGTGTTATTGTTATTTTAAAACCACAATTTAAGTATGGATAAATTTAGATCTAAAATCAATTACTTTTTATAGGGAAATTATCATCGCTTTGGCCAGTTGCGCAAAATCAGGATTTTTCTGAAAAGGAAAGACTCCGAGCAAGGGCGCGTCAATCAATGAAACCAGCGTTTGCAATGTTTCTTCCGGCCTAAGCATGGCTTCATCAACACAGGCCGCGATCCATCCCGCACAGGGAATACCGGCATCGGCGATGACTTTATGGGTCAGACGGGCATGATTGATACAGCCCAATTTTACAGCCACAACGGTGATAACGGGAATGTTAAGGCGCATGACCACGTCACTCCAATCCTGATCCCTGCCCAAAGGGACCAGCCAACCGCCCGCTCCTTCGACTAAAACGACATCGACCAGGGTCTGTAAGTTTTTATAGGCCGCGTGTATCAAATCAATATCAATTATCTGACCATTCGCCGCCAAATGCGGTGCAACAGGCTCTTTAAATGCGTAAGGATTAATCAGTTCATAAGATACAGGGACCGATGCAAGCTCCTGAAGCAACAAGGCATCTTCGTTCCTTAGCTGACCTGAAATCTCCTCGCAACCCGAGGCGACTGGCTTCATACCGATCACCGTGCTGCCTTTCATTTTAAAATGATGCATTAACGCGGCAGTTGACCAGGTCTTACCTGCACCGGTATCAGTTCCGGTAATAAAGTAGCTTTGTTTACTCATCTAAAAGGAGACCACCACATAAATAACTTCAAACGTAGCAAAAATACCCGGCTCTTCGCTTGTTTTCGGATAAGCGGCCAACAGTTTTCGCAATTCAGCTTTAGTAGTTAACCGTCTTTTTCTGTCTCGAGCAACGTTGTGCGCACCCAGGAATTTTAATTCAGCCATTAATTCCAGCACCGATTCATAAGCCGATTTATAGATAACGGTTTCAATCTGAATTTTTTTTGATCCTGCCTGAGTTAACGCCTGAAACAGATCATCTTGCACTGCAAAGTCATTAACATGGCGGTAGTCGTCAACAGCTTCCCAGGCAAGCTTTAACTCGCTTAGAGTTTGCGGGCCGAAGGTTGAAAAAATCAATTGGCCTCCAGGTTTAACCAGTTTTTTAAACCTGGAAAAAGTTTCACTATTCAGATTGCACCATTGCAAAGCCAGATTAGAGACTATTGAATCAAATTGTTGATCCACGAACGGCAAAGACTCAGCATCAGCGCAGACATAAGCCACTCGGGAATGGTCAGCCAGCCTCAGGCGGGCCCGATGCAACATCGGCTCAGCGATATCCAGTGCGATGATGGCTTCTAGTGAAGCAAACTGCAAAAGGCGCTCGGTCAAAAAACCGGTTCCGCAACCGACATCCAAAATATTCCCAGACAATCCCTTTTCTGCGTATTGATTCAGTAAATGAAGCCCAACCTGCTGTTGCAATCGGGCAGCACTGTCATAAGAAAGGCTCGCATTACCAAAAGAAGTCTTGATTTTTTGCTTGTCCAGATCAAAAACAGCACTCATCGTTAATTCACAAAATCAGTAATCAATTCCAAAAGATCCGTTTCATGCGACAAAAAAGGCGCGTGCGCCGCATTGCTCATCACATTAACCGTGATGGAAGGATTGAGCACCTGTAAAGCCGGACCGACACTGACCGGCACCAAAGAGTCTCTATTACCGAATATTGCAGCTATTGGCATTTTAAGTTCCCTTAATGCGGGCCTTAAATCCTCGTTTTTTAACATCGTAAGTCCTTGTTGCAAAATGTGCTGGGCTGGTGTGTCGGTTTCCCTTACCGCCGCTTTCATCGTTTTTGATAATGCTTTGAAGTTCTCAAGACCATTGATTTGCAGCGACAAAAATCTGAGCAATGTGGTCTGGCAATCAAGACTCAACTGCTCGGCAAAGCTGTCTAAAACCGACTCTTTAATGCCCGGCCAGTCGGCTTTCCCGACAAAGCAAGGATTGCTCGCCAGCAAGGCGATGGCACTGACTCTGTCAGGAAACAGGCGCGCCATTTCAACGGCGACCATACCGCCCAGCGACCAGCCCAACCAGACATAAGGCTGCTTCGGCAATTGTTGAGCTAATGATTCACAAATGCGGGGCAACGAGAATTGCTCACAATGCCGGCTCAATCCATGCCCCGGCAAATCCACACAGTACACGTGATAATGCGCAGCCAAACGGCGGGCGAATGATCGCCAAATCCCGGTATGCATGGCCCAGCCGTGAACCATAACCAAAGGCAAACCCTGACCGTAGGTTTCCAGGTGTAACTTCATAAATCGGAATGACTCAAGGCTTCAAGCAGTTGATCGATATGCTGCTCTTCATGCAGCGCTGAAAACGTGATGCGCAGACGCGCCGAACCTTTAGGCACAGTCGGAGGACGTATGGCGCTGACCAAAAACCCGGCTTGCTCAAGCTGCCGACTGACATGACAGGCTTTATGACTGTCACCAATCAAGACAGGTTGAATGGGCGATTCCGTTGGCTTTATCGGCAGACCCAGTTGTCCGGCACCCTGTTGAAAACGTTCGATAAGCATTTTTAGCTTTTCACGCCGCCAAGTCTCAGCCATGATGATTTTCAAACTGGCGCGAGTCGCCTCGGCCAAAGCCGGTGGTGTCGCAGTGGTGTAGATATACGTTCTTGATTTTTGAATCAACGTTTCAATCAGTTCCTCGGAACCGGCAACAAAAGCACCGAATGTGCCGAAAGCTTTGCCCAGCGTGCCGACCAATACCGGGACCTCGTGCTGACCAAGACCATAATGCTCTAGTATGCCGCCTCCATTAGCCCCGATTACGCCGAGTCCGTGCGCATCGTCCACCATAAGCCAGGCATTTTGTTGGCGGGTGACGTTTGCCAGACTGTCCAGCGGAGCAAAATCCCCGTCCATGCTGAATACACCGTCCGTCACGACCAAAGCCTTGCCCGTTGATGTTTCCATCTGACGGCTTAAATGTTCACTATCCGCATGGGCGTAACGTTTAAATCGGCCGCCGGATAACAGGCCGCCATCCAGTAAAGAAGCATGATTTAATCGATCTTCCAGCACGGTATCGCTACGACCAACCAATGCCGAGATCACTCCCATGTTGGCCATATAACCGGTTGAAAACAACAGCGCACGAGAACGGCCGGTAAAATCGGCCAACTCCTCTTCAAGCGCATGATGCGCAAAGCTGTGGCCGCATATCAGATGCGCAGAACCGCTGCCCACTCCGTAACGGTCAATGCCTTGCTTAAATGCTTTGGCAATATCTGGATGGCTGGCGAGCCCCAGATAATCGTTACTGCAGAAATTAACAAACGGCTGCCCCTTCAAGACCCAATGAACACCCTGCCCCGAATCCGGCACTCGCCGAGAACGGTAAAGACCGTCTTGATGAATGCTTTCGAGCTGCTCGGTTAATCCGGAAAAAGGGAGTGTCATTTTAGCAATGGTCAGTTTGAAATTTTCAGCGTCATTTGGGGGGCTTGGCTAAGCCTTTCGAGAAACGCCGTAAACCCTTCCATGGGGGCTTGACGGCAGCATCCCTGCTGCCAACATCCTCGAAAAGCTTAGTCCAGCCATTTTTCCCTTCAAATTGAGAATTGCGGGTGTCATTGCGCGTGACTTGATCCACCCGAATGAAGCCCCAACCGCTTGAACAACGTTAAATCCTGATGGGTCATTGGATTATCTGTGGTCAATAATTTATCACCATAAAAAATGGAATTGGCGCCGCCGAGAAAACACAGCGCCTGCATTTCATCACTCATTTCCTTTCGGCCCGCTGACAAGCGCACGCGGGATCTGGGCATCATGATGCGTGCAACCGCAATGGTTCTGACAAAAACCAAAGGATCCAATGACTCGGTACCCATCAACGGCGTCCCTTGCACCTGAACCAACATATTGATAGGCACGCTTTCCGGATGTTTGGGTAAATTAGCCAGTTCGATCAGCAGCTTGGCTCTGTCTTGCTGCCCTTCGCCCATACCGACAATGCCGCCGCAACACACATTGATACCGGCGTCTCTAACTCTTGCCAGCGTATCCAACCGGTCCTGATAGGTTCTTGTCGTAATAACTTCTGAATAATAATCTTCCGAAGTGTCCAGATTGTGATTGTAATAATCCAGTCCGCCCGCTTTTAACTCTTCGGTTTGTTTATCGGTCAACATACCGAGCGTCACGCAGGTTTCCATACCCAGAGCCTTGACGCCTTTAATCATCTCAACAACACGTTCGATATCCTTATCCTTGGGCTGCCGCCAGGCCGCACCCATGCAAAAGCGAGATGCACCATCGTCCTTTGCGCGTTGGGCTGCCTCTAACACCTCATTGACCAGCATTAAGGCTTCCGCTTTAAGACTGGAATCATAACGCGCACTTTGCGGACAATAGCCGCAATCTTCTGAACAGGCACCGGTTTTGATGCTTAACAAACTGCTGATTTGAACTTCGTTTGGATCAAAATTGGCACGATGAACAGTCTGTGCTTGATGAATCAAATCGTTGAAAGGCAAATCAAATAGCGCCTGAACTTCATCCAGCTGCCAATCATGGCGTAGCGATAGTTCAGGAACAAAGGGGCGTATTGCAGGGTTTGCAGACATTCTGTTAATCTCCGGCCAATTAATTATTTTCGATTGGGTCAAGTTGAGCAATCCTGTCAACTTAATATCGTTAAAATGGTAAACAACTGGAGTAATATTATACAGAATTACCTGTTTCCGCCTACTTGTATCTTATGTGGTCATCCTGGACAAAGAGAAAAAGATCTCTGCCTGCACTGCGAGAGCGGTTTGATACGAGCAACTGAGTGTTGCTATCGATGCGGTGCGTTGTTTGAGCAATCATCAACAACTCCGATGTTATGCGGTGCCTGCTTAAATAAAACACCTTATTTTGATGAAACGCATGCTGTTTTTGTCTACACCGGTGCCATACGCTATTTACTCACCTCGCTCAAGTTTGGCGGCCAGCTAAAAAACGCCAGATTGATCGGACAGCTTATGGCTGAGCAGTTTTTGACTATTGCGGAAATACCCGAATGCCTGATTCCCGTGCCTTTGCATAGTGAACGTTATCGCGAAAGAGGTTTTAATCAAGCCATAGAAATAACGAAAACCATAGCCAGACTGATGGATATCCCCGTTGATCTGGACAGCAGCATCCGTCAGCGCAATACCGAGCACCAGACTGAATTGAGTGCAAAACAACGGAAAAAGAATATACTCAATGCTTTTGCGGTGAATAAAAAACTAACCTTCAACCATGTTGCTATTGTCGACGATGTCATGACGACCGGCACTACCGTTTCAGAATTGGCTAAAGCCTTAAAAAATGCAGGGGTTCATCGTGTCGATGTCTGGGTCTGTGCCAGGGCGTGAAGGTAAAGAACGTTATTACAAAATCATGATTGATCTTAGCCTGTACCGCGATCAATTCAGCAATTTCACCTTAACGAGAACCACGAATGATGAAATTACTTATTTTATGTTTAAGTCTTTTAAGTTTTAATCTGGCCGCCGAAACACGCATCGCCATCCTCGATTTTGAATTGAAAGATTTGACACTGGCACCCGGCATCCCAACTGAAGTAAAACGCACGGCTTCGATCAAACCCTTGCTGGAACAAGAATTACGCTCCGCCGGTTACCGGATCATCCAGATTCCATTGACGGCTCAGCGAGCGGCAAACGGCGGTGAAGGCTACCTGTTTGATCATGCCGATCTTGCCGCACAATTGGGGAAAAGTTTTGACGCAGACTATATTTTGGTCGGCAGATTACACAAGCCCAGTTTCCTGTTCGCTTATTTGATGGGAAACCTGATTCGGGTCAGCGACGGTCAATTATTGGATCAGATTATCTCCGAATCTAAAGGACCTAACATCGATTTAACCATCAAGGCAGTAGAAAGCCTGACGGTTAAAATCGACAAATTACTCGAGCAGCGATACACCCCGCCCCCACCCTCAAAACTGATCAAACAACCGAAGTAGACAGTGCTTGTATACCTTTCGCACTTCAAATTTCGGCAGTGCCTAAGGAGGCAACGGGTTGTTCGGCAAAGGCTTTGCCAGCATGGATGCTGGCATAGAGCCTATAGGGATGTATTGTCGGCGTCCTTTGACGGGCAATCCGGTGCCGAATTTCGATCTACGATGGGTATATCTGCACGTCTCCTCCAATTTTAGAGGGTGTAAGGTGGTGATTGAAAAGGCGTCTTCAACAGGGATTTTGCAGAGAGCTACAGGGAAGTATATACGGCGTCCTTGACGGGCACCCCGGCGCCGAATTTCGATCTGCGGTGGGTATAATTCAAAACAGGCGAGAAGTTACCAGTGCTTTTTCAACGCGCAGCAAATCGGCTTCGGTATCGACGCCGGCTTCAGGTGTTTTATCGACGGTTTTTACCAATACCGCGTCTCCGTGCCATAAAATTCTTAATTGTTCTAAAGATTCTATCGCTTCAATGGGGGATGCCTCCCACCCACAATAACGGTTCAAAAAATCAACCGTGTACGCATACAAACCGATATGACGGAGATAAAGACTATCAACCGGCATCGATTTAGACTCCACGCCAAAATGCGCCCGGTCCCAGGGAATGGGGGCACGACTAAAATACAAGGCATAACCCGCTTTATCGAGAACGACTTTAACCGAATTGGGATTGAAGATTTCGTCGCTGTCGTCAATACGTGCCGCCAGCGTTGCGATACCGGCATGATTCTGAGCGGCTAAAGCATAAGCTGCGTCACGAATGTATTGAGGAGGAATCAGCGGCTCATCGCCTTGAAGATTGACAACAACAGTGCCTCCTGACCACCCGGCTAATGCGGCGACCTCGGCAATGCGCTCTGTTCCGCTTTGATGATCGGGACGCGTCATCACAGCTTTGATACCCAGGCGGGTGACAGCATCGACAATGCGTGTATCATCGGTTGCGACCACCACTTCATCAGCACCGGCTTCCTGCGCCCGCTCACAAACATGCACAATCATCGGTTTACCGGCAATCGACAGCAGCGGCTTTCCCGGTAAACGGGTAGAACCATAACGGGCCGGAATGACCACTTTAAACGCCGGACTCATTTGCGCAGGGCTTCTGCTTCTTCTTGGGACAACACTCTGGCCTCATCTTCAAGCATGACAGGAATGCCGTCACGAATCGGAAAGGCCAGACGATCGGCAATCGAGATGAGTTCCTGCTTATCTTTGTCATAAATCAATGGTCCTTTGCTGACAGGACTGGCTAAAATTTCAAGCAGCTTTTTATCCATGATGTTTCTCTCCGAGTAAATGTAAAAAACGTTTGGCAAAATCCGGTTCAAGATTTGCCGTTACCGGCACATACCAGTAGTTATCCTTTGCAAAGGCCTGGCATTTGACCGCATCTTTTTCGGTCATTAGCACCGGATTTCCGTCATTAGGCAAATCCTTGGCGCTGTATTGATAATGATCAGGAAATTTAAGGCAAATAGCTGAAACGCCCTTGTTAGCGAGCATGTCAAAAAACCGGGCAGGATTGCCGATGCCGGCAACAGCATAACAGGGTGCCGCAGTGAAATCAGTTAACGGCACCTGTGCGCCTGAGACCAGATTCACTGCATCATTACCAACCACACGCATGTCAAAATGAGTCTCGTCTGACTTGACGCCATTGACAACAACCAGGTCGACTTCGCTTAAGCGGTCTTGCGATTCTCTCAAAGGTCCGGCAGGCAAGCAATAACCGTTACCAAACCGTCTTTCGCCATCAATTACCACAATTTCAATAGTTCTGGCCAATGCGTAATGCTGTAAACCGTCGTCAGATAAAATGACAGTGCAGGCAGAATTCTCAAGCAGCATCCTGGCGGTGGCCACGCGATCAGGCCCAACCGCAACCGGGCAACCACTGTGCCGGGCCAACAAAACAGGTTCATCTCCAACCCGTCGAGGATCCGAATTCAAGTCAACCATTTGCGGCCACGCTTCTGATTGCCCGCCATAGCCACGGCTGATAATGCCCGGCCGGTATCCATTTTGCTGAAGTACTTGCGCCATCCAGATAATCAAGGGTGTTTTACCGGTGCCGCCCACCGTCAAATTGCCTACGATAACGACCGGGACCGATAATTTGTGTGTTTTAAGCAGCCCTATGCGATACAAAAAGCGTCTGAATCTGGCAATATCCCGGTAAATAAAACCCAACGGCATCATAATCAGACCGAACAAGTCATCCTTGTACCAGATAAAATCCAGCACGGACGCGCCAATTCGTTTTAAATTCATGGATTTTGCGTCCTTATTGCAGCAAAAGTGATACGTTTAAAACCCACCTGTCCGGCAATATCCAACGCTCTGATGACCGCTTCATGCGGCGTTTTTGCATCGGCATTGATGATAAACGGTAAATTGGGTGAAACTACCGCGAGTTTTTGTAATTCCCCTTTCAGGGTTTCTTTCTTCTGATTAACCAGCTCGCGGGGCAAGCCATCGTCGCCGGACAGATAGTAGGTGCCTTGTGCATCAATGGTTAAGTTGATCACTTTGGGTTGTTGTTCAGGCTCTTCGCCTTCGGCCTGAGGTAATTTGATATTGAGCGCAGTTTCTTTATTGAACGTAGTGGTCACCATAAAAAAAATCAGCAACAGAAATACCACGTCAATCATTGGCGTGATGGATATTTCCAGCTTCTCTCTTTTTTTGCGGTGAAAGTTCATTTCACTTCCTCCCGGTCACCGTGAATAATATCAATCAGCCTCAAAGCTTCCTCTTCCATGTTCAAAACGTATTCTTCCACCAATCGCTCAAAGTAGCGGTGAAAAATCAGACTGGGAATGGCTACTGTCAAACCGGCAGCGGTCGTGATCAAGGCCTCGGATATGCCTCCGGCGAGAATGCCCGGATCACCCACGCCATGTAGCATGATGGCGGAGAAAACTTTTATCATCCCGACCACAGTCCCCAACAATCCCAGCAAAGGTGCAATGGAAGCAATGGTACCCAGCGTATTTAGAAAACGTTCCAGCTCATGAACGACTTGTCGACCGACCTCCTCGATACTGACCCGCATCATTTCCCGTCCATGTGCGCTGTTGGCCAGTCCTGCCGCCAAGACCGCTCCTAACGGGGAACTGACTCTAAGGCTGCGTATGGCGTTATTGTCCAGTTTGCGATCCCGGTGCAGCTTCCAGATTTGAGGGATCAATTCAGGAGGCAGAATTTTCTTTTTGCGTAACGACCAGAACCGTTCTCCGATAATGGCCATTGCGGCTATTGAACAAAGAATGATTGGCAGCATCAGCCACCCACCGCTTTTAATTAACTCGATCACACTATTTCCTTAGGTACAAAATATTTAATTTCTATCAAGAAGCGAACTTACTTGGAACGTGTATTTTACTAAAATCATTGGCTCAAATATATCCAGGTTCAATGCTTATCAGCGTAAATAGTAAATCTGAACATAAGTTGTAACTACTCGCCAACTTGGAATTGAGAGTGTAGGTGCTTGATTGAAAAGGCTTCTGCAACAGGGATTTTGCAGAGAGCTACAGGGACATATTCATGCGTCCATTGAAATCAAGCACCCACACTCTACTAAAATGGGCGGTGCGAACAAATACTATAAGTTTTTAATTTGCTTAATTTTGCGCAATGGCTTTTTGCGCATGATCCCGGCCCACCCAGATGTAAGCTATGATCAAAGCGACGGCACAACTGACGGCGGCCAAAGCATAGACCCGTTCCGGCCCCCAGGATTCCCATAAATATCCGCTGTATAAACTGCCCAGCATGCCTCCCAGACCAAAACTCATGCTGCTGTACAAAGCCTGACCTTTCCCTTGATGCTGGTGTCCGAAATAATGATCAACCAGATGAATGGCCGCCACATGAGTCGCACCAAAAGTGGCTGCATGTAACACCTGGGCTGCGATCAACAAACTGATCTGATTCGGAAAATAAGCAATCATATTCCAGCGAACAATACTCAGCACGATGCTGGTCAATAAAATTTTGCGCAAACTAAAGCGGGCCAGTATTTTCCGCATAAACAGAAACAATATGATTTCAGCCAATACGCCCAACGACCAGAGCAGCCCGGTCATTGTTGATGAATAACCATGGCCCTTCAGAAAAATGGAGAAAAACACATAATATGGGCCATGAGCGAGCTGAATCAGAAGATAAACCGTAAAAAAAGCGATTATTTCCGGCTTCATCAGTAAACGCGAGATTCTGACCGTACCCCGTTCACCGAGTGAGGCCTTAGCCTCCGGCGTAATCAAGGCCGTAAACCACAGAACAATCAACAAAACAGTAATGACTTGCGGCAGTATTTCAATTGTCAGGCTATCCAGTAACCAGCCCATAAAAACGACCGTAGCGATAAACCCAACCGACCCCCATAGACGGATTTCACTGTAACGATGCCGCTCGGATTTGAGATGAAACAGGGTCGCCGCTTCAAACTGAGGCAGGGCCGCATTCCAGAAAAAACTGAAAGCAACCGTTATTGCGGCAAACCAAAAATAGCCGCGCACCCAGAGGAAAGCAGCAAACAAGCACGCCGATAAAAAACAGGCTATGCGGATAATCCTTAAACTTTTACCGGTGTAATCTGCAATCCAGCCCCAAATATTGGGAGCAATGATCTTAGTGCCTACCAAAAAAGCCGAAAGCTCTCCAATTTCACCGGGATTAAAGCCCAGTGATTTAAGGTAGAGGCTCCAATACGGCAAAAAGCCGCCCAGCGTTGCAAAATAGAAAAAATAAAATCCTGACAATCGCCAGTAAGGTACCGACATTGAAGGAATCTTTTATCTTATAGCCGGTAATCCGGAATCAACTTCTGCATTTTGACCGCGATGTCTCAAAAAGTGATCCATCAGCGTGATCGCCATCATTGCTTCAGCAATCGGTGTGGCGCGAATGCCGACGCAAGGATCATGTCTGCCATGCGTGACGACATCAATCGCTTCACCATGAATATCGATACTTTTTCCTAATAAACGCAGACTGGATGTAGGTTTTAACGCGATGCTGGCGACCACATCCTGACCGGTGGAAATTCCGCCTAAAACACCGCCCGCGTGATTGCTTAAAAAGCCGTCCGGCCTTATTTCATCGCGAAAAGCCGTTCCTTTGGTATCCACGCAATCAAAGCCGCCACCGATTTCTACGCCTTTTACCGCGTTGATACTCATCAGGGCATGGGCCAAATCGGCATCAAGCCTGTCGAATATGGGCTCGCCCAAACCGGGCGGGACATGACTGGCTACAATAACAATCTTGGCACCTATCGAATCGCCTTCTTTTCGCAGCGCATCCATGTAGTTTTCCATGGCTTCGACTTTATCTTCATCCGGGCAGAAAAACGGATTATTATCCACTACCGACCAGTCGACTTTATCTATTTTAATAGGCCCCAATTGCGATAAATAACCTCTTATTTCAATACCGGCAATATGCTTGAGATATTTTTTAGCAATGGCGCCTGCAGCAACCCGCATGGCCGTCTCGCGTGCAGAAGACCGCCCTCCGCCCCGGTAATCCCGAAAGCCGTATTTTTGATGATAGGCATAATCAGCATGGCCTGGTCTGAAACTTTCCGCAATTTTTGAGTAATCTTTGGAACGCTGATCGGTATTTTCAATGATCATACCGATGGGCGTACCGGTGGTGACGCCTTCAAAAACTCCGGAAAGAATCTTGACCTCATCGGCCTCCCTGCGTTGGGTAGTATGCCTCGAGGTGCCAGGCTTGCGTCGGTCCAGATCGGTTTGAATATCGGCTTCTGAAAGCGGCATTCCGGGGGGGCAGCCATCAACGATACAGCCAATGGCAGGCCCGTGACTTTCACCAAACGTGGTTACGGTAAATAATTTTCCAAACGTGTTTCCGGACATAACTCTATTTTAAAGCTTGTTGAAAAAGAGGCGTGAACTGTCTGACTTGCTCTGCCGTCAATAAAAAAACGCCATCACCACCATGTTCAAAATCCAGCCAGTAAAAAGGTACGTCGGGGTATAAGGTTTGTAAGGTCTCGGCACTGCTGCCAACCTCAACAACCAAAATTCCCTCAGCCGTCAAAAAGTCATGCGCTCGGGCCAAAATTCGCAGCACCAGATCCAATCCCGACTCACCACCTAAAAAGCCCATATCAGGTTCGGCATGAAATTCGGCAGGCAACCCTTCCCATTCTGCCGTGCTGACATAGGGCGGATTACTGACGATCAGATCGTATTTATCAGGCGGTAAGGCATCGAACAAATCAGAATGATACAGAGTGACTTGATCGGCAGCGTCATATTTTTTCAGATTAATCTCAGCAACCGCCAGCGCATCGTCGGAAAGATCAACCGCATCGACTTTTGCCTCGGGAAAGGCGTAAGCACAGGCAATCGCAATACAGGCACTGCCGGTACACAAATCAAGTACGCGGCTTACATTATCGACTTCCAACCAAGGAGAGAAATGTTCGTTGATCAACTCAGCTATCGGAGAGCGCGGCACCAGAACCCGTTCATCCACATAAAAAGGAAGTCCGGCAAATTGCACCTGGTTGGTTAAATAGGCAACCGGCTTGCGCTCGTTGATACGTCTGTCAAATAAAGCAGACACAGCTTGACGCTCTTCATGTGTCAGTACACTATCCAGGTAAACCGGCGACAAATCAAAAGGAAGTTGCAAGGTATGAAGCAGCAATGCTGCAGCTTCATCAAGGGCACTTGCTGCACCGTGACCGAAAAAAATGTTGGCTTTATTAAAACGGGTTGCGCCCCAGCGGATGTAGTCACGTATTGTCGTTAACGTAACAAGCGCATCAGAAGAGTGATCAATCATGAATAAAAAAATGAGAACTGTATCGACTAAATCGAAGATTTTAAACTAAACTCTGACGAAGTGCCTGATTATTAAACCCAGCCCCCGAACAATCCCTATGAGCGCACCCGCTGAAATAATCAATACAGCGTCTAATCTGGCAAAAAACCGCCTTTATCACGATTGCTACCATTTTATGCAATCGGATAATTTGCAATTACCTACCATCCCTGATGTGGCCTTTAAGATTCGGCGCGCTATCAATGATGACAGAGCCAATAATGCCAAAATTGCCCGTGTTGTTCAGATAGATCCCTCTATCACGGCCCGACTGATCAGAATCGCCAACAGCCCCCTCTACCGGGGCCGAAGAAAAATTGAAAGTTGCCCGGAAGCCTTGACACGGATAGGTTTAAAAGCAGCACAAGATATTATTACCTCATTTGCCATGAAAACTGTTTTTTTGGCAAAATCGCCAGTGATAGCTCGTAAAATGACGGATTTATGGGCTCATAGCAGTTACGTAGCCGCCATCAGCGCCGTTTTCGCACACAAAATTCCCGGCTTTGACCCTGACAAAGCGATGCTCGCAGGACTTATTCACGATATTGGGGTTGTCCCCATTCTCACCTATGCCGATAAACATCCTGAAATCATTAATACTCCAAAAGACTTAGTGGAGACAGTCAGAAACTTGCGCGTTGATATCGGCTTACAAATCATTCGAAAATGGGATTTTCCGGCCGATTTTGAAGATGTCATCATCCATGCTGAAAATTGGTACAAACACAATGACGGGCCTGCTGACTACAGCGATATTGTAATGATTGCGCAATTGCACAGTTACATAGGCAAAGTGGACGTCAAGAAAATGCCGCGTATCGACGAGTTACCTTCGTTCAAAAAATTAGTCCAGGGTCATCTGGATCCGGATGCCGGTCTTTCAATTCTTGATATGGCCAAAGATGAAATTGAACATATCCGGCAGATGTTGAAATAGGCCATGGCATTGGATATTCAACCGCTTATCAATGCACTCAACACCCGATCAATCTCCAGCCAAAATGAAAATTCACTGCAACTTAAAGTGGGTCAGCAACTAGACGTTAAAGTCGGACAAATATCCAGCGATCTCAACAAGATCACGCTGGAAATTGCCAAACAAACCCTGGACGTTAGAAGTAACCTGACCGCGCCACTGCAATCCGGCCAGATGCTCAAACTGGAAGTTCTACAACTGTCCCCTACACTGGTACTGAAGCTGGTGGAACCCAAGCTTACCGAGTCCATACTCAATTTTACCCAATTGCCCGGCGCCAAAACGACGAACCCATCCGATCCGTCATCTGTTTTTGCTTCGGCTTCCGGCAATAAGACGCCCGACTCTCCTATGCCGCTTATGGCCCGCGTTATCGGCATTAAAGATCAGTCTATCCAACTGGAGCTCTTATCCAAACCGGCGGGAAGCAAATCAGCCACGATGGAAATCGCTTACAATGCCGAAGACCCTCGGGTAAAACCCGGGCAACTGATTACACTGGAAGCGGCTTCATCAAACAAGCATCAGACGTTTAAAATAATCAGTGTCGAAAGCGGGATTGCCGATTTTGTTAAACGCTTTTTGCCGAAAAATGATTCACCGACAGCCCTGGTCAATCAACTGGTTAAAGACAATGTCCGTTTGCAGACCAGTGAAACGGCTTCCATGCCATTGAAACAACTGGTCAGTGATATTTTACGCAATCTCCCCGAACATAAAGATTTGATGCAAGGCAGCCTGCTTAAAAACATACTCTCTGAATCCGGTTTATTTCTTGAAGCAAAAATTGCAAGCCTAATTACTCCCTCTGACCCCAAGCAACCGGCACCTGCCGGCCTTGAAGCTGAAAACGTCCTGTTTAAAGATGATTTAAAAGCCCATTTACTTAAACTGATTCAGACGCTAAAAATGGAAACGGCGGGTGAAAGTGAACAAATCCAATCATCCTCTGCGCTGGAACAACTTAAAAACCTGTTACAAAAAAGCGAAAACAGTCTGGCCAGAATAATTCTTGATCAATTGGCCTCAGTTCCCAAAGAGGACTCGCCCAAACAACAATGGCTGATTGAAATTCCATTTTTAAATCAAAACCACGCAGACAGTGTAAAAATCGAAATCAACAAAGACCAGCACGCCAAACAGGAAGAACACAATCAAACCTGGTCGGTCACGGTGACACTTTCTCCACCCAATATCGGTCCAATTCGCTGCAAAATTGCCTATTTTGACAATACCGTCAACACTCATTTTTTTGCAGAAAAACCGCAAACAACCGCATTGATCCAAAACCATCTGGACTATTTAAAACAACAATTAGAGCAAGCAGGCTTAAAGACCGGCCATATTGAGGCCAGCGAAGGCGTTGTGGAATCCCTCCCTAATCGTTTGACGTCAGATTCGTTGCTGGATGAAAAAGCCTGACTTTAAGTGTGTCAATAGCCGAAAGCCTGGCTGCCTAGGGATAAATTACTCTACTACTTGGCTCACTCATACTAAAGGAATAAGTTGAATTTCAAGGCATCAGTTCAATCGGCTCAATTGCAGCAACTTTTTTCTGCGAGCATTGCGTCACTGGTTACCAGTACATTGCTAGCAGCGATTCTTGCTTTTATTCAGCGAGAAGTGATTGCAACCTCAATTGTTCTTGGCTGGTTTGGTCTCGTTATGTTGGTCGCGCTGTTTCGTGCGGCGCTTGTCTATGCTTTTCGACACGCCTCCATTGAAAGTGAAACAGCGATACAGTCCTGGCTGACGAAATTTCGCTATGGCGTCCTGGCAGTGGGCATAGTCTGGGGGTCGGCAGGTTTTTTGATGTTCCCCGGCAATGAACCTCAGCATCAGATGTTCCTGATCTTTATGATGGCCGGGCTGACAGCCGGAGGCGTAATTTCATTTTCGGCTGATCTGATAAGTGCGGTGGTCTTTGCTGTGACCTCTCTTTTGCCCATCGTGATATGCCTGCTCATCAAAAGTGACACGTTGTCTGTTGGAATGGGAATGGCAGGATTTTTATATCTCGGCTTTATGATCGTCAGCTTGCGCCATATTAACCGGAGCATTACCGAGAATATTATGTTACGTCTCGAAGCTGCCGCCAGAGAGGAAGTCGTCAGGACTAGCGAGGAACGCTTACGCTTGCTGCTGAAACATTCTCCAATCGGCATTTTTCATTACGATACAAACTGCATCATTACTTACTGTAATGAACACTTTGCCGATATTCAGGGCAATTCAGTTGACGGCATAGCCGGTTTCGGCATGAATACTTTCAACGATCAATCTATCCTTCCTGCCGCAAAAAAAGCTCTTGAGGGCGAATTAGTCTTTTATGAAGGGCAAAATTACGCCTCATTAACTGACTCCGGCATAGCGATAGACATGACCTGCGCGCCCTTCCTTGATAGCACAGGAAAGATCGCGGGCGGAATCGGCATTGTCAGGGACATCACCGCTCGGAAAAAAGCGGAAGAAATGCTCCGCATCAGTGCCATCGCTTTTGAATCCCAGTCGGCGATGATCGTCACCGACGCCAACGCTGTCATCCTGAAAGTCAATCAGGCATTTGCCAGACTGACCGGCTTCAGTGTCGGAGAAACTCTCGGGCAAACTCCACACTTATTCAGTTCAGGGCGCCACGATACGTTATTTTTTCAAGCGATGTGGGCCACGCTTATTAAGTCAGGCTGCTGGCAAGGTGAAGTATGGAACCGCCGTAAGAATGGGATCATTGTTGCCGAATGGCTGGACATTGCAGCCGTCACGGCGCCCGACGGTAACATTACCCATTATGTCGGCACATACGCCGACATCACTCAGAACAAGGATGCAATAGCTGAAATCCACCGCCTGGCCTATTACGACCCACTAACTCATTTACCCAACCGCCGGTTGCTGCAAGACCGGCTTGACCAGATACTGAACGTTGCGGCGCAAAATAGGTTATATGGCGCGATTCTGTTTTTAGATCTGGATAATTTCAAAACGCTCAACGACACACGCGGCCACGATGCCGGCGACCAGTTACTTATCGAAGTGGCCAGACGGCTGCGTGCAGACGTTCGTGAAAATGACATTGTCGGCAGGCTTGGCGGTGACGAATTCGTGGTTTTCCTGGACAATCTGAGCTCAGAACCCGAGGTTGCTGCTGTGTTAGCCAAACAATTGGGTGAAAAAGTGCGGAACAATCTAGCCAGGCCCTACCTCATTGACGACTTTGACTTTCATTGTACAGCCAGCATCGGCATTCGCTTGTACCGGGATCAAAAGCAGGCAGAGGAACTGCTTAGACATGCCGACCTTGCCATGTATCAGGCCAAAACGGAGGGAAGAAATACAGTGCGTTTCTTCAATCCCGGCATGCAAGCTGCGGTAACCGCGCAGGCAGACATGGAGAAAGACTTGCGCTGTGCACTTAAAAACAATCAATTCAAGCTTTATTTCCAACCTCAGGTCTATCTTGACCGACACATAATCGGCGCTGAAGTATTGCTGCGTTGGGACCATCCTCAGCAGGGCCTGATCTCCCCTTTAAAATTTATCCCGTTGGCTGAAAAAACCAACCTCATTCTCTCCATAGGTCAGTGGGTCATGGAATCTGCCTGCGCTCAATTAATTCTTTGGAAGGAAAATTCGTATACCCGGAATTTGCGGCTTGCCGTCAATGTCAGTGCCCGGCAGTTCAGACAACCGGATTTTGTCGCCCGGATGAAGCAGGCACTGAACAACACCGGGATCAATCCGGAACTTCTCAAGCTTGAACTCACGGAAAGCCTGGTACTCGACAACATCAATGACACTATTAAGAAGATGAATGCACTCAGGGAAATCGGCGTGCGGTTCTCATTGGATGACTTTGGCACCGGCTATTCATCCTTTTCCTACCTGACCCAATTGCCCCTGGACCAGTTGAAAATCGACCGGTCCTTCGTGCACAACATCGGGTTGAAATCCACTGACGCGATCATAGTGCAAACCATTATCGGCATGGCCGGGAATTTGGGGATAGAAGTCATTGCCGAGGGAGTGGAAACGGAAGCGCAACTTGCCTTCCTACAGCAGCATGGCTGCCATACCTATCAGGGCTATCTGTTCAGCAAGCCTGTGCCCATACAAGAATTTGTCGATGTTGTGGCAACCTGACGTCCCAATTGAACGCCTGAATCCGTATTGGTTGATGCAAAACCTGAAAAACACGATTAAGAAGTGATTTTTAGCTGGGCACCCGGCTGTATTTTGTTTAGTATTAACTCATCATAAAAAATTGATTTACGCGATTCAATCTGACGAACCGCCAATCAGTAAGGAGCATCGTTAAACAATACAATGAACGGCATCTATAGGTTTTTTGGCTAAAAATAGGGCTTAACCATTCTGGTACAACTGCTTTTTGGGAGATGGCTTTTACAGGGCAGATTAATCCCTGCCGTTAAATTCCAGGAACGGCCTGAAAACAGGTTTTTTGAGTGAAACATAACATACCAAGCAACTTAAATGACCGGTAACGATACGATGAAAACTTTTTTAGAAACAGTCCTGGCGGAAGCAGACTACCAACCGGTCAGGCTGTTAAAAATATTAAGAGCAGTACAAGCCCAATACCGGCATATTCCGGCAACGGCCATTGATTTCCTGTCTGACAAACTCAACATTCCACGCACCCAGATCATTGCGGTGGTTGAATTCTACAGTTTTCTGCATGCCACACCACAAGGCCGTTACGATCTTTTGTTCAGCGACTCGATTACCGATCGCATGCAGAATAAAGAAAGCCTGCTGGCCTATGCGGCCGAAATCTTAAAAGTCAGAGTGGGCGAAGTCCGAAAGGACGAACTGGTCAGCCTTAACAATACGTCCTGCACCGGCATGTGTGATCAGGGACCGGCAGGCCTGGTCAACGGCTATCCTCTACCTAGACTGGATAGACCCAAAATCGACACCATTGCCGCCTTGATTGAACAGGAAATACCTTTAGACGATTGGCCTGCAGAACTATTCCAAGTCGAAGAAACCATCTACAAGCCCGGGCTGCTGTTGACTCAGCCCTTTAGCAATGGTGATGCCATAAAAGCGACTTTTAATCGAGGCTTGACTGAAACTTTGGCGGAAGTTGACTTATCCAATCTTCGTGGCCGGGGTGGCGCCGGATTCAAGACGGCATTGAAATGGCGCACCTGCGCTATCCAAGCCGCTACACCCCGCTATGTGATTTGTAACGCCGATGAAGGTGAGCCGGGTACTTACAAAGACCGAATGTTACTCAACCTGTATGCAGATCAGGTATTCGAAGGCATGACGCTATGTGCGGCGATCATCGGCTCCACTCAGGGTTTAGTTTATCTGCGCGCCGAATATTTATTCCTTTACGAAAAACTCCAGAACGTATTACAAAACCGCCGCGACCAGGGTTTACTCGGCACCACTATTCTTGGGCAAGCGGGCTTTGATTTCGACATCGAAATACGCATGGGTGCAGGCGCTTACATTTGTGGTGAAGCATCGGCACAAATCGAATCTCTGGAAGGAAAGCCCGGCATTCCGCGCACTAAGCCACCTAATTCGGTTATCTGCGGTTATCTGCGCAAACCGACGGTAGTCGACAATGTTGAAACCTTTTTCGCCACCACGCACATTGCAATAAAAGGCGGACAATGGTTTGCCGATGTCGGGACGCCGCAATCGACTGGCAGCAAATTACTCAGCATCAGTGGCGACTGTGCCCGGCCGGGTATTTACGAATACCCGTTTGGTACCCGCATCAGTGAGATATTGTCGGACTGTGGCGCCGAAGAAGTCATGGGGGTACAAATTGGCGGCCCGTCAGGTACTTTTATTTCCAACCGGGAACTGGAACGCACACTTGCATTTGAAGATTTATCCTCTGCCGGCTCGTTCATGGTGTTTAACCACACCCGAAACATTTTTGACGTCGTGCAGAACTTTACCGATTTTTTTGCCCATGAAAGCTGCGGCTTTTGCGCTCCCTGCCGAGTCGGTACCTCATTGCTGAAAAATCAGTTAAACAAGATCATAGACGGTCATGGTTCCGCTGTTGATATGGAAAAACTGAGCGAAATATGTATGGTCGTTAAAAACTTCAGCCATTGTGGCTTGGGAGAAACCGCCGCGAATCCAATTTTAACAACGCTGGCGAGCTATCCCGAGTTGTATCTGGAGCAGTTAAAACGATCCGGTTTTTCACCCGGTTTTAACCTTGATGCTACGTTAGCTATAGCCCGCCAGTTAACGCAGCGCGACGATTCAGGTGCGCACTTATCGCAGCAAGTGGAGAATTGACATGAGCGGAACGCTTACCATCGATGATCAAACCATCCCCTTCACCGATGGCCAAACCATCATAGAAGCCGCCCGTACAGCAGGCGTCTACATCCCCCATCTGTGTCATAGACCCGGCTACACGCCACACGGCAGCTGCAAATTATGCACGGTAAAAGTCAACGGCCGTACCTGTTCAGCGTGTACTTTTCCAGCTGCTGAAGGCCAGAAAGTCGTCAACAACAGTGAAGAATTGCAAGAAGCCCGTCTGCGCATCACCCAAATGCTGTTCGTGGAAGGCAATCATTTTTGCCCGACCTGTGAAAAATCGGGTAATTGCGAGTTGCAAGCCGTGGGCTACCATCTGAATATGCTGGACAGCCACTTCCCGCATTTTTATGCACATAGAAAAGTGGATGCTTCGCATCCCGATATATTGATTGACCATAACCGCTGCATTTTCTGCAACTTGTGTGTTCGTGCCAGCCGCGAGAGCGATGGTAAAGACGTGTTCGGTATCGCCGGGCGCGGCATCCACAAACGCCTGATAATAAATTCACCAACGGGACAACTTAAAGACAGCAACATCAGTGTTGAAGATAGTGCAGTACAGGTATGTCCTACCGGAGCGATTCTGGTCAAGAGAACCGGTTATAAGACACCGATCGGCGGGCGCATTTACGACCAGCATCCCATCAGCACAATTGCCTGCAAAAAAAGGGAAACCGATTCAACAGGATAACTTGGACTTATCGGTCCTGTAAGTGAAGCCGAAGTTATTTTATGAGTTTTTACTAACCCTTTTCACGTAACCCCAACACGAATTGGCGTAGATCAGAAGCCATGGATGGCAGATTACGTTTAGATCAATGTAATCCTTCTTCATGGAACCCCCTGCCGTAACCACGGACTTGATGTCGATCAAGGGTCACCAATAGGCATAACATTTTGCGACAAAAAGACTCAAGCCATTGTTTAAGTGGAAAACATTTTTAAATTAAACTGTTACACATCACAGTTTAATTTAATGCGATCATCAAACTTTATGCTTCTGAATTATACAAAGCGGACCGATATTTATAATTTGCCAAGGTAGGAAACGGCCATTAGCGGTCTATGAAAAATACAAAAAATCAGTTTTCCGAATGACTGGTTTATAGCAGCAATTCTCATTTTAAAACCCTACCCGGAGTCAGGAATTGTGCCGTTGAGTCCTTTCAGCATAAACCGCATCAAATGATCCCAGTCATCGAATGGAAGATACTGCATTAAAGCGCGAAGATGTTCAAAAAAAGTCCG
>NZ_JAUSBX010000127.1 GCF_030651835.1 Methylicorpusculum sp. | reverse complement strand
CGGCGCAAATAGGAATGTTTCTCAATTAGACGCAATCAGCGTGTCTGAGCGTTCGATCTGAAGGCAAAATTCCCGGAAAATCGTCATCAAAGCAACGGCGAAATTATAAAAAATTGAGTTTTCTTTCAGACACTAAATAGTCATCCAATGAAGGTGCCTGACGGATTTTCGGATGGTCTGAACGGACTACGCAGGCCATCTGGTCGACAAACAAATGTTCGCAATTTAACTGGGCCGGCGGCTCCAAAACCGACGCAAAACCAAGCACCACATCCAAACTGCCATTTTCCAGAGGCGTCATCGGAAACGCCGATTCCGTGCGCTTGACATGAATATTAACGCCGGGTGCGGTTTGCTCGATCAAACGGGATAACTCAGGCAACAGCAAAAATTCCATGTAATCGGTAGCTGCAATCGTAAATCGGCGCTGGCTGGATGCCGGATCGAATGCTTGCGGCGGTTCCAGCAGTCGGTCCATTTCCAGCAGCAGACTACTCACGGGAGCCACTAACGCCAATGCGCGATCGGTTGGCTGCATGCCGCTTGGCGTTTTGACCAGGAGCGGATCATCCAATTGTTGGCGTAAACGATGCAGGGTGTGACTCATCGCCGATTGCGTGACGAACATGCGCTCGGCAGCACGGGTGACATTGCGTTCCTGCATCAACACATCGAAAGCCAACAATAGGTTCAGATCGAAGTTGCGGAGATTGGACATATTCAATCCTCACCAAAAAAACAGGCTTCATAGTAACCAAAATCCAGAATGTTCGACATGAACAGTCTTGATGGTGGGATGAAGCTTATACATTTAACAAGCGGACGCTTTCACCCTACCTTATACCGCGAGCGCGTCGACTAGCCATTCAGGTTTTAACCCCCCAAGGATTGCCAGCGGTTGGCGACCCGCCCAATCGATCATACGACACCTGTCGTTTACTCCAAGACACCCTAGGGGAATCTACTATGTCCGCACAAATTCCAATTTCAACGTTTAAACCCTACCAAGGCGAAAAAGCCCGGCTGGCCAGAGCCTACGATTATCTGATCTTGGTTTTGGCCCTGTTTTTATTCATAGGTTCGTTTCATCTGCATTTTGCCCTGACCGTCGGCGACTGGGACTTCTGGGTCGACTGGAAGGACAGGCAATGGTGGCCGTTGGTGACACCGCTGATCGGCATTACCTTTCCCGCCGCCGTGCAAGCCGTCTTATGGGATAAGTTTCGACTGCCTTTCGGTGCAACCTTATGCGTCACCGCGTTATTGCTGGGCACCTGGGTTACCCGCGTATTTGCCTATCACTACTGGAATTTTTTCCCCATCAACATGGTGTTGCCAGCGACCATGGTGCCGGGTGCATTAGTGCTCGACGCGCTGTTGATGTTAACCAATAGTTTGACCATTACTTCCATCTTTGGTGGAGCGGCCTTTGCGCTGTTGTTTTACCCCAGCAACTGGCCTATCTTCGGCATGTTCCATCAACCGATCGAAGTTGCCAATAGTCAGCTCACGATTGCCGATTTGTTCGGTTTTCAATATATCCGTACCGGCATGCCGGAATACCTGCGCATCATCGAACGCGGCACTTTACGAACCTATGGTCAGTATGCGACGCCGCTGTCTGCATTCTGTTCGGCGCTGCTGTGTTCACTGATGTACCCGCTGTGGTGGCATATCGGCAAGTGGTTTGCCAGTACCCGTTATCTGACCAAAATTTAAGGAGCAGCCCTCATGAAAACGCATTTTAAAACTTGGCTGTTAGCCTTAATCGCTCTCACTGTATTGTCCGGTTTATCGATGCCATCCGCCCAGGCTCACGGCGAGAAAGCCTTGGAGCCGTTCATCAGGATGCGGACTATTCAGTGGTACGACGTGCAGTGGTCTACACAAAAATTCAACGTCAATGATGAAGTCAGCGTCAGCGGCAAGTTTCATGTCGCCGAGGATTGGCCGATTAGTGTACCCAAGCCGGAAGCGGCATTTTTAAATATTTCCACCCCCGGACCGGTTTTGATTCGTACCGAGCGTTATCTGAACGGTAAACCCTGGACCAACTCGGTAGCCTTGCAGCTGGGCGGCGATTACGAATTTAAGGTGGTTATGAAAGGACGTTTGCCAGGGCGTTATCATATCCATCCGTTTTTTAATCTGAAAGACGCTGGACAGGTTATGGGTCCCGGCGTTTGGCTGGAAATCGGCGGTAATCCAGATGATTTTAGCAATACGGCTACAACTATCAGCGGTGAAATGATCGACATGGAAAGTTTCGGTTTCGCCAATGGCGTGTTCTGGCATCTGTTTTGGGGCGCATTGGCGGCCGCCTGGCTATTATGGTGGGTACGTCGGCCTTTGTTTATCAGCCGTTACCGAATGCTGGATGCGGGTTTGGAACATGAGCTGATTACCCCGCGAGATAAGTTGATTGCCAAGGGGTTGTTAGTCGGCGTACCGGTCTTGGTGTTGGTGCTGAATTCCGTCACGACCAATCGTTATCCGGATGCCATCCCACTGCAAGCCGGACTGGATCAAATTTTACCGTTACCGGCGCAAGTCAATGCCGGGACCGTGAATGTGGACACGCTAAAAGCGGAATACAACATCGCTCAGCGCGCCATGGTGGTTCTGGTCAAGGTTGACAACCGTAGCCAAGGCGCGGTTCGGATTGGTGAATTCTCCAGCTCTAACGTGCATTTCATGAATGCCGATGTTTCTGATGTCGGTTACATCCCCGGCAAGGACGACGTCAGCAACAACGGACTGAGCCTGGATAACGCCTTACCCATAGCGCCTGGGGAACAACGCACCGTCACCATCGAAGTGCGCGATGCCGCCTGGGAGTCGGAGAAACTGGATGGCCTAATTCGCGATGCGGATTCCCGTATGGGTGGTTTGCTGTTTCTTTACGACGACGTGATGGGCATGCGTTATATCTCCAGCATTTCCGCTGCCGTCATTCCAAAATTCATTTAACTCAGGAGCAGAACATGGCTACCACGACAGAACACGTTAGCTTAAGCACCGAAAACCCAAAATCATTGCCTTGGTATTTAATTGACTTACCCAAATATTTAAAGGGCTTTGCCCTATTAACCGTTATCTACGTCAGTTTACGGCTGTATCAGGGCGCTTTTGCCATAGCGCACGGTTTGGATTCCACGGAACCGG
This sequence comes from Methylicorpusculum sp., assembly GCF_030651835.1. Taxonomy (GTDB): domain Bacteria; phylum Pseudomonadota; class Gammaproteobacteria; order Methylococcales; family Methylomonadaceae; genus Methylicorpusculum. The sequence continues at coordinate 2,222 of NZ_JAUSBX010000127.1, read as the reverse complement.
CCTTCGAGCAATACTGGATGCGGCTGTTTTATATCGAACTGGTGATTATCGCCGCCGTTGCCAGCGGCTTTTGGGGTTATTTATGGCTGTCGCGCGACCGACAACTGGATCAACTGGAACCCAAGGAAGAGATTCGCCGCTATTTCACCTTGACGATGTGGATCAGCATTTACACCTTTGCGGTGTACTGGGCGGGCAGTTATTTTGCCGAGCAAGACAATTCCTGGCATCAGGTGGCAATCCGCGACACGCCGTTTACCGCCAATCACATCATCGAATTTTACTTCAACTTCCCGCTCTACGTGATCCTGGGCGGTTGTGCCTGGCTGTATGCCAGAACTCGCTTGCCCTTGTATGCCAAAGGCATCTCGCTACCGTTGACCTTAGCGGTGTTTGGGCCGTTCATGATTTTGGTCAGCGTCGGTTTCAATGAGTGGGGACATACCTTTTGGTTTCGCGAGGAATTCTTCGCGGCACCTATTCATTGGGGCTTTGTAATCGGGGTATGGTTTGCCTTGGGCGTCGGCGGCATCCTGCTGCAAGGAGTTACCCGGCTGATTGAACTGCTGGACAAAATCGAAGACGCCGAATAAGTTCATCATGAATCTTTCCATGACGCGGAGCGCACCCGGCCGAGTGCATTATGCCTGGATCGTGTTGGCGGTGACCTTCCTGTGTTTGTTTGTCGCCGCTGCACTCCGCGCGTTACCCGGCATCTTGATGCTTGGACTTGAACAGGAATTCGGTTGGAGTCGGCCAGCAATCAGCGGCGCGATATCCGTCAATTTATTGATGTTTGGGTTTTCCGGGCCGTGGCTGGGTCGATGGATGGATCTCTACGGTCCTAAGCGTATTTGCGTCATCAGCATTGCGCTATTAACTCTGGCCGCGGGCGCTTGTACGCTGATTGAGCAACTCTGGCAGTTCTATTGCTTATGGGGCTTGATTGTCGGAATTGGTTCCGGAGGCACCTCCATCGTACTGGGTTCGGCATTGATCAATCGCTGGTTTCTGGAAAGACGTGGCTTGGCACTGGGTATTCTGGGGGCTGCATTTTCATCTGGGCAATTGATCTTTACACCCTTGGTGATGCAGATCAATACCGATTTAGGCTGGCGTCCTGCGCTGCTGATTCTGGCGGGACTGTTGGGGTTGCTCGTGTTGCCGCTGGCGGCATGGTTATTGGCAGACGAGCCTGAGCAAAAAGGTCTACGTGCTTTTGGCGCCCCATCTCTAGAGCACACCACCCCGCAAGATAAAGTGATTGGTATGCGGAATGTGGTTGCTCAAGGCCAGTTTTGGTTGCTTGCGCTCAGTTTTGCGATTTGCGGCTTTACGACATCGGGGCTTTTTCAAACCCATTTGATACCGCATGGCATCGAACACGGTTTCTCCGAAATGACCATGGCCATGTCGTTAGGCTTAATGGGTGCTACCGACATCGTGGGGACTCTGTTGTCGGGCTGGCTATGCGATCGTTTTAACCATCGCAAACTGCTGGGTTTTTATTATGCGTTGCGTGGTTTGTCCTTGATCGGCTTGCCTTATGTCGAGACGACTGAGCAGCTAATGCTGTTTTCTGTGGTCTACGGCTTGAACTGGCTTTCCACGGTACCGGTCACTTCGACCTTAACTGCCGATTTGTTCGGTAGACGTAACGTGGGCGTGGTGTTTGGCTGGATTTGTTGTGCGCATCAAATCGGTGCTGCCGCAGCCGCCTATTTTGCTGGGTATCTACATAGCCTGCTGAGTAATTACAACTTGGCTTTTGTTTGCTCGGGCATGTTTGCTCTATTGGCTACTTTGATTGTTACGAGAATTCGCGACTCATCCGGCGCTGAATGATGTGTGGGCAAAACAGGATAGAGTTGATGGGTTATTGCTCTGTTGTTTGAAGAACTGCCAATGTCAGCTAAATATATTACAAAAGACATAGGCGTTGACAAACATGACCGTCGCTTTTGGGTCGGTTGGAGTCGATCAAAAAATAAAAAATTGCCTATTCCGAGTGGCCGCTTTATTAAAGTGCCAGCGGTTGAGTGCACTCCCAACGAAGAAAATCTTTACACTGGGTAGCTCTCGCTTTTTGGAAAAAATTCCATGTTGCCATTCCCTATCAGGAGAGTAAGGCACTTTTGGCAGCTATATAAGGTGTGGATTGACCACACTTGCAAGATGTGGGCGGACAGTAACCTTTATGTCGACATCCTGATCCAGGCGTT
>NZ_JAUSBX010000126.1 GCF_030651835.1 Methylicorpusculum sp. | reverse complement strand
TGCTATGGCTCAAACTTTGATATTCTCTCATTTTCGATTCTCCTATCTTTTGGTCGAGATAAGAGCATCGTTGCGACCGCCTTATAGGTCAAACCTTTGAGAGTCCCCCGGCATAGCCGGGGGTTTACCAATATTAATTAACTACCCTAAGTTTGGCAAGGCTTTGAAAAAGATTGTCGGCCTGGATACGGGGGAAGAATGATTTTTTGTTTCACATGTGGAGAGCACAACCATGCCCATAGCTGAAGAGATTTATGCCGAGGTTAAAACACTGCCCGACGAGTTAGCGCGAGAAGTGCTGGATTTTGTTCACTTTATTGAAGAGCGCTATGTCACGCGGCCAAGCGGTCAATTGCACCGCATACCGGGCAGCGCCAAGGGTAAACTCAAGATAGTGAACGAGGATGACGACCATCTGCATGATTTTATGGATTACATGCCGTGAGGGTGCTACTGGATACCCATGCGTTTCTATGGTTTCTGCTGGCAGACCCTAAGCTATCTACTCCGGCGCAAGAAATCATCAGCGATGCACAAACCAGGGTGAGCGTCAGTCCTGCAACTTATTGGGAGATAGCCATCAAGATCAGTCTGGGCAAATATGCGCAGCCAGAACCTTATGCGTTATTTATGGAACAACAGCTGGCAATCAATAATTTTCGGATTTTACCCATCTTGCCAGGACACACGGCCATCCTGACCAGCTTGCCCTTTCATCACCGCGATCCATTTGATCGCCTCTTGATCGCCCAGTCCATCGCCGAACAAGTCCCTCTGGTGAGCTGTGATAGTGCTTTTGATGCTTACGGGATCTCGCGGATATGGTGAGTCAACACGATGGACTTTACCCGCTCGCCACCCAACAAATCGCAATCGATCTGGATGACGGTGTAAAAGCCAACTACCCCAAATTCGGCGCCGCATTGAAAAAGATTCCGGGGCTGGATGCGAAAGATGAGTAAGCGGTTATGACAGCTTCCACCTTGTTTGCCAGTGCCGATTATCAGGCATGGCTAAAGCAAATCAAGCAGCGGGTTCATACGGCTCGTATGAAGATAGCGTTGGCTGCCAATGATGAATTGATTACCCTGTACTACGAGCTCGGGGCGCAGATTGTTGAACGGGAATCTTATGCGCAATGGGGCAGCGGGTTTATTGACGCTTTTAGTAAAGACCTGAAGGATACATTTCCTGATATCGGCGGGTTTTCATCCAAGAATCTGCGTTACTGTCGCGCCTTCTTCCGTTTTTACTGCAGCCCTGCAATTTGGCAACAAGCTGTTGCCAAATTAGAGAGCATTCCCTGGGCTGGGGTGGACAGTGAGCTTGCCGCGCTGCTGACCCACATGCCTTGGGGCCACAACATTTTGATTTTTACCAAGTCGGCTGACCTGCAAGAAGCGCACTTTTATCTTCAGCAAACCCTGGAAAGTGGTTGGAGCCGAGATGTGTTGGCTCTGCAACTCAAGTCAAACCTGTATGCCCGAGCAGGAAAGGCAATCACCAATTTCTCCCGCACCTTGCCAACGCCACAATCCGATCTGGCGCAGCAAACCCTGAAAGACCCGTATACCTTCGACTTTATGGCGATGACTGAGCCGTTCAACGAACGGGATGTGGAACGCCAACTGACTCAACACATCACCCAATTTCTATTGGAACTGGGCAAGGGTTTTGCGTTTATCGGCAGACAATACCACCTGGAAGTCGCAGGCAATGACTATTACATTGATCTGTTGTTTTATCACGTTACGCTGAAATGCTATGTCGTGGTGGAACTGAAAAACCGCCGTTTCATTCCTGAATATGCGGGAAAACTCAATTTTTACCTGTCGGCAGTGGATAGTTTGCTCAAGCGTGACGATGACCAGCCCACTATCGGTTTATTGTTGTGCCGTGACAAAAACAACATCGAAGTCGAATTTGCCTTGCGCGACATGAACAAACCCATGGGCGTGAGTGAATATACCCTAGTGGAAACGCTGCCCGACAATCTGAAAGGGGCGCTCCCCACGATCGAAGAAATCGAAAACGATTTGCAGCAACTGCAGCAGAATGGAAATCAAGAGCGTGATCTGTGATTAAGCTATCTAAGCAAGATAATAAGTTATTGCTAATTTATCAGTCTGATCGCTACACCGATGCTCGATGGCTCGATGAAAAGTTAAAGCAGGATGGTGATGTGACTTTGCGTCGTACGTTTACCTTCAGCTCGGCAGATTTGATCACTCAGGATACACCTTCGGATGAGATGGATGACGGTAAGCGTATTTTTTTGCTTGGTGTAATGGAGGAAGGTTACTACAAAATCAGCAAGGACATACTCGGTCTCAAAAACGACTTATTGCTTAATGCTAGCATGAAGATTGAAACGGGAACTTTCATCGCACATCGGGATATCTCTGTTTTTAGAAAAATTGATGACCTGATCGAGGAACCCATCATCGCGGGGGGGAGTAACGAAAGTGCCATCCCACTGGCCGACTTCGAGCTGTTGCTGAAAACCTTCCCAACAAGTACAGAGCTGACCCATTACGCCAGAACCCGAATCGCACGGGTACTCAAAGACTATTTCGGGACGATCTCGGATGCAGAAAGCCAACTGAACCAGCACCTGAATCGCAAGAAGAAACTACCTAACCAATCCCGTGACACCATCGTTTCAAATTTCGAACTGCAAAAGTTCGAGTATGTTTATGCAGAGCTTGAATCCATGCTCGCTGATGCTGATAGTTACGCTGAGAAAAACTGGCAGACCAAGATTTTGGAATTGTTGCTTTTTGTCTTTCCCAAGTACATCGCCGTGCTTGAGAATGTTCATATAAAAGATTTCTATTCCAACCCGGACCAAGTTACCAACCGCTACATCGACCTGATGCTTGTAGATGCCAACGGCAGTGTTGACATCATAGAGGTCAAAAAGCCATTTTCGAATGCGCTCTTATCCCGACACAGATATAGGGACAACTTCACCCCAAGGAAAGAGCTGGCTGGATCGGTGATGCAGGCCGAGAAGTACCTTTTTCACCTCAATAAATGGGGGCGCGCTGGGGAGCAAGAAATTCACCAAAAACGGAAGGGAGAGCTTCCCAAGGAAATTGAATTGAAGATCACCAACCCAAAAGCAATCATCCTGCTGGGGCGCGATAACGACTTCAATGGCGAGCAACGTTTTGACTTTGAAATCATTCGGCGTAAATACGCCAACATGCTCGATATCATGACCTACGACGATCTGCTGCGTAGGGTAGCAAACATCATAGAAATGATGAAGCGTCGAGGTTTTTTAGGAGGTACGCAATGAGCGATCGCATTGCTCAGGCTCTGACCAAACTCTTCGACCGGCATCGGATTGTTTTTTGGTATGACGCCAAACAGGAGTTACGTGATGATTTCGAGGCGCTGTCACTGCCCGACATCCACAAGCTTGAACTGACCAATAACGAGTTCGGCATCAAATATCGAATTTTGCGCGAGCAACCCGAGCAAAAGTTCCTGCTTTATCGCGATGGCCCTCAACCCGATGAGTTAGATAATTGGTTGCTGGACGTGCAATTGGCTCATGGTGAGTTTCGGACTGATCAGGTGGCGATTTGGTTGTCCGAACTGGAACTGGGCTTGGAGTTCGCTGACGTGGTGCAAAACCATGCCGAGTTTTTTCAAGCCGTCAAACGTAAGGACGCGCTCAAAAAATGGCTGCGTGGCGACGACTCGCCCGGGCAAATTCGCTTGAAAATGCTGGCGGTTTGCGCTGCCAGTGAGCCCCGTATGGATTCCGTCGTAGAAAACCTGCTGCAGGAATTGGCCGAGGGCCGTGACGATAAAATCAAGTTGATTGGCCGATGCACATTGGATGGCTTTCTTTGGGAACAATTGACCCGGTGTTATGGCTACCAATCCGATGAACCCAGCATCCGTGATTTTGCGATTGAGTTGTTCAAGTCATGCTATGCCATGGGCACTGACGGTCAAGTAAATCTGACCGGCGATGCCTTGGTGTTTCTGAAACGTTGGAAAGACAGTCGTCAGTTTGAAAACTGTTTTGAAACGCTATCCGCCGAATGCGCTGATGTGCTTGGGGTTGAGCAAGACTTGGCTAAACGGGATCTTCCTGTGCTAATTGAATTGGATTATTTTCGTCTGATTGACCAAAAGATCATCAGCGATTTGGTACGGGCAGTTGCTTCGAGGACCCTATCCAGTGGCGATGTGGCTCTTTGGGTTCGTCAACGTCGGCAAGGTCATTGGTATCGAGAGTTCCGGCACCTTTACGAGGCTATCGATTACGCTGCGCAGTTTATACAAGCGTTGGGAGAGTCGAAACTGGTTATGGAAAGTTTGGCTGAAGGTATTGAGCGCTACAGCCGATCTTGGTATCGGCTTGATCAGCTATATCGCAAATTTACTTACCACGTACAAATGTCCGGTCAGGCTTCTCTTATGGAGACGCTGGTCGAGCAAATTGAAAATCTGTATTCAAATAACTATTTACTCAAGCTGGGAGATAGCTTCCAAAGCTTTGTGGATACAGCGCCCAAATGGGAAGCCTTTCCTGTGCGCAAGCAGAGGGCTTTCTTCGAGCATTGGGTGCGTCCGTTCCTGCGCAAGGACAATAAGGTCTGTGTGATCATCTCCGATGCCATGCGTTACGAGATCGGCGATGAATTGCTGAGCCTTATTCGCCAAGAGGATCGTTACAGTGCAGAAATTGAGCCTGCGCTTGCCATGCTGCCTAGTTATACCCAACTTGGCATGGCGGCTTTGTTACCCAATACCGAACTGGCGATTGCCGACAACGAAACCGACACGGTGTTCGTGGATGGGCAAAGTTCGCAAGGCACGGCAAACCGCACAAAAATTCTGCAGGCAAAGTTGAATGGTGGTGGACAAGCCATAGCCGCTGAAGATTTTATGACCATGAACCGCGACGATAGCCGGGAACTGCTAAAGGCCAATCAGGTGTTGTATATCTATCATAACCGAATCGATCATACGGGTGACAAGATGCATTCGGAAGGCCAAGCCTTCGAAGCAGCGGAGCAAACCTTGGATGATCTTTTAAAGTTGGTAAAGAAGCTGACCGCCGCCAATGCCAATAACTTGTTGGTCACGGCAGACCACGGTTTCATCTATCAACACCGAGAAATTGCCGAAAGTGATTTCTTGGGTGTAGAGCCTGAAGGTGAAGTTGTCTTGTATCGGGATCGACGTTTTATCCTCGGCAAAAAATTAATGCTTTCGCCAGGTTTGCATACCTTTAAAGCTGACCAGCTTGGATTATGCGGGGATGTCGAAGTGCAAATCCCGAAATCAATCAATCGACTGAGGCTAAAAGGTTCCGGTAGTCGTTTCGTGCATGGTGGTGCGTCTTTACAGGAAGTGGTGATCCCAGTCATTAAGATCAATAAAAAACGCCAGAGCGATGTTAGCGCGGTTGAAGTCGATATTCTCCGTGGTGCGAGCTCGGTGATTACTTCTGGGCAGTTGGCTGTGACGCTCTATCAGGCAGGTCCAGTAACTGACAAAATTCAACCTAGGGTGTTGCGAGCAGGGATTTATTCCGAAGCTGGCGAACTGATCTCTGACAGCCATGACCTTACGTTTGATTTGACCTCAGGAAACCCGAGGGAACGTGAGTTGCAGCTGCGTTTCGTACTCAGTCGAAAAGCAGATGAAGCGAATGGTCAAGAAGTCACTCTCCGCCTGGAGGAAAAGCACGCAGGGACTTCCCACTATAAAGAATACAAGTCGCTCCGATATATGATGCGGCGCTCATTTACTAGCGATTTTGACTTCTAAGCTATCAGCCGCCAGTTTTCAGTAAAAAGGAAATCAAATGAAATTTGAGCATTTGAATGTTTGGAAGCGATCAGCGCGGCTGTCCAAGTCATTTGCTGATGGCAAGGATTTTGGCTTTAGAGATCAGATTACGCGGTCTGGATTATCTATTCCCAGCAATATTGCTGAGGGATCAGAAAGAAATTCAAAAAAAGATTTCATCAGATTTTTGCACAATGCAAAAGGTTCATGTGGTGAGCTGAGGACACAAATTTATATCGGAATCGACATTGGATACATCGAACCCATTCAAGGAAAATCTTGGTTGAATGAAATCCGCGAACTATCTGCTATGTTGGTTGGATTAGCTAGCTCGATAGAAAATCAACTAATAACTGAAGGCTGATAACTGATGACCCCCTTAGATCAGAAAATCAATACCCATTTTCCCGGACTTGTTGTACGAAAGGATCTTGTCAAAACGGTTAAAGGGAATGCCATTGTTCCCTCTTACGTTTTGGAATATTTACTTGGGCAATATTGCGCTACCAGTGATGACGCTACCATTCAAACCGGCATCGAAACAGTCAAAGAGATTTTGCGCAAGCATTATGTGCATCGCAATGAGGCCGGTTTGGTACGTTCGAATATCAAGGAAAAAGGGCGCTACAAAGTTATCGATAAAATCAGCGCGGCTTTAAATGATAAAGCCGATGTGTATGAAGCGGAATTCTCTAATCTAGGTCTCAAGCAAGTATTAATTGATTCGAGAACAGTCAAGGCCCATCCAAAATTGCTGGTCAGCGGCATATGGTGCATTGCCGACATCGAATACGAATTCACTGAAGATAAAAACGCCAGCCCCTGGATTTTGTCGACCTTAAAGCCCATCCAGCTATCGCACTTGGATTTTAGTAGTTACATTGAAGCGCGCAAGCAATTCACAACGGATGAGTGGATCGATCTGTTGATTCAAAGCGTTGGATTTAATCCGGAGATGTTTGGTAAACGCAGTAAGCTGACGCAACTGATCCGTTTAATTCCCTTCTGTGAACGTAACTACAATTTGATTGAGCTTGGCCCAAAGGGTACCGGTAAATCACATATCTACTCGGAATTTTCACCTCACGGGATTCTAATCTCTGGTGGAGAGATTTCGGTTCCGAAGCTGTTCGTGAACAACTCGTCAGGCAAGATCGGCTTGGTCGGTTACTGGGACTGTGTTGCTTTTGACGAATTTGCCGGCAAGCAAAAGCGGTTGGACAAAGCCCTTGTCGACATCATGAAAAATTACATGGCGAACAAATCGTTCTCGCGCGGTGTTGAAACGCTTGGCGCTGAGGCATCCATGGTTTTTGTGGGCAATACCCAGCATACCGTACCCTATATGCTTAAGCATTCCGATCTGTTCGATGAGCTACCCGATAAGTTTTACGACTCTGCGTTTCTGGATCGCATCCATTTTTACATCCCCGGCTGGGAAGTCGACATCATCCGCGGCGAGATGTTTTCCAGCGGTTACGGATTTGTAGTGGACTATCTGGCCGAAATCCTTCGTTCTTTGCGCAATCACGATTATTCGGATCGTTACCAAGAGCACTTTTCACTATCATCCGATATTTCGACACGGGATCGTGACGGTATCAATAAAACGTTCTCCGGTCTGATGAAGATCCTCTTCCCGCAAGGCGACGCATCTAAGGAGGAGATTGAGGAGCTACTGAGGTTTGCTATTGAAGGACGCAAAAGAGTCAAAGACCAACTAATGCGAATCGACTCTACCTATGGGAACGTGCGATTCGCCTATCTGGATTACTCTCAACAAGTTAAGTCGGTTACCACTCTGGAAGAAGAAGAATATCCTCACTATTACCACAAGACGATTGCCGATGGCGAAGAAGGCGAGCGGACAACCCAAGCAGGAATGCCACCAGACGCAGTAGAGGTGCCGCAAATTGTTGAGCCTGCGCTCAAGGAGAAACACCTAAACTTTCAGGAGAATCAAAAAGGCATCTCTTTTGATACTTTGCTCGGACCCTACCTTATAGGGGCGACCAAGATTACCATTGCAGATCCTTACATTCGGCAATTCTATCAAGTTCGCAATCTTATGGAATTTCTTGAGACTGTTGTAAAACTCAAGTCCCAGGATGAAGAAGTGTCTGTTCACCTGATAACCACGGAAGATGAGTTTAAAGGTGAACAGCAAAAAGAATACTTAGAAAAGATAAAGGAATCCAGCAGCGCTATAGGTGTGAACTTTACTTGGGAGTTCGACGGCACCGGAACTATCCATGCTCGCCACATCGTGACTGATAAAGGATGGAAAATATCTTTAGATAGAGGCCTTGATATCTTCCAGCAGTATGGAATGAATGATGTATTTACCTTTGCCAATCGACTTCAGCAGTATCGCTCTTGTAAAGCTTTTGAAGCGACTTTTATTAAAAACGATATGAGTAAATCATGAAAATGATTTCAATACTCCACTTTAAAACTCGGACTCTCTTCAGGCCGACTATTCCGCTTGTCGTAAAGCCGGGTAGTCGACACATTGGCGTGGCCAATGAAGACGGCAAAGCGGCGGCAGACGCGCAAAATGAACTGGACGTCAGCTTTGGATTCTGAAAAGCTGCAAATGGGTTTGCGGGATATTTTGCTTAGTCCGGCGCAGCTTATGAGACGTTACGGGCACGTGCTAAAGTCACGCACACATCACTATATAATTGCCGCTCAGGAGACCCATGACACACAATCATAAACAACCAAATCTGAGAACTATGCAATGAGGGAAATTCTCGGTAAATCACAAACCGTCCGCGAACTACTGAAGGGCGTTAAATATTCCATTGATTACTATCAGCGTGAATACAAATGGCAGGACAAGCAGATTCGCGAGTTGATCGATGACCTCACCGGCAAATTTCTGGAAGAATATGATCCAAGCCATGCGAGGAATAAGGTCGCTGACTACCCTCATTACTTCTTAGGTTCCATCATTATCAGCAAGAAAGAGAGTGCCAGTTATATCGTTGACGGCCAACAGCGGCTCACCAGCCTTAGCTTACTGCTAATTCTGCTTCGTCAACTTCAGAAGAATCGGCTAGAACAAGTCAATATTGATGAGCTGATTGTGTCGGAAAAATATGGCCAAAAGTCATTCAACCTGCATGTTGATGAACGCACACCTTGCATGGATGCGCTCTTTAATGGGGATCAATTCGATCTGACTGACCGAACAGAGTCAGTGCAGAATCTTTACCAACGCTATCAAGACTTAAACCAATATTTCCCTGAAGAACTGCGGGGTGACGCACTGCCATATTTCATCGACTGGCTACTGGAAAATGTCCACTTGGTCGAAATTACCGCATATTCTGATGATGACGCCTACACGATTTTTGAGACCATGAATGATCGCGGGCTATCACTAAGCCCAACTGACATGCTTAAAGGTTACTTATTGGCCAATATTGACGACGGCACTAAGCGCACGGCGGCTAATAATCTTTGGCGGGAACGGGAACGCATCCGCGAACTTAACGAAGCAGGAAAAGAGGTAGAGCCGGATTGTTTTAAGGCATGGTTGCGTAGTCAATATGCCTCAAAAATTCGTGAGCGTAAGAAAAACGCTAAGGCTGAAGATTTTGACAGAATCGGCACTGAATTTCATCGCTGGCTTCGCGACGCGAGCGAATCGGTTGGCCTTGAGCATAGCGCCGATTTTTATCGTTTCATCGAACGAGACTTCAATTTCTAAAGCCGCCAATATCTGCGATTAACTCAAGCCTCGCAGGCTAAGGTTGATGGACTGGAGCATGTTCTCTACAACGCTCAGCACGGCTTCACTCTGCAATACATGCTGTTACTCGCACCACTTAAGCCTGACGACAGTGAAGCAATAGTGAACCATAAACTCCAACTTGTTGCTCGCTTTATCGACATTTTACTAACTTGGCGGCTTTGGAATTTCCGTAGTATTGCTTATTCGACCATGCAGTATGCCATGTTCATAGTTATGCGTGATATACGCGGCCTTGCCCTGGAGCCGCTTACCCATAAATTGTATGATCTGCTTGCCAAGGAAACGGAAACCTTCACGAGTAACGACCGGCTGCGCGTTCATCAGCAGAACCGTTACGCACTGCATCGCATTCTTGCCAGGCTTACAGACTATGTTGAAACGCAATCTGGCTTGCCTTCACGCTACCTCGATTATGTGGGCGAAGGCAGGGGGCGTTACGAGGTGGAACACATTTGGGCAGACCATCCTGAACGTCACACAGAAGAATTTGGACACCCAGCCGACTTCGCTGAGCATCGCAATCGTATAGGAGGGCTTTTACTCCTTCCGAAAAGCTTTAATGCCAGCTATGGCGATCTAACTTATGAAGAAAAGCTCCCGCACTACAATACACAGAATTTGTTGAGCCGTTCGTTACATCCTCAGTGTTACGAATACAATCCTGGCTTTCTCCGCTTCATGCAAGAAAGTGGGTTATTGTTCAAACCACACGCACAATTTAAGAAAGCCGACATTGAAGAGCGGGGGCTTCTGTATAGAAAGCTTGCAGAGCTCATTTGGTGTCCAGACGACCTGTTAGAGATACTAGTCAAATAATTTCACGAAATTGTCGTCCACGATTTTTAATCGCAACAGTCATACCATAGACAGTGCTCTTCGAGTTGCGGGGAAATATGGTTGGAATACGATCTATCTCATCGATTGTGCTAAAAATGCTCAAAACAATTCATATGCGTGTGTTTCGATTTGATTGAGTAATTTTCGCGTGGTTCGAAAACAATTGTCGGAACCCGCTTGAGAGTATAGCAAACGGCACTTTCTTCCCGCCAAAACGCGTGGTCATTACCTGTCAGATAAACACCAACCTGAATTCTCATTCGCTGTTATTTTGTTTGCGTGACAAAAACAAACTACAATAAGAACAATTAGAGAACATAATAACGCTTTAACACACCTCAAAACACGATCTCCCATGCACAGCTTTCCGACCCATATTCTCTTTCCTGCACTAACACCCAAGCCTGTGTGCTTTCCGTTGTTCTCAGGCAAAGTCGCCGCCGGCTTCCCTTCCCCCGCCGATGATTATGTCGAGAAAACCCTGGACCTGAACGAGCTGCTGGTACAAAAGCCCGCTGCTACGTTCTTTGTCCGCGCGGAAGGCGAATCCATGCTCGGTGCCGGCATTCATCCCAACGACATCCTGGTCGTCGATCGTTCCATTGAGCCGGTACCAGGCAAGATTGTGATTTGCGCGCTGAATGGGGAGTTGACGGTCAAACGCCTGGAGCGCAAAAACGAGCACTGGCAGCTCCAAGCTGAGAACCCCAACTATCCGGATATTGTCATCTTCGATGCCTTGGATCTGGTTATTTGGGGTGTGGTCACCACTGTCATTCACCCGCTGTAATGCCGCCGCAACGGCTTATCGCCCTGGTCGACTGCAACAACTTCTATGTGAGTTGCGAGCGCGTTTTCAGACCTGATTTGATCGGCAAGCCGGTTGCCGTACTCAGCAATAATGATGGCTGCGTCGTCGCCCGCAGCAAGGAAGTAAAAGATTTAGGCATCAAAATGGGGGTGCCGTTGTTCCAGATTCAGCAATTGGTTAACCAGCACCAAATTAAACTTTTTTCGTCAAACTACACGCTGTATGCCGACATGTCATCACGAGTGATGTCTACGTTAGAAGAATTCGCCCCAAATCTTGAAGTGTATTCCATTGATGAGGGCTTCCTGGATTTAACCGGCGTTTACCCGTGCGGCAAAGACCCGATTGCTTATGGCCAGAGGATTAGAACAACGGTGGTTCGCACCACCGGCATTCCGGTTTGTGTGGGTATGGGTCCGACCAAAACGCTCGCCAAACTGGCGAATTTTGCCGCAAAAAAATGGCAAAAGACTGAAGGCGTGTTGGATCTGTCCGATCCGGTACGCCGGGAAAAACTGATGCGCATCGTGCCGGTCGGCGAAGTGTGGGGCATAGGTTCGCGCACGTCGGCCAAGCTGAATCAACTCGATATCCATACCGTTTGGGACCTGGCTTCCCAATCCAGCAAGCGCATTCAAGCCCAGTTCAATGTTGTGGTGGCCAGAACCGTGATGGAATTGAATGGCATTGCTTGCCTGGCTTTGGAAGAAATCGCCCCGGATAAACAGCAAATTGTCTGCTCCAGAAGTTTTAGCCGCCGCTTAACGGAATACAGCGAGCTGTCGCAAGCCATGGCCGAGTTCTGCAGCCGGGCCGCCGAAAAGCTCCGGAAACAAGCCTCAGTGACCGGCTGCATTACGATATTCATCCGGACCAGTCCCTTCAATCCCGATGAACCCCAATATCAACGGGCAGCCAGTATCAAGCTGAATGCTGCTACGCAAGACACGCGGTCCATCATTGCTGCCGCTAACCGCATGCTCAAAGAGCTATACAGGCCCGGCTACAACTATCAGAAATGTGGCGTCCAGCTGAGCCACATCCAACCGGAAACCACGCCAGGACAAATGGAAGTATTTGACTCTATAGTTGACGGCCTATCCACTAAAAACCGCGACTTGATGAAAGCCATTGATCAGATTAACCGCCGCTTTCCGAGAGCCGTTACAATTGCGGCAACGGGTTTTGAAAAGAGCTGGAAGCCGAAGGCGGAGCGGATTTCACAGCGTTATACGACGGATTGGCGGGAGTTGGTTTGTGTAAAAGCTGGTTAGAGAACGCTTAGCGTACTGATCCTGAGTGCCTCCGCTTGTCCCTTCAGTCCTGTAACGATATTTTCAAACGGATGTCAGTGATAGTCGTGCCTTCGCTAGGTTCTTGTCGATAGTAGGCTAAGCTATCGTCGCCCCTTTGAATACTGGCCACTTCGGCTAGCAAAGACTTACCCGCATCCATCAACCTTGCCAAGATGGGGTTGCGATGCTTTGGAAGGTAGCCGAGTTTACACTGACTCAGGGTCAAGACTTCGATGGCCAGCTCATCATAAGTGTTGCCTGCTTCTCGACGCAATTGCAGTGCATCATGAACCTGCACGGTGTCTGTCACTTGTTTGAGGTCGTAGTAGCCTAAGCCGGCAATGTGGGTTTCCAACAAGAAAATAGTTTTGGCAAACGGCAATTCAATAGCTGTTTTTTGCAGGCTCTGCTGCATCAATTGTTGTGTTAATGCGGATAGAGGGAGTAGGTCTTTCATGTGCACTACCCTGGATGGACCTGGGCTTTGATGCCCGCGTATCGGCTGGTCAGTATCGCCCAGCGCTCACTTTCTTGCTGAATAGCCACATCCAACACCGCACGCCGTTCATTCAACCACTGCGCATCTTGCAACTGCTCGGACCAACAAAAAGGCGGAGCGTTACGCAGCGCCAGTAGTCGTTCAGTTTCTTTGGCAATCATGCGGGTCAGCCGATGTTTAGTGGCTTCTGTATCTTGGCGGGTCTCTTGTATCGCCTTAGATTCTACAACGTGTAACAAAGCCTCCAGTAAGTCGGCATCAATAGCTCGATAAGCGTCTTGTACCGATGGCCAATAATGCTCAAAGAGCGCCTGATGTTGTGGGCTGACATCGGGGTGTAACAAACGCGCGAGCCGTCGGTAAGCTTTTTTGGCGCGATTTACCACGCCAGCATCTACAGGAACTAACCCATTCAAATAGGCAAGACTGTCTGAAAGAACCTGCGCTTGCTCGTTGAGTTGCACTTGCCAGACAAGGAAAGCCTGCTTAATTTGTGCTTCAATGGCATCTAAATGACTTTGAGTCAGGGCTTCACCATGATTTAGCGTGCGTGTAGCCCGTTCGATGCGCTCTTGTAAGGCGCGGCATTCGATTTGTAAACCAAGCAGACGATATTCCAATTCGCCCAGGTTGGCTTGATAGAGCGCCACTAAATAGGGCTTTTCCTGCTGTTGCATCTGCTCCCGGTTTTCCAGGAGCGCGGCGAGCTGTTGCGAAAGCAGGACGATTTCTTCTGGCTCGCGAGTGGTTTGATCCATGTCATTTTTCCAAGCGGCTAGCAAATGATCTAGGTTGAAGGGGAATTTTAGTCTACGTGGCTCGGCTTGGCTATTCGGAGTCGAACAGAACGAGACGATCGCTTACGCTACCTTTCTGTTCCCAAATCACGTTGACGACCTTGTCGGCGTCTCCATACAATTCGCCAAACAGGTTGCATTGATTCTATGATAATAAGCACATCCAGCCTCTGCAGAGTGATCTGTGATGATCAGCCTCACCAAGTGGCTATAGCAATTGATGGCTGCCTTCGTCTTCTCGCTTGAACAGCTTCTCCACTTACCTTCTTCTTGATTACCCCTGTATTCTCACTGGAAACCCGAATTCAATCCGATAGTGTGCTCACATACCGGTGAACTCTTCAAACTCAGCTTGAGTGGTCCAACTGTGCTTGATGGCGCTAGTGCTAAACATAACCGTCACTTTTTGGGCCATGCCATGCCTGAGGCAGCTTCACTTGATTTAAATCGAATGAAAAGAGCGCTTTTTAGGTCTCCTTTCGCTATTGCGCGTTCCCTCTGCGCCTGTTTTCATAGTAACCACGAGTTAAACACATCACTGTGACGAAATTTATCCGGTTTTGCCGGATCTGCCTGGCAATAATGTGACGCTTAAAAAATGGTTGGTGACGTGATTAGCGCTAATCAATTGCCTGAACTGTCATGGGTATTAGCACTCCTCTGGCAACGGGATTGGAAGGGCATTTCTAATATCGTCAAAGCAGGTGTCGAACTCAGGTCAATTCGTCTGATCGCATTGAGTGGCTGCTCGACAATGTAAACGCCTAAATCTACTTGGTACTGCTATTTTTTTAAATCAAACACTCGAAAATTGATATGACCTACTCACATTTATCGCTGGAGATTGACGTGCTAACTGACACCGAAGGTGCTGCTGTTTTGTTATCGATCCCTGCGGCAACATTAACTAAATGGCGATCAACCGGCGAAGTCAGAATACCGTTTGTAAAAATAGGGCGGCAAGTTAAATACAGAACCTCTGATTTGAAGCGCTTTGTTGAATCTAGCACTATCAAATAACTGCAGATTAAGCTCCCCTTCTCCGCTACCTTGCATTTATGCTTGAATGTCTCATTCAAACTTGCGCTGAAAATCTTGGAAACGGAGCTTTAGCGAAGTGAAGATTTTTAGTCCCCGATAGCCGTAGCGCCGGGCAGGTTTTCGTAGCTTGCGGAGAAAACCTGCAAGGCATCGCGAAACGGCGTTAAGTCATGCGAGAGCCAATGTTTCGACCCCTTGTTGGGTCGAAACGAGGCGACGCGGACAAATCGGGGCCGCCGGAGGCATCAGTGGTCGCGTA
>NZ_JAUSBX010000116.1 GCF_030651835.1 Methylicorpusculum sp. | reverse complement strand
ACCGGATCAGGCGTTGTTGGGTACGGACGGTATTGAGGGTATGATGATGCACGTGATTGGTCCCTGGTGTTGGTTGAGGTTTTGGCGAATTGAAGCATAACGCCATACCAATCACTTTTACAATATTTTCATGGGCTTATGACTTAAGTAAGTGCCATTCGGATCAGAATAAATTTAAATTAACATTCCTTAGACCCCAGTTATTACTGGCTAAGTCGGCTATTTTGTCCGAGTTTTCGGATTTGGCACGCATCAGGTTTCGATAACGTTAACAAGCCAAACAACTAAAATCATTGGACAGCAGTCATTGGAAACTAGAGCATCTGATCGCTAGTTTTCGAGCCCTTGCGATCTATCGCTCCATCTGTTTCAATGGCTGCAAGTTGATCTTGACCGGCCACTATTATTCACACCGATGATATGCTGAAAAGAAAAATGACAAGTTAAATATACGGTTAATTATTTAACTCAATTGCCGGGCTACAACAGAAAAATCTTATGACAGAGTTGAATGAAGTAAAAGCAAAAGTAGCGGCGACTTATGATGCTGCATCCGACTTGTTCGATCATCCCGCCAATACCTTTTGGGATCGGTTCGGTCGCGACACTATTAATAGACTGGACCTGAAACCCGGCACCTTGGTGCTTGACGTATGCTGTGGTAGCGGCGCATCCGCACTTCCGGCGGCCGAACAAGTTGGAGATACCGGGTATGTCATTGGAATTGATCTTGCCGAAAAATTGCTTATTCTTGCCAGCGCCAAAGCAAAAATCAAAAGCTTGAATAATGTTGAGTTTAGGCGGGGTGACATGCTCAATACCGGCTTTGACGACGCGAGCTTCGATGTTGTAGTTTGCGTGTTCGGGATATTTTTCGTCCCTGATATTTCGGCAGCTATTCGCGAACTATGGCGCGTCTTGCGTCCAGGTGGAAAACTTGCAATTACCACATGGGGATCGGATTTCTTTGAACCCGCCAATACGGTATTCTGGAACTCAGTTCGTGATGTTAGACCTGATTTATACAAAGGATTTAACCCATGGGATCGCATATCCGAGCCGTCCACTCTCAGCGCCATATTAAATGAAGGAGGCGTGCCTGATCCATGGGTAATAGCCGAGCCAGGGACACATCCAGTTGTATCAGCGGAAGACTGGTGGACGATGCTTCTCGGATCAGGTTATCGAGGTATCATCGAGCAAATGGAGCCGGAAATGGTCGAGTCTGTCCGCCAAGCGAATTTTGCATCCTTCGCAAATGCCCGGATAAAAGAAGTACAAGCAAATTTGGTTTATGCGGTTGCCGAAAAAACCTGAAAGTTATAGCGGGGTAGGTCGGGCAACCGCTTTTTGTTGCCCGATATTTCATTCTCAAAGTAAATAATTGGAATATAAAAATGCCGCCCAAAATTAAAGTATCTGTTCGTGCATTAGAAATGGCTGGTTTTGTTAATAGAGGAGGCAAAGGTAGCCAGAAACACAGAACATCCAAACGCTAGTCGCATAACATTTTCCGGGCAACTCCCCAATGAGGCTAAACCCTATCAAATTCGCGAGTCTAAGAAAATGATTGTGGAGTCAAAATAATGAAAGAAAGTGACCGTTATATCAAAATTGTTGTGTGGTCTGATGAAGATGGCTGTTTTGTTGGTTCTTGTCCTGGAATCATTGATTCTTGCTGTCATGGAGATGATGAGGTTCAAGTTTATACCGAGCTTTGTCAGATCGTGAATGAATGGGTTGAAACTATCAAAAATGATGGAAAGCCTTTGCCATCTCCAGCAGTGAGTAGGAATTTAGCAAGTAAATTATTGAATGTAGCCTAACTCAATGCTCCTGTGGAGCTTCGCTATATTCCCTCTAACTACTCTAAAAAAATATCCCTCTCCGCGCATATTAAAGACTCAAAAATTAATCCACCTTTGGGGGCAGGCTAAAGATGTTTTGTGTGATAATGCCTTAACTCCATTGTTATTGGCTGACATCATGAATTATCCAACCATTGAAGCATTTGTAGGCAATACGCCTTTAGTCAAATTACAACGCTTACCCGGAAGCACCAGTAATACTATCCTGGTTAAACTGGAGGGGAATAATCCGGCGGGTTCGGTTAAAGACCGGCCTGCGTTGAGCATGATCAAGCATGCTGAAGAGCGGGGCGAAATCAAACCCGGCGATCGTTTGATTGAAGCAACCAGCGGCAATACCGGTATTGCCTTGGCTATGGCGGCGGCGATCAAGGGTTATAAGATGACCTTGATCATGCCCGATAATATGAGCGCTGAACGGCGCGCATCGATGAAAGCGTATGGGGCTGAAATTATTTTGACTCCGGCCGCCGGCAGCATGGAAGCCGCGATTGATCTGGCCCGACAAATGGAAGCCGAGGGCAAGGGCCGTATACTTGATCAATTCGCCAATCCTGACAATCCACGCGCCCATTATGAAGGCACCGGTCCTGAAATCTGGCGTGACACAAACGGTGAGGTTACCCATTTTGTCAGTTCGATGGGAACCACCGGCACCATTATGGGGACTTCCTCTTTTTTGAAAGAGCAGAACCCGGCGATTCAAATTATCGGCGTTCAACCTGAAGGCGAATCCAAAATTCCCGGAATCAGACGCTGGCCTGAGGCTTATCTGCCTAAAATTTACGAGAAATCCCGGGTTGACCGTATCATTGACATTGATCAGCAAACGGCAGAGCAAACTATGCGAGCCCTTGCTACCGAAGAGGGTATATTTGCCGGGGTTTCATCAGGCGGCGGCGTTGCTGTTGCCTTGCGCTTATCGGCTGAGTTGGAAAATGCCGTCATTGTTGCCATCGTCTGCGATAGAGGCGACCGCTATTTGTCGACGGGTGTTTTTCCCGGTTAATTCATATCGCTACCATCAGACCCAATGGCTTGTGGATACCCATGCTTCTCTTTGTTTTTAACAAGCCTGCCGGTTTGACGGCTAATTGAAATTCTGCCAATCAGACTGATGGTTCTCCGTAATCTGATACTGCTCTTGTTTTTATCTCCTTCCATCTCTTACGCGCTGGATAACGTCACTTTCAAACTGGACCGCATTGAGCAACAGGGTTGGTCGCTTGAGGGTGTCACGTTGTCATTGTCCGATTTTTCTGAGGCGGCTCAACAGCTAAAATTAACTGTTCAATACCTCCGCCTTCCCGCGCCTTATGATCAAATTAAGCTGTTTGATTTGCAGTGTTCCGATTTCAGCTGGGGCAATGATGAAATCCATTGCCGAAAAGGTCAGGTAGCCATTCAATCGGTATTAGGGCCATTAAATGCGGTAAGAGTGTCATTTGATATTGATCAACATTCAAGTCAGATAGCTTTGAATGATATGGCAGTGGTGGGTGGGCGATTGTCCGTTTTTGCCGACATAAAGGAGGATCACTGGTCGCTTAAGGCTAAAGGGACAGGCCTTGATATTAAAACCATCGCCAAATTACAACCCGACGCGGGTTCAGCCATTCAAAGCGGTACCCTGTCTTTTGAGATGAAATCAAGCGGGCAGGGTGGCGAAATAGGTGCGTTGAGCCTAAATACAGCCGTAGACCGATTATCCGCGCAAAGCGAAGATGGCCGGATTGCGCTGGAAAATCTGAGTTTGAACATGAATATCAAGGCCGAACCCAGAGGTGAAGAATGGTTGTGGCTAAGTCAATTGAACTTGACCGCAGGCGCACTCTACTTTGAGCCGCTTTATCTGGCTTTGTCGGAACAACCGGCAAGTGTTTCCGCGGCCGGTTTTTGGCAAGAAGCGAAGCAGCAGATTTTGCTGGATTATCTGCTGATTCAACAACCGGGTATGGCTGAATTAAGAGCCGATGCGCGGATCAGTTATGTGAATGATGGGGCGATTGAACTCGCGCAGCTTTTTTTGTCAACGCACAACCTTGAAAATTTTTCCGCTATTTATTTAAGCCCTTACCTTACCGGAACAGCGTTTGAAGGGCTTTCTCTGGTGGGCCAGCTTGATGCGGATGTGACCGTAAAAAATCAGTCAGTAGAATTTGTTCGGGTTAAAAGCGATTCTCTGGGAATCGATGATGCGAAACAGCGGTTTACTATCAAACAGGGGCACGGCACTTTTCATTGGACCACTCGCGAAGAAGCGCATCTGCCTTCATGGTTTTCCTGGGATCAACTTAATATTTACCGGCTCCCGTTGGGGCCAGCCAAGCTTATCTTTGAAGCACGCACCAACGCTATAGAATTACTGACGAAAACCCGTTTTCCTTTGCTGGATGGCTATTTGCGCATCGACAAGTTCAAATGGCTGACCAAAGAGGATGATGAACCTGATTTTTATTTTGAAGGTTCGGTGCGCAATGTGTCACTGGCGCAATTGTCAGAGGCTTTGGATTGGCCCCCGTTATCCGGCACATTGAGCGGCAACATCCCCGGTGTTGATTACAAAGACGGTAAATTGACCGTGGACGGGGAATTGCTGATCCGTGTATTCGATGGTGAGGTGCGTCTTAAAGATCTGGCAGCCTCGGGGTTTTTGACCGATTTTCCGCAAGTCCATGCTCAATTGGAGTTTGATCAACTGGATTTGGGACAACTGACTCAGACGTTTAAAACCGGAATGATAGAGGGCCGTTTATCCGGATTTGTGCGTGATTTATATCTTGAAAACTGGAAGCCGGTCAGTTTTTATGCCTGGCTGGGTACGCCGGAAAACGATGATTCCCGGCGTAGAATCAGTCAGAAAGCGGTCGAAAATCTGACCAGTTTCGGTGGTGGTGCCACCGATATTGTTTCAAAAACCTTTCTACAGCTTTTTGAAACGTTCAGTTATGAGAAACTGGGTATCGGTTGCTACCTGGCTGACGGGGTCTGCCAGGTGATGGGGGTAGAAGCGGCCGAACAAGGTTATTACATTGTTAAAGGCGGCGGTCTGCCGCGAATCGATGTGATGGGATATAATCCCCGTATTGACTGGAACGTCTTGTTGGAACGGCTGCAGCGGATTTCCGCTACTGACGACGTAGTAATTGAGTAACTGGAGACATCAATGAAACAATTATCTTTTTTAAGCATAGTGCTGTTAACCGCCTGTGTGACCATAAATATCTATTTTCCGGCCGCTGCCGCTGAAAAAGCCGCTGATGAAATTATCAAAGACATCCAAACGACACTCCCGCAAGGAGAGCCTAAAAGTGAATTGAATGATTGGCAGCACTCTTTTTATAAATCGGTGGATGCCATTTTAAACACCTTTATTTCATCGGCCCATGCGCAAGAGGCCAATTTATCGATTGATTCTCCGGAAATTCGCAGATTGACGGCACAGATGCAAAGCCGCTTTCCCGGTTTGAAAAGTTATTATGATGCCGGTTTTATAGGTATCGCTTCTTCCGGTTTGCTGACGGTAAGAGATGCCGCCAGTGTTCCTTTAAAAGATCGCAATCAGGTGAATCGTCTGGTCGCTGCTGAAAACGCCGATAGAGAGAATTTGTATAAGGCTATTGCCAATGCCAATGGTCATCCTGAATGGACTGCACAAATCAAATCCACGTTTGCCGCGCGGTGGGTAAGTAATGCGAATTCCGGTTGGTGGTATCAAACGGCTAACGGCAGCTGGAAGCAGAAATAAATATGGCGCGTAGACGAACAGCTAGAAAAGTGATGCCGGTAACGCCGGTTAGAACTACGATTGAGTCTATGACTCATGATGGACGCGGCGTCGCGCATGTTGACGGTAAAGCGGTTTTTATCGATGAAGGCTTGCCGGGTGAAGAGCTTGAGTTTGTCTATACCGATATTCGCAAGGATTACGCTGAAGGCAGGGTGGTTAATCTGCTGAGCCGATCGGAGTTCCGTGTTGATGCCGAATGCCCGCATTACTCGATGTGCGGCGGGTGTAGTTTTCAGCATGTGGATTCCGCCAAGCAGATACAGATCAAGCAGGAATTGCTGGAAGAACAGTTTAAACGGATCGGCAAGCTCGACATCCCTCAGGTTTGGGAAGCCCTGGATGGCCCGCACTGGGGGTATCGCCGCAAAGCGCGAATGGGCGTCAAGTATGTTGCTAAAAAAGGCCGGGTATTGGTGGGGTTTCGTGAAAAACGCCAGCCTTATTTAGCCGAAATTGAAAGCTGTAAAGTCATGCATCCCCGCGTCGGTATGAATCTGATGGTTTTATCGGAAATGATCGGAGGCTTGACCATTAAGGATAAAATTCCACAGATTGAAGTGGCTATCGGCGATGACGACTGCGTGCTTTCGATTCGCGTGATGGAGCCCCCGACGCAGGAGGATAAGGAGAGGATGCGTCAGTTTGCTCATCAGCTTGGCATGAGTATCTGCCTGCAACCTAAAGGCCCCGATACCATCGTGCCGATAGACGGCGAGCCCGAAGTGATGCCGACTTATGCGTTGCCCGAGCATGATATTGTTTTTAAATTCAGGCCGGCGATGTTTACGCAGGTTAATTATGAAATTAACCGGCTCATGGTGAACCGGGTAATTGAAGCGTTGCATTTAACCCAGGATGATCACGTGCTGGATTTGTTTTGCGGTTTGGGCAATTTTACACTGCCCATGGCGCGCAGAGCAGGGCATGTTACCGGTATCGAAGGCGACTTGCCTTTGATCAAACATGCCAGAGAAAATGCCCTATTTAACGGCATCACCAACGCCGAATTTCATGCGGCTGATTTAACCAAAGACATCAGTGAATTTCCTTGGGCCAATCGCCGTTACAATAAGATTCTGCTGGATCCGTCGCGAGCCGGTGCATCCGATGTGTTGCACCATTTCAAGCAATGGCAGCCGGAAACGATTGTTTATGTATCCTGTAATCCTTCCACGTTAGCGCGCGATGCCGGAATTCTGGTCAATAAGCTGGGTTATAAGCTGATCAAGGCCGGGGTGATGAACATGTTTCCTCAAACCGCTCATGTCGAGTCCATTGCCTTGTTTGAAAAGCGTTAAATAGAAATTCATTGGCCGGTGCGGTGTTTTTAATCCGACATTGCCTGAAAAGTAACCCACTCATGTTCGTGCACGTTCATAGTAACAAAGACAAACTGATTCATCATGCGCCTTGATATATCCATCAGCGATCAACAGCTTTACGTGATCGAAAACGGCATAATCCAGATGTCCTACCCGGTTTCAACCGCCAAAAACGGGCCGGGTGAGTTGATGGGCAGTGAATGTACGCCCATCGGAAAACACAAAGTCCGCGCAAAAATCGGCTCCGGTTTGCCCTCGAATGCGGTTTTTAAAGCACGCAGGCCAACCGGCGAAATTTATTCACCGGAATTAGCCCGGCAGTTTCCGGAGCGTGACTGGATATTAACCCGCATTCTTTGGCTGGGTGGTCTGGAGCCCGGCAAAAACCGATACGGCCAGGTTGATACCGCGTGGCGATACATTTATATACACGGTTCGCCGGATGAGTTCATGGACGGTATTCCGCGTTCGCACGGCTGTATTCGCATGTTGAATGCGGATATTGCAGCGTTGTTCGATCTTATCCGTCCGGGTATAGAGGTTACTATTTACGCGTAACCGGGTTGAATGATGCTGTATCAATTCACTTAGGATATCGCTACAAATGACTTCCCCCTTTGAAAAATGCTATGTTCGCGTTAATAGTAGGCGTCGCCCCGGCAGGGATTGCCGGGGTCCAGAAGCCATGGATGGCGTTGGGCTTTCACATCCTTGTGACCTGGATTCCGGCAATCCATGCCGGAATGACGGTGTTGATTTACTTTCAACTACTAACGCGAACATAGCCTTGAAAAAGGGGGATCGAAGGGGGATTTATAAAAAAACTCTCACCCAGCCTCTCGTTTTCAAAGAGGTGGGATAATCGTAAGGTTCGACACAATCCGAATTCCGGGAAGTTATTTATGACGGAATCCTTATTTGAAACAAAAAGACGAGGAAGTAATGGTCCGGATGGTTTTGGGCGTTGAATATGACGGCAGCGATTTTTTTGGTTGGCAGTGGCAAAAAAATGGCCGTTCTGTTCAGTTGGAATTGGAAAAAGCACTCTCGGCTGTTGCGAATGAACCCATTACGGTGCAATGTGCAGGACGCACCGATTCAGGCGTACATGCCCTGGAGCAGGTGGTTCATTTCGATACGCATGCCGAACGGGATCTACGCGCATGGGTAATGGGTGTTAATTGCAATTTGCCTCCCGATGTTCGCGTTTTATGGGCAAAAGTTGCAGTGGATGGGTTCAACGCACGCTACAGCGCCATTGCGCGTTTTTATCGTTACATCATTCTCAATCGTCCGATGAAATCCGCCTTATTGCGCAGCCAGGTGACCTGGTGTTATTCGCCCCTGGATGCTGAAAAAATGCATGAAGCCGCGCAGCATTTGATAGGCAGTCATGATTTTTCAACGTTCAGGGCGCAAGCTTGCCAATCCAAAAGCCCTTGTCGCATCATGCATTTTATTGACGTGTCCCGCGAACAGGACAGGGTCATTATCGATATTTCAGCGAATGCCTTTTTGCATCACATGGTCAGAAATATTGCCGGTGTGCTGATGACTATCGGCATGGGAAAACAGCCTGTCGAATGGACCCGGGAACTATTGGAAATAAAAAAAAGAGCATGTGGCGGCGTCACTGCACCTCCTTTCGGGCTTTATCTGGGCGGTGTTTATTACCCGGAAGTCTACGGAATTGCAAAACACCCGATATTTTCCAGGTTGCCGGATAATTGCTCGCGCTTTGAACATGGAAAACCAGTACTTGCTGAATCGGGTTGTGGGGAAGTCCAGGCAGGCTAAGATGGCTGCACTAAAATAGTGCAAAATGAGTATAAATTGAGTCATTTATGATGCAATTTATAGGTGGTTTGTGTTTGATTATCCACAGTATGTATGTAATCCACCACTGAGGTTGTCGAAAATGCCGGTTATGAACGCTAATACCAGGTGTTTTGAATACTTGGCACAGTAACTGCTTTATTGTAATTAAACGTTAAGAAATTGGCGTTGGTTACCTCCTCAGTTGTGATTGTTAGTTAAGGCGTTTGGCGCTTTATCCTTTAACCCGGATAAAGCGCTTTTTTTTGTCTAATGACTCGTGCTGCCTATTTCAAAATCAAGCGGTGCTTAGCCAACAGGTTCTTCCAAAACGGCCAGACGAATACGGCTGGAAATGGGGCGGCGCATCTGAATGACCGGACCCAGAATTTCCAAAGATTTTAGTTCGTCACCGGTAAAGCTCGGATAATCGGGGTGTAAGGAGATGAGTTCGTAATCAACACCGGAACCTGATTGCGACAAAACCCGGTATTTGCTTAGATTGAGCCGTCCGGCACCCGGTTTGAATACGATGACGGGATCACTGGGTTGAATGGGCGCATCAGGGTCGATGACCAATTGGTCACCCGGGCGAAATTCAGGTTGAAATGCTTCATCACTCAGTCCTAATTTCAACGCAAACAAGCGAGGTCCGGATTCGGCGAAAGGCAGGGAATAATCCATAGCCACCCATTTTCCGCTGGGCGAGGGTACTGACTGGTTATTAAGATACGTATGAACCAGGTCGCAGTCTCGCGTTGAAAATAGCGGAACCCGTCGTGTGCTGGCCATCAATAGCGGACGTTCAGTTTTGACATGAGCGGGGTGTGGGCTACCGAACAGCAAGGTATCGAAATCGGCTCCTAGCTCTTTGGCAATCAGCGGTAAAAAAGTGCTTTTTCTGATTTTTCCTGACTCCAGGCTTTGAATGGTTTGCTGTGCTGCACCAACTCGCAAGGCCAATTCATCCTGGCTTAAACCGAGGCGTTCCCGATAGTAGCGGACACGCAGGCCTACTGAATCCAAATTTTCTACAGATGAGTCTTGTGTGATGGAGTCAATCGGGGATTGGGAAGTCATCCGGGATGATCTTTTCATGTTCATAAACAGGTCAATAACTACAATTTACAATTCTAATGGTAGTTTGAACTCAAGTACGATAAGCGGCCTTCGACGCGTGAGCTTTGTTGTCGCTGCAGATGCAGCGGAACAGGTTGTCTTTTCACGCGTCTGTTTTGATAGTCCGGTCTTGGTTTAACGCCGGCCTCGTCCTGTCTTGGGGCCTTTATCCAGGGCGACATAAATAGTCTTGCCCTCAATATCGCGGCCATCCAGTCCGGCAATGGCTGCGCGAGCTTCATGCCCTTCCATTTCAACCGTTGCAAAACCACGAGCCTGACCTGAGAACAGATCCCGGCTGACTTCCAGGTCGAATACTTTGCCGTATTCGCTAAACAATGTACTTAGGCTGGATTCGGTTGTAGCGGGTGGTAAACCGCGAACAAAAAGCTTCACCATGGGCTTGAACTCCTAACTTAAAAAATAACGTAATACAGGAATGATGGGCTGCCCAACGTGTGTATAGACAAAACGCAGGGTCAGCTTGGTAATGACGCTATTAAAATATGAAAACAGTGTATTTCAAATCATTCTGCGCAGGATTGTACGGGAGAAAATACTATTTTAATAGTAAAAAATAGTTAAAAGGGGATATTGATCGGCAGTGGTCGGGCAGGATGGTATTTATTGTGTTGTAGAGGTAAAAGGCGGGCTACCCCCCATCGTAGATCGAAATTCGGCCCCGGGGTGCCCGTCAAAGGACGCCGTAAATACATCCATGTGGGCTCTATGCCAGCATCCATGCTGGCATAGCCTTTGCCGAACACCCCGTTGCCTCCTTAGGCACTGCCGAAATTTGAAGTGCGAAAGGTATAAAATAAATATTTTAGGGGTAAGAATTCGAATTTAGATAGGGCGACCAGCCTCTGCAATGGATTTGCCTAGAAAAAGAAAGGCGGCATTGGTCGGGCGCTACTGACTTTCATTTGTGCCTGTTTAAGCGATTCTTTAAAGACTGCCAGCGATTTTTTAGCTGAATCGTAATAATGTCGGCTCATTTCGTCATTTTCGGCTGCTTTCAGATGGCTTAAGGATGTCTCGACCTGTTGTTTGCACCGTTGCAATACAGTTATATTCTGGTCGTAAACGAGGCGGGCCGACAAATTGTCCTGGCGTGATTTTTGGCTAAAAGTATCGAATTCTCGGCAAATGGCAGCAAAGTGTTGGCTTAGCGTGTCTAATTCATTGTCATAGGTCATCATGGCTTCCCCCGCATTCATCTGTGTTGACGCTTGACTGCGAGCATACACCAACGCTTGGCGATTCCCAATTTAAAATGTGATGAAAACCTTTTTACAAGGAAGGTGCAAGATCAAAGAGAGTGTGATTGCTGACCAGATAGGAAATTAATATCGCCAATACCGCGGCGACAGCAAAACAAGAATAGTAAAAATTTCCAAGCGGCCGAGTAACATGGCAAAACAACCCAGCCATTTGACGCCGTCGCTTACTGTTTTAAAGCTAGTCGAAACATCGCCCAAGCCAGGGCCTACGTTATTGATACAGGCGGCAACGGCAGAAAATGCAGTGACTTGATCAAGTCCGAATTCCATCATCAGTAACATGATGATGACAAAGGACACCACATAAAGTCCAAAAAAGCCCCATACCGCGCTAATAACCCGGTCCTGTTGAACTTCTTTGCCAATTTTTACCGGAATGTGGGCGTTAGGATGAATCAGATTGAGTATTTCCCTTTGTCCTTGTTTGTAAAGCAGCATCACTCGAATAACTTTCAGACCGCCGGCTGTTGAACCTGCACAGCCACCGACAAAACCGATAAACACCAATAAAATAGGACTGACACCGGGCCATTCGAAAAAATTGGTGGAGATAAACCCGGAGGTGGTCATGAACGAAACAATTTGAAACATGCCGTGTAGCATCGCTTCAAACAATGAAAAACCCAAGGAAGAATCATAATAAAGGTGAGCGCCAACCACCAAGCCGCTGATTATCATCAAGCCTAAATAGCAGCGAGCTTCTCTATCCAGCCAATAGACTTTAAGAGAGCCTCTTTGCAGCGCTGCAAAATGAAGGGCGAAATTCAATCCCGAAACGGCCATAAAAAAAATGGCGATCATATCGAGTGCCGGGCTGTTGAAATAACCGAAACTCGCATCGTGGGTAGAATAACCGCCGTTAGCGGCAGTTGAAAAAGCGTGGCCAACCGCATCGAACCAGTCCATGCCAGCCAAGCGATAACTGATTGCGCAAGTAATTGTGATGCCCAGATAAAGCGACCACAAGGCTTTGGCTGTCCCGGCAATTCGGGGTGTTAATTTGGAGTCTTTAACGGGGCCGGGCACTTCCGCCTTAAATAACTGCATACCCCCGATGCCTAACACCGGCAGGACGGCCAATGCCAATACGACAACACCCATGCCGCCCAGCCATTGCAATTGTTGCCGGTACATTAAAATGGATTTGGGCATGGTATCCAGGCCTTCCAGCACGGTTGCGCCCGTAGTGGTAAAGCCCGAAACCGACTCGAACACCGCATCGGTAAATGTCATGTTGGGTGTTTCGGCCAGAAACAAAGGGACCCCGCCCATCGTACCTAAAATGGCCCAAAAAAACGCAACAATCAAAAATCCGTCACGATGATAAAGCTGACGCTTTTCTTTACGAAGAGGAAGCCACAGCAGAGTGCCTGAAGCAAGAATGATAAAAAAGCTTTTCCAGAAAGTTAGCGCGGCACCGTCCTGGTATACATACGAGATGAACAGAGGGAAAAACAGCGTGGTGCTGAACATCATCAGCAACAGACCGATACTTCTCAGAACGACTTTAGCCTGCATATCGATGCGCCATTAAATGCGATGAAAGTAACTTTCGATGTTCTTGACCAGTTTCTTATCGAGCGCAAACATCACGATATGATCATTTTCTTCAAAGACTGTATTGTGATGGATGGGGATGACTTCCTTGTTTCTAATCAGAGCGCCCAGCACCACGCCGGAAGGCAGTTTAATCTCGTCAACCCTCTGACCGACCACGGACAGACCTTTGCTGTCTTTGTGTGCTATCGCTTCAATGGCTTCGGCGCTGCCGCCGCATAATGAACTGACGCGGGCGACATCGCCTTTTCGGACATGTTTAAGAATACTGCCCAGTGTTTCCTGATTAGGCAGTACGACCACATCAATTTCACTGCCGGCCAGGAGTTTGACATAAGAGCTGTGGTTGAGCAGGCAGATTGTTTTCTTGACGCCCAGTTTTTTTGCCAATGCGGCCGCAATGATATTGGCGCCGTCATTATTGGTGATCGCGCAGAATAAATCGGTTTTGCTGATTAACTCATCGACCAGCAAGGTTTCATCCGCACAGTCACCTTGCAATACGGTCGTATTTTCAAGTTCGTTGGCAATTTTTCTGACTCTGGCCGGGTTGAACTCAATGACCTTGACTTGATGATTGTTTTCCAGTGCCATGGCAAGCCGCTTGCCGACATGGCCTCCGCCCGCGATCATGATGCTTTTGACAGGGGCTTCAAGCGTATGAAGTTCTGTCAAAACCTTGCGGATTTTGTGCCGTGGTGATACGAAAAATACTTCATCACCTTCCATGACCATGGCCTCGCCATTGACATTGATCGCTTGTCCCTGGCGAAAGATAGCGACCACGCGAATTTTGCCGTTGGCCAGCTTTTCTTTGAGTGCGCTGATTTTTTTTCCGGTTACAAAGCCTTCTTTGACAGCTTTGATCGAAAACAATCTGACCAGACCGTCGGCAAACGCAGAAATATGCAAAACCCCAGGAAATTTGATCAAATTGTGGATGGCTTCCATGACAATTTGTTCGGGGCTGATGACGATATCAATATCGAGTCCGTTAGGATCGAATAGTTGGGGATGTTTCAGAAAGTCGATCGCGCGGACTCTGGCGATGGTTTTGGGTTTGCTGTATAGCGTTTTGATGATCTGGCAGGCCAGCATGTTGGTCTCATCACGGTCAGTCACCGCGATGACAATATCCATATTCCTGACACCGGCTTGTTCAAGCACGCTGGGATGCGCGGCATTTCCTATGACAGTGGCGATATCCAAACGTTCTTTTAATGCGGAGAGTAATTCAGGCTTTCTATCTATAACAACAATATCATTGGCTTCATTAGCTAAAGCACCGGCAACAGAAGAGCCGGTAACACCAGCTCCAAGAATAAGGATTTTCATTAAATCAAATTACCTGACCACGGTTAATGGGGCAACGAAAGCGCGCTATGATACATGAATAGCAGCCACGCTACAATTTTTGCGCCTTTACAACATTGAGGCCTGAGTTTGCCTAATGATAAAGCTATGATTTGCGGTTATTGCGATGGCTTGAGAGGGTGATTTGACTTCGGTACGTGATTGCAGGATCTATAGAGGGGGATTGTGCCAGGTGATTTTAGGGAATGGGCATGACTGGTCATGCCCACCTAATAACACTTGTTTTTGCTAAGTCAAAAAAGCGAGTCTTTTCATCATAATTCTCTCTCTATTGCGCGAAGCTCTTCATTGCTCGGAACGCGAGCCTTAGGTAGATTCTTTGGTTTGCCGGGTTTGACTTTGGGCTTATCAAGCGGTCCGAAGTCAGGTGGTGGTGTACGGTGATGTGTTGCCTGTTCGTAGGCAGCAGCTATCTTGAAAAGCATGGCCTCGTTAAACGGTAAGCCAAGGAAGTCTATTCCTACCGGAAGTTTTGCCGGAATCGGCCCCACGAGATTTCGAGCAGCATCCCGTCCATACACTTCAGTAGTGAATCCTGCCGGAACAGTGATGGCAGGAAAGCCTCTAGCGTTGATGAATGTCCAGATCGAAGAGGGTCTGTCGTTTACACCTGGCTCCTCGGGAGCTGTCAAGATGGGAGGCGGTACACTGCCGGTTGGGTAAACCACTGCATCCAGTTGCATTTCCGCAAAGCATTGGAATACAACCGTTTGTAGCGCAAACCGATTTTGCAGGGCGCTTGCATTGGCTAAAGTCACGGCGGTATCCGCATTCAGCAGGCTCGCTTTCCGGTTCGGGATTACCGGATCATTCCAGTAATTTGCCTTTTCTATCAACTCCGTAAGGTTTTGGATGTTGGCATCACCTCTTTCTTTCAAGTAAAGGTTGAAATTGTATTTGGCATCTCCAGCGTCACCACCCGCAGGTCCCAGATTCCTGATGCTGGGTTGACCAGTAGGGGTATGCGGGACGAGCAATGGATCAAAGTACATGTCCACCAAAAGCGGAATATGGTCGGTTCCTGCAGGAAAGAGGCCGGGGAACTGACTGATAAACAGCTGGTTTCGCCATGTCGGAACGACTTTGTCGACACATCCTTGAAACAGCGCTCCGCCCGGACCCGGGTCAATAATAGTCGCCCCCAGGCCGCGTAAATCATCAATGGCCTTGTCTACGATATCAATACTCTCGATATCTGCCGGTGAGAAAAGGTCTTTGTCCATGTATTCACGAATGACACCAATTCTTATTTTTTTGTCCAACGGTTTACCGTCTGCATAAGCGGCATAAGGTTGAACGGGTTTGCGGCCTTGACTGAATGCGGTCAACTCATCTTTCGGGTCAAACCCGGCATAGGCATCGAGAATGCGAGCGGTATCTTTAACAGTCCGGCATATCGGTCCGACGCGTGTCGTTATGCCTTTCTGGATCATGCCATCCGCACTGACCAGTTCTCTTGTCGGCGCAATACCGACCGAGTTATTATTCTTGGCCGGTTCGCGAACCGAGGTACCGGTTTCTTCCCCAATGGCGCAGGTAACCAGGTTGGCTGCCACCGCCATGCCTGAGCCTCCGCTGGAAGCGCCCGGATCACGCTCGGTATCGTAAGGGTTGCACATGGTGCCGCCAAACGAACTCCGCGTTCCTGTAATGCCGCCTGCCGCGTATTCTCCCATATTAGCCTTGGCGAGAATGATCGCACCAGCATCCCGAAGTTGCTTCACAAAGGTCGCATCATCTGGTGGGCGGTCATTGGCATAAAAGGCATCCGCGCCAGCCGTGGTTCGCATATCGAAGGTGTCATACTGATCCTTAATCGCCATTACAACGCCGTGTAGAGGCCCTGCCAATTTGCCCGTCTTCGCAAAGTGAGCGTCCAGTTCAGCCGCAACTTCCAGAGCATCGGGCATGTCAGGGTTGTTATCGACATTATCCGTCATGCTCCGTGCCTTTCGGCTGTCGAAACCGAGTGCGGTTCTGGAATCAGGTCGGAGATTTAAGGTGATCAAGGCATTAATCTTGCCTGCGTGAGGGATTGTTGAAATAGGCCCGAGTATTCCTTCAGGTTGATTGACGCATACTCCGTTGTAGGCCTTGATGCGATCAAGGTAAAGATGAACCAGCTCTGTGGTTGTAAGTTGCCTTCTTTTAATGGCTTCATGGATATCATCGATAGTCGCTTCTTCTATTTGAAATTTCGGCTTTCGCATCTCACTTTTGCCGCCGGCATTTGCAAAGGCATCTTGATCGGGAATCATTGAAGACGCCAGAATACAACCGGCTAAAAGAACAAATTTGTTTCGAACCTTAAATAATGACTGCCATCTATTTTCGGAAGATTTATACATAGTGCGACCTCACCTAACTTTTAAGCTAAAGTTCAGAGAAAACTCACCATTTAGAGAGCGTTTTTCGGAATCCCGGTCTCGATGGTTCAGGATAAAATGCGCAATAATCGTGCTAAATTCACTCAAGTGGCGCTTTATTCTGAGCGCACTTTATATAAGCTATTGCTATTAAACAGATTTATTTATTAATCTCACATTGTGCTGAGCCGGTATCGGGCTCAATTCCGTTGGCCATTATCATTCGGGATTCAGTGCTCAAGGATGTGAAAGTCCAACGCAATCCATGGTTTTGGACTCCGGCAATCCGTTCCGAGGCGAGCCAACGATTAACGCAAACATAGCCATCTAAATTAGATATAACGGGGAACTTCAGTAATTTTCAGTTTGAGCTTTTTAGCGTTAATTAGGGGCAAGGTAAGTCTGGCGAGGCGCGCCGTGAACCCATCCATGGAGGCTTGACGATAGCGGTCCTGCTATCGACATCCTCGCCAAACTCACCTTACCCCTTCTTTGGTGTCAAATTGGAAATTGCTGGGGATAGGTGATCGGGCCTTTGATGATAGAGGCAGCTGATAGTGTTAATGCTCGGTAGCTTTAAAATCGATGCCTAGTCAAACGGCTATCACCTTCTTCCGCTCTATTTTGTGACATCTTTTTTTGGACGCGGAAGGAAGCTAATGTGTCTAAAGCGTTATTTCTTCTGGCGGCGGCACTCACTGTGAGGAAGTAGTAAGCTCCATTAATCCCGATTAGCTGGGGTTAAGTATCAGGGGATGCACCAGCATAATCATAAGTACGCTTCGATGTAAAGCGCTTTTCTCGTCTTTATTGTGACAGACCACGCAATAACCAATCAAATATAGCAGTTCTACAAAAGTTTACCCTTTTACCCTGCCGATGGCAGCAATTCTCAATTTGAAGGAAAAAGGGGTGGGAGAAGCTTTTCGAGGATGACGGCAGCAGGGATGCTGCCGTCAAGCCCCCAAGGAGGGGTTTACGGCTTTTCCCAGCCCAACGTGACATTGAAAATATCAAACTGGGAATTGCTGTGCCAATGGCATGATTAATGTGAGCTAACCGATTGATGCTTTAAAAAGCCTCGCGGAATGCAATCTCTTGACTATGAAAGTGCTCGATCACCATTGATAAACCGGATGTTTTGATTTTCCGGGATTCGGGGAGTCGCTATTTTTGCGAAAGCTTGTTTTGGGCATCCCAGCCCAATCAAGCAGCAAAAAAATACGCGACCACTGATGCCTCCGGCGGCCCCGATTCGTCCGCGTCGCCTCGTTTCGACCCAACAAGGGGTCGAAA